>NZ_JBVHLK010000005.1:277044-530768 GCF_055559015.1 Streptomyces sp. NPDC024698 | reverse complement strand
ACGCCCGGTTACATTCCGAACCCGGAAGCTAAGCCTCACAGCGCCGATGGTACTGCAGGGGGGACCCTGTGGGAGAGTAGGACGCCGCCGAACAAATTTTAGAGAGCTGGTCCCCGAACTTCGGTTCGGGGACCAGCTCTTTTTTGTTTTGCTTTACTTCGAGTTCACGTTGCGCGACCAGGATCCGCAGCATGAGTACTGCTGCCATGCTCAGAGCCGCGGGCGTCGGAGCCGGTGACGAGGTCGTCGTACCGGCCTTCGGGAACGCCGAGGTCGCCGACGCCGTCACCGAGGCCGGCGCCACCGTCGTCTTCGCCGACATAGACCCGGTCACGTACTGCCTGGACCCCCTCGCGGTCGAGGCGGTCATAACTCCCCGGACGGCGGCGCTCGTTGTCGTGCACCGCTTCGGCCGCACCGCCGACATGGCGCGGCTGCGGGAGCTCGGCCGGCACCATGAACTGCTGGTGCTCGAACAGGGCGAGTCCGAGGCGCCGTACGACGAGATCGCGCAGCGCAGGGAGCGGGCCTCCTATCTCGACAGCCGGCTCAGCGGCGTCCACACGCCGGCCGGCGGCGACGGACACACCTACCAGCAGTACGTCGTCCGGGTGCCCGGCAACGGGCGGCCGGATCGGGACGCCTTCGCAAGGGCCGTGCGTGACAGGGGAGTCGAGTGCCGGGTCCCGGTGAAGACCCCCGTGCACCGTCTGCCCGGGTTCCGCCGCGACGTACAGCTTCCCGAGACCGAGCGGGCCGCCGACGAGACCCTTTCGCTGCCCGTGGACGGGACGCTGACGAAGCGCGATATGCAGCGGATCGTCTCCGTGTGCAACGCGCTCGGCGGACTGCTGCAACCTGCCTTCTGATCAGGGGCGGACTGGTTGGGAACACAGCCCAATTCAGGGTATGATCTCTCTTGTTGCCGCGAGGGAGACCTCGAAAGCGACAGGCCCCCCTAGCTCAGTCGGCAGAGCGTCTCCATGGTAAGGAGAAGGTCAACGGTTCGATTCCGTTGGGGGGCTCAGACAGAAAAGGCCTCCGCCCTTGTGGGCGGGGGCCTTTCGCATGTCGGAAAGCATTCGCGTATACCGGCCGGTGCGACCTGTGCCCCCGGGACACGCATTCCGGGGGCACAGGTCGCCGTGCCTCAGTCCTTGTGGAGGCCGGGGACGCGCATCGCCAGGATCGCCATGTCGTCCGACGGGGCGTCGGAGGCGAAGCGTTCGACCGCACGCATGATGCGCGCGGCGACGGCGCCTGCCGTCAGCCCCGTGCATGTCGTGAGGACATCGGCGAGTCCGTCGTCACCGAGCATGCGGGTGCCCTCGCGGCGCTCGGTGACACCGTCCGTGACACACAGCAGGACGTCGCCCGGATCGAGCGTGACCCTCTGCTCGTACAGCTCCAGGTCCTCCATGACCCCGAGGAGCGGCTGCGGTTCGGCGGCCGGCTCGACCGTGCCGTCCTGGCGCAGGCGCAGCGGCAGCGGATGGCCGGCGCAGACGACCTTCAGGACGGCGCTGCCGTCCTCCTGGGGCCACAACTCGCCGTAGAGGAGGGTCAGGAAGCGGCTGCGGGCGCCCTCGTCGAGGATCGCGGAGTTCAGCCGCTCCAGGACGGCGGGGCCGCCGTAGCCCTCGCGGGCCAGCAGGCGCAGTGCGTGCCGGGCCAGGCCGGTGACCGCCGCCGCCTCCGGGCCCGTACCGCAGACGTCGCCGATGGCGAAGCCGTAGGCGCCGTCGCGGATCGGGAAGAGGTCGTAGAAGTCGCCGCCGACCTCGTTGCCCTCGCCGGCCGCGCGGTAGATGACCTCAACCTCGACGCCCTCGATCTGGGGGAGTTCCGGGGGCAGGAGGCTGCGCTGGAGGGACTGGCTGATGGCCGTGCGCTCCGAGTACAGACGGGCGTTGTCCAGGGCGAGCGCGGCGCGCCGGGAGAGGTCCTCGGCCAACTCCAGGATCTCCTGGCGGAAATGCTCGTCCGAGGGCTTGCCGAGGGTCAGCATGCCGATGACCCGGTTGCGGGCGACCAGGGGCAGGACCACGGTCTCGCCGCCGACCGCGGCGGCCGTCGCCAGTGTCGTGCCGATGCCGGAGCTCACCGAGGTGTGCTCGCCGAGGCCCAGGCTGCGCATCGAGGTCCGCAGGGCGGCGTCGTGGGCGGCCGCGGCCGGGGCCGCCCAGACGCGGGCGCCCGGGGTGGGCACCGGGTCCGGCGGGGCGATCTTCGAGAGCAACGCCTTGAGGCCGTCGATGAGTTCCTCGTCCTCGTGCAGGACGTACGAGAGGTACGGATCGGAGGCCTGGTCGGCGATCGTGTAGACGGCGCACCAGGTGGCCAGGGTCGGGACCGTCATCTGCGCCATGAGGGCGAGGGTCTGGTCGCGGTCCAGGGTGCCGGCGAGCAGGTCGGAGGCCTCGACGAGGAAGGACAGTGAGCCGCGGCGCAGGCGTTCCAGCTCGCCGAGGCGGGCCGATTCCACCGCCAGGGCGATACGGTCGGCGGCGAACTGGAGGCGCAGGGCCTCTTCGTTGGAGTAGCGTCCGGGCGATTCGGCCGCGACGCCGAGGGAGCCGGTGAGGCGGCCCTCGACCTTCAGCGGGACGGTGACGACCGAGCGCATGCCGGTGCCGCCGAGGAGCGGGACGGCGCCGGGGACGACCGTCAGGTCCTCGTGGACGGCGGGCATGCGGGCCGAGCCGTAGCGGCCGGGGCCCGCCTCGACGGGGACGCGGGCGAAGCGCTGGCGCGCGGAGGGCAGGCCCGTGGAGGCGCGTACCTCCAACTCCGTTTCGTCGTCGGTGGCGAGGAGCAGGAAGGCGGAGTCGCCGTCGAGCATGTCGCGGGCCCGTTCCACCGTGCGCTGGAGGAGGCCGTCGAGGTCGTCCGGGGCCGGTGATCCGATGAAGACCTCGAACGGATCGGTGGCCTGGCCCTCGGCGTGGGAGCCCGAGTCGGAGGCGGGTCCGCGCAACGGGGTCTGGAGGACGGCGCGTTCGTGGTCGCGGACCAGGAGGCAGACGGTGGAGGGCTCGCCGCCGGTGTCGCGGACGCGCAGGTGCGAGGCGTACACGGGGGTGACCCGGCCGTCGGCGCAGCGGACGCCGTAACTGCCTTCCCAGCGCGAGAGTTGCAGGGCCTCGACGATGCCGGTGCCGGTGCCGGGGGTGTGCGGCCAGGCCGCGAGGTCGGTGAGCGGTTTGCCGGTGACCTGCTCGGCCGCGTATCCGAAGAGTTCCTCGGCGTCCTCGTTCCAGGCGTTGATCGCGCCGGTGCGGTCGATCTGGATGACCGCCACGCGGACGCGGCCGTCGGCCAGGGGGAGGAGGTCGGCGGGGAGCGAGGGGCCGGCGGTGCGGGTGCCGATCGCGCGCTCGGGCAGGTCGAGCTGGAACCAGACCTGCTTCTGGGTGGGTGTGTACTCGACACCCCAGCGGCGGGCGAGGGCCGCGCACAGCTGGAGGCCGCGGCCCCCCTCGCGGTCGGGGCTGCCCATGTTGACGGCCGTCGCCTGGAGTGGGATCTCTCGTTCTGGGTAGTGGTCCGCCACCTCGATGCGTACGCCGTCGTCGCTGCGCAGACACAGAACGTCGGCGGAGGTGCCCGCGTGCACGACGGCATTGGTGACCAGTTCGCTGGTCAGTACGACGGCGTCGTCGACGATGTCGGCGAAGCCCCAGCCCTGGAGGGTGTCCCGGACGAACGAGCGGGCGGTCGCGACGGAGCGTCCCACGGGTTCGAAACTGGCGGCCGCGCGCGCGGTGATCACAGAACTCCTTGTCCGGTCGTCGGCATGCGGGGTTCCGAGGCCTGCCCGCTCCTGTGTGGGCAGAGCGTGGTGCCCTGTCGGCCGGGGATCCTGGGGTGTCCCTCCAGGATGCAGTCCGGTGGTCATGGTGCGGTGCCCCTCCGATGCCTGCCCGCTCGTGCTCGTGCCACCGTCCAGGCCGGACGGGACCGGCACGGCTGGACAGCCGCTTGCAAGGTTACTTACCTCCGAGGCCCCTGCGGATGCCGGTCACGGGTGTTTCCGTCTTGAAGAGTGCGGTGTTTCCGTTCGGACAGGTGCGTGTGATTGCCTCCGGCCATGGCTGGAGGACTGTCCCGAGTGTGTGCGGACGATGTGCGAAGCTGCCGAACTGTTATGGCCTGGTTCGGCCGGGGTGAAACACTGGGCAGGCTCCAGGTAGTAGGTCCGGGCAGGTCGGATGCCTCCCGTGCACCACGAGAAGAAGTACCCGAGTACGCCGAGCAGTATCGGTCGACCCTTGCGGGAGGGACACAGTGGAGTCTGGCGCAGCGACGCGGGGCGGTAGGACGCGCGCGAAGGGCGGACAGTCCCTGAAGAGCGGGCGCGCACCGCGCACCGGCACCACCGAGGTGGACACGGCGGACCTGAACAGGCTGCTGGCGGCCCTGGTGTCGATGCGGGACGGCAACTTCCGCAAGCGGCTCACTGTTTCCGGTGACGGCGTCATGTCCGAGATCTCCGCGGTCTTCAACGAGGTCGCCGACCGCAACATGCACCTGACGGGTGAGCTGTCGCGGGTACGGCGGGTGGTGGGCCGTGAGGGAAAGCTCACGGAACGGCTGGAGGCGGGCGCCGGTGAGGGCGCCTGGGCGGCCGCGATCGACGCGTCGAACGCGCTGGTGGACGATCTCGTCCGTCCCGTCTCCGAGGTCGGCCGGGTGCTGTCCGCCGTCGCGGAGGGCGATCTGTCGCCGCGCATGGATCTGCGCGCGCAGGCGGCGGACGGGAACGGGCATCCGCTGCGCGGTGAGTTCCTGAAGGTCGGCCGGACCGTGAACAACCTGGTGGACCAGCTGTCGACGTTCACCGACGAGGTCACGCGGGTGGCCAGTGAAGTGGGTACCGAGGGCAAGCTGGGCGGTCAGGCCCGGGTGCGAGGTATGTCCGGTTCGTGGAAGGACCTGACGGACTCGGTCAACACGATGGCGTACAGGCTCACCGCTCAGGTGCGTGACATCGCTCTCGTGACGACGGCGGTCGCCAAGGGTGATCTGTCGCGGAAGGTCACCGTTCATGTGGCCGGCGAGATGCTGGAGCTGAAGAACACCGTCAACACGATGGTCGACCAGCTGTCCTCGTTCTCCTCCGAGGTGACACGCGTCGCGCGCGAGGTGGGCACGGAGGGTGAGCTGGGCGGTCAGGCCCAGGTGCCCGGTGTGGCCGGTGTGTGGAAGGACCTCACCGACTCGGTGAACCTCATGGCCGGCAACCTGACGGCCCAGGTGCGCGGGATCGCGCAGGTGACCACGGCGGTCGCGAGCGGTGACCTGTCGCAGAAGGTGACCGTCTCGGCGCGCGGTGAGGTCGCGCAGCTCGCCGAGACGATCAACCAGATGACCGAGACGCTGCGGACGTTCGCCGACGAGGTCACGCGTGTCGCCAACGAGGTCGGCGGCGAGGGCCGGCTCGGCGGTCAGGCGAACGTGCCGGGGGCGGCGGGAACGTGGAAGGACCTGACGGACTCCGTCAACACGGTCTTCCGGAACCTCACCACTCAGGTGCGTGACATCGCCGCCGTCACGACCGCCGTGGCCAACGGTGATCTGTCGCAGAAGGTCAGCGTCCAGGTCGCGGGCGAGATGCTGGAGCTGAAGAACACCGTCAACACGATGGTCGACCAGCTGTCGTCGTTCGGTGTCGAGGTCACGCGGGTGGCGCGCGAGGTCGGCGTCGAGGGTGAACTGGGCGGCCAGGCCCAGGTTCCGGGGGTGGCCGGAACGTGGAAGGACCTGACGGACTCCGTCAACACGGCGTTCCAGAACCTGACCGGTCAGGTGCGCAACATCGCCCAGGTGACCACGGCGGTCGCGAACGGTGATCTGTCGCAGAAGGTCACCGTCGAGGTCGCCGGCGAGATGCTGGAGCTGAAGGTCACCGTGAACACCATGGTGGACCAGCTGTCGAGCTTCGCCGACCAGGTGACGCGGATGGCCCGTGACGTGGGCACGGAGGGCCGCCTCGGCGGACAGGCCCGGGTGGACGGCGTGTCCGGCACCTGGAAGGAACTCACGGACTCCGTCAACTTCATGGCGGGGAACCTGACGTCGCAGGTACGGCAGATCGCCCAGGTGACCACGGCGGTGGCCCGCGGTGATCTGTCGCAGAAGATCGACGTGGACGCGCGCGGCGAGATCCTGGAGCTGAAGAACACCATCAACACGATGGTCGACCAGCTCTCCGCGTTCGCGGACCAGGTGACCCGGGTGGCCCGTGACGTGGGTACGGAGGGCCGGCTCGGCGGGCAGGCGCAGGTGCCCGGCGTGGCCGGTGTGTGGCGCGACCTGACCGACTCGGTGAACGGCATGGCCGGCAACCTCACCGCTCAGGTGCGCAACATCGCGCAGGTGGCGACGGCGGTGGCCCGGGGTGATCTGTCGCAGAAGATCGACGTGGACGCGCGCGGCGAGATCCTGGAGCTGAAGAACACCCTGAACACGATGGTCGACCAGCTGTCGAACTTCGCGGAGCAGGTGACGCGGGTGGCCCGCGAGGTGGGCACCGAGGGCATCCTCGGCGGGCAGGCCGAGGTGCAGGGTGTCTCGGGCACCTGGAAGGACCTCACCCAGTCCGTGAACTTCATGGCCAACAACCTCACCATCCAGGTGCGCAACATCGCCGAGGTCACGACCGCGGTGGCCATGGGAGACCTGTCGAAGAAGATCACCGTCGACGCCAGGGGCGAGATCCTCGAACTGGTCACCACGGTCAACACGATGGTCGACCAGCTGTCGTCGTTCGCCGAGCAGGTGACCCGGGTGGCCCGTGAGGTGGGCACTGAGGGCCAGTTGGGCGGTCAGGCGCGGGTGCCGGGGGTCACGGGCATCTGGAAGGACCTGAGCGACAACGTCAACCTGATGGCCTACAACCTGACCATGCAGGTGCGGAACATCTCGCAGGTGGCGGCGGCGGTCGCCAACGGCGACCTGACCCGGACGGTGACGATCAAGGCGAGCGGTGAGGTCGCGCAGCTCGCCGACACCTTCAACACCATGGTGAAGACGCTGAGTTCGTTCGCCGAGCAGGTCACCAAGGTGGCCCGCGAGGTGGGTACGGACGGCATCCTCGGCGGTCAGGCGCACGTCCCCGGAGTCGCGGGCACGTGGAAGGACCTCACCGAGTCGGTGAACGGGATGGCGTCCAACCTGACCGGCCAGGTGCGCAACATCGCGATGGTCACCACGGCCATCGCCAAGGGTGATCTCACCAAGAAGATCGACATCGACGCGCGCGGCGAGATCCTGGAGCTGAAGACCACCATCAACACGATGGTCGACCAGCTGTCGTCCTTCGCCGAGGAGGTCACCCGAGTCGCCCGGGAGGTGGGCACCGAGGGGCAGTTGGGCGGTCAGGCGCGTGTCCGGGACGTCGACGGGACCTGGCGCGACCTCACCGAGTCGGTGAACGAGATGGCCGGGAACCTGACCCGGCAGGTGCGTGCCATCGCGCGCGTGGCGACCGCGGTGACCCGCGGTGACCTGAACCTGAAGATCGACGTGGACGCCTCCGGCGAGATCCAGGAGCTCCAGGACTACATCAACAAGATGATCGCCAACCTGCGCGACACCACCATCGCCAACAAGGAGCAGGACTGGCTGAAGGGCAACCTCGCGCGGATCTCCGCCCTGATGCAGGGCCGGCGCGATCTCGACGACGTGGCCTCGCTGATCATGAGCGAGCTGACGCCGGTGGTCTCGGCCCAGCACGGCGCGTTCTTCCTCTCGATGCCGCTGGTCGACGGCAAGGACGCGGCCACGGAGGACGACGAGGCGTACGAGCTGCGCATGCTCGGCTCGTACGGCTACTCGATGGGTTCCATGCCCACCTCGTTCCGGCCGGGTGAGGCGCTGATCGGGACGGCCGCGCAGGAGAAGCGCACGATCCTGGTGGAGAACGCGCCGAGCGGCTATCTGAAGATCTCCTCCGGACTCGGCGAGGCACCTCCGGCCCAGGTCATCGTGCTCCCGGTGCTCTTCGAGGGGACCGTCCTCGGTGTGATCGAGCTGGCGTCGTTCACACCGTTCACGCAGATCCAGAGGGACTTCCTGAACCAGATCGCGGAGATGATCGCGACAAGCGTCAACACCATCTCGGTCAACACCAAGACCGAGGTGCTGCTGCGGCAGTCGCAGGAGCTCACCGAGCAACTGCGGGAGCGTTCGGCTGAGTTGGAG
Source organism: Streptomyces sp. NPDC024698 (assembly GCF_055559015.1). Lineage (NCBI taxonomy): Bacteria > Bacillati > Actinomycetota > Actinomycetes > Kitasatosporales > Streptomycetaceae > Streptomyces > Streptomyces sp. NPDC024698. The sequence goes on along the minus strand of NZ_JBVHLK010000005.1, from coordinate 522,563 downwards.
AACCGGCAGAAGGCGCTCCAGGACTCCAACGCGGAGCTGGAGGACAAGGCCGAGCTGCTGGCCCAGCAGAACCGCGACATCGAGGTCAAGAACACCGAGATCGAGGAGGCCCGGCAGGTCCTGGAGGAGCGCGCCGAGCAGCTCGCGGTCTCCATGCGCTACAAGAGCGAGTTCCTGGCGAACATGTCGCACGAGCTGCGCACCCCGCTCAACTCGCTGCTGATCCTGGCCAAGCTGCTCGCCGACAACGCGGACACGAACCTCACGCCGAAGCAGGTCGAGTTCGCCGAGACGATCCACGGCGCGGGTTCCGACCTGCTCCAGCTGATCAACGACATCCTCGACCTGTCGAAGGTCGAGGCGGGCAAGATGGACGTGTCGCCGACCCGCATCGCGCTCGTCCAGCTCGTCGACTACGTGGAGGCGACGTTCCGTCCGCTGACCGCGGAGAAGGGGCTCGACTTCTCCGTGCGGGTCTCGCCGGAACTGCCCGCCACGCTGCACACCGACGAGCAGCGGCTGCTCCAGGTGCTGCGCAACCTGCTGTCCAACGCGGTGAAGTTCACCGACTCCGGTGCGGTCGAGCTGGTGATCAGGCCCGCCGGGGCGGATGTGCCGGTGGCGATCCGTGAGCAGCTCCTGGAGTCGGGTTCGCTGCGGGACGCGGACGCCGACCTGATCGCGTTCTCGGTGACCGACACCGGGATCGGGATCGCGGCGAGCAAGATGCGGGTGATCTTCGAGGCGTTCAAGCAGGCGGACGGCACGACCAGCCGCAAGTACGGCGGTACGGGTCTGGGGCTGTCCATCTCGCGGGAGATCGCGCGGCTGCTGGGCGGCGAGATCTACGCCCAGAGCGAGCCGGGACGCGGTTCCACCTTCACGCTGTACCTGCCGCTGCACCCGAGCGAACTGCCGCCGCAGGGGTACGGGCAGCTCGCGCCGACGATGGAGGCGGGGGAGCTGCTGGCCTCCGAGGCCGAACTGCGCAGCATCGGCATGCCGGCCGAGGTGAAGTCGTATCAGGACGCCCAGAACGGGCCCGCCGCGCTGTTCAGGAGGCGCCGCAGGGCACTGCCCACGGCCGAGCAGCACGCGGACGCGGCCGGGCAGCAGGAGGGCGGTGCGGGCGCCGCTCAGGAGCCGTGGGCGGCCGCCGGGCAGCAGGACGCGGGAACGCAGCAGGGCCGGGGCATCCGCTTCGAGGGCGAGAAGGTCCTGATCGTCGACGACGACATCCGCAACGTCTTCGCGCTGACCAGCGTCCTGGAGCAGCACGGGCTCTCGGTGCTGTACGCGGAGAACGGCCGCGAGGGCATCGAGGTCCTGGAGCAGCACGACGATGTGACGGTCGTTCTGATGGACATCATGATGCCCGAGATGGACGGCTATGCCACGACCACGGCGATCCGGCGGATGCCGCAGTTCGCGGGGCTGCCGATCATCGCGCTCACGGCGAAGGCCATGAAGGGCGACCGGGAGAAGGCGATCGAGTCGGGTGCCTCCGACTATGTGACCAAGCCGGTCGATCCCGATCATCTGCTCTCGGTGATGGCGCAGTGGATGCGTCAGGAGTGACACACTCGGGGAGTGACGCGGGCCGTCACGGTGTGCCGGGCATCGGGACACCGTGCGCCACGGCCGTTCCGGTCGGCCCCGTGTCGGATGACTGACTGTGCCCGAAGCCGTGTAGAAGCACGGGATACGGGGAACCTTCTGGTCCCCTGCCGCGTTTCTGCTACGTGCACAGTGACATCACGGTGACAGGGTGTGGCGACGGGCGGGGTGCGGCTAGCATGACCGGCACAAGGACGGGCGGCGCAAGGGAGTCGTCCCCAGGGGCGGCGCCCGGCGCTTCCCCAAGTCCTACGGACAGGGGAGGCCCCATGCCGGGGCGAGGAGGGCGGGCCATGGTGCAGAAGGCCAAGATCCTCCTGGTCGATGACCGGCCGGAGAATCTGTTGGCGCTGGAGGCGATCCTCTCCGCGCTCGATCAGACACTGGTACGGGCATCGTCCGGGGAGGAAGCGCTCAAGGCGCTGCTCACGGACGACTTCGCGGTCATTCTGCTGGACGTTCAGATGCCGGGCATGGACGGATTCGAGACCGCCGCGCACATCAAGCGTCGGGAGCGGACCCGGGACATCCCGATCATCTTCCTGACCGCCATCAACCACGGCCCGCACCACACCTTCCGGGGGTACGCGGCCGGCGCGGTGGACTACATCTCCAAGCCCTTCGACCCGTGGGTGCTGCGCGCGAAGGTCTCGGTGTTCGTCGAGCTCTACATGAAGAACTGCCAGCTCCGGGAGCAGGCGGCCCTGTTGCGCCTCCAGCTGGAGGGCGGTGGCAAGGCGGCGCTCGGCGAGGCCAAGGAGCCCGCAGGACTGCTCGCCGAACTCTCCGCGCGGCTCGCGGCCGTCGAGGAGCAGGCCGAGGCGCTGTCCAAGCAGCTCGACGACGACTCCGCGGACGCCGCGGCCGTGGCGACCGCGGCCCATCTGGAGCGCAAACTCACCGGACTGCGCAGGGCGCTGGACGCGCTGGAGCCGGGCACGGGGAGCGGCGCGGCCTCGGTGCCGTCCCAGGGCTGAAGGCCCGCCAGGAAGCGTTCCGTGGGCCGCGTGAGGCCGTGAGGAAGCGTCAGTTCCGTTTCCGGCCAGGCTGACACGATCGGGTGAAGCCGGAATTCCCCCCCTGTTCGAGCGAAGTCGAGAACTTGGGGGAGGCACACGTGCCGCTGTCGTCTCCACCGGTAACCTCACACACATGGCCTCACGTCAGTCCGCAGCCAAGAAGCCGCCCGCGAAGAAGGCGGTCGCTCCGACGAAGGCTCCGGCGAAGAAGGCCCCCGCGAAAAAGGCAGCCGCCGCCAAGGCGCCCGCCAAGAGGGCCCCCGCGAAGAAGCCCGCACCGGCGCCGGCGCCCAACCCGACCGCGGGCGTGTACCGACTCGTACGCGCCCTGTGGCTGGGCATCGCCCATGCCGTCGGAGCCACCTTCCGCGGGATAGGGCGCGGCGCCAAGGGGCTCGACCCGGCGCACCGCAAGGACGGGGTCGCGCTCCTGCTGATCGGCCTCGGGCTGATCGTGGCGGCGGGCACGTGGTCCAATCTGCGCGGTCCCGTCGGCGACCTCGTCGAGATGCTGGTCACCGGCGCCTTCGGTCGTCTCGACCTCCTCGTCCCGATACTCCTCGCCGTGATCGCGGCGCGGCTCATCCGGCACCCCGAGCAGCCCGAGGCGAACGGCCGGATCGTGATCGGTCTGTCGGCGCTCGTGATCGGTGTGCTCGGGCAGGTGCACATCGCCTGCGGATCGCCCGCGCGCGGCGACGGCATGCAGGCCATAAGGGACGCCGGAGGGCTCATCGGCTGGGGGGCCTCCACCCCGCTGACGTACACCATGGGTGACGTCCTGGCGGTACCGCTCCTGGTGCTGCTCACGATCTTCGGACTGCTGGTCGTCACCGCGACCCCGGTCAACGCGATTCCGCAGCGGCTGCGGCTGCTCGGCCAGAAACTCGGCATCGTCCAGGCCGACTTCGACGAGGACGCGCTCGGCGAGGACGACGACCGCTACGACGAGCAGTGGCGCGAGGGGATCACGGGGCGCCCCGGCGGACGCTCGCGCGCCCCCGAGACCCACGACGCCGACGACGCCGAGCGCGAGGCGCTCACCAGGCGCAGGGGCCGCCCCAGGCGGCCCGGCGCGCGGCAGCCCGACATGAACCGGCCGATGGACGCCGTGGACGTCGCCGCGGCCGCCGCCGCGGCCCTGGACGGCGCCGTGCTGCACGGGATGCCGCCCTCGCCCCTGGTCGCCGATCTGACGCACGGCGTCAGCCCGGAGCGCGACGGGTACGAGGAGACGACGCCGGTGCCGGCCGCCCGCGCCCAGGCGGTCCCGGGCGCCAAGCGGCCCAAGCAGGAGAGCCTGCCGGTCGAGTCGGTCGTGCCCGACCTCACCAAGGCCGCCCCCGACGCCCCGCGCGAGCTGCCCCCGCGCGCGGAGCAGCTCCAGCTCTCCGGCGACATCAGCTACGCGCTGCCGTCCCTCGATCTCCTGGAGCGCGGCGGTCCCGGCAAGACCCGCAGCGCCGCCAACGACGCGGTCGTCGACTCCCTGCGCCAGGTCTTCGCCGAGTTCAAGGTGGACGCCGACGTCACGGGCTTCACCCGCGGCCCGACCGTCACGCGCTACGAGGTCACGCTCGGCCCCGCCGTGAAGGTCGAGCGCATCACCGCCCTCACCAAGAACATCGCGTACGCGGTCGCCAGCCCCGACGTGCGGATCATCAGCCCGATCCCCGGCAAGTCCGCGGTCGGCATCGAGATCCCCAACACCGACCGCGAGATGGTCAACCTCGGTGACGTGCTGCGGCTCGCGGACGCGGCCGAGGACGACCACCCGATGCTCGTCGCGCTCGGCAAGGACGTCGAGGGCGGCTACGTGATGGCCAACCTGGCGAAGATGCCGCACGTCCTGGTCGCCGGAGCCACCGGTTCCGGCAAGTCGTCCTGCATCAACTGCCTGATCACCTCGGTCATGGTCCGGGCGACCCCGGAGGACGTGCGGATGGTCCTGGTGGACCCCAAGCGCGTCGAGCTGACCGCGTACGAGGGCATCCCGCACCTGATCACGCCGATCATCACCAACCCGAAGCGGGCCGCCGAGGCGCTGCAATGGGTCGTCCGGGAGATGGACCTGCGCTACGACGACCTCGCGGCGTTCGGGTTCCGGCACATCGACGACTTCAACGCGGCGATCAGGAGCGGCAAGGTCAAGCTGCCCGAGGGCAGTGAGCGCGAGCTCAGCCCTTACCCGTACCTCCTGGTGATCGTGGACGAGCTCGCCGACCTGATGATGGTCGCGCCGCGTGACGTCGAGGACTCGATCGTGCGCATCACGCAGCTCGCGCGCGCGGCCGGCATCCATCTGGTGCTCGCCACGCAGCGGCCCTCCGTCGACGTCGTCACGGGTCTGATCAAGGCGAACGTGCCCTCCCGGCTGGCGTTCGCCACCTCGTCCCTCGCGGACTCGCGGGTCATCCTCGACCAGCCCGGTGCCGAGAAGCTCATCGGCAAGGGCGACGGACTCTTCCTGCCGATGGGGGCCAACAAGCCCACGCGTATGCAGGGCGCCTTCGTCACCGAGGACGAAGTGGCGGCGATCGTGCGGCACTGCAAGGATCAGATGGCGCCCGTCTTCCGGGACGACGTCACGGTGGAGACCAAGCAGAAGAAGGAGATCGACGAGGACATCGGCGACGACCTCGATCTGCTGTGCGCGGCCGCCGAGCTGGTCGTCTCCACGCAGTTCGGGTCCACCTCGATGCTCCAGCGCAAGCTGCGGGTCGGGTTCGCCAAGGCCGGCCGGCTCATGGACCTCATGGAGTCGCGCGGGATCGTGGGGCCCAGCGAGGGGTCCAAGGCCCGTGACGTCCTCGTGAAGGCCGACGAGATCGACGGGGTGTTGGCCGTGATGCGCGGGGAAGCAGAAGCGTAGAGCCCCTCGGCGAGGGGGGACGGGACAACCGGCAACGGCGTGGTGAGCGCGTGGCGGTCGCTCGGGGAGTGGCCGCGCTGTCGGGCGGATGGCGGAACGTCATGTTCCGAACCCGGCTGATGCATGAATGTGACTCACCCGTAAGGAGTCGGTGAGCAACCGTTTCGCCTTGTCGCACGTCAAGTTGAGCGAAGGGACGCCACCATGTCCCTATATCAGGATGACCGGCCATTCTGATGGCGTACAAAGTCCCACCGCCCGGTTGCCCCACCCTTTCGTACCCCCCCTAAACTGTACTTCCAGCACAGGTGGCTACACGCTCGAAAGGCGCCCCCGTGTCCATCGTCAACTCACCTGACGGCAACTCCCCCGAAGACGAGCGTCCGTTCGAAGACGACCTTGCGGCCGAGCGGCCCTCGATCGGCCGTGCCCTTCAGAAGGCACGCATCGAGGCCCATCTGACCGTCGACGACGTCAGCAACGCCACCCGCGTCCGTATCACGATCATCCACGCCATCGAACAGAACGACTTCGCCCCCTGTGGTGGTGACGTCTACGCGCGCGGGCACATCCGGACCCTGGCCCGCGCCGTCCGGCTCGATCCGGCTCCGCTGCTCACGCAGTACGACGCCGAGCACGGCGGACGTCCCGCGCCGACGCCCGCCGCGCCGCTCTTCGAGGCGGAACGCATCCGTCCCGAGCGCCGGGGACCGAACTGGACGGCCGCCATGGTCGCCGCGATCGTCGCGGTGATCGGCTTCGCCGGGTTCACCATGGTCAAGGGCGGCGGCAACGGCGACGACTCGAAGACCCAGGTCGCCGAGGGGTCCACGCCGATCACCAAGAAGTCCGCCGCACCGTCCGCGACCGCCACCAAGCCCGCCGACCCGAAGCCCGAGCCGTCCGACAGCGCCATCGCGGCCGCCCCGCAGGACAAGGTGACCGTCCAGGTCAGCGCCGCGGACGGACGCAGCTGGATCTCCGCGAAGGACCACAACGGGCGGATGCTCTTCGACGGGCTGCTGAAGCAGGGCGAGTCCAAGACCTTCCAGGACAGCTCCAAGATCAACCTCATCCTCGGCGACGCCGGAGCCATCCAGCTGTTCGTCAACGGCAAGAAGATCGAGGACCAGTTCCAGCCGGGCGCGGTGGAGCGTCTGACGTACACCAAGGGTGACCCGCAGGTCGGATAGGGGTCCCTGTAGCACACCGTCGACGGGGTTGGCCAAGATCGGCCAACCCCGTCGACGTGGGGTGTCGGCCAGACAAAGTAGTCTTGAGCCCATGCCTGAACGCCGTACCGTCGCACTCGTCACCCTTGGCTGCGCCCGTAACGAGGTGGACTCGGAGGAGCTCGCAGGCCGCTTGGAGGCGGACGGCTGGCACCTCGTGGAGGACGCCGAGCAAGCGGATGTCGCCGTCGTCAACACCTGCGGCTTCGTCGAAGCCGCCAAGAAGGACTCCGTCGACGCCCTCCTCGAAGCCAATGACCTCAAGGGGCACGGCAGAACGCAGGCCGTCGTCGCGGTCGGCTGCATGGCCGAGCGGTACGGCAAGGAACTCGCCGAGGCCCTTCCCGAGGCCGACGGCGTCCTCGGCTTCGACGACTACGCCGACATCTCCGACCGTCTCCAGACCATCCTCAACGGCGGCATCCACGCCTCCCACACCCCGCGCGACCGGCGCAAGCTGCTGCCGATCAGCCCGGCCGAGCGGCAGAGCGCCGGCGAGGAAGTGGCCCTGCCCGGCCACGGCGCCCCCACCGACCTCCCCGAGGGCGTCGCCCCAGTCTCCGGCCCCCGCGCGCCCCTGCGCCGCCGCCTGGACGGCTCCCCGGTCGCCTCGGTGAAGCTGGCCTCCGGCTGCGACCGCCGCTGCACGTTCTGCGCCATCCCCTCCTTCCGCGGCTCCTTCATCTCGCGCCGCCCCAGCGACGTCCTGAACGAGACCCGCTGGCTCGCCGAGCAGGGCGTCAAGGAGGTGATGCTCGTCTCCGAGAACAACACCTCGTACGGCAAGGACCTGGGTGACATCCGTCTCCTGGAGACGATGCTCCCCGAGCTGGCCGAGATCGACGGCATCGAGCGCGTGCGGGTCAGCTACCTCCAGCCCGCCGAGATGCGCCCCGGGCTCATCGACGTGCTGACCTCGACACCGAACGTCGCCCCGTACTTCGACCTCTCCTTCCAGCACTCCGCGCCCGACGTGCTGCGCGCGATGCGCCGCTTCGGCGACACCGACCGGTTCCTGGAACTGCTCGACACCATCCGCGCCAAGGCCCCGCAGGCCGGCGTGCGCTCCAACTTCATCGTCGGCTTCCCCGGTGAGAGCGAGGCCGACCTCGCCGAGCTGGAGCGTTTCCTCACCGGTGCCCGCCTGGACGCGATCGGCGTCTTCGGGTACTCGGACGAGGAGGGCACCGAAGCGGCGACGTACGAGAACAAGCTGGACGAGGACGTCGTCGCCGAGCGCCTCGCGCGCGTGTCCCGGCTCGCCGAGGAACTGGTCGCCCAGCGCGCGGAGGAGCGCGTCGGCGAGACCGTCCACGTGCTGGTCGAGGGCATCGACGACGAGGACGGCGCGTACGGCCGCGCCGCGCACCAGGCGCCGGAGACGGACGGCCAGGTGCTGTTCACGAGCGGCGAGGGTCTGACCGTCGGCCATATCGTCGAGGCCAAGGTGGTCGGCACGGAAGGTGTCGACCTGGTGGCCGAGCCGCTCCTCGGCTCGCTCGCGTGTACTGAGGAGGCGGCCAGATGACCGGAGCCCCCACGTCCGCGGCGGGCGGCTCCCCGGGCGCGCGAGGCGCGACGGGCGCCCCCGGCGCGACCGATGCCCCGGACGGCGCGTCCGGCGCTCCGGAAGGCCCGAAGACACCGCGTGGCGGAAAGCTGGGCGCCGCGGCCGTCAACCAGGCGAGCCTGTGGAACATCGCCAATATCCTGACCATGATCCGGCTCGTCCTCGTGCCGGGCTTCGTGGCGCTGATGCTGGCCGACGGCGGTTACGACCAGGCCATGCGGGCCTGGGCCTGGGCCGCCTTCGCCGTCGCCATGATCACCGACATCTTCGACGGTCATCTGGCGCGCACGTACAACCTCGTCACGGACTTCGGGAAGATCGCCGACCCCATCGCCGACAAGGCGATCATGGGGGCGGCGCTCGTCTGTCTCTCGGGACTCGGTGATCTGCCCTGGTGGGTCACCTTCGTGATCCTCGGGCGCGAGCTCGGGGTCACCCTGCTGCGCTTCGTGGTGATCCGCTACGGGGTCATCCCGGCGAGCCGCGGCGGCAAGCTGAAGACACTGGCCCAGGGCACGGCCGTCGGCATGTACATCCTGCCGCTGACCGGGGCACTGGCCACCCTGAGGTTCTGGGTGATGGCCGTCGCGGTCGTGCTGACCGTGGCCACCGGGATCGACTATGTGAGACAGGCCATTGTGCTGCGGCGCAGTGGAATCGCCGAGCGGCGGGCCGCCGCGGCGGAGGCCGAGCGGTGACCCCCACGGCCACCGAAGTGGTGCGACTACTCACAGTGAAGGGCGAGACGCTCGCCGTCGCCGAGTCGCTCACCGGTGGTCTGGTGGCCGCGGAGATCACCGCGGTTCCGGGTGCCTCGAAGGTGTTCCGGGGCTCCGTGACCGCGTACGCCACCGAACTGAAGCACGAACTGCTCGGTGTCGACGTCACTCTTCTGGCCGAGCGCGGAGCGGTGGACGCGCAGGTCGCGGCGCAGATGGCCGCGGGAGTCCGCGAGGCGCTCGGTGCCGACTGGGGGATCGCGACCACCGGCGTCGCCGGCCCCGAGCCCCAGGACGGGCAGCCGGTCGGTACGGTCTACGTGGCCGTCGACGGGCCCGTCGAAGCGCCTTCCGGCACCCGCCGTGGCGGGAAAGTGGCGCCGCTGCGGTTGAACGGCGACCGGGCGGAAATCCGTATGGAGAGTGTACGCAGCGTGCTCGCGCTGCTCCTTGAAGAGCTCGCGGGCGAACAGACCGGAAATGAGCGGGCACAGGATACGGAACAGAACGGGGGGTTTTGATGTTTGCAGCCCTGAGTGAACACGACATCGCTCCCCGCACGGCCGCGGCGCGAGGCGGTACGGTGGGGCGTGAAGGATGCGGCTACGCGGTCCGAGGAGGGAGCCACCGATGATTCTGCTCCGTCGCCTGCTGGGTGACGTGCTGCGTCGGCAGCGCCAGCGCCAGGGCCGTACTCTGCGCGAAGTCTCCTCGTCCGCCCGAGTCTCACTCGGCTATCTCTCCGAGGTGGAGCGGGGGCAGAAGGAGGCGTCCTCCGAACTGCTCTCCGCGATCTGCGACGCGCTGGACGTACGGATGTCCGAGCTCATGCGGGAAGTGAGCGACGAGCTCGCCCTCGCCGAGCTGGCACAGTCGGCTGCGGCCACGGCACCGGTGTCCGCACCGGTGCGTCGCCCGATGCTCAATTCCGTATCGGTGACCGGTGTGCCACCGGAACGGGTCACGATCAAGGCGCCTGCCGAAGCGGTCGACGTCGTCGCCGCCTGACGCTCACCGGCTCGCTTTCGCCGAGCCGGTCGACGCACCACCGAAGCCCCGGCCGGGGCTTGGCCGGGGAGTCCCGGAGAAGCCTGGCCGGGGCTTTCGCGTTCCCCGCGGTCCCTCGTGGCCCCGTTTGCCGGTATCCCGCGCGGCCTCCATGGTGGAGAGGCGCATGAGATCGGCGGCCCGGTGCCGCGCCGGAGGAGGGTGCCATGGCAGGGCGAATAGTGCGCAGGGGGGCGTGCGTGGTGTTCGGTGCGCTGTGGTGGTTCAGCGTGCTCCGGCTCGCGCTGGTGCCCGGCGCGGGCGTGCTGGAGGGAACGGTCGCCGCGGGCGGGTGGGGGCTCAGCCTGCTGCCGGTCCACTGTGTGCCGAAGTCCAGGGCCGTCGGTGCCGTGGGGTCGCACCGGTGGCGGGGCCGCGGGCGAGCGACGCGGCGCGGGGGCGGGCCGGGGCGCGGTGATGGGCGTACTACCAGGGCATGGCGACGCCGCCGTTGGGGCGGAGGATCTGGCCGGTGGTGAACGCCGAGGCGTCCGAGGCCAGGTACAGCACGGCCTGGGCGATGTCCTCGGGCTCCCCGACACGGCCCAGCGGCGACAGGCGCGCCATGAACGCCTCGGTGTGGGCCTGCCGCTCCCCGTGGCGGTCGGTCATGGGGGGTGCGGATCCAGCCCGGCGCCACGGCGTTCACGCGGATGCCGTGCGGGCCGGCCTCCGTCGCCAGCGTCTTCGTCAGCTGGACGACGGCCGCCTTGGCCGCGCTGTAGCACAGCAGGCCCGGACCACCGGAGTCGATGGCGCCCGACGCCATGGTGACGATGCTGCCGCGGACACCGTTCGCGATCATGGAGCGGGCGGCCTCCTGACACGCGTACAGGACCCCTTTGAAGTTGACGTCCAGCACCCGGTCCAGGTCCTCGTCCAGGGTCTCCAGGACGGGGCTGCTGTGCATGATCCCGGCGATCGCCGCCATGACGTGGAGCGGGCCGCACGCGGCGACGGCCTGCCGGAGCCGGTCCCGGTCGGTGACGTCGACGTGGTGGCCTAGGGCGGTGCCGCCCTGGTCCTTGATCAGCGTCGCCGTCTCGTGCGCGCCCTGTTCGTCGAGGTCCGCGCAGTGCACCGTCGCGCCCGCCTCCGCCAGCAGGACCGCCGCGGCGCGGCCGATGCCGCTGCCCGCCCCGGTGACGAAGGCGGTGCGTCCGATGAGGTCGTACGCGGAAAGGCCCATGAAGGGACGGTACGAAGGAATCTGACGGGTCGTCAATCAGTTGGACGCGACTACTCCTGGCCGGTGCGGCGGTGTGCCGCGACGGTGTTCCACCCGGCACCCGGGCGCGGGGTCGGGCCGGCCTGGCATCGGGGGCACCAGTACGTGGGCCGCTCACGGGACCCGTCGCCCTGGTTCCCCGAGCGGACCGGCGTCCCGCAGCGCAGACACGGGCGAGGGGCACGCCCGTACACGAACAGATGCTGTTCGCGGAGCCCCGTGGTGACACGGACCGGACGGTCGCGGTTGAACTCCAGCAACTTCCTGGCGAACAACGGCAGTTGAACGGCACGGTCGGCGGGCAGCGCGCCGACGGGGAGCCAGGGCGTGACCCCGAGCAGGAAGCACAGCTCGCTCTTGTACACGTTCCCGATGCCGGCGAGATTGCGCTGGTCGAGCAGGGCCTCCCCGAGGGCGCGGTCGGGGTCCCGGAGGAGGTTCTCCAGGGCTCGGGCCGGGTTCCAGTCCGGGCCCAGGAGGTCGGGACCGAGGTGGCCGACCGCGCGGGACTCGTCGGCGGTGCGGAGCAGTTCCAGCACCGGGAGGCGGTAGCCGACCGCCGTCCGGTCCTCCGTGCCGAGGACGGCCCGGATCTGGTGCGCGGGGCCTCCGCTCCAGCGCCGCCCGTTCTCGTACACCTTCCACGCGCCGTCCATCCGCAGATGCGAGTGCAGGGTCAGACCGCCCTCGATCCGGGCGAGCAGGTGCTTGCCGCGCGGGGTGACGTCCAGGACGGAGCGCCCGGTGAGATCGGCCGTCGCGTACCGGGGCACCCGCAGGTCGGAACGGGTCAGGACCTTGCCCGCGAGGGCGACGTGCAGACGCCTCGCGGCCTGCCAGACGGTGTCTCCTTCGGGCATGGCTCCAGGGTGGCACGGGTGGGGGCGGTCGGTCAGGCGCGAAGGCGGAGCCCGCGCGGGGTGGCGATGAAGCCGGCTCCTTCCAGAAGGGTGCCGAGGGGCGAGGTGAGGGCCGAGGCGCCGTTGACGCGCTCGACGGTGACGGTGCCCAGCGAACCCGCGCGGGCGGCCGCGGCCAGCGCCTCGGCCGCGACACCCAGGCGGGCGTCCTGCGCGAGGGGACCGTCCGGGTCGGCCGGCCAGGCCAGCAGGGTCTTGCCGCCGCGCTCCATGTAGAGAGTCAGTTCACCGTCGACCAGGACGACCAGGGAACCCGCCTTGCGGCCGGGCTTGTGGCCCGCCTCGGTCGGGGACTCGGGCCAGGGAAGGGCCGCGCCATAGGCGTTCGCGGGGTCGGCTGCGGCCAGTACGACAGCCGGGGAGGCGGTACGGGACCGGGAGCCGGCGCCCGGGAAGCCCGCACCGCCGGGGCGGCCGGAGCCGTTCGCCGGGTACCGCGAGCCGTCGCGGCGGGACGGGGTGTTCCCGCCGTGCCGCGCGTCCGGGGAGGGCCCGTCGGGGTGCGGGGAGCCGGCCGACAGGGCGGAGTCGGCGGAGAAGGTGTGGTCGTCGCCGAAATCGAGGTCGAGGGCGGAGCCGGAGCCGAAATCGAGGGCGGAGCCGGGGCCGAAGGGCGAATCGGGACCGGGGAAGCCGTCGGGGCCGACAGGGGAATCGGGATCGAGGGAGCCATCGGGGCCGAGGCCGGTGGGGAGGTCGTTCAAGGCGCCCGGACCGCCGTCGGCGAGGTCGCCCCCGTCCGCGAAGGCGTCGCCGATGGGCCCCTTGCCGCCGTAGCCCGAGCCGGAACGCGGGAAGGCGGCGCTGTCCGGGAAGCCGTGGGCGGCGGGAGAGTTGTCCTGGAGGGCGGGCTCGAAGACGGCTGCGCCCCGGTCACGCGCGTTCGCCACCGCCCGGAGCCGGTCCACCGCGCCGTCCATGGCGAACTGGGCCGCGCCGAGCCCCTCGACCACATAGCCCCGCCGTGCCTGGCCGCTGTCCTCGAACGCCGACAGGATGCGGTACACCGCCGAGAAGCCTCCCTCGACACCCTCCGCCGCGACGGCGCCCCGGGTCACCACCCCGTGCCGGTCGAGCAGGGTGCGGGCCAGGGCGTGGGCGCGAACGGTCGGGTCGGGTTCGCGCCCGGGCAGCAGCGACCAGCGGCCCGCCACGGTGGGCGGACCCGTACGCGACTGAGGACGCGCCCCTCCCGTCAGGGAGCCGTAACGCCCGCGGGGGATCGAGCGCTTGGCGCGGTGGGCCGTGGAGCCCGCGGTGCGGCCCGAGCCCAGCAGGGAGCGCATCGGCGCGAGCGTGTCGTTCGTCAGCCGTCCGGACCAGGCAAGCTCCCAGATGGCGTCGGCGAGCTGCGGATCGGTCGCGTCGGGATGCGTGGTGGCGCGGACCTGATCGGCGATCTGGCGGAAGAACAGGCCGTAACCCCCCGAGAGGGCGTCGAGGACCGACTGGTGCAGCGCCGTCGGCTCCAGCGGATGCGCCGCCGGAAGGATCAGGGGGGCGGCGTCCGCGAGATACAGCGACACCCAGCCGTCCTTGCCCGGCAGGGAACCCGCCCCGGCCCACACCACCTCACCGGCGGCCGTGAGTTCGTCGAGCAGCGCGGGGGTGTAACCGGCGACCCGGGACGGCAGCACGAGCTTCTCCAGCGCGGACGCCGGCACCGACGCACCCTGCAACTGCTCGACGGCACGCACCAGTCCGTCGACACCGCGCAGACCGTGCCCGCTGCCCACGTGCTGCCACTGCGGCAGGAACTGGGCGAGCGCGGCGGGCGGGACCGGCTCCAGCTCATGGCGCAGCGCCGCGAGCGAACGACGGCGCAGCCTGCGCAGCACCCCCGCGTCGCACCACTCCTGGCCGATGCCCGCCGGATGGAACTCCCCCTGGACGACCCGGCCGCCCGCGGCGAGGCGGTGCAGCGCGCCGTCGGTGACGGCCGTACCGAGTCCGAAGCGGGCGGCGGCCGTCGCCGAGGTGAACGGCCCATGGGTGCGCGCGTGCCGGGCGAGGAGATCGCCGAGCGGATCCTTCACCGGCTCCGTGAACGCCTCCGGGACACCGACGGGCAACGCCGTGCCGAGCGCGTCACGCAGCCGGCCCGCGTCCTCGATCGCCGCCCAGTGATCGGCTCCGGCGATCCGGACCCGGATGGCGCGGCGGGCGGCGGCCAGCTCACCCGCCCACTGCGGCTGAGCGCCCCGCTGGGCCAGTTCGGCCTCCGTGAGCGGCCCGAGCAGACGCAGCAGATCGGCGACGCCCTCCACGTCCTTGACGCGGCGGTCCTCGGTGAGCCACTGGAGCTCGCGCTCCAGCTCGGCCAGGACGTCGGCGTCCAGGAGCTCACGCAGTTCGGCCTGGCCGAGCAGCTCGGCCAGCAGACGCGAGTCCAGCGACAGGGCGGCGGCCCGCCGCTCGGCGAGCGGGGAGTCGCCCTCGTACAGGAACTGGGCGACGTACCCGAAGAGCAGGGAGCGGGCGAAGGGGGAGGGCTCGGGGGTGGTGACCTCGACGAGCCGCACCTTGCGGGACTCGATGTCGCCCATCAGCTCCGTGAGACCCGGCACGTCGAAGACGTCCTGGAGGCATTCGCGCACCGCTTCCAGGACGATCGGGAACGAACCGAACTCGCTTGCCACCTGGAGCAGTTGGGCGGCGCGCTGCCGCTGCTGCCACAGAGGGGTGCGCTTGCCGGGGTTGCGGCGCGGCAGCAGCAGGGCCCGGGCGGCGCATTCGCGGAAGCGGGCGGCGAAGAGCGCCGAACCGCCGACCTGGTCCGTGACGATCTGGTTGACCTCGCCCTTGTCGAAGGCGACGTCCGCCGCGCCGACCGGGGCCTGCTCCGTGTCCCACTCCGCGCCGGACTTCGAGGGCGCCTGGTCGAGCAGGTCCAGGCCCATCAGATCGGCGTCGGGCAGCCGCAGCACGATGCCGTCGTCCGCGTGCATGACCTGGGCGTCCATGCCGTACCGCTCGGAGAGCTTGGCGCCCAGCGCGAGGGCCCAGGGGGCGTGGACCTGGGCGCCGAAGGGGGAGTGCACGACCACACGCCAGTCGCCGAGCTCGTCCCGGAAGCGTTCGACGACGATCGTGCGGTCGTCCGGGATGTGACCGCACGCCTCGCGCTGTTCGGTGAGGTAGGCGATGACGTTGTCCGCGGCCCAGGTGTCCAGGCCCGCGGCGAGCAGGCGCAGCCGGGCGTCGCCCTCGGGGAGCGATCCGACCTCGCGGAGGAACGCGCCCACCGCGCGCCCCAGTTCGAGCGGCCGTCCGAGCTGGTCGCCCTTCCAGAAGGGCAGCCGGCCGGGGACACCGGGCGCGGGGGAGACCAGGACCCGGTCCCTGGTGATGTCCTCGATGCGCCAGGAACTGGTGCCGAGCGTGAAGACATCGCCCACCCGCGACTCGTACACCATCTCCTCGTCGAGCTCGCCGACCCGGCCGCCGCCCTTCTTGGGGTCGGCCCCCGCGAGGAACACCCCGAAGAGTCCGCGGTCGGGGATGGTGCCCCCGGAGGTGACGGCGAGACGCTGGGCGCCGGGGCGGCCGGTCACCGTGCCCGCCACGCGGTCCCACACCACGCGGGGCCGCAGCTCGGCGAACGCGTCGGACGGATAGCGGCCCGCGAGCATGTCGAGCACGGCGGTGAACGCCGACTCGGGCAGCGAGGCGAAGGGGGCCGCCCGCCGGACCGTCGTGAGCAGATCGTCGACCTGCCAGGTGTCGAGGGCCGTCATGGCGACGAGCTGCTGCGCCAGTACGTCCAGCGGATTGGCGGGGACGCGCAGGGACTCGATGGAGCCGGTGCGCATCCGTTCGGTGACCACGGCCGCCTGCACCAGGTCACCCCGGTACTTCGGGAAGACGACACCCGTGGAGATCGCGCCCACCTGGTGGCCCGCGCGGCCCACGCGCTGGAGCCCCGAGGCCACGGACGGCGGCGACTCGACCTGGACGACGAGGTCGACCGCCCCCATGTCGATGCCCAGTTCGAGGCTGGAGGTGGCGACCACGGCCGGCAGACGGCCGGCCTTCAAATCCTCCTCGACCTGCGCCCGCTGCTCCTTGGAGACCGAACCGTGGTGGGCGCGGGCGATGACCGGCGGCGCCCCTTGGGCGGCGCCCGAACCGCCCATCAGCTCGGCCGGCGCGTGCGCCTCCTCAAGGGGCTCGCCGGTCGCCCTCTCGTACGCGATCTCGTTGAGCCGGTTGCACAGCCGCTCGGCCAGGCGGCGCGAGTTGGCGAACACGATCGTGGAGCGGTGGGACTGGACGAGATCGGCGATCCGCTCCTCCACGTGCGGCCAGATGGAGGGCTTCTCCGCGCCCTCCTTGCCGTCGGCGGCCGGCGATCCGCCCAGCTCGCCCAGGTCCTCCACCGGGACGACCACGGAGAGGTCGAACTCCTTGCCGGACGGCGGCTGGACGATCTCCACCTTGCGCTGCGGGGACAGATAGCATGCCACCTCGTCCACGGGACGCACCGTCGCGGAGAGACCGATACGCCGGGCGGGCTTCGGCAGCAGTTCGTCGAGACGCTCCAGGGTGAGCGCGAGATGGGCGCCGCGCTTGGTGCCCGCGACCGCGTGCACCTCGTCCAGGATGACCGTCTCGATGCCGGTCAGCGCGTCGCGGGTGGCCGAGGTCAGCATCAGGAACAGCGACTCGGGGGTCGTGATCAGGATGTCCGGCGGACGGGTGGCCAGCGCCCGGCGCTCGGCGGGCGGGGTGTCGCCTGAGCGGATGCCCACCTTCACCTCCGGCTCCGGCAGTCCGAGCCGCACGGACTCCTGCCGGATGCCGGTCAGCGGACTGCGCAGATTGCGCTCGACGTCGACGGCGAGCGCCTTGAGCGGAGACACGTACAGCACCCGGCAGCGCTTCCGCGGGTCCGCCGGCGGCGGTGTCGAGGCCAGCTGGTCGAGCGCGGCGAGGAACGCGGCCAGCGTCTTGCCGGAACCGGTGGGGGCCACGACCAGCACGTCCGAGCCCGCGCCGATGGCCGCCCAGGCCCCGGCCTGGGCCTCGGTGGGCGCGGAGAAGGCCCCCGTGAACCAGCCGCGGGTCGCGGGGGAGAAGCCGTCGAGGGCTCGGTGTGCGGAGCTGACCATGCGTCCATCCTGCACCCGCCCACTGACAACCGCCCTGACCTGCGGGAAGGACACGGCGGGGCCGGGCGTTGGGGGCTGCGGTGCGGGGGTGCGGATCGGGACGGGCGTGGCGAGGTGGGGACGGCGGCGAGGCCCGGGCGGGGCGGAAGCGGAGGCCGAGGGCGGGGCGGAGATGGGGGCGGGGAGGGGCGTCGCGGAGGCGGGCGGCGGCCTCTTCCGGCGCGGTGGCGGACAATGAGGACGTGGCAGGTTCGGGGCAGGAGCGGGCGCGGCACTGGCAGTATCCGGAGCTGCCCGGTGTCGATCTGCTGCGCGCCCGCTACGTCGAGAAGATCTTCGTGCGGCACACCCACGAGAACTTCGTCATCGCCGCCGTCACCGAGGGCGTCGAGGTCTTCCACCACGGCGGCGCCGACCAGTACGCGGGCCCGGGTTCGCTGGCGCTGGTCAACCCCGACACCCCGCACACCGGGCGCGCGGGCGTCCCCGAGGGCTGGAAGTACGGCGCCGTCTACCCCTCGCCCGACATGGTGGCCGAGATCGCCGCCGAGACCACCACGCTGCGCGGCACCCCCGGATTCAGCCGCCCGGTGCTCGAAGACCCCTATGCGGCGAGTCTGGTCCACCAGGTGCTCAGAGCCGCCGAGGAGGGCAACGCGCTGGCGGCCGACACCCTGCTGAGGGTCGCCGTGACCCGGCTGTTGCGCCTGAACGGAGGCCGGCTGCCGCAGCGGGCCGTGCGCACCGCAGGCGGCCTGCTCGCGGCACGCGCGCGTGGCGTGCTGGACGAGCGGATGGCCGAACCGCCGACCCTGGAGCGGCTCGCGGCCGACCTCGGCACCAGCTCGTTCGCGCTGCTGCGCGCGTTCCGGGACGCCTACGGCATGCCGCCCCACACCTGGCTGACCGACGCGCGGGTACGCCGGGCCCGCCGGCTCCTGGACGCCGGGTCCACCCCCGCCGAGGCGGCCGTCGCCGTCGGCTTCACCGACCAGCCGCACCTCAACCGTCACTTCAGCCGGATCGTGGGCGTCCCCCCGGGCGCCTACCAGCGGGAGCGCAAGAACGTACAAGACGCCGGGGGCCGACTTCTCGTACCGTCCGGGACGTGGCACAACAGACAGCTCTCCCAGACATACGCAGTGAAGAAGGCGGAAAGCCCGACGGGGCCGTCGTCCGCGACGCCCTCGGAGTCGGGGTCGCCGTCGGACTGTCCGGTTTCGCCTTCGGGGTGACCTCGGCCGGCAGCGGGCTCAGCCTCCTCCAGACCTGCGCCCTCAGCCTCCTGGTGTTCACCGGGGCGTCGCAGTTCGCGCTCGTGGGCGCGCTCGCGGCCGGGGGCAACCCGCTCACGGCGGCCGCCGGAGCGTTCTTCCTCGGCGTTCGCAACGCCTTCTACGGGCTGCGTCTGTCCCAGCTCCTGGCCCTCCCGCGCGCGGTGCGTCCGTTCGCCGCGCAGTGGGTGATCGACGAGACCACGGCCGTGGCGCTCGCCCAGCCCACCCGGCGCAGCGTCCGGATCGGCTTCACGGTCACCGGGCTGTCCCTCTACGTGCTGTGGAACCTCACCACGCTGCTCGGCGCGGCCGGGGCCCAGGCCATCGGTGACACCGACGCGTGGGGCCTGGACGCGGCGGGGCCCGCGGTGTTCCTGGCGTTGCTCGCGCCGATGCTGAAGACCACCACGGAACGTGCCGTCGCGGGACTGGCCGCCCTTCTGGGGCTCGGTCTGCTGCCCGTGCTGCCCGCCGGTGTCCCGGTGCTGGCCGCCGCCCTGGCCGCCCCCGCCGTGCTCTATGTGACGGGGCGCCGCCGCGCGGACGCCGCTCCCGGCACCTCCGCCGGACCGCGGGACGGGACATCGGCCGATTCACCGTCAGGCGTGGACGGTTCACCGTCCGCCGCGCGGAACGACGGTCCGGACGTGTCAGGAGAAGAGCGTTGAACATCTGGATCGCCATCGGCGCCACCGCCGTCGGCTGCTACGCCGTCAAGCTCATCGGGCTGCTGATCCCCGCGGGCGTGCTGGAGCGGCCGCTCGTGCAGCGCCTCGCCGCGCTGCTGCCGGTCGCGCTCCTGGCCGCTCTCACGGCCCAGCAGACCTTCGCCGACGGGCGGGTCCTCGTCCTCGACGCGAAGGCCGCAGGACTCGCCGCGGCGGCCGTGGCACTGATCCTGCGCGCACCGTTCCTCGTGGTGGTCGCCGCGGCGGTGGTGGTGACGGCCGGGGTCCGCGCGTTGACAGGCTGACACGGGCCGCGCGAAGCCGTACCCGGGGCACCCGGACCCGCCGAGCACCCCGGACACGCCCAGCATCCGGACCCGCAGGGCACCCCGGACACCCGGGGCGCCGTCGGTCTCAGCCGATCGCCCGCCGGTACGCCCGCAGGGTGCGCAGTGCCTCGATGGTCACGATGGGACGGCTCTCCAGAGCGGTGCCCGGGGCCCACTGACGCCAGCGGACCGGCCACCCGCCGTCCTCCTGCTGCTCCCGCGCGAGGTGGTCGAGCGAACGGGTCATCTCCTCGTCGGTGAACCACGCGCGCGCGAGCGAGTCCGGCGTCCGCGCGAAGTCGTGCGGGAAGTGGTGCTCACCGGGCGCGTAACCGGGGGAGACGGGGTAGGCCTCCGGACGGCCGGGATCCAGCGCGGCGAGCCGCTGCTCACGGACGAGCCGGCCCAGCCGGTCGGCGCAGGCCTCCGCGCGCGGGCGGTCGGCCGCCGAGTCCAGGAAGGCGACGGCCGCCTCGACCTCGTAGGGATGGGACTTCTCCAGGGACTCCACCGCCTGCCAGCAGAAGTCGGTGGCCCGGAACAGCCAGGCGTTCCACACCTCGTTGCGGTGCAGAAGACCCACGACCGGGCCGGTGGCGAGGAGTTCGCTCGGGGGATCGTCGACGACCGGTACGAAAGGGGCCACCGGATAGCCGCGCTGACTGGGGGTGACGGCGGGCAGCGCGCCGTCCGCGGTCGACACGGAGGTCAGATAGCGGCACACCCGCTCCACGCGCTGTCCGCCGCAGCGCCCGATCGAGTCGAGGACGCGCAGGGCGTGTCCCGTGTGCAGCGGCTGGCTGACCGGGCCGCGCAGATCGGGTTCCAGCGCGTGACCGTACCCTTCGTCGTCGTTGCGGTAGGCGGCCAGCGCCGTCTCGACCGCGTCGGCGGCGCCGTCGAGGAATTCGTGGGCGAAGCGGCGCTGTTCCAGCACGCGCGCGGTGAGCCAGACGAAGTGCTCGGCACGTGCGAGGGGGGAGCGCGTGGGGGGCGTCTGGGGGAGTGGAGATGCTCCGGTTTCGGCCATGGGTCAGACCGTAGGGCGGAAAGCGGTCTCGGCACGCGGTCCCGGCTCGGGCCCACTCTCAGGGGCGGGATACTGGAGTCATGCGGTTGACGGTCTTCTGGCAGCGAATGGCTGATCACTTCGGCGCGGGGTCCGCCGAGACGTTCGCGCGCGATCACGTGATGACGGAACTGGGCGGGCGCACCGTCCATGAGGCGCTGGACGCGGGCTGGGAGGCCAAGGACGTGTGGCGCGTGGTGTGCGTGACCATGAACGTTCCGTACGAAAACCACTGAACGGGACCGAGAACCGGGAAAGACCAGGGGCACCTGGGTCCGGTGTCGGTGGCGTGGGCCAGACTTGGCGGGTGGCCCCGACAGACGAGAACACGCAGGTCGATCAGCAGTCATCACCGTTCGGCACGACGCCGCCCGGTCCGCTCGGCGCCGGCGCGGCCGTTCCCGGCGCGCGCATGCCGCGCTGGCTGCCGCGCGCCATGGTGCTCGCCCTCACGCTCGTCGCCGTGTTCCAGCTGGGCAGTTGGGCGTTCCACCAGCTCACCGGTCTGCTCATCAACATCCTGATCTCGTTCTTCCTCGCGCTCGCGATAGAACCCGCGGTCAGCTGGATGGCCTCGCGCGGTATGCGCAGGGGGCTGGCCGCCTTCCTCGTCTTCCTGGGATCGCTCATCATGATCGCCGGGTTCGTCACGCTGCTCGGCTCGATGCTCGCGGGCCAGATCATCAAGATGATCGAGGGGTTCCCCGACTACCTCGACTCGCTCATCAACTGGACCAACACGCACTTCCACACCGACCTCAGACGGGTCGACATCCAGGAGGGCCTGCTCCACTCCGACTGGCTGCGGAAGTACGTGCAGAACAGCGCCACCGGCGTCCTGGACGTGTCCGGGCAGGTGCTCGGCGGCCTCTTCCAGCTGCTGACGGTCGCGCTGTTCTCGTTCTACTTCGCCGCCGACGGCCCCCGGCTGCGGCGCGCGCTGTGCTCGGTGCTGCCGCCGGCCCGCCAGGCGGAGGTGCTGCGCGCCTGGGAGATAGCCGTCGACAAGACCGGCGGCTATCTGTACTCACGCGGACTTATGGCCCTGATCTCGGGTGTGGCCCACTACATCCTGCTGGAGGCCCTGGGCGTGCCGTACGCGCCCGTGCTCGGCGTGTGGGTCGGTCTGGTCTCGCAGTTCATCCCGACCATCGGCACCTATCTCGCGGGCGCCCTGCCCATGCTGATCGCGTTCACGATCGATCCCTGGTACGCGCTCTGGGTGCTCGTCTTCGTCGTGGTGTACCAGCAGTTCGAGAACTATGTGCTCCAGCCCAAGCTGACCTCCAGGACGGTGGACATCCACCCGGCCGTCGCCTTCGGGTCCGTGATCGCCGGCACCGCCCTCCTCGGGGCCGTCGGCGCGCTGATCGCGATCCCCGCCGTCGCCACCCTCCAGGCGTTCCTCGGGGCCTATGTGAAGCGCTACGACGTCACGGACGACCCGCGCGTGCACGGGCACCGCACCCGCAGCTCGGAAGGCCTCGTCGCACGCCTGCGGCGGCAGCTCGGCCGGTGAGGTAACCGGCCGCTCCGCGGGCACGTCCGCCACGCGAACGTCCGCTACACACCCGTCCGCCAGGTGCCCGGCCGGTGACGTGCACCCGGTGCTCGGTCGGTGACGATCACCAGGTGAGGGCCGCCTGGACGCCGGTCACGACGACGGCGGTCGCGTAACACCAGACGGCCGCCCGCACGATCCGCTCCCTGGTCCCGTCGCTCCAGTCGGTTCGGGAGAGCAGCCAGGCCAGCGCGGGCAGCACCAGCACGGCGTGCAGACTCACCCCGTGCAGCGGCTTGAGCGGAGCCGTCGAGTGGTACGCGGCCTCCTGATGGCCTGTCCTGGTGAGGACGACCCCACGAGCGATCATCACGGCGCCGGAGGCCAGCGCGACGAGCAGGACCGCGAACCCGGAACGCACGGCCAGGGGCATGCCGACGGGCCCCGAGGGCCGGTGGCGGAACGAGGCGATCGCGAAGGCGGTCAGCACCACGACCAGGACGCCGCCGCCCACCGCGAGTGTCATGGACACTGCCGTGTCGAAGCCGGTCTCCATGTTGAGATGCGACGGAACCCGGCGCCACGCCTGAAGGGTGATCCCGCCGACCTCCACCACGCAGTCCGCGGCGAACACCAGGAGCAGCGCGGTGCGCGGTCGCGCCTCCATCCGCACGTACGACGTGACCCAGGTGATCGCGATCAGGGTCAGTCCGAAGGAGAGCCCGAAGGTGACGGGCTTGCGCCAGGAGACGGGACCGTCCCACGGGCCGCCGTCGACGGCGAAGACCAGGAGGTGCAGGAGTCCGGAGAGGACGAGCACGGCGCCCGTCGTGTGGCAGAGCCGCTCGGCGGGCCGGAGCGAGGGCTTCGGCGTCGTCGGGGGGCGGGTCCTCGTCGTCGTGGGCATGGCCACAGCCTGACGGGTGGGGGCCGGCGGCGTCGTCGTACGGCCGGAGGCACCGGCCGTACGCCACGGGGAGTAGGCCCGGTCCGGGGCGGGTACCGGGTCCCGCGAGACGGCCTGAGCGGGTGCCCGGGTGCGGACCGGGGCGGGGACCGCGGCCGGAATCGGGGCCTGGCCGGTGGGAGCCTCGGGCGTTGTCGGAGCGCGAACGTAGTCTCGGAAGTGCCGCGTGGTGCGCTTGACACGAAAATCGAACATCCATTCTCATGGAAGTTCCGGCGAAGCCTTCGACGGGTGATTCGGCACATTTTCGACGGAGATGTGCCCAAGTTATCCACAGGCCGGACGGGCGTCGGGGCGCATTGTCAGTGGCAGGCGTTAGCGTCTTTGACGTGAAGCGATCGACTCAAGCAAACCGGGTGGAACCCATGGCAGGAACCGACCGCGAGAAGGCGCTCGACGCCGCGCTCGCGCAGATTGAACGGCAGTTCGGCAAGGGCGCCGTGATGCGCCTGGGCGAGCGGCCGAATGAGCCCATCGAGGTCATCCCCACCGGGTCGACCGCGCTCGATGTCGCCCTCGGCGTCGGCGGCCTGCCGCGCGGCCGTGTGGTGGAGGTGTACGGACCGGAGTCCTCCGGAAAGACGACCCTCACCCTGCACGCGGTGGCGAACGCGCAGAAGGCCGGCGGCCAGGTGGCGTTCATCGACGCCGAGCACGCCCTCGACCCCGAGTACGCGAAGAAGCTCGGCGTCGACATCGACAACCTGATCCTGTCGCAGCCGGACAACGGTGAGCAGGCCCTGGAGATCGTGGACATGCTGGTCCGCTCCGGTGCCCTCGACCTCATCGTCATCGACTCCGTCGCCGCCCTGGTGCCGCGGGCCGAGATCGAGGGCGAGATGGGTGACTCGCACGTGGGTCTCCAGGCCCGTCTGATGAGCCAGGCCCTGCGGAAGATCACCAGCGCCCTCAACCAGTCGAAGACGACGGCGATCTTCATCAACCAGCTCCGCGAGAAGATCGGCGTGATGTTCGGCTCGCCGGAGACCACGACCGGTGGCCGCGCGCTGAAGTTCTACGCCTCGGTGCGCCTCGACATCCGCCGCATCGAGACGCTGAAGGACGGCACCGACGCGGTCGGCAACCGCACGCGCGTCAAGGTCGTCAAGAACAAGGTCGCGCCGCCCTTCAAGCAGGCCGAGTTCGACATCCTCTACGGCCAGGGCATCAGCCGTGAGGGCGGCCTGATCGACATGGGCGTCGAGAACGGCTTCGTCCGCAAGGCCGGCGCCTGGTACACGTACGAGGGCGACCAGCTCGGCCAGGGCAAGGAGAACGCCCGCAACTTCCTGAAGGACAACCCCGACCTCGCCAACGAGATCGAGAAGAAGATCAAGGAGAAGCTGGGCGTCGGTGTGAAGCCCGAGCAGCCCGCGGCGGAGCCGGGCGCGGACGCCGCGGTCTCGGCCGGCCCGGACGACGCCGCGAAGACGGTGCCCGCTCCGGCCGCCAAGACCACCAAGTCACGGGCCGCGGCAGCCAAGAGCTAGTCCATGACACGACGAACCGACTGGGCCGAGTACACCCATCCCCTCACCCCCGAGGGGCAGGGGTACGGCGGGAGAGACGGCGGCCCGGCCGGAGACGGTGACAGGCCGTACGACGGTGCCGGGGGGTACGGCGGACAGCCGTACGGCACCGACGGCGGGTTCCACGGATCCGGTGACGGGTTCCATGGATCCGACGGTTTCCACGACGCCGGTCCGGATCACGGTGATCCGGACGGCGGCGGTTCGACGGGCGGCGGTGACGCACGGCGCGGTGACGGCCCGCCGCGCGGTCACGGTTCGCCGGACGCGGGCTCCCGGCGCGGTGGACGTGCCGAGGGCGGACCGCGTGGTGGAAGGGGTCGACGGCGCGGCGGTTTCGGTGAGCCGTCCGGCGACCCGCGAGACGGAGACTCCCCCTCCTCGTCGAGGGCCGAGAAGAGGGAGTCCCCCGGGGACCCGGCTGAGCGGGCGCGAGCGATCTGCCTGCGCCTGCTCACCGGGACCCCGCGCACGCGGAAGCAACTGGCGGACGCGTTGCGCAAGCGCGAGATCCCGGACGACGTGGCCGACGAGGTGCTGTCACGGTTCGAGGAGGTCGGGCTGATCAACGACACTGCCTTCGCGGACGCCTGGGTCGAGTCACGGCACCACGGCCGGGGACTGGCCCGGCGGGCGCTCGTCCAGGAACTGCGGACCAAAGGCGTGGAATCGACGCTGATCGACGAGGCCGTCGGACAGCTCGACTCCGAGCAGGAGGAGGCGACCGCGCGTGAGCTGGTCGCGCGCAAGCTGCGTTCCACCCGCGGGCTCGACCGCGACAAACGACTGAGACGCCTCGCCGGCATGCTCGCCCGCAAGGGCTACTCCCAGGGCATGGCCCTGCGCGTGGTCCGCCAGGCGCTGGAGGAGGAGGGCGAGGACACGGAAGGGCTCGGGGACGAGGGGTTCTGATTCCTCAGGGTGCCGGCGACATGGACAGGGACGGCGACGCGGGGGTGCCGTCGCGGGCTCCCCACCGATGTCCGTATGACGGCGGGCGGCAGCCCGACTGTTCGCCGAGCAGGGTCGTCGCTGCCTGACCGCCGCTGCCCCGACCGTCGTTCGGACGTGCGCTGACGGCCGGCCCTCGCGCGAGGCGGGTGGTCAGCTCTCCGGGTCGGCGGTCGTGACCGGAAGGCCCGCGCTCTTCCACGCCTGGAAGCCGCCGATCAGATCGGTGGCCCTGTGCAGTCCCAGCCGGCGCAGGGACTCGGCGGCGAGGCTGGAGGCGTAGCCCTCGTTGCAGAACAGCACGATCCGCAGGTCGTGGCTCGTGGCCTCCGGGACGCGATGACTGCCCGAGGGGTCGAGCCGCCACTCCAGTTCGTTGCGCTCGATGACGAGAGCGCCGGGGATCAGGCCGTCCCGTTCCCGCAGGGCGGCGTAACGGGTGTCGACGAGAAGCGCTTCGCCACGCTCCACGGCCTCGAAGGCGGTCTCCGCCTCCAAGCGGTCCAAACCCGCGCGGACCTCTTCCAGCAGGCTGTCGATGTTGATGGGCTGCCGGGGATCGCTCACTGCCAGTCCTCCGGACGCTCGACGTGCTCCAGGCGCAGGATCTGGCCCGTGCGGCTGTAGCGGCGGATCTGCGGGAGCGGCGGGTAGTAGGCGTGGACCGAGATCGCGTGCTCCTCGGTGGACTCGTTGAGTACCTCGTGCACGTGATGGCGGCCGAAGCCGCGGCCGGTGCCCGCGGACAGCGTCCGCTGCCGGTCGATCTCCTCGGTGAGTTCCAGGGTCTTCCAGCCGTCGGCGGGCAGCCGGGCGGCGAGGGAGTTCTCCTTGAGCTCGCCCGACGCGGTCAGGAAGGCGCCCACCGATTCGGCATGGTCGTGCCAGCCGGTTCCGGTGCCGGGCGGCCAGCCGATCAGCCAGGCCTCGCTGCCGCCGGGACCTTCGAGCCGCACCCAGGTGCGGCCTTCGGGGTCGAGGGGAAGCGAGGCGATCAGCTCGGCGTCGGCTGCGGTGCGGCGGACGAAGGCCAGCAGATCGGCCTGGGTGGGGGTGCGGGGTGCGCCGGTGATCGCCGAAGGCAGCGGGGCGGCGGCGGGGGCATGCGTGGAGACAGAGGGTGGCACAGACACTCGGACCGTCCTGGGAGTTCGCGGGGGTGCGCGCACAGGCACGGGGCGGCGCGCGAGAGGGAAGGATGCGAAATCAGAAGGACGGGCGACACACGCAGCCCGCATAGCGGACGAGGTCCATATGGACCCTCCGCCACAGGCGCACACAGGTGTCGGTCACGATCCGGAGTAGACCATGGTGGCGCAGACCGGTCAACTCACCGTCACTATGTGGACCATGAAGGCCCAAGGGGACGGGAAACCCCGGGCCGGACGGTCACCGAGCGTTCAGCTCCTGCCTGCGGCCGCCTCCGCGGCGCTCTCCGAGGCCGCCCTCGCCGGTCCGCCGAGGGCGGCCTCGGCGGCCTCGTACAGATCGGCCGGCCGGACTCCGCCGAGCGCGGTGACCAGGTGCCCGTCGGGGCGGATCAGCAGCACGGTGTGCGCCGCCGCGCCCGGGTAGCTCTCCGCGACGAGGAGTTCGGCGGGATGCGGCAGGGCGGTCACGGCGGCGGCGAGCCGGGGCATGATGCCGGCCGTCACCCAGTGCTTGCGCGCCCACACCCCCGTCCCCGGGGCGATCAGCACGACGAGGAGGACCCCGCGGCCGAGGCGTTCCCGCAGGGGTACGAACGAGCCGTCCTCCGCGGTCACGCGGACATCGGCGACCGGCGCGCCGGGCTCGGTGTCGACGGGGGCGTGCGACTCGGCGGGCGGGGGCATGAGCGGAGAGCCGGTGTACGCCCCCGGCGCGCCCAGCGGGCCGCGGCCCAGGTGACCGTCCGTGAGCAGCGCGTCGTGGCCGCGCGCGGACCCGGGGACGTAGGCGCGCAGACCGCCGCCGCTCCGCAGCAGGGGCAGCGCCTGGTCGGCGGCGCGCAGCCGGGCGGCGACCACCGCGCGCCGCTCCGTCTGGTAGCTGTCGAGGAGTGCGGTGTGCGGGCCGTGGTGCCAGCCGAGTGCCAGCTTCCAGGCGAGGTTGTCCGCGTCCCGCAGGCCCTCGTCCAGGCCCTGGGTGCCGAGGGCGCCGAGCAGATGGGCCGCGTCCCCGGCGAGGAAGACCCGGCCGACGCGCCAGCGGCGGGCCAGCCGGTGGTGGACGGTGTGAACTCCGGTGTCGAGCAGTTCGTACGCGGGTGTGGCGCCTCCGCTCCAGCCCCCGAGGGTCTCCCGGACACGCGCCACCAGCAGATCGGGCGTGACGAGGTCCTTGCCCGGGGGCAGCAGCCAGTCCAGCCGCCAGACGTCCTCGGCGAGAGGGCGGGCGCTCACCTCGCCCGCGGAGGGGCCGGAGGCGCGCCAGGGCGTCATCCGGTGCAGCAACGCTTCTCCGGGCCAGGGGAGTTCCGTGCGCAGGGCCGCCACGGCGTGGCGTTCGACGGCGGTGCGTCCGGGGAAGCGGATGTCCTGGAGCTTGCGCACCGTCGAGCGGGGCCCGTCGCAGCCGACCAGGTAACTGCCGCGCCACCAGGTGCCGTCGGGGCCACGGGTGTGTGCCGTGACGCCGGAGCCGTCCTGTTCGACGGAGTCGAGACGGCTGAGCGCGGCGACCTTGATCAGCCGCTCGTGGATCACGGCCTCGCGCAGGGCGCCGGTCAGGGCGTGCTGCGCGATGTGCAGCGGGGCGTTGAACGCCTCTCCGTCCGCCGGGCGTTCCGTGTCGCGGGAGGAGCCGGCGCCGCGTGGGGCGACGACCCCCCGAGGGCCGTCGCCCCGTCCGCTCTCGGCGCCCGCGGGATCGAAGGCGCCCTTCGGGTCCCCTGGGACCTCCTCGCCGAACGTGATCGCGCGCATCACCTGCTTGCGCCGTATCGACCGCCATCCGGCCCAACGGAATCCCGCGTCGTCGAGCGGCAGACCCGTCAGCCGCTCGATCAGCGCGGCCGTGTCCTCGCGCAGCACCACGGTCCGCGCCAGCCGCACCTCGTCCTTGCCCGGTCCCTCGTCGAGAACCACGGAAGGGACGTCCTGGCGTGCCAGCGCAAGGGCCAGCGTGAGCCCCACGGGCCCCGCACCGACGATGATCACCGGGTCCACGGCGCGGTGCCCCCTGCACGGAGCTGTGTCCTGAGGGACGTACGGGAACAGGCAGGTGGAGCAGGGTGCACGATCACAGAACGTATGCAACCCATTGCCGCTGCTTGCGTCAAGTGACGGGGTCAGTGGCGGTCATGTCACCGACCCCTTCGGTCACACTGATCGACCGATGTTCGGACGATTCGTCAGAAGGCGGCGCCTCCACCCGCGCCTGTTCCCGCGGTGCCGGCGATGGTCGCGTCGTTCGGCGAGAGGATCTTGCCGGTCGTCTTCTTGCCGCGGCGCAGCCGGCCCTCCAGCCAGGAGGCGAAGCTGGTGATCGTGAAGTTCACGACGATGAAGATGGCGGCGACCACGATGAAGCTCGGGATGACGTTGGCGTAGTTGGCCGCGAGGGTGCTGCGCGCGGTGAGGAGTTCCCCGTAGGTGATCATCGCACCGCCGAGCGCGGTGTCCTTCACGATGACGACGAGTTGGCTGACGATCGCCGGGAGCATCACGGTGACCGACTGCGGCAGCAGGATGCTGGTCATCGTCTGGCCCTTGCGCAGCCCGATCGCGTACGCGGCCTCCGTCTGTCCCCTGGGCAGCGCGAGGATGCCCGCCCGGACGACCTCGGCGAGGACCGAGGAGTTGTAGAGCACCAGACCGGTGACGACCGCGTAGAATGGACGGTCCTCGCTGGCGATGTTCGCGGACTGGGCGTACAGCTCGTTCGCGAACAGCATGAGCAGCAGGACCGGGATGGACCGGAAGAACTCGACCACGGCGCCCGTCGGGACGCTCAGCCAGCGGTGGTCGGACAGGCGCGCTATCCCGAGGGCGGCGCCCAGGGGGAGGGCGATCACCATGCTGAGGGCGGCGGCCTTCAGGGTGCCCCACAGGCCCGGCAGCAGATAGGTGTTCCAGGCGTCGGCCGTGGTGAAGGGCTCCCAGAGGTCCCATTTCAACTGGCCCTTGTCGTCCATGACCTGCCATGCCCACCACAGCAGCAGAGCGAGCAGGGCGACGAAGAGCACCGAGAGCACCACGTTGCGGCGCCTGGCCCGGGGGCCCGGAGCGTCGTAGAGGACGGAGGTCACCGCTTCACCGCCAGTCGCTTGCCCAGCCAGCCGAGGATGAGGCCGGTGGGGAGGGTCAGGACCACGAACCCGAAGGCGAAGACGGCGGCGATGAGGACCGTCTGGGCCTCGTTCTCGATCATCGTCTTCATCAGGCTGGCGGCCTCGGCCACGCCGATGGCGGCGGCCACGGTCGTGTTCTTGGTCAGCGCGATCAGCACGTTCGCCAGGGGGACGACGACGGCCCGGAACGCCTGCGGCAGCACGATCAGCCGCAGGGTCTGGCCGAAGCCGAGCCCGATCGCGCGGGCCGCCTCGGCCTGCCCGACCGGCACGGTGTTGATGCCGGAGCGCAGCGCCTCACAGACGAAGGCCGCGTGATAGCCGACGAGACTGAGCACCGCGAGCCGGAAGCCCTGCACCTTGAAGTCGTCGGTGCCCATCGTGACGCCGAAGATGTCCGCGAGGCCGAGCGAACTGAACAGGATGATGACCGTCAGGGGGATGTTCCGGACGATGTTCACGTAGGCGGTGCCGAATCCGCGCATGAGCGGAACCGGACTGACCCGCATCGCGGCCAGCAGGGTGCCCAGGACCAGGGAGCCGAGGGCGGAGATGACGGTGAGTTTCACCGTCATCCAGAACGCCCCTAGGACGTCGTAACCATGAAGAAAGTCGAACACGATCTCCCGCGCTTCCGGGTGGTGGCGTACGTGGCGGAGGGGGTGGGCGCGGCATGCCGCCGCCGTGATCCCGGCAGGCGGCGGCAGGCGCGCGCGACCCCGCGTGAACCCCGGATTCCCGCGTTGCCCTAGGGTCCCTGCATTACCTGGTGATCCGCGGTTACTTGACGATCACGCCGATCTTCGGGGCCTGCTCGTACTTGTAGTTCGCGGGGCCGAAGTTCTTCGTGACCGCCTTCTGCCAGGAGCCGTCGCTGACCATCTTCTTCAGCGCGGTGTTGATCTGCTTCTCCAGCGCGGCGTCGCCCTTCTTGACGCCGATGCCGTAGTTCTCGTTGCTCAGCTTGAGGCCGGCGAGCTTGAACTGGCCCTTGTACTTGTCCTGCGAGGCGAAGCCCGCGAGGATCGAGTCGTCGGTGGTCACCGCGTCGACGGCGCCGCTCTGAAGGGCGGCGATGCACTCCGAATAGCCGCTGTACTCCTTCAGGTTGGCCTTCGGGGCGATGGTGTCGTGGACGTTCTGCGCCGAGGTCGAGCCGGTCACGGAGCACAGCTTCTTGCCGTTGAGGTCCGTGCCCTTGGCGATCTTCGAGTCGCTCTTCACCAGCAGGTCCTGGTGGGCCAGCAGGTACGGGCCGGCGAAGTCGACCTTCTGCTTGCGCTCGTCGGTGATCGAGTAGGTGGCCGCGATGAACTTCACGTCACCACGGGCGAGCGCGTTCTCGCGGTCCGCGCTCTTGGTCTGGATGAACTGGATCTGGCTGGGCTTGTATCCGAGCTGTCCCGCCACATAGGTCGCGACGTCGACGTCGAAACCGGCGAAGGAACCGTCCGGCTGCTGGAGGCCGAGACCGGGCTGGTCGTACTTGATGCCGATCTTGATCTTGCCGCCGCCCGAGGACCCGCTGTCGTTCTTGTCGCTCGAACCACACGCGGTGGCGGTCGCGGCGAGCGCGAGTACGGCGGCCGAGGCCGCGGCTGCCTTGCGGAACTTCATGGTGAACATCCTTTGAGTCAGAGCGAAGTGCGGTCCGTCGACGCGCGGTTCACGAGAGCGGCTCCGCGTGTGGGGACGTCAGTGATCCCCGCGCGCGGAGTCATCAGTGGTGCAGGATCTTCGAGAGGAAGTCCTTGGCACGGTCGCTGCGCGGATTGCTGAAGAACTGGTCCGGGGAAGCCTCTTCGACGATGCGGCCGTCGGCCATGAAGACGACCCGGTTGGCGGCCGAACGGGCGAAGCCCATCTCATGGGTGACGACGATCATGGTCATGCCGTCCCGGGCGAGCTGCTGCATGACCTCGAGGACCTCGTTGATCATCTCGGGGTCCAGCGCCGAGGTCGGCTCGTCGAAGAGCATGACCTTGGGGTCCATCGCCAACGCTCGTGCGATGGCGACGCGTTGCTGCTGGCCGCCCGACAACTGCGCCGGGTACTTGTCGGCCTGGCTGCCCACGCCGACGCGGTCGAGCAGGGCGCGGGCCTTCTCCTCCGCCGCCTGCTTGCCGGTCCTGCGGACCTTGATCTGCCCGAGCATCACGTTCTCGAGCACGGTCTTGTGCGCGAAGAGGTTGAAGGACTGGAAGACCATGCCCACATCGGCCCGGAGCCGGGCGAGTGCCTTGCCCTCCTGGGGCAGCGGCTTGCCGTCGATCGAGATGTCACCCGAATCGATCGTTTCCAGGCGGTTGATGGTGCGGCACAGGGTGGACTTCCCGGACCCGGAGGGCCCGATGACCACGACGACCTCGCCACGGGTGATCGTCAGGTCGATGTCCTGGAGCACGTGCAGGGCTCCGAAGTGTTTGTCGACGCTCTTCAGGACGACCAGTTCGTCGGTCCCGGCCATGGCGTCCTTGGCCACCGATGCTGCGGTCATCGCGTGGGGGCTCCGTCCTCCTCGGTTTCGGTGGACAGTAGTGACCCCTTACGACCAGCGTCATTACATCTGAGGGGAATCTGAGCATCACGATCCGATAGCAATCGGACACGTGTCGTAGTGACCGCACGGAAGCGCGTACCGGCTGGGTAACGGAAGCCCCGGGCAACCCGAAGCCCCTTGACGTCGTCCCGTCCATCGGCGTGACTTCCCTTGGTGCACGCGCGCGTGCACCACTTTGTTGAAACGGGGACCGTTCGACCGATGAGACCCGAGACCGTACGACCCAAGAATCGGCGCGCCCGATGAACCGGAGGGGGCCGGAATGAGACTGCTCCTCGTCGAGGACGACAACCATGTCGCCGCCGCCCTGTCCGCGGTGCTGGCGCGGCACGGCTTCGAGGTCACCCACGCCCGCAGCGGAGAGGAGGCCCTTCAGGCCCTGGTCCCGGAGAGTGACGGCTTCGGCGTCGTCCTGCTCGACCTCGGGCTGCCCGACCAGGACGGCTACGAGGTCTGCGGCAAGATCCGCAAGCGCACCGCCACGCCGGTGATCATGGTCACCGCGCGCGCGGACGTCCGCTCCCGCATCCACGGCCTCAACCTCGGCGCCGACGACTACGTGGTGAAGCCGTACGACACCGGGGAACTGCTCGCCCGGATCCACGCCGTCAGCAGGCGCAGCGCCCACGACGACGCCTCGGCGCCCGGTGAGGACCTGGTGCTCCTGGGGTCCGTCCGCATCGAACTCCCCAACCGCCAGGTCACCGTGGACGGTTCGGCGGTCCAGCTGACCCGCAAGGAGTTCGACCTGCTCGCGCTGCTGGCCCAGCGCCCCGGGGTGGTCTTCCGTCGCGAGCAGATCATCAGCGAGGTGTGGCGCACCAGCTGGGAGGGAACCGGCCGGACGCTGGAGGTGCACGTGGCGTCGCTGCGCTCCAAACTGCGCATGCCGGCGCTGATCGAGACCATCCGCGGCGTCGGGTACCGGCTCGTCGCCCCGGCTTCGTAGCGGGCCCGGGTGCGTACCCGCCTTCTCCCGCTGCTCATCGTCCTGATGGCGGCCGTGCTGCTCGCGCTCGGCATCCCGCTCGCGGTGAGCTTCGCGGCGGCGGAACAGCAGCGCGTGGTCGTCGACCGCATCGACGACACCGCGCGCTTCGCGGCCCTCGCCCAGTACGTCACCGACTCCCCGAGCCGCTCCCGGGCGGGCTTCCCGGACGAGCGCGGCGAGACCCTGCGCACCGAACTCGGCCGCTACTACGAGGTGTACGGCATCCGGGCCGGCGTCTTCTACCGCGACGACGAGCCGATGGCCAACGCCCCGGAGAGCTGGTTCCTGCCCAAGGCCGGCGCGGCCCGCGACGCCTTCAACGAGGCCCTCGTCAGCCGCCGCAGCCACGACCCCGAACAGGTCTGGCCCTGGCAGAAGCGCCGGCTCGTCGTCGCCTCCCCGGTCATCAGGGACGGTGACGTCATCGGCGTCATCGTCACCGACTCGCCCACCGGGCAGATGCGTTCCAAGATCCTGCACGGCTGGCTGGTCATCGGCGCGGGCGAGATCGCCGCGATGCTGCTCGCGCTCGGCGCCGCGCTGCGCCTCACCGGCTGGGTGCTCAGGCCCGTACGCGTGCTCGACGCCACCACCCACGACATCGCGACGGGCCGCCTCAAGTCCCGGGTCGCGCCGGCCGGCGGACCGCCCGAACTCCAGCGTCTGGCGCGGTCGTTCAACGAGATGGCGGACAACGTCGAGAGCGTGCTGGAACAGCAGCGGGCCTTCGTCGCCGACGCCTCGCACCAACTGCGCAACCCGCTCTCGGCGTTGCTGCTGCGCATCGAGCTGCTCGCCCTGGAACTCCCGGAGGGCAACGAGGAGATCGCCTCGGTCCGCACCGAGGGGAAGCGCCTCACCCAGGTGCTCGACGACCTGCTCGACCTGGCTCTCGCCGAGCACGCCGAGGCCGATGTACGGCTGACCGACATCGGCGCGCTGACCGCCGAACGCGTGGCGTCCTGGCAGCCGGTCGCCGACAGCAGGGGCGTACGCCTGACGGGCGACTGCCCTCCCACGACCGCGTGGGCCGACCCCATCACTCTGTCCAGCGCCCTGGACGCGGTGATCGACAACGCGGTCAAGTTCACACCCGAGGGGGAGAGCGTCGAGGTGACGGTCGCCGCGAACGGCGCGTCCTCGACCGTCGTGGTCACCGACGGAGGCCCCGGTCTGGGCGACGAGGACCTGGCCCGCATCGGCGACCGCTTCTGGCGCAGCACCGCGCACCAGAACGTCAAGGGCTCGGGCCTCGGCCTCTCCATCTCCCGGGCCCTGCTCGCCGCGGGCGGCGGCTCGATCGCGTACGACCACCACGAACCGCACGGGCTGCGGGTGACGGTGACAGTGCCCAGGTCGGAACAGGCGACCTGAGCGAACCCGGGGGTTCCGGCACCTCCGCGACCTGCACAAGGGCAGCCGCTACGACTCGACCGACCGTTGACGGGGCGGCGGCCACGGCTCGAACGACCGGTACCGGGTCGGTGCTACGGCTTGATCGACCGGTAGTAGCGGCGCGCGCCCTCGTGCAGCGGCAGCGGGTCCGTGTAGATCGCCGTGCGCAGGTCCACCAGCTGGGCCGCGTGCACCACGGCGCCGATGCGGTCGCGGCTCGCGATCACCGTGCGGGTGAGCTCCTCGGTGAGGTTCGCGTCGGCGTCCTCCCGGGTGATCAGGAAGTTGGCCACGGCCAGCGTCGGTACGGCGGAGCCGCGCTGCGCCTCGGGATAGGCGTCGGCCGGCATCACGGCGGACCGGTAGTACCGGGAGGCGCCGCCCTGCTCGTGCAGCTTCTCGACGAGGTCGCTGCCGATGGGCACCAGCCGGATGTCGTAGGCCTTGGAGAGCTTCTGGACGGCGTTCGTCGGCAGACCGCCCGACCAGAAGAACGCGTCGATCTTGTGCTGTTCGAGCAGGCGGGGCATGGTCGCGATGCCGTCGTCGGAGGACTTGATGTCCTTGTCGGGATTCAGCCCGGCCGCTTGCAGCACATGGTTGGCGATCAGCCGCACCCCGGAACCGCTCGGCCCGACGGCGACCTTCCTGCCCTTCAGGTCCTCCACGGACTGGATGGGCGAGGAGCGCGCGACCACCAGGTGCACATAGTCGTCGTAGAGCCGTGAGCAGCCGCGCAGCCGCTTCGCCCCCGGCTTGCCCTGGAGGACGTACGTCTCCACGGCGTCGGCCGCGGCGATGGTGAAGTCGGCCTTGCCGGTGGCCACCCGGCTGACGTTCTCCTGCGATCCGTCGCTGTTCAGCAGCTGCACGTTCAGATGGGGCATGTCCTTGGCGATGGCGCCCTGAAGGAGCTTGCCGTACATCTGGTAGACCCCGGTCGGGGTGCCCGTGCTGAAGGTGATCGTCCCGCTGGGGGACTCCTCGCCCAGGGGCAGCAGCCACCACAGCAGCAGCCCGACGACCGCGAGGACGGCCGCGGAGCCGAACAGCGCGGGTCGCCGGCCGATGCGGGGGAGTGCCTGGAACATGCGCGCGATCCTGCCAGCCCGGGCCCGGTCCTGGCCAGGGCGGCGCCGGACCGGGGCTGCGGTTCCGGTGGATGGGTAGGCTCGCCGAATGCAGTCGTCCCCGCCGTCCCCGGTCCCGCCGTCCCCCTCCCCGGCGCCCGCTCCGGTGTCCTCTCCGGCCTCCCTGGTCCGGCAGTTCCATCTCTCCTTCGGCCTCGACGTGCGCGGCACCCCGACCGAGGTCGGCGTGCGGCTCGCCGCACATCGCGGCGAGCTGCTGGCGGAGGAGGCGGCCGAGGTCGCCGAGGTCGCGGTCGACGGCCCGCTCGACCGGCTCGCGCACGAACTCGCCGACGTCGTGTACGTGGCGTACGGCACGGCCCTCGTCCACGGGATCGACCTCGACGCGGTGATCGCGGAGATCCACCGGGCCAACATGACGAAGCTCGGCCCCGACGGGCACGTCGCCCGCAGGGCCGACGGCAAGGTCCTCAAGGGAGAGCACTACCGGGCACCGGACGTGTCCGAGGTGCTGCGACGGCAGGGGTGGAACGTGCCGGACGCGTAGCACCCGGGCTTGCCCGCGCGGCGGAGGCCGCACCCGCCGCTCCGTGCCCCCGTGGGGAGGCCGAACGCCCGCCGCCGTCCCAGGGGCACCGACGACGACCAGGAGAGCGCATGAACGAGCCGGCCGAACTCGATCTCCCCGTCGAGGGCGGAGTCCTGCGTGTCCTGAGGTTCGGCCGCGGACCGCGCATCGCTCTCGCGGCCCACGGCATCACCGGATCCGGGATGTCCTTCCGCGCCGTGGCCCGCCGGCTCCCCGACGAGTGGACCCTGTTCGCGCCCGACCTGCGCGGCCGCGGCGGAAGCGCGGCCACCCCGGGACCGTACGGCCTGAACCGGCACGCCCTGGACCTGTGCCGCCTGGCCCGGGACCTGGGCGGCGGCCTGCCGGTCGCCCTGACCGGCCACTCCCTGGGCGCCTACGTCGCGCTGCTCGCGGCCGTGCGCCGGCCCGCGCTGTTCGACCGGCTGCTGCTCGTCGACGGCGGACTGCCGCTGCCCCTCGCGCCCGGCGCGGACCCCGACGCCGTCCTGGACGCCACGCTCGGACCGGCGCTGGCCCGCCTCGGCAGGACGTACGCGACCGACGCGGCCTACGTCGACTTCTTCCGCGCGCATCCGGCACTCGGACGGCACTGGAACGCCGACATCGAGGCCTACGTGCGCTACGACGTCACGGGGCCCCGGGGCGCCAGACGTTCGAAGGTGCGCGAGGAGGCCGTGCGCCACGACGGACGTGATCTGCTGACGTCCGACGGCCTGTTCGCCGCCCGCCTCACGGAACTGCGCGTTCCGGCCCTGCTGCTGCGCGCGCCGCTCGGACTGCTCGGCCAGGAGCCGCCGATGCTGCCCGAGCCCGCCGTCGAACGCTGGACCGGCGGCCCCGGGGGCCTTCCCGCCGAGCTGGTCGAGGGCTCCAACCACTACACGATCCTGCTCGGGAGCCCCGCTGGGACCGTCGCGGAGCGGTTCGTCACGCTGGGCGGATGACCCCGCGCCGACCGCACGCCGGGTGCCGGGATCCGCACGTCCTGTGACGGGCGGCCCGGTGCACGGACTCCGGCGTCCGGACGTACTCCCGGCACCGCCTACCCTTGTCACATGAGCAGCGGCGACCGGAGTCAGGCAGTGGACGTTCAGGAATCCAAGACGTACGAAGTGCGCACCTACGGGTGCCAGATGAACGTCCACGACTCCGAACGGCTCTCCGGGCTCCTGGAGGACGCCGGTTACGTGCGGGCGCCCGAGGGCGCGGACGGGGACGCGGACGTCGTCGTCTTCAACACCTGCGCCGTGCGCGAGAACGCCGACAACAAGCTCTACGGCAACCTCGGCCGCCTCGCCCCGATGAAGACGAAGCGCCCCGGCATGCAGATCGCCGTCGGCGGCTGCCTCGCCCAGAAGGACCGCGACACCATCGTGAAGCGGGCCCCCTGGGTGGACGTCGTCTTCGGCACGCACAACATCGGCAAGCTGCCGGTCCTCCTGGAGCGCGCCCGCGTCCAGGAAGAGGCGCAGATCGAGATCGCCGAGTCCCTGGAGGCCTTCCCCTCCACGCTGCCGACCCGCCGCGAGAGCGCGTACGCGGCCTGGGTGTCGATCTCCGTCGGCTGCAACAACACCTGCACCTTCTGCATCGTCCCCGCGCTGCGCGGCAAGGAGAAGGACCGCAGGACCGGCGACATCCTGGCCGAGATCGAGGCCCTGGTCGGCGAGGGCGTCTCCGAGATCACCCTCCTCGGCCAGAACGTCAACGCGTACGGCAGCGACATCGGCGACCGCGAGGCCTTCAGCAAGCTCCTGCGCGCCTGCGGGAAGATCGAGGGCCTGGAGCGCGTGCGCTTCACCTCGCCGCACCCGCGCGACTTCACCGACGACGTGATCGCCGCCATGGCCGAGACGCCGAACGTCATGCCGCAGCTGCACATGCCGATGCAGTCCGGCTCGGACACCGTCCTGAAGGCCATGCGCCGCTCGTACCGCCAGGAGCGCTTCCTCGGGATCATCGAGAAGGTCCGGGAGGACATCCCGCACGCGGCGATCACCACGGACATCATCGTGGGCTTCCCCGGCGAGACCGAGGAGGACTTCGAGCAGACCCTCCACGCGGTCCGCGAGGCGCGCTTCTCGGCCGCCTTCACCTTCCAGTACTCCAAGCGCCCCGGCACCCCGGCGGCCACCATGGAGGGGCAGATCCCCAAGGAGGTCGTCCAGGCGCGGTACGAGCGTCTCGTCGCCCTCCAGGAGGAGATCTCCTGGGACGAGAACAAGAAGCAGGTCGGCCGCGTCCTGGAGCTGATGGTCGCCGAGGGCGAGGGCCGCAAGGACGGCGCCACCCACCGTCTGTCGGGCCGCGCCCCCGACAACCGGCTGGTCCACTTCACCAAGCCCGACGAAGCGGTCCGCCCCGGTGACGTGGTCACCGTCGAGATCACCTACGCCGCCCCGCACCACCTGCTCGCCGAGGGCGCCGTCCTGGACGTGCGCCGCACGCGCGCCGGGGACGCCTGGGAGAAGCGCAACGCCGCCGAGGCCGCCAAGCCCGCCGGCGTCATGCTGGGCCTGCCGAGGATCGGCGCCCCGGAGCCCCTTCCGGTCGCCGCGGGCAGCGGCTGCGGCTGCGACTGACGACAACCCCGGTCGCCCGCGGGTTGCGACCGTCGACAACGGCGGCCGATCCTGGCTGGGGCTGGGGCTGGGGCTGGGGCTGGGGCTGGG
This sequence comes from Streptomyces sp. NPDC024698, assembly GCF_055559015.1. NCBI lineage: Bacteria > Bacillati > Actinomycetota > Actinomycetes > Kitasatosporales > Streptomycetaceae > Streptomyces > Streptomyces sp. NPDC024698. The sequence continues at coordinate 483,363 of NZ_JBVHLK010000005.1, read as the reverse complement.
GCTGCGGGTGGCCGCGGCCGGGACGGCGTACGGGACCGGGGCGGGGCCCGGGCGGACCGGCGGGGTACGGCGTTACGCTGCGGATCATGCTTGTAGCCGCCGCAGTCTGCCCCTGTCCTCCGCTGCTCGTCCCCGAGGTCGCCGCCGGTGCGGCACCCGAGCTGGACGCCGCCCGTGCCGCCTGCACCGACGCGCTCGGTGTCCTCGCCGCGTCCCGTCCCGACCTGCTGGTGGTCGTCGGCCCCGCGGAGGAGAGCGGGCGCGGACGCCATCCGCAGGGCGCGCGCGGCTCCTTCGGCGGCTTCGGGGTCGACCTCGCCGTGCGCCTCGGCCTTCCGGAAGCGGGCGGCACCGCGACCGCCGCGGACGGTGTGAGCGGCGTGAACCCCGACGTGGACGGCGCGCACTCCGACGTGGACGGCGAGAGCCTCGCGTCCTCCGAGCGTGAACTGCCGTCCTCCCTCGCCGTCGCCGCCTGGCTGCTGGAGCGCACCGGCTGGTCCGACGCCCCGGTGGAGGGTCTGGGGGTCGGGGAGTCCCTGGACACCGAGCGGTGCGTCCGGGCCGGGGAGCGGATCGGCGAACGGGCCGGCCGCGTGGCCCTGCTGGTGATGGGGGACGCCGGCGCGTGCAGGACCCTCAAGGCCCCGGGCTATCTCGACGAGCGCGCCGAGGCCTTCGACGCTCAGGTCGCGCGGGCGCTCGCGGCGGCCGACGTCGGCGCCCTGAAAGCGCTGGACGCCTCTCTCGCGTACGAGCTGAAGGCCGCCGGGCGTGCCCCCTGGCAGGTCCTCGCGGGCGCGGCCGAGGGCGCGGGACTCGGCGGCGCCCTGCTCTACGACGACGCCCCCTACGGGGTGGGCTACCTCGTGGCGGCCTGGTCGTAGCCGCGACGGGCGGCGGCCCCGACGAGGAGGGCTCGGCGGGGCCGGCGCGCGGGTCGTTCAGGACGCGCGGGGCGTGTCCGGCGGGGGCGTGTCCGTGCCGTCGTCCTTGTGGGCGAGGCGGTCCACGGCGTCCTTCGCCTTGCCCGTACCCGTGTGGATCTTGTCGCTGTACTTGTGCTTGGTCTTCTCGTCGACCATCTTCGCGGCCTTGTCGAGCCCGTCGGCGACCTTGTCCCCGTGCTGCTGCGCGAGCCCGGAGACCTTGTCCTTCGCGGGCTCCAGCCTGGCTCTCAGATTGTCCATCAGACCCATGGTCCGCCTTCCCTCGCGCGGCAGTTACGTGGGGGAGCCCTTGCCGGCCTCGGTGTCGGCCGCCTCCGGCCTCCGGAGAAGCCGCTCAAAAACGCCCATATCAGCTCCATACGTTACTCGTGGGGGCGAAAGTCCGCGTTGCCCGTCGCGGGCCGCCGCGTGAACCGCGGCATCACGCGGCTCGTTGGAGGAGAGGCCCGCGGATTTGCGAGACTGGGGCAGTGAGCAGCACACCCCCCGCACCCCGGGTCATCGCCGTCGTCGGACCGACCGCGGCAGGAAAGTCCGATCTGGGCGTCTTCCTCGCCAGACGCCTCGGCGGCGAAGTCGTCAACGCCGACTCGATGCAGCTGTACCGCGGGATGGACATCGGCACCGCCAAGCTGACGCCCGCCGAGCGCGGCGGCGTCCCGCACCACCTGCTGGACATCTGGGACGTGACGGTCACCGCCAGCGTCGCCGAGTACCAGCGGCTGGCCCGCGCCCGGATCGACGCGCTGCTCGCCGAGGGCCGCTGGCCCGTCCTGGTGGGCGGCTCCGGACTGTACGTCCGCGGAGCCGTCGACAAGATGGAGTTCCCCGGCACCGACCCGGCCGTGCGCGCCCGTCTGGAGGAGGAGCTCGCCCTGCGCGGCCCGGGCGCCCTGCACGCGCGGCTCGCCATGTCCGACCCCGGCGCCGCCCGGGCGATCCTGCCCAGCAACGGCCGTCGCATCGTCCGTGCCCTCGAGGTCATCGAGATCACCGGCAAGCCCTTCACCGCCAACCTGCCGGGCCACGACTCCGTGTACGACACCCTCCAGATCGGAGTCGACGTGGCGCGCCCCGAGCTGGACGAGCGCATCGCGCGCCGGGTGGACCGGATGTGGGACGCCGGACTCGTGGACGAGGTCCGCGCGCTGGAGGCGCAAGGACTGCGCGCCGGGCGCACGGCGTCCCGGGCGCTCGGATACCAGCAGGTGCTCGCGGCGCTCGCCGGGGAGTGCACCGAGGACGACGCCCGAGCCGAGACCGTTCGCGCCACCAAGCGCTTCGCGCGCCGTCAGGATTCATGGTTCCGGCGCGACCCCAGGGTGCATTGGCTCAGTGGGGCTGCGACCGATCTCACGGAACTTCCGGAACTCGCACTGGCGTTGGTCGAACGACCGGTCACAGCCTGATCACGTCATGGCATCGGGACGCTCCGGCCGTCATCCGGGCCTCCGGCGCCGTGCCATCATCAAGCTTCGATCGACCAGTGAAGTCCGAGTTGGGAGGGCGCGTGGCGATGGAGGCCGGCCCTCGCGACACCGCACGAGGCGCTGAATACGGCGCTGATCGGGACGGAGTTCGTCTGAGCATCGATCCGGACGCCGACCCCGGCGTCGAGCCGGAGCTGGGCGGAGATCGCCTGAGCTCCGACGGCCCCGAGGACACCCCCGGCGGGGTGATCGCCGACGGCCCGGGCCCCGGCGAGATGTCCCCCGAGCCGGAGGTCGAGGTCGAGCTGCGCCCGCAGCGTCTGCTGCGCATCTGGCAGCTCGCGCCGATCGTGGCGCTGGCCGCGACGGGTTCCCTGATGTTCGCCTTCCCGCTCGCCTTCGAGTTCGGTGACGGCGGTGCCGTGGTCGCCATGCTCGGACTGCTGATCTGCCTGTGCGCCGCCGGCTGGGGCATGATGGCCGCCCGCCGCGTCGGCTACGCGCTCCCCGGCCTCCCGCCGCGCGGCTCCGGCCGACGTGCCGACTGGCGGGTGGTGCTCGCGTACGTCGTGATCGTCGCCGCCGTGGCCGTGCTCGCCGTCGGACGCGTGGCCCGGCTGCGCTGACCCCCGGGTCAGTTCGCCCCCCCCGGGTCAGCTCGCCCCCCCGGGGTCAGCTCGCCCCCGGGCCCGCACGTCCCGTCGACTCGCTCCTTCGCCGGCTCGCGCCCCCGTGCCGCTCGGACGGCCGCGGCGACCCCGTACGATCGAGGAATGAGCACGCGGATCGCCTTCCTCAAGGGCCACGGGACCGAGAACGACTTCGTGATCATCCCGGACCCGGAGAACGTCGTCGACCTCCCTCCCGCCGCCGTCGCCGCCCTGTGCGACCGCCGCGCGGGCATCGGCGGCGACGGTCTGCTGCACGTCGTGCGGTCCGCCGAGCACCCCGACGCCAAGGGGATGGCGGCCGAGGCGGAGTGGTTCATGGACTACCGCAACGGCGACGGTTCGATCGCCGAGATGTGCGGCAACGGAGTGCGGGTGTTCGCGCACTACCTCCACCGCGCCGGGCATGTGTCCGAAGGAGACATCGCGGTCGCCACACGCGGTGGCGTGAAGCCCGTGCACATCGCCAAGGACGGCGACATCACCGTGGGCATGGGCAAGGCGCTCCTCCCCGAGGGAGAGGTCACCGTCAGCGTCGGCGGGCGCAGCTGGCCCGCGCGCAATGTGAACATGGGCAACCCGCACGCGGTCGCCTTCGTGGAGGACCTCGCGCACGCCGGTGATCTGTTCGCACCGCCGCCGTTCGCCCCGGCGGCGGCCTATCCGGACGGGGTCAACGTCGAGTTCGTCGTCGACCGGGGACCGGGCCATGTCGCCCTGCGGGTCCATGAACGCGGCTCCGGCGAGACCCGCTCCTGCGGCACGGGGGCGTGCGCCGTGGCCGTCGCCACCGCCCGCCGCGACGACGCCGACCCCGCCGTGACCGGCACCCCGGTGACGTACACCGTGGACGTGCCCGGCGGACGCCTCGTCATCACCGAACGCCCGGACGGCGAGATCGAGATGACGGGCCCGGCGGTGATCGTCGCCGAGGGCGAGATCGACGCGGAGTGGCTGGCCGCCGCACCGCGCTGAGCCGCGCGGCGGCACCGGGCCTCCCAGCGGTCCGACGCCGCTCCGGCCGCGGGACCGACGTCGTACGTCCTTGCCGTACCTTCCAGGAAATCGAAACCGTAAACCCCAAAACCTTCGCTCGAATGGGTGATCCGTTTCACGCTCGCCGAGAGACGGTCTGCCGGGCGTGGTGGGGTCGGTAGCATCAAGCACCGGCCCGGACGGGGGATCGACACCATCTCCTGAGCCGAGTTCGCCATGGGGCACCCGTCCGCCGGTCTGACGCAGCCGGAGGTGCCCATGAGTGCGGAGGCGACGAATCCCGCCACGCCAGGCCCCGTAACGCCCGCCGTCCAGCACACGGCGGACCTGGAGCCCGGAGTGCCCCCGGCGCACCGCAAGAAGGCGCGGCCCCGGATCGATCTGCGCCGGCTCGGGCGGGCCGCACTGCTCGGGCCCGCGGCCCGCGACCGGCTGCCGGACGCGATCGGGCATGTGGCCGAGGCCCACCGCGCCCACCACCCCGACGCCAAACTGGAGCCCCTGCGCAGGGCGTGGGTCCTCGCGGAGTCCTCGCACCGCGGCCAGATGCGCAAGAGCGGCGAGCCGTACATCACCCACCCGCTCGCCGTGACCCTGATCCTCGCCGAACTGGGCGCCGAGACCACGACGTTGACCGCCTCCCTGCTGCACGACACCGTCGAGGACACGGAAGTGACGCTCGATCAGGTCCGCGAGGAGTTCGGCGACGAGGTCTGCTATCTGGTAGACGGCGTCACCAAGCTGGAGAAGGTCGACTACGGCGCCGCGGCCGAACCCGAGACCTTCCGCAAGATGCTGGTCGCGACGGGCAACGACGTCCGGGTCATGTCGATCAAACTCGCGGACCGGCTGCACAACATGCGGACCCTCGGCGTCATGCGCCCCGAGAAACAGGCGCGTATCGCCAAGGTGACCCGGGACGTGCTCATCCCGCTGGCCGAGCGCCTCGGCGTGCAGGCACTCAAGACCGAACTGGAAGACCTCGTCTTCGCGATCCTGCATCCCGAGGAGTACGAGCACACCCGGGAGCTCATCTCCGAGAACGCGGGCCGCGCGGGCGACCCCCTCGCGGAGATCGCCGAGGAGGTGCGCACGGTCCTGCGCGACGCCGGGATCCAGGCCGAAGTCCTCATAAGGCCGCGGCACTTCGTCTCCGTGCACCGGGTGTCGCGCAAGCGCGGCCCGATGCGCGGCGCCGACTTCGGACGCCTTCTGGTGCTCGTGAACGAGGACGCCGACTGTTACGGCGTCCTCGGTGAACTGCACACCTGTCTCACCCCGGTGGTCTCGGAGTTCAAGGACTTCATCGCCGTCCCCAAGTTCAACCTGTACCAGTCGCTGCACACGGCGGTCACCCGCGGCGACGGCCAGGTCGCCGAAGTCCTCATCCGCACCCACCAGATGCACAAGGTCGCCGAGGCCGGAGTGATCGCGCTCGGCAATCCCTACGCTCCGCCGTCGGAGGAGCAGCCGGACGGCGGCGGCGAGCGCTCCTTCGACGGCGAGCGCGCCGACCCCACCCGGCCCGGCTGGCTCTCCCGGCTGCTCGACTGGCAGCAGGGCGCCCCGGACCCGGACACCTTCTGGTCGACCCTGCGCGAAGACCTCGCCCAGGACCGGGAGATCACCGTCTTCCGCGCCGACGGAGGCTCGCTCGGCCTTCCGGAGGGCGCCAGTTGCGTCGACGCGGCCTACGAGCAGTACGGCGAGGACGCCCACGCCTGTATCGGTGCCCGCGTCAACGGCCGCCTGGCGACGCTGAGTACGGTCCTGAGAGACGGCGACACCGTGCAGCTGCTCATGGGCCAGGACCCCGCCTCCGAGCCGTCCAGGGAGTGGCTGGAGCACGCGCACACCCCCGCCGCGCGGATCGCGATCCAGCGCTGGATGGCCACCCACCCCGCACCCGGCGACGAGGAGGCCGCCAAGGCCTCCGCCACCGGCCCCCGCCCGTCCCCCGCGGTCCCGCCCCGCCCCGCCGACACGCAGGCCGCCCGCGCCGCCGGGGCGCAGACCGCCCGTCCGGCCAGCGCCGTCGCCGACCTGCCCGGCGCGTCCGTCCGCATGGCCGGCTGCTGCACGCCCGTGCCGCCCGACGAGGTCACCGGCTTCGCCGTCCGCGGGGGAGTGGTCACCGTGCACCGCGTCGAGTGCGCCGGAGCGGACCGCATGAAGAGCGCGGGACGCCCGGAGGTGGGCGTCAGCTGGGGGGACACCACCGAGTGCCGCGTCACCCTGGTCGCCGAGTCGTTCGGACGCCCGCACCTGCTCGCCGACCTCACCGAGGCCATCGCGGCGGAGGGGGTCGCCATCGTCTCCGCGACCGTCGAACCCCCGAGCCAGCAGCGGGTGCGCCACACGTACACCCTCCAACTCCCGGACGCGGCCCACCTCCCGGGCCTGATGCGCGCGATGCGCAACGTGCCCGGCGTGTACGACGTGAGCCGCCCCCAGCATCCGGCGACCGCGGCCCAGTAGCCGGGCGACGACCCGCGGGGCCGCGACCGGTACGGGCAGGCCGGGTGACTGTGAGCCAGGGCGTGGACCGACAGCCGCCGACTGTGGCGTGTGACGGTCGCTCAGGGAAAGCCGGCCCCCGCCCGACGGATCACATGATGGTGACTCAGGGGTCCGCCGGAGCACGCCAGATCGTGTGACGACCACTCAGGAGACGGCAGCCGACCGGCAGGGAAGTGTCCGGATCAGGCCACCCGCGCGCTGCCCCCAATGAGCCCCGGCGCCTACCCGTTCGGGTGGGCCGGGTGCGAGTCGCCCGCGCGGGACCGGTGTGCGCTGGTAGCCGTGGTCCATGCCGCTCAACGCCACCCCCACGCCCGCACGCCCGAGGAGCCGCCGCGTCGCGGCGGCCCTGCTCGCCTCGGCCGTCTCCGTCTGTCTGATCGCCGCGAGCGCCCCGGACCCGGCCGTGCCCCTGGGAGTCGGCGATCGCCTCTTCCCCACCCTCGGCAACCCCGGGTACGACGTCGAGTCGTACGACCTCGACTTCACCTACCCGGGCAGCAACGACAAGCCGCTGACGGCCGTCACCACGATCGACGCGCTGACCACCGAGCCGCTCGACCGCGTCAACCTCGACTTCGCGCACGGAACCGTCCGGTCCGTCGATGTCAACGGAAGCCCCGCCCGCTTCACGAAGGCCGGCGAGGACCTGGTGGTGACCCCGGCCGAACGGCTGCCCGCCGGGTTCCCGCTGCGCATCACCGTGCGGCACACCAGCGACCCGGTGAGCGCGAAGGGCCAGGACGGCGGCTGGGTACGGACCAAGGACGGACTCGCGATGGCCGGTCAGGCCGACGCCGCGCACCTCGTCTACCCGTGCAACGACCACCCCTCCGACAAGGCCCTGTTCACGATCCACGTCACGGCCCCCGACCGGTACACGGTCGTCGCCAACGGACTGCCCGAGGGCACCCGCCGCGCGCGCGGGGCCACGACCTGGACGTACCGGACCGAGCACCCCATGGCCACCGAACTGACCCAGGTGTCCATCGGCCGCTCCGCCGTGCTGCACCGGCGGGGGCCGCACGGACTGCCCGTACGGGACGTGATCCCCAGCGCCGACAAGGCGGCGCTCGAACCGTGGCTGCGCAAGACCCCCGGCCAGATCGCCTGGATGGAGAGCAAGGTCGGGCCGTACCCCTTCGAGACCTACGGGCTGCTGATGGCCCAGGCGCAGACCGGCTTCGAGCTGGAGACGCAGACGCTGTCGCTCTTCGAGAAGGAGCTGTTCACCCAGCCCGCCTACCCGAAGTGGTACGTCGACTCGATCATGGTGCACGAGCTGTCCCACCAGTGGTTCGGCGACAGCGTCACCCCGCGCACCTGGTCGGACGTGTGGCTCAACGAAGGGCACGCCACCTGGTACGAAGCCCTGTACGCCGAGGAGAAGGCGCACAAGCCCATGGAGAAGCGGATGAAGGCCGCCTACCGGCTGTCCGACTCCTGGCGTGCCGCGGGCGGGCCGCCCGCCAGGCCCAAGGGACCCAAGCCCGGCCAGAAGATCAGCATCTTCCGTCCGAACGTCTACGACGGAGCGGCCCTGGCCCTGTACGCGCTGCGCCAGGAGATCGGGCATCGGGCCTTCGAGCGCCTGGAGCGCACGTGGGTGAGCGTCAACCGCGACGGTGTGGCCTCGACGGCCGACTTCGTGGACCTCGCCTCCGCCGTCGCCGCCCGCGATCTGCGCGGGTTCTTCAAGGCGTGGCTGTACGGCGCGAAGACCCCGCCGATGCCGGGACACCCGGCCTGGAGGAGCGACGCCCCGAAGGCACTCAAGAGCAGGTGAGGACGCGGTACGGGAGGACGCCCGGAGTGGCCGACGGGTCACCGTGCGTCACCTCATCCGCGTGTCCGGTGGGAACGTCACGTCGCCTGATCCGCGTGTCCGGCGGGTCACGATAAGTCGCGTGACGTGCCCCACCACACCGTGGGACCATCTTCGAGCCGGTGGCACCGCCCCCTTCGGAGGGTTGGCCGGACCGGAACCGGGAATCTCCCGGAGGTCGTGGACGTTGTTCCCTTCGTGGGGCGGCATCCGTCGGCCCGCAGCTCATCCCCTCTACGTAAGGATCCAATGACCTCCTCTTCTTCCCCTTCCCAGGACGCGCAGACCTCCGCGCAGAACCACCCCGAAGGTCTTCGGGCCGATGCCCTGATGGAAGAGGACGTCGCCTGGAGCCACGAGATCGACGGAGACCGGGACGGCGAGCAGTTCGAACGCTCCGAGCGCGCGGCCCTGCGCCGCGTGGCGGGCCTCTCCACCGAGCTCGAGGACGTCACCGAGGTCGAGTACCGACAGCTCCGCCTGGAGCGCGTCGTCCTCGTCGGTGTCTGGACCTCGGGAACCATCAAGGACGCCGACAACTCGCTGGCCGAGCTGGCCGCCCTCGCGGAGACCGCGGGAGCGCTCGTGCTCGACGGCGTCGTCCAGCGCCGCGACAAGCCCGACGCGGCCACGTACATCGGTTCCGGCAAGGCCAACGAACTCCGGGACATCGTCATCGAGACGGGCGCGGACACCGTGATCTGCGACGGTGAGCTGAGCCCCGGCCAGCTGATCCACCTCGAGGACGTCGTCAAGGTCAAGGTCATCGACCGCACCGCCCTGATCCTCGACATCTTCGCCCAGCACGCCAAGTCCCGTGAGGGCAAGGCGCAGGTGGCGCTCGCGCAGATGCAGTACATGCTGCCGAGGCTGCGAGGCTGGGGTCAGTCGCTGTCCCGTCAGATGGGCGGCGGCAAGGGCGGCGGCCTCGCCACCCGTGGTCCCGGTGAGACCAAGATCGAGACGGACCGGCGCCGTATCCGCGAGAAGATGGCGAAGATGCGCCGGGAGATCGCGGAGATGAAGACCGGCCGCGAGATCAAGCGCCAGGAGCGCCGCCGGAACAAGGTGCCCTCGGTCGCCATCGCCGGTTACACCAACGCCGGCAAGTCGTCCCTGCTCAACCGCCTCACGGGCGCGGGCGTCCTCGTCGAGAACGCGCTGTTCGCGACCCTCGACCCGACCGTGCGCCGGGCCGAGACCCCGAGCGGGCGGCTGTACACCCTGGTCGACACCGTCGGTTTCGTCCGGCATCTGCCGCACCACCTGGTCGAGGCGTTCCGCTCCACCATGGAGGAGGTCGGCAACTCCGACCTGATCCTGCACGTCGTGGACGGTTCGCACCCGGCACCGGAGGAGCAGCTGGCGGCCGTGCGCGAGGTCATCACCGAGGTCGGCGCGACCAAGGTCCCCGAGATCGTGGTGATCAACAAGGCGGACGCGGCGGACCCGCTGGTGCTCCAGCGCCTGCTGCGGATCGAGAAGCGCTCCATCGCGGTCTCCGCGCGTACGGGCCAGGGCATGGACGAACTCCTCGCCCTGATCGACAACGAGCTGCCGCGCCCCTCGGTCGAGGTCGAGGCGCTCGTCCCGTACACGCACGGCAAGCTGGTCGCCCGTGCCCACACCGAGGGCGAGGTGATCTCCGAGGAGCACACCGAGGAGGGCACCCTGCTCAAGGCGCGGGTTCACGAGGAGCTCGCGGCGGACCTCGCTCCGTACGTCGCGTCACCGGCGCTCCGCTGACGCAGCCGGACCGGTCCGCCGGCAGGCGATCGCTCCGGACACGGCACGTGAAGGCCCGCCCCCTTTCGAGGGGGCGGGCCTTCGTCATGCCGTCGGTGCGAGGAGACTGGAGGGACCGGCAGGGAGAGTCGCCCGCCGGTCCGGCTCACGCCGGGCGCGTCACCGTCCCGCGAACTTCGCGCTCACCGAGTCGTAGACACCCTTGGCCACGGCGCCCAGCCGCGGACCCGCCAGCCAGCCGAACTTGACCGGGCCGATCGAGGTGTTGGACACCAGGGCCCGCTTGCCGTCCGAACCCGTGGCCACCCAGCCGCCGCCGGAGGAGCCGCCGGTCATCGTGCAGCCGATGCGGTACATCGTCGGGTCGGCCTGCGCGACCGACAGCCGGCCAGGCTTGTCCGTGCACTGGTACATCTTCTGGCCGTCGAACGGCGCCGCCGCCGGGTATCCGGTCGCCGTGATGCTCGACACCTTGGGCACGGCCGGAGCGTTGAAGTTCACCGGCAGCGCCGAACCGACCGTCTCCTCAAGAGACTTGCCGCCACTGCCCTTCTCCGGCGTCACATGCAGCACCGCGTAGTCGTACGAGGCTCCCTGGCCGCCCGTCGACCCGCCCCGCTCGATCCACTGGTCCGAGGTCTGCGCCCAGTCGCTCCACCACACGCCGTACGGAGCCACCTCCTGGCGCGGGGCGTTCTCCAGCTGCGCCTCGGTGCGGCCCTGGTCGTTGTAGGACGGGACGAAGGCGATGTTGCGGTACCAGCCGCCCTTCTTGCCCGCGTGCACACAGTGGCCCGCGGTCCACACGAGGTTGGACTTGCCCGGGTGCGCCGGGTCCTCGACCACCGTCGCCGAGCAGACCATCGTGCCCTCGGGGGAGTCGAAGAACACCTTGCCGGACTCGGGCACGTTCGCGTGGTACGACGTCTTGACGGCCTGCGCCGTCACCGGGGCCGGTTCCGGGTCGGTGACGCCCTGGTCACCGCTGAGGTCGTTGTCGTCGACGCCCTTGTTCTTGTCCGGGTCGTCGGCACGGCGCATACGGGCCGGGTCCCAGAGACCCTTGATGATCGGGTTGACGAAGTCGTCGGCCTGGCGCAGCCATTCGTCCTTGTCCCAGTTCTTCCAGGCGCCGCCCTTCCACTTGTCGATGTCGATGCCGTGCTCTTTGAGCTTGTTCTTGATGTCGTCGGGGATCTGGATCTTGCCGTCGCCGCCCTGGGAGGCGGTCGCGGTCGGCTCACCGCTCGCGGTGTCGGTGCCGCCCGAGTCGCAGGCGGTCGCCGTCAGTGTCAGGGCCGCGACGAGGCCGACGGCGGCCAGGGCGGGGGACGTTCTGCGGCGCGCGCTCCTGCCTCGACGGGCGGCGAAGGGCGGGCGTATGGATCGCATGGTGTAACTCCCCCTGCACGTATGGGAACTGTGCGGTGCGTCTGCGGGCATCTGAAGCGGTGCGTCCGGCAGGGCCGAACGGCATCACAGACTATGCGGTCGTCATCCGGGGTGCCCGACGGAACGGCAACGGTTCCGCTACGGGGGAGTGTCCGCGGTGGCCCACCGCGTTCTGACGGACGGTCACGAAGGAGGGGCCCCGGTCGGCCCCGGCAAAGAACCGGTAAGGAACCCGGAATTCACCCGCTTCTCAACGCGACCGGCGTCGTTGGTACGTACGGGGGGCCTGCCGTCTGCGTCCGGACCCTCCTGCCAACTCGCCTCTGAACAGCGGGAGGACCTGAAGTCGTGGCCGTGACCGAGTCAGCGGTGGTGCCGGTGGGGGCGCCAGGGGAGTCCGAGGAGGCGCGGGACACCGGCGCCGGAGCGGCCGCTCGGGCGCGCGCCGCGCACGAGGGCATCCTGCGGCGCCAGTCGGCGCGCGAATCGGCGGCCCGTACGTACGCGCGCGCCCTGCCGATCGTTCCCGTAAGGGCCCGCGGTCTGACGATCGAGGGTGCCGACGGGCGCCGCTATCTCGACTGCCTCTCCGGAGCCGGGACCCTGGCCCTCGGACACAACCACCCCGTCGTCCTCGAAGCCATCAGAAAGGTCCTCGACTCGGGGGCGCCCCTGCACGTCCTGGACCTCGCGACACCGGTCAAGGACGCCTTCACCACCGAGTTGTTCAGTACGCTTCCCCCGCGGTTCGCCGAGCGCGCGCGGGTCCAGTTCTGCGGACCGGCCGGGACGGACGCCGTGGAGGCCGCGTTCAAACTGGTGCGCACGGCCACCGGCCGCACCAGCATGCTCGCGTTCACCGGCGCCTATCACGGGATGACCGCGGGGGCGCTCGACGCGTCCGGCGGCGCGACCGACGTACGGGTGGCGCGTCTGCCCTATCCGCAGGACTACCGCTGCCCGTTCGGCATCGGCGGCGACCGCGGCGCGGAACTCGGCGCGCGCTGGACGGAGTCCCTCCTCGACGACACCAAATCGGGTGTCCCGCTCCCCGCCGGGATGATCCTCGAACTCGTCCAGGGCGAGGGTGGGGTCATTCCGGCGCCGGACGCCTGGACGCGGCGGATGCGCGAGATCACCCGGGACCGGTCCATCCCGCTGATCGTGGACGAGGTCCAGACGGGCGTGGGCCGCACCGGCGCCTTCTGGGCCGTGGAGCACAGCGGGATCACCCCGGACGTGATGGTGATGTCCAAGGCCATCGGCGGCAGCCTGCCGCTGGCCGTCGTCGTCTACCGCGACGACCTCGACGTCTGGCAGCCAGGCGCGCACGCCGGCACGTTCCGCGGCAACCAACTGGCCATGGCCGCGGGCACGGCCACCCTGGCGTACGTCCGCGAGCACGGCCTCGCCGAGCGTGCGGCGACCGTCGGGGCCCGCATGCAGGAGCAACTGCGCGCACTGGCCCGAGAGTTCCCCTGCGTCGGCGACGTACGCGGACGCGGGCTGATGATCGGCCTCGAACTCGTGGACCCCGAAGGGGCGCCGCATCCCGGACCCGACGGCCCCCTCCCCGCCGCCCCCGAACGCGCCGCCGCCGTCCAGCGGGAGTGCCTGCGCCGGGGGCTGATCGTGGAACTCGGCGGCCGCGGGTCGAGCGTCGTACGGCTGCTGCCGCCCCTGACCATCAGCGACGAGCAGGCGTCCGCCGTACTGGACCGGCTCGCGGACGCCGTGAGAGCGGTGAGCTCGGCGGGGCCCGTGGACCGGAGAGCCGGGAGAGACGCGGCACGGGGTGCCGAGAGTCCTCTGTGACCGCCCGGCCCCGCCACCGACCAGGAACGCAGCAGAGCCCGGCGCACCCCGGCTCCACCCCGGTCTCGTCACCGTACGAGCCCGAACGACCCGCAAGGAACCTCTCGTGAACGCCACCCCCGCCCCGGACAGCCCTCCCTTCCCGTACGAGCGAGCGGCCCTCGACACACCGCTCCCGCACCTGTCCGGACCGGAGTCCCTTCCCCGGCAGAAGGAGGCGGAGCGGGCACCCGAGGGACAGGGAGGGCCCACCGCCGACCGGCCGGGTGGGGCCGGGGCTGTCGCCTGGCTGCCGGACCTGGGCGAGGGCGCGACCGAGCTGCCGGAGCCGGGTGAGGGCGCCATCGAGCTGCCGGTGGTGGGCGAGACCGCCGGTGAGTTGCCGGTCCAGGGCGAGGGCGTCACCGAGCTGCCGGAGCCGAGCGAGAGTGCGGCCGAGCCTCCGGACCCGGGTGAAGCTGCCACTGAGCTCCCGGTCCCGGTCGAGGGGGTCACCGAGCTGCCGGTGGTGGGCGACGGTGTCACCGAACTGCCGGAGCCGGGCGAAGCCGTCACCGAGCTGCCCGACCCCGGCGAGGCCGACGCCGGCCGGACGGAGGCGGCGGAGCTGCTGGATCATCCCGACATCCGCAGGGCTGCGCAGGCGGCGGCGGTCGAGAATCTGCTGCGCTGCTGGGTACGGGAGAACAACCTGCCCGCTCCCCATGACGGCACCCTGCGCATCGCGCTGCCTGCCAGCGGTGCGACCCTGCTCGTGCCCGTCCACCACTGGTCCCCGGCCGGATGGCACCGCTTCGGGCGCCCCCTCCTCGCGGGTGCTCCCGAACAGGCGCCCGCCGTCGACGCGGTGACGGTCGCGGCCCTCCTCGCACGGCAGACGGGCCCCCGCGCCCAGGACAGGGACCCGGACGCGGAACCGAGTCACCAGGACAGCCCGGCCGGCGAAGGCACCGATCTCGTCGGCCGCGTCGCCGACTCGGTCCGGCGCACCGCGGTCTTCATCAGGGAACGCCGAGAGAGTCCCGCCGACCCGGCCGACCATTTCCTCGCCGCGGAACAGGCACTCCTCCTCGGCCACCCCCTGCACCCGACCCCGAAGGGACGCGACGGCCTCTCCGACGCGGAAAGCAGGCTCTACTCACCCGAGTCGCGCGGCTCCTTCCCCCTGCACTGGATGGCGGTCGCCCCCTCGGTCCTGGCCTCCGACTCGGCCTGGACCGAGCGCGGCCGCCCCGTGCCGGCCGAGCAGCTGACCCAGCGGCTGGCGGGGTCCGGCCTCCGCCTCCCGGACGGCTTCACCGCCGCACTGCCCCTGCACCCCTGGCAGATGCGCGAGATCCGGCACCGCCCGCGGACCGTGGCCCTCATGGACGCGGGACTGCTCCGCGACCTCGGTCCGCACGGCACCCCGTGGCATCCCACCTCCTCCGTCCGGACCGTCTACCGCTCCGGCGCCCCCGCGATGCTCAAACTGTCGCTGGGCCTGCGCATCACCAACTCCCGGCGTGAGAACCTCCGCAAGGAACTCCACCGCGGTGCGGAGGTCCACCGCCTGTTGCGCGGTGGCCTGTTCGCGCAGTGGCAGGCCGTCCACCCCGGCTTCGACATCGTCCGCGACCCGGCCTGGCTCGCCGTCGACGACCGGGACGGCCACCCGATCCCCGGGCTCGACGTGATGATCCGGCACAACCCGTTCGGGCCGGCGGACGACGTCGGCTGCGTCGCGGGGCTCGTCTCCCCCCGGCCGTACGCCCGCCCGGAGACGGGCGACCCGGCCGATCGCCACCCCGTGACGCGCTCCCGGCTCACCGAGATCGTCACCGGGCTCGCGGCCCGCACCGGCCGACCGCGCGGCGCCGTCGCCACCGAGTGGTTCCTGCGCTATCTCGAACAGGTCGTACGCCCCGTGCTCTGGCTGGACAGCGAGGCGGGCATCGCCCTGGAGGCGCACCAGCAGAACACCCTGCTCCGGCTGGACGCCGACGGCTGGCCCGCGGGCGGCCGCTACCGCGACAACCAGGGCTACTACTTCCGCGCGTCCCGGCGCGCGGAACTCGACCGCCGGCTGCCCGGCATCGGGGCGCGGAGCGACACGTTCGTCCCCGACGCGGTCACCGACGAACGCTTCGCCTACTACCTCGGCATCAACAACGTGTTCGGCCTCATCGGGGCCTTCGGCTCCCAACGGCTTGCCGACGAACGGCTGTTGCTCGCCGCCTTCCGGCGATTCCTCGTCGGCGTGGCCACCGGCCCGGCCCGGCTGCGCACACTACTGCCCGCCCTGCTGCTCGACTCGCCCGTCCTGCGCTGCAAGGCCAACCTGCTGACCCGGCTGCACGGACTCGACGAGCTCGTCGGTCCCGTCGACACCCAGTCCGTCTACGTCACCATCTCCAACCCCCTTCATTCCTGATGTCCCATCCCGTTCACCCCTGAGGTCCGGCTCCCCCCCATCCCCGGGGAACGTGACCCACCCCGTCTCCCGAGAGGAGCGTCGTCGTGCCTCCCACCGATGAGAGCACCGACCCCGGCACCGGCACGGACTGCGAGGACACGCTCGACCTGCGCCTTTCCGAAGAACTGATCGCCCTGTTCGCGGCGGGCTCCGGATCGGGGGACGAGACCGGGGAAGGGGCTTCGGGGGGAGTCCCGGGCAGATCCGCGGAGGGCGCCGCGGACAGGGCGTCCGACGGGGGCGATCTGCTCGACCGCGTCGGCGGCTGGGGGCCGGCCAAGACACCCGCGGGCGTCCTCCAGCTCGTCCCGGTGCGTGCCGGCCGCGACCTGGCGCTCGTGCACCGGTGGATGAACGATCCCGCCGTCGCGGAGTTCTGGGAGCTGGCGGGACCCGAGGCCGTGGTCGAGGAACATCTGCTCCGGCAGCTCGACGGCGACGGACGAAGCGTCCCGTGCCTCGGAGTGCTGGACGGCGTCCCGATGAGCTACTGGGAGATCTACCGCGCGGATCTCGACCCCCTGGCGCGCCACTACCCCGCCCGGCCCCACGACACCGGGATCCACCTCCTCATCGGCGGGGTCGCCGACCGCGGGCGCGGTCTCGGCTCCACCTTGCTCAGAGCCGTCGCCGATCACGTACTGGACAGGCGTCCCGCGTGCGCCCGTGTCGTCGCCGAACCCGACCTGCGCAACACCCCCTCCGTCTCCGCGTTCCTGAGCGGGGGCTTCCGCTACTCCGCCGAGGTCGAGCTGCCCGGCAAGCGAGCGGCGCTCATGATCCGGGACCGGTCCCTGCGCGAGCTGTTGTAGAGCCGCCGCCCCGGTCCGCAGGCCGATCGCCCCGACCCGGTTCCCCGCCGAGGAGTCCCCGTGTCCCCTTCCTCCACCGCCCCGGCCGTCCGGGAGACATCCGCCGCGCACGGCCCTTCGCCGGCCGTGATCCCCCGGCCCCGGCCGGGCGTGAGCATGTCGCCGCTCCCGGGCTCTCCTCCGGGCCTGATGGCGCCGCCTCCTGGCCTGACTGCTCTGTCTCCTCCCGGCTTGATCACGCCGTCGGTTCCGGGCGTGATCACTCGGTTGTCAGTGGCGCCCCGTAGGCTGGCAGCGCTATGACAAAGCCCTCACTCCCCGAACTCCTGCATGCTGCCGTCACCGCTGTCGGCGGCACGGAGCGCCCCGGCCAGGTGACGATGGCCGAATCCGTCGCCGCCGCCATCGACGACAGCTCCCACCTGCTGATCCAGGCGGGCACCGGCACCGGAAAGTCGCTCGGCTATCTGGTGCCCGCGCTCGCGCACGGCGAGCGGGTGGTCGTGGCGACCGCCACCCTGGCGCTCCAGCGCCAGCTCGTGGAGCGGGACCTGCCGCGCACCGTGGACGCGCTGCACCCGCTGCTGCGCCGCCGCCCCGAGTTCGCGATGCTGAAGGGCCGGTCGAACTATCTGTGCCTGCACCGTCTGCACGAGGGCGTGCCGCAGGACGAGGAGGAGGGCCTCTTCGATCCGTTCGAGGCGGCCGCGCCCACCAGCAAGCTGGGACAGGACCTGCTGCGGCTGCGTGACTGGTCGGACGAGACCGAGACCGGAGACCGCGACGACCTCACCCCGGGCGTCTCCGACCGGGCCTGGGGCCAGGTGTCCGTGTCGTCCAGGGAGTGCCTCGGCGCCACCAAATGCGCCTACGGAGCGGAGTGCTTCGCCGAGATGGCCCGGGAGCGGGCCAAGCTCGCCGAGGTCGTCGTCACGAATCACGCGCTGCTCGCGATCGACGCCATCGAGGGCGCGCCGGTCCTGCCCCAGCACGAGGTCCTGATCGTCGACGAGGCCCATGAACTGGTCTCCCGGGTCACCGGAGTCGCCACCGGCGAACTCACGCCGGGCCAGGTCAACCGTGCCGTCCGCCGTGCCGCGAAGCTGGTCAACGAGAAGGCCGCCGATCAGCTCCAGACCGCCGCCGAGGGCTTCGAGCGTCTGATGGAGCTGGCGCTGCCTGGCCGCTTGGAGGAGATCCCGGAGGACCTCGGATACGCGCTGATGGCACTGCGTGACGCCGCCCGCACGGTGATCACCGCCCTCGGTTCGACCCGGGACAAGTCCGTCCAGGACGAGGACGCCGTGCGCAAACAGGCGCTGGCGTCCGTCGAGTCCGTGCACGCCGTGGCGGAGCGCATCGCGAACGGCTCCGAGTGGGACGTCGTCTGGTACGAACGCCATGACCGTTTCGGCGCCTCGCTCAGGGTCGCCCCGATGAACGTGTCGGGGCTCCTGCGGGAGAAGCTCTTCTCCGACCGGTCCGTCGTCCTGACGTCCGCGACCCTCAAGCTCGGCGGCGACTTCAACGGCGTGGGAGCGTCGATGGGACTCGCCCCGGAGGGTGCGGAGGGCGAGGACGTCCCCCAGTGGAAGGGTGTGGACGTCGGGTCGCCCTTCGACTACCCCCGGCAGGGCATTCTCTATGTGGCCAAGCACCTGTCCCGCCCGGCCCGGGACGCCGACCGCGGAGACATGCTCGATGAGCTGACCGAGCTGATCCAGGCCGCCGGCGGCCGGACGCTCGGTCTGTTCTCCTCGATGCGCGCGGCCCAGCTCGCGGCGGAGGAACTGCGCACCCGGATCCCCGAGTACCCGATCCTGCTCCAGGGCGAGGAGACGCTCGGCGAGCTGATCAAGAACTTCGCCGCCGACCCGAGAACGTGTCTGTTCGGCACCCTCTCGCTCTGGCAGGGCGTGGACGTGCCGGGCTCCAGCTGTCAGCTGGTCGTCATGGACAAGATCCCCTTCCCGCGCCCCGACGACCCGCTGATGAGCGCGCGCCAGAAAGCGGTCGAGGAGAACGGCGGGAACGGCTTCATGGCCGTGGCCGCCACGCACGCCGCGCTCCTGATGGCCCAGGGCGCCGGCCGTCTCGTGCGGGCCTCGGGGGACCGGGGTGTGGTCGCCGTCCTCGACCAGCGTCTGGCCACGGCCCGGTACGGCAGCTATCTGAAGGCGTCGCTCCCCGACTTCTG
Organism: Streptomyces sp. NPDC024698; assembly: GCF_055559015.1. Classification (NCBI taxonomy): domain Bacteria; kingdom Bacillati; phylum Actinomycetota; class Actinomycetes; order Kitasatosporales; family Streptomycetaceae; genus Streptomyces; species Streptomyces sp. NPDC024698. Next base: position 464,557 of record NZ_JBVHLK010000005.1, on the reverse strand, counting down.
GTACACCACGGACCCGGGCCAGGTCCGCAGATCCCTCGCGGCGATCGACGAGAAGGCCCGGAAGGCCGAGGAGTCCGCGGCGAGGTCCGAGGAAGCGGCGGGCCCTGCGATCGAGGCCGCTGAGCCCGAGCCCGAGCCCGAGACCGATGTGGACGAGGGCGAGGGCGCGTAGCGCACCTTCGGAGGCCCGTACGGCTGCCCGGTGACGCCTCTGGAAGCCCGTACGGCCACCGGGTGACGCCTCCGGAGGCCAGTACGGCCGCCGGGTGACACCTGCGGAAGCCCGTACGGCCGTCGCCTCACGGTCGGACCGTCGTGTGACGGCTGGACCGATGGGCGACGGCCGGACCGATGGGTGAACGAACAGGACCCCGGAACCGGCGCAGTGGTTCCGGGGCCCGGTCAGGGGCGGAGGCGGCGGACCGCCCGTCGCGGTGTCACACCCGGCGCAGTACGGCGACGACCTTTCCGAGGATGGTCGCCTCGTCACCGGGGATCGGCTGGTACGCCGAGTTGTGCGGCAGCAGCCACACATGGCCGTCCTCGCGCTTGAAGCGCTTGACCGTGGCCTCGCCGTCCAGCATCGCGGCGACGATGTCACCGTTCTCCGCGACCGGCTGGCGGCGGACCGTCACCCAGTCCCCGTCGCAGATGGCGGCCTCGATCATCGAGTCACCGACGACCTTCAGGACGAACAGCTCGCCGTCGCCGACCAGTTGGCGGGGGAGCGGGAACACGTCCTCGACCGACTCCTCGGCGAGGATCGGGCCACCGGCGGCGATCCGGCCGACGAGCGGCACGTACGACGCGGCCGGCTTGCCCGCGGTGTCGGTGGGCTGCACGGAGGACTGGTCGGACCCCCGTACCTCGTACGCGCGCGGGCGGTGCGGGTCCCGCCGCAGGAAGCCCTTGCGTTCCAGCGCCATCAGCTGATGGGCGACGGAGGAGGTGCTGGAAAGGCCGACGGCCTGTCCGATCTCGCGCATCGACGGCGGATAGCCGCGCCGCTGCACGGAGTCCCGGATCACCTCGATCACCCGGCGCTGTCGGTCCGTGAGTCCCGAGCTGTCGGCCCGGATGCCTGGAGGTCGGCCAGGCAGGGAGCGCTTTGGCCCCTCATGATTCGCGGCTTCGTTCATCACATGCACCGGCTCGAGTCGGCCCTGGGAGCGGTCCTGGGCGGTGATGGTGGCGCTGTCTGCGGTCGTGGTCACGTCGGCCCCTCTCGATGGTCTCCCTGCTGGACAACGGTAGTAGCTTTCGAAAGGTTGCGCCAAACACACGTTCGAGTGAAAAACCGCGAATTGCCTGACGTGGGCATGAGTCTGGGTGTATGGCCTAGCGATGCATCTCGCGGACAAAAGGCGCCATTGCTGTACCCTTCACCGCCGGAGGCGGTGGGCGTACCGGCTGACCTGGGGTGTCGTCCGGGCGTCGCCCAGTCTGCCATCCGATGGCCGGACGGCCGGGAAGCGGCTTCCATCCGTGCGTCGACCACGCTATCCCCGGGTGTCCGGGATGGGTATGCCTGTGCGGCACGTTCCCTTACGTGTACGACACGCGCGGCGTGGGCGAATTCATGAGTCGATCCCCACATCTAGTGGTTGGATTGCGGAGGCATCCCAGAAGTTGTGGTCCCCCGGGTCTCCGGACCGTCGGGCATCGCCTATGCTTGAGGCTGCTTCGAGGGGCCCGTGAGGCCTCGCGAGGTTCCTGAGTCGTGCTTGTGAAGGAGGGTCGGAGCCATGCACTGCCCCTTCTGCAGGCACCCGGACAGCCGCGTCGTCGACAGTCGTACGACCGACGACGGCACGTCGATCCGCAGGCGCCGCCAGTGCCCCGACTGCTCCCGTCGTTTCACGACCGTGGAGACGTGCTCCCTGATGGTGGTGAAGCGCTCCGGTGTGACCGAGCCCTTCAGCCGCATCAAGGTCATCAACGGTGTGCGCAAGGCGTGCCAGGGACGGCCTGTCACCGAGGACGCGCTCGCCCAGCTCGGGCAGCGGGTCGAAGAGGCCGTGCGAGCCACCGGAAGCGCCGAGCTGACCACCCACGACGTAGGGCTGGCCATACTCGGACCCTTGCAGGAACTCGACCTCGTGGCGTACATGAGGTTCGCGTCCGTGTACCGGGCCTTCGACTCGCTCGACGACTTCGAAGCCGCCATCGCGGAACTCAGGCAGGTGAATCAGCGCCCCGCCGCGGACGACGACGTCCCGGACGCGGTGCGCCAGAAGACCGAGGACGGGTGCGACGGAACCGTGGAGGTTCCCGTGCCCGCCACCGCCGCCGACTGACCGCGGACCGGACCCCTCAGGGTGTCCGGGCCCGCCCGCGGGCGGCGACCACAGACTTGCAGCGCAAGGCCGTACCAACGGCGCGCGCTGCATCAGACACACACCGTGCCACGGGAAGTTCGCGGCACTTGAGCGCGTTTTAGCCTGTAACTGGGAGGCGGCATGACAGAGACGGCGAGCGGTCCGGCACGAGGTTCCCGCGCGAAGAGCGGAGCCAAGGCCAGCAAGGGACTGCGCATCGAGCGCATTCACTCCACCCCCGGCGTGCATCCGTACGACGAGGTGGAGTGGGAGCGTCGTGACGTCGTCATGACCAACTGGCGCGACGGCTCGGTCAACTTCGAGCAGCGTGGCGTCGAGTTCCCCGGCTTCTGGTCGGTGAACGCGGTCAACATCGTCACCAGCAAGTACTTCCGCGGTGCCGTCGGCACCCCGCAGCGCGAGGTGAGCCTCAAGCAGCTCATCGACCGCATCGTGAAGACGTACCGGAAGGCCGGCGAGGACTTCAAGTACTTCGCCTCGCCCGCCGACGCCGAGATCTTCGAGCACGAGCTGGCGTACGCCCTCCTGCACCAGATCTTCAGCTTCAACAGCCCTGTCTGGTTCAACGTCGGGACCCCCCAGCCCCAGCAGGTCTCCGCCTGCTTCATCCTGGCCGTCGACGACTCCATGGAGTCCATCCTCGACTGGTACAAGGAAGAGGGCATGATCTTCAAGGGCGGCTCCGGCGCCGGCCTGAACCTCTCCCGTATCCGTTCCTCCAAGGAGCTGCTCTCCTCGGGCGGCAACGCCTCTGGTCCCGTCTCCTTCATGCGCGGTGCCGACGCCTCCGCAGGAACGATCAAGTCGGGCGGCGCCACCCGCCGCGCGGCCAAGATGGTCATCCTGGACGTCGACCACCCCGACATCGAGGACTTCATCGAGACCAAGGTCAAGGAGGAGGAGAAGATCCGCGCCCTGCGGGACGCGGGCTTCGACATGGACCTGGGCGGCGACGACATCACGTCCGTCCAGTACCAGAACGCCAACAACTCGGTCCGCGTGAACGACACGTTCATGAAGGCGGTCGAGCAGGGCGGAACGTTCGGCCTCACCTCGCGCATGACCGGCGAGGTCATCGAGAAGGTCGACGCCAAGTCGCTCTTCCGCAAGATGGCCGAGGCGGCCTGGGCCTGTGCCGACCCGGGCATCCAGTACGACGACACGATCAACCGCTGGCACACGTGCCCGGAGTCCGGTCGTATCAACGGCTCGAACCCGTGCAGCGAGTACATGCACCTGGACAACACGTCCTGCAACCTCGCCTCGCTGAACCTGATGAAGTTCCTGAAGGACGACGGCAAGGGCCACCAGTCCTTCGAGGTCGAGCGCTTCGCCCAGGTCGTCGAGCTGGTCATCACCGCGATGGACATCTCCATCTGCTTCGCCGACTTCCCGACCGAGAAGATCGGCGAGAACACCCGCGCCTTCCGTCAGCTGGGCATCGGCTACGCCAACCTCGGCGCCCTCCTGATGGCGACCGGCCACGCGTACGACTCCGACGGCGGCCGCGCGCTCGCCGGCGCCATCAGCTCGCTGATGACCGGCACCTCGTACCGGCGCTCCGCCGAGCTGGCCGCGGTCGTCGGCCCGTACGACGGCTACGCCCGCAACGCGCAGCCCCACCAGCGCGTCATGAAGCAGCACGCCGACGCCAACACCTCGGCCGTCCGCGTGGACGACCTGGACACCCCGATCTGGGCCGCCGCCACGGAGGCCTGGCAGGACGTGATCCGCCTCGGCGAGAAGAACGGCTTCCGCAACGCGCAGGCCTCCGTCATCGCCCCGACCGGCACCATCGGTCTCGCGATGTCCTGCGACACCACCGGCCTCGAACCCGACCTCGCCCTGGTCAAGTTCAAGAAGCTGGTCGGCGGCGGCTCGATGCAGATCGTCAACGGCACCGTCCCGCAGGCCCTGCGCCGCCTGGGTTACCAGGAGGAGCAGATCGAGGCGGTCGTCGCCCACATCGCCGAGAACGGCAACGTGATCGACGCCCCGGGCCTCAAGCACGAGCACTACGAGGTCTTCGACTGCGCCATGGGCGAGCGCTCCATCTCCGCGATGGGCCACGTCCGCATGATGGCCGCGATCCAGCCGTGGATCTCCGGCGCGCTCTCCAAGACGGTCAACCTGCCGGAGACGGCGACCGTCGAGGACGTCGAAGAGGTCTACTTCGAGGCGTGGAAGATGGGCGTCAAGGCGCTCGCGATCTACCGCGACAACTGCAAGGTCGGCCAGCCCCTCTCCGCCAAGACCAAGGAGAAGGAGAAGGCCGAGGTCACGGCGAAGGCCGAGGACACCATCCGTACCGCGGTCGAGAAGGTCGTCGAGTACCGCCCGGTCCGCAAGCGTCTGCCCAAGGGCCGTCCCGGCATCACCACCTCCTTCACGGTCGGCGGCGCCGAGGGCTACATGACCGCCAACTCGTACCCGGACGACGGTCTCGGCGAGGTCTTCCTGAAGATGTCGAAGCAGGGCTCCACCCTCGCGGGCATGATGGACGCCTTCTCGATCGCCGTCTCGGTCGGCCTCCAGTACGGCGTGCCGCTGGAGACGTACGTCTCGAAGTTCACCAACATGCGCTTCGAGCCGGCCGGCATGACGGACGACCCGGACGTGCGGATGGCGCAGTCGATCGTCGACTACATCTTCCGCCGCCTGGCGCTGGACTTCCTGCCCTTCGAGACGCGCTCCGCGCTCGGCATCCACTCCGCCGAGGAGCGTCAGCGTCATCTGGAGACGGGCTCGTACGAGCCCACCGAGGACGAGGTCGACGTCGAGGGCCTGGCCCAGTCCGCGCCCCTGGCGCAGGAGCTGAAGGCCGTCGCCGCCCCCAAGGTGGAGGCCGTCGTGGCCGAGCCCGCCCCGAAGCAGATCCGCACCAGCGCCGAGCTGGTGGAGATGCAGCTGGGCATCCAGGCCGACGCCCCGCTCTGCTTCTCCTGCGGCACGAAGATGCAGCGGGCCGGGTCCTGCTACATCTGCGAGGGCTGCGGTTCGACGAGCGGTTGCAGCTGACACCGAGCGCCTTGAGGGCGTGACGTAGCTGGTCAGGGCGGTGGAGCGAGCAGTCGGCTCCACCGCCCTCGGCGTTTTCGGGGTGGCGGTGGGGTGTACGGAGACAGGCCCCTCGCGAGCGCGGCTCCGGCGGTGCCGCCCGCCGCGGCGCCAAGGCCCCGCACCGCGGCGGAATTCACCTTTCGCGCGAAACGATCAACGGCTAGTCTCCCTCCGCGCGCACGGAGCGTGCGGGGGAGGGCGGGGGACATGGCCGACAAGGTGGCCGGATCGAGGAGAGGCCTGAACGTGGGGGTTCAGGCCGTCGCGGCGGTGGTGCTCGTCGCGGGCGTCACGGGGGGCATATGGGGGCTTTCGCGGGTCCTTCCGAACAACAACGGCACCGACGAACCGGCCAGGTGTTCCGACCGGCCCAGCACCCCGCCGTCGAAGCGCGTCTCCGGTGACCAGCTGTGCCAGGCGCTCAACCGCTCGGACCTGCCGGCCCTCCTCGGGACGCCCGACGAGCACGCGCGGACGGCCGACGGCGACGACAGCGTGATCACCCTCGACGGCGGCACCAAGATCGCCAGCCCTGAGGCGAACGTGACGCTGACGACCTACTCCGTGAAGCTGACGGCCTCGGAGGACCGGCTCTCCGTCACCCAGGGCCTCGATCTGCTGCCGAAGGCGGAGCCGCGGCAGATCCTGGGCCACCCGGCGGTCCTCTACTCGGACCGGACGATCGCCCTCACCTTCGGCTCGGGCAAGGCCGAGAGCGGCCCCGGCGGCGTCGCCCGCAGCCTGCTGGTGGCCAAGGACGCGAAGGGTGGAGGCGGTTCGTTCGAGATCTCCCTCTGGCGTCAGGACGGTGTGGCGCCCGACGACGCGGCGCTGTTCCGCGTCGCCGAGCTGGTGCTGCCGACGGTCCCGGGCTGGAAGAGCGGCTGACCACCCGCCGGGGGAGACTCCGGGACCGGGACCGGGACCGGGGCCGGGGCCGGCGCAGCGCGGATGTGCGGGAGGTGTCAGACGGGGTGTGGGACACGCCCGCCCCGCGACGCCGGGCGGTGGGTGTCGGACACGCCCCGCGACGCCGGGCGGTGCCTCATGCCTCCTGAGGGCTGCCCATGACACTGGCGAAGGTCGCCGGGTCGGTGTCGAAGCCGTGGACGGCCGCGTGGAACGTCCACTCCCCGGAGTGGTCACGCACGAACTCCCCGATGGTCGCGGCCGTCGAGCCCGGCACGTCGCCGAAGTCGCCCTGGGTCAGGACGGTGTAGCCCTCGCGCAGCCGGAAGCCGGGGTTGAGGACGCCGGCGAAGGTCCGCGCCTCGGTGCGCTGCTGGATGAGGATCCCGACGACCACGCGCGCGTAGCGGCTGTCCAGGCGGTCGAGCTCCAGGGTCATGACCTCGTCCCATCCGAAGCCCTTGCCGTCCTTGCTGTCGCGGTTCAGATAGATGGTGCCGTCCGGCGAACGGCTCCCGAAATACACCACGTAGTCCGGGTTTCCGTGCGGGGCGGACGCCAGATAGGTCGCCGCGACGATGTCGAGGTCGGTCGCGGGCTCACCCACGGGACTGGGATCCCACTTGATCGCCAACTCGGCCTTGCGGATGCCCTTGTTGAGACCGTTCACCGGATGTCCCCTCCCCGTTGTTCATCAGTCACCGGGTCAACTCCCCTGAGAGCAGGCCCGGTTGTCCATCGTGCCACGCGCGCCGGTGCATGCGCCCCGATCCTCTCCGTCAGAGCGTGACCGACGCCACGTTCCGGGGCCGTACGATGGCGCGGTGCTGGTCAAGTGGATTCGCTGCACCGTGGTCGACCGCCGCGGTTTCGAACGGGGGCAGCGAAAGTGGGCGGGGCTTCTGGGGGAGCCGGGATTCCGGGGACAGGGGGGCGGATGGAGTGTGGGGCGGTCCGGCGTCGCGCACATCTTCTCGTTCTGGGAGAGCCGTGCCTTCTACGACTCCTTCATGGCCCGGTCCCATGACCGGCTCGCCGCCTCGCAGTCGGGCACGTTCAAGGATTCCCAGGTCAAGCTGTTCGACTACCGCTTCGACGTGAAGACGGGCTTCGAACCGCGCTTCACGGACTCCGACCGTGTCCGGGTCGCGCACTGCCGTGTCCGCGAGGAGCGCGCGGAGCACTTCGCGCTCATGCAGGAGAAGGTCTGGAACCCCGCGATGGCCGGATCGCCCGGCATGATCCGGGGCATGTTCGGCGAGGCGCCCGGCAACGAGTTCCTGGTCCTGTCCATGTGGCAGTCGGCCGCGGAGCACGGCAAGTACCGTGCCGAACGGGTGGAGCGACTGGCTCTGCGCGCCCAGCTCGAGGCCGACATAGCCGCCCTCGCGGGGGACGTCGTACAGCTGGAACCCGGCTGGATCGTCTGAGGGCATCTTCCGGGCGGCCCCTTTCGGGCGGCCCCCTTCCGGTGATCGGAGGGCTTCGGGTGCCCAAATGCGCTGGCGACTGTCTGCCCCGTACCCGAACTGATGTGCGGGCAGTGATGTGACCTGCGCCTTATGAGACCCGTACGACTGCTCGAACAGCGTCGGCACGATCTAGGGTTTTGGCATGGCACGACCACGGCGCATCGTCCTTGTCCGCCACGGCGAGTCGGTGGGCAATGCCGATGACACCGTCTACGAACGCGAGCCCGACCACGCTCTGGCGCTCACCGAGACCGGGTGGCAGCAGGCGGAGGACACCGGCAAACGGCTGCGCGAGCTCTTCGGCGGCGAGCGCGTAAGCGTTTACGTCTCCCCCTACCGCCGTACCCACGAGACCTTCCGCGCCTTCCACCTCGACCCCGGTCTCGTCCGGGTGCGCGAGGAGCCGCGACTGCGTGAGCAGGACTGGGGCAACTGGCAGGACCGTGACGACGTACGTCTCCAGAAGGCCTATCGCGACGCGTACGGGCACTTCTTCTACCGGTTCGCGCAGGGTGAGTCCGGCGCCGACGTGTACGACCGGGTCGGCAACTTCCTGGAGAGCCTGTACCGGAGCTTCGAGGCCCCCGACCACCCGCCGAACGTGCTCCTGGTGACCCACGGCCTGGCCATGCGGCTGTTCTGCATGCGCTGGTTCCACTGGACGGTCGCCGAGTTCGAGTCTCTCTCCAACCCGGGGAACGCGGAGGTGAGGATGCTCGTTCTGGGGGAGGACGGCCGGTACACCCTCGACCGTCCCTTCGAGCAGTGGCGCGATCCGGAAGTCCTACGGAGCCACCGGATAGAGTGGCAGGGCGATGATCGCTGACTCCTCCCCCGACGGGCGCTTCGAGCGCGCCCTCGCCAGCCTGCGCGGACTCGCGGTGGGAGACGCGCTGGGCTCGCAGTTCTTCGTGCCCGCGAACTACCCGCTGCTCAAGCGCCGCGAGCTGCCGCCCCGGCCCTGGCAGTGGACCGACGACACCGAGATGACCTGCTCCGTGGTCGCGATCCTGGCCACGCACGACCGCATCGACCAGGACGCGCTGGCCCACTCCTTCGCCGACCACCACGACTTCGACCGCGGCTACGGCCCCGCGGTCAACCGGCTGCTCCGGCTGATCCGGGAGGGCGGCGACTGGCGCGAGCTCGCGTCGGCCCTCTTCAAGGGACAGGGCTCCTGGGGCAACGGCGCCGCGATGCGTATCGCCCCCCTGGGTGCCTGGTACGCGGACGACCCGGAGCAGGCGACGCACCAGGCGGAGATCTCCGCCTATCCGACGCACCAGCACCGCGAGGCCGTGGTCGGCGCCATGGCCGTCGCCGCGGCCGCAGCCCTGGCGGCCGACCCGGCGGGCCCGCCGACCGCCGAGGCCCTGCTCGACGGCGTCATCGCACTCGTACCGCGCAGCGCAGTGGGGGCCGGGCTCAGGCGCGCCCGGGACATGCTCGACTACGGGGACGCCGCGACCGTGGCCGCCGTGCTCGGCTGCGGACGGCGTACGTCGGCCCACGACACCGTGCCCTTCGCCCTCTGGTCCGCCGCCCGCGCGCTGAGTGACTACGAAGAGGGCTTCTGGGTCACCGCCCAGGTCGGCGGCGACGTCGACACGACCTGCTCGATCGTCGGCGGCGTGGTCGCCTCCGGGAAGGCGGGAGCGCCCCCCGCGGCATGGCTGGACGCCACGGAGACGCTGCCGGAGTGGCTGCCGGGGGTCACGTCCGGGCGTGTGGCGGACGGCGCGTAGAGCGCACGGCAGAGGGGTCCCAGGGGCGCTGAGCCGTCGTCCGGGGGGCGCGGTCGGCCAACCCTGCCCGGGACGTGTCACAGGCTTGCTACAGCCCCGCAGCACCCTCGTCCGGCGGATGGCCCGTGGATACCCTGTGCGCCACGCCGTCCGTTGATCATGACGGGCGTGTGCCGACGAAACACCGGACGACAGCCCTCCGCCCCCGTGGCGCTATCCGGGCTGCCCGGTGACCGGCTGGGAGGGGATCCCTTGTCCGACATACCGTCCACGCCAGAGCCCCAGGACGCGCCATCGACGCGACGGAAGGGCCCGGAGGCGAGTGAGGGGGGTCCGGCGGGCGGGGCCCTGCCTCCGGAGACCACACAAGCGCCGGGGACTCCGGGCAGCGCTCCGCAGACACCGAGCGCTCTGGAGCCGGAGGGTGCCACGGAGCCGGCGGTATCAGCATCCAAGGGGAAGCGGCCGGACGCATCCGGTCCCGCCGCCACGGGGCAAGCCACGCGATCGGGGGATGCGGGTCGGCCTGAGGGGGAGGGCGACGATGGGGATGCGGACGCGTCCCAGGGTGCGGGCGGCGCCGAAGATGCGGTCGCGTCCGGGGATGGGGGCGTGTCCGAGGACACGGACGGATCCGAGGGCGCGGACGGGTCCGGAGGTGTGGTGGAGTCCGAAGGCGCGGACGGGTCCGTAGATGTGAAGGGGCCCGTGGACGCGAACCGGGCGGGGGACGGCGACGCGGCCGGAGGCGACGGGGCCGGGGCCAGCGATGCAACGGGCTTCGCGCGGGGGCCCGTTGCGAAGCCGTCGACGGGGTCCGCGGCGGTCAGGGCCGGAACCGGGATGCCGTCCCGGGTCGCCCGATCGCAGCACGCCGGGACCGGAACGTCGTCCCGGGTCGCACGATCGCCGCACGCCGCGACAGGCAAGGCGTCCTCGCCTTCCACTCCCGGCCTGTGGTCGGCGGAGCTGTGGGCCACGTGGCCCGCCCCGGTGCGCACACCCACCCTGTGGGCCGTGCTCGCGACCGGGGTGCTGAGCATGCTGCTCCTCGACGGCGGTCTGGCCGTCAACCTCCTCCTGGTCGCCATCCCCGCGGCGCTGGCCGCGTACTTCTCGGGCCGGGACGCGGGACGCCGCACGCGCGCGTGGAGCCTGGTCTGGGGCATCGGAGGGCTCGGTCTGCTGGCCGTGCCCGCTCTGCGTGACGCCGACTGGCCGTCGTTCCTCGCCGTCGTGGCGGCGATCGGGCTCGGCTCGCTCGCGCTGAACGGCGGCCGCACCTGGCCCGCGGTTCTGCTCGGCCCGATCGCCGTGGTCAACTCCGTGATCACCGGCGTCGCCTGGGGCTGGCGCGGGCTGCGGGAACGATTCGGCGGTGCCCGTCGGAGCGTGGACGTCGGGCTGCGCGCGTTCGTGGTGAGCGCCCTTCTGCTGCTGGTCTTCGGGGCGCTGTTCGCCGGAGCGGACGCGGCCTTCGCCGATCTGCTCGGTGAGCTGGTCCCGGACACCTCCGTGGCCGGCGGGCCCTGGCGGGTGGTGCTTCTGGTGGCGGGCATCGTCGCGGCGCTGGCCGTGGCCCACACGGCGGCCGCGCCCGTACGCCTGGACCGGGTCGTGGTGCGCCCCGGGCGCCCGCGCAACCGCGTCGAGTGGGCGCTCCCTCTGATCGTGCTCACCGTGCTCTTCGCGGCCTTCAACGCGGTCCAGCTCGTGGTCCTGTTCGGCGGATACGACGCGGTCCTCAAGCACACCCACCAGACGTACGCCGAGTACGCGCGCCAGGGCTTCTGGCAGCTGCTGTTCGTCACGCTGCTGACCCTGCTCGTCGTGGTGTTCGCGCTGCGCTGGGCACCGAGGGACGGCGCCGGCGACCGGAAACTTGTGCGAGGTGTGCTGGGAACTCTCTGCGCGCTGGCGCTCGTTGTCGTGGCATCCGCTGTGCGACGTATGGACATGTATGTGGAGGCTTATGGGCTGACGAGACTGAGGATCTCGGTGCTGGCGGGGGAGTTGTGGCTGGGCCTGGTCATCGTGCTCATCATGGCGGCCGGAGTGTGGGGCGCGCGGTGGCTGCCCCGCGTCGTGGCGGCCAGCGCGGCGGCCGGTGTCCTCGCGTTCGGGCTGATGTCGCCGGACGGTCTGATCGCCGAGCGGAACGTCCAGCGGTACGAGGACACGGGCAAGTTCGACATCCGGTACGCCCGCGATCTGTCGGCCGACGCCGTACCCGCCCTCGACAAGATGAAGGAGCCGATGCGTTCCTGTGTGCTGCGATCGCTGGCCTCCGAGCTGGACCAGGACGACGCACCCTGGTACGCGACCAGTTGGGGCGAGGCCAGGGCCCGCGACATCCTGCGGGACAACCCTCCGGCCGCGTCCGTGAACGAGACCGTGTGCAACTCGTTGACGGAGGTCCCTGAGTACCGCTGAGCGCCTTCGCGGATGGGTGACGGGGCTCGGGTCTCCCACTCCGTGGCGCGGCGGCCGGGTCACGGTTGCCATGGGTCGCCCCGACCCTGACCACGACCCGGCCCCTGCGGATTCCGCCTCGCGCGGGTTCGTCCTCAGCCCGTGGCCGGTCCCGCCGTGCCGGCGAGAGCCTCCAGGTCGCTCTTGCGGACCTTGATCACCAGTGTTGCTGTGATCAGAGCGAGCAGAGCCATGCCCACCGCGGGTACGAAGGCGGTCGAGATGCCCTGGGCGAGCACGTCATGACCCCAAGGAGCGGGCAACTGGTGGGACTTGGCGAACGTCGCCTTCTGCTCGGCCGAGCCGTCCGCCAGGAACTTCGGCAGCTGCTTCCGCGCCTCGTCACGGCTGGCCGTTCCGAAGACGGTGGTGAGGATGGAGAGACCGAGTGAACCGCCCACCTGCTGCGTCACGTTGAGCAGCCCGGAGGCCGCGCCCGCCTCGTGCTGGGCGACACCGGATACGGCGGTCACCGTCAGCGTCACGAAGTTCAGGCCCATGCCGAAGCCGAACAGCAGCATGGGGCCGAGGACTCCGCCCGCGTACGAGTCGTCGGGGCTGATGAAGGTCAGCCAGCCGAGCCCGAGGGCGACGAGCGACGAGCCGGTGACCATGAAGGGCTTGGGCCCGAGCACCGGCAGGAAGCGCTGCGAGAGACCCGCGCCGACCGCGATCGCGACCGTCACCGGGAGGAAGGCCACACCTGCCGAGATCGGGGTGTATCCCAGGACGTTCTGCACGAACAATACGATGTAGAAGAACATGCCGAACATCGCGGCAGCGAGACTCAGCATGATCAGATACGTGCCCGAACGGTTGCGGTCGGCGAACATCCGCAGCGGGGTGATCGGTTCCCGCGCCCGCGTCTCGATGATACCGAAGGCCAGCAGCAGGGCCGCGGCCGCGCCGAACGACCCGATCGTGAGGCCGTCCCGCCAGCCGTTCTCCGCCGCGCGGATGAAGCCGTACACCAGGGACGCCATGCCGGCCGTCGAGGTGAGCGCACCCGCGATGTCGAAGCGCCCCGGGTGACGTGGGGACTCGTTGATGTACATCGGCGCCAGAACGGCGATCAGGATGCCGATGGGCACGTTGACGAAGAGGACCCACCGCCAGTCGAGCCACTCCGTGAGCATGCCTCCGGCGAGCAACCCGATGGCGCCGCCGCCGGCCGAGACCGTCGCGAAGACGGCGAACGCCCGGTTCCGCTCCGGCCCCTCGGGGAAAGTCGTCGTGATCAGGGCCAGCGACGTCGGCGAGGCGATCGCGCCACCCATGCCCTGCAAGGCCCGTGCGGCGAGCAACTGCCAGGGTTCCTGGGCGAGTCCGCCGAGCAGCGAGGCGAAGGTGAACAGCAGGATGCCGGTCATGAAGACCCGGCGCCGGCCGAGGATGTCACCGGCCCGCGCGCCGAGAAGCAGCAGGCCACCGAAGGTGAGGGTGTACGAACTGACCACCCATGTCAGGTCGGTCGTACTGAAGTCGAGTGCGTCTTGAATGTGCGGGAGGGCGATGTTCACAATCGTCGCGTCGAGTACGACCATGAGTTGGCAGGCCGCGATGACGGTGAGCGCGATGCCGGGATGTCCCTCCCGGCGGGCCGCACCTGGCTTGCTGTCCTGAATCAATGGAGTGGTTGTCACTATGATTCCCCCACAAGTGCGTTAGTGAACGCTCGCGTTCACTTTCATGTCAACGGTAGTGAGTCCCCGTCAGTGAACGCAAGCGTTCACTGAAGTCGCTCTCCGGAGACGGCGGTCGGATCGCCCGACCCCGCACGAAAGTCCCAACTCCCCGCATTTCGTTCCCTGTACGACGGAGACACTCTGATGGTTACCTCGCGTTGGACGGCCGCCCCCGCTCAGGCGCCCCCCTCGCGCCGGCGCGGTGCCGTGCTCGAGCGCGCGATCCTTCAAGCCGCGCTGGAGCAGCTCGGCTCGGTCGGCTGGAACGGCCTCACCATGGAAGGGGTGGCCGCCGGCGCCCAGACGGGCAAGGCCGCCGTCTACCGCCGCTGGCCCTCGAAGGCGGACCTGGTCGCGGACGCGCTCCAGGCCGGACTGCCGGATCTGACCCGGTCTCCCGACCTCGGAAGTGTCCGGGAGGACCTGCTGGAGGTGTGCCGGCGGGTGCGCGAGGCGATGTTCTCGCCGCCCGGGATCGCGCTTCGCTCAGTGCTTCACGAATGCGATGCGAGGCAGGCCGAACGCTTCAACCAGGTCATCCTCGGCGGGGTCGTCGAACCCACCCTGCGACTGCTCCGCGAGGTCGTCCAGCGTGGTATCGAACGGGGTGAGGTGCGTCCCGACGCAGCGAACTCGTACGTCTTCGACGCCGTCCCGGCGATGATGATGTACCGCGCCAAGGTGTGCGCGAGCGAATGGAGCGACCTGGATCTCCAGGAGATGATCGACCAGATGATGGTCCCGCTGCTGCGCGTACGCACCGGCTGACGGTTCCGAGCGGACCGGGCGCGGGGTCGTCGCGCGCTGGCTGGCGAGTCCGTGTGCGGTGCGCGGATGGTGTGAGGGCGGTGGGCGGTCGGAGCGCCTGCGTCGAGCGGCTCGTTCACGCGCGTCGGATGCGTGGTCGTACGCCTGGGGCGGCGAAGGGGCTGTGCGCGACGCTCGGTCGGCCCGTCCGTGTGCGTCGGTCGGATGGTCCGCTCGCCTCGACCGGCGGGGCTCCCTGGGCCTCGGTCGGGCGGTTCGCGTATGTCGCGGCCATCGTGTGCGGTCAGGGTCCGGCGGCGTGAGTGTGGGCTTTCCCGCGGGCGGGGGACCTGGGTGTCGCAAGGACCTCGGAGCGGCGTAGTCTGAGGGCGCCATGCCGTACGAACCCCCCACTCATACCGTCGAGCGCTCCCTCCGCGCCACGACCGGAGCGAAGGTCATAGCCGGTGTCGACGAGGTGGGTCGCGGTGCCTGGGCCGGCCCCGTCACCGTCTGCGCCGCCATCACCGGACTGCGCCGCGCGCCCGAAGGGCTCACCGACTCCAAACTCCTGACCGTCAAGCGCCGCACCGCGCTCGCCGTGGAGTTGGAGAAGTGGGTGACGGCGTACGCCCTCGGGCACGCCTCCCCGGAAGAGATCGACCGGCTGGGAATGACCGCCGCGCTGCGCCTCGCGGCGGTACGCGCGCTGGAAACCTTGCCGGTCCGCCCCGACGCGGTCATCCTCGACGGGAAGCACGACTACCTCGGCGCTCCCTGGAAGGTCCGTACGGTGATCAAGGGCGACCAGTCCTGCATCGCCGTCGCGGCGGCCTCGGTGATCGCCAAGGTGCGGCGCGACAAAATGATGGCCGAACTGGGCATCGAACATGCAGACTTCGGCTTTGCGGCCAACGCCGGGTATCCGTCGCCGGTCCACAAAGCCGCGCTGGAGGAGCGGGGTCCCACCCCGTACCACCGGTTGTCGTGGGCGTATCTTGATGCGCTGCCCCAGTGGCGGCACCTCAAGAAGGTCCGCAGCTCGGCGGACGGAAACGTTCCGGAGATCGAAGGCCAGCTCGGCTTCGATTTCTGACGATTCCGTTCGCACTCATGTGCCACCCGCCGGGGTAAGTCGTACCGGCGTTTGATAGACATCAGCTCATGCCTCTCCTTCCCGAGGAGCCTCAGATTCACGAGAGTGCCCAGGGTCCCCGCGTCACTCCGGCCAGTGGCCGCACCGCGCAGACCCCCCGCCCCGTACCCGGTCCCCGTCCCGCGGCCCCGCCGCGTCCCGGCCGTCCGGGTCCTGTCCGGCCGATGCCGGCCCAACGCACCCCGCGCGAGCCGGCCGTGGCCGCTGCCGGACCGTCCGCCAAGCCGGTCGCACCCGCGGCCGTCACCCCGCAGATCCAGCTCGTCCCGGCCTCGGCCGACGGTGCGCTGGACGCCGCGGAAGAAGCCGTCGACCTGCTGTTGGAGTCGGGCCGCGCCCCGGGTGAGGTGCTGGTGATCACCACCGGCGATCCGCACCCGTGGGCCACGCACGAACTCTCCTTCGGCGAGGCCGCCTACTGGGCGCAGCACGACGCCGGCGACGACGTCTTCTACGCCGACGCCACTGCCGCGCCCCGGGCCGCTGACCGTCCCGTGGTCGTGGTCGCGGTCAACGGTGGTTCCGGCGAGGCCGCCGCGACCGCCCTGCCCCTGGCCCTCGGCCGGGCCGGTGCCCTGCTGATCGTCTGCGGCGACCCGCAGCAGATCAACTCGGTTCTGGCCGCGGGCGTCTGAGCGCGTTCCGGACCTGTCCGGAACGCGCCCGGCGGGACGCTGAGGGTGCCGCCACGGCGGCACCTGTACGGCGGTCACTTCGGCGTACCCGCCCACGCCCGCAGGCGCTCGGCCTGTCACGGGCTCGTGCGGAGTGAGGCGCCTCGGCGCACCTCGTCCCTCACTCGCGGACCCTCCGGGTCCCCGGCGGGCGTCACAGGACGGCGGCCGGCCGCCCTCGGTGCGCTTTCCCGGTTCAGCGTCCGTACGGGCACAGGGACTTCGCCGCAGCCAGTCCTGCGCGTCGTCCCCGTAGCGCCCCAGGCCACTCGGTGCGTGCGGCCTTCACCGCGCAACGGAGGCGCGCCTCGGGCTTCGGTCCGGAGCGCGAGCGATCCCGGACCCTGGACGGCGGGCACACGCCGGACTTCGGCGCTGCGGCGTGAGCGTCCCCGAACTCCGGGACACCAGAACGCCTCGGACCACGCCACGCAGCCTGGACGTGCCCTGAACTTCGCCGCGGAGCCTGGGCGTGCCCCGCATCCCGTCCCGGGGCGCGGCCGGGCCTGGCCCTTTCGCGCAGGTACGCCCCGGCGCTCCACGCGGCTCTGAGGCGCAGCTCGGATCCGAGCCGAGCGTTCACGGCGCACCCCGCGCGAGCGGTACGACCTCGGTGCCCGCCGCCGAGCAAGTGCGGCTCGCCTTCCCCCGGGGCGGGCCGTCGCTCACGACGCGGCGCCTCTCAGCGGGCGGCCGCCCGGCGCATGACCTCGGACGCGACACCACCGGTGCGGGGCAGCGGCGGCATCACCTCCCCCACGTAGAACTCCGGCGCCGACTCGGAATTGGGCCGGCGTCCGCCGCGGCCCTCGCCGAGAACCTGCCAGCCGTCACGTGTCAGCGTGATGTACGCGCCGCACCGAAGCCCGTGGAGCGTGCAGGCGTCCCGCAGCCCCCACATCCAGGCCCCGTCCTCCTCCGTCCAGCGCGCGTCGCCGTCCCGGCAGTACAGCAGCACGGCCGTGCGCGCGGGAGTACGGCGCCGCAGGTCGTGCGGGATGACCCGGCGCAGCTGCGCGAGCAGGGCGTTGCGGAACATCCAGCCGTCGGCGGGTGCCGAACGCCGGGTGAAGGAGGCGCTCGCCATCAGCCGCTCGTCCTGGTCGAGCACCGCGACGACCGCGGTCGAAGGTCTGGGCCGGTGCCGGGCGTGAAGGCCGCTCACGACCTCACGGGGATCGCGCAGAAGCGGAATTCCGGCCGAGGCCCATTCGGCGGGTTCCAGCATGCGGGTGAGTGGGTTGGTGGAAGCGGCGGACAGGTCGGGAGACGTCGACAAGGTTGCCGCCGAGGACGGAGCGAATCCGAAGGTCACGGTCCTCCCTTCGGCTACGTGCCCAGACAGTGGGCGGGGTCGGACTGGGGGAATGGCACGCCGCAGCAGAGCCCTACCGGACCACGGGCAAACCGTGCGGGGAGCGGACCTCAATTCTTCCTGTCGAACTGGGTTGCGGCAACGAGCAATTGGGGCCACAGACCGTTTTCAGGCGATTAGCGTCCTATATACCTGCCCGGTGTTTCGAATCGCGACACACGAGTCACGCTTGAACGGCGAGGACCAGCGGCAACACCGCCTGAGCACCCGCTCTGCGCAGCATCCGTGATGCCACCGCCAGCGTCCAGCCCGTGTCCGTGGCATCGTCCACCAGCAAGACCGGACCCTCCGTTTCTCTCAGGGCGTCGGCCAGCCGCGGCGGTACGGTCAGGGATCCGTCCAGCGCTTTCAGTCGTTGCGCGCTGTTGCTCCGGGACACCTGGGCCCCCTCGCCGACGTACTCCACGGATCCCAGCAGCGGCATCCGGCCGATCTCGGCGATCCGCGCGCCGAGCGAGCCGATCAGCTGCGGCCGCGAGCGCGAGGCGATGGTCACCACCCCTACCGGGCGGGGCTGCGCGTCGGGCTGCCCCGAGGCCCAGCCCCCCGGTCCCTTCGCCCAGTCGGCCAGGACGCCGACCACGGCCTTGGCGACATCGTCCGGAACTGGGCCGTCCGGGGCGTGAGGGGCGAGTATCGGCCGCAGCCGGTTGCCCCAGCCGATGTCCGAAAGTCGTCCCAGGGCACGACCTGGAGCGGCCTGCTCGCCGGCCGGGATGCGGCCCTTCAGCTCGACGCCGATCGCGGCCAGCCCGGTCGGCCACATCTTCCGGGGCTCGACCTCGACACCCGCGCGGTCCAGCTCACCGTTCGCCGCGTCCAGGGCCGTGGCCGAGACGGATGTCTGGAATCGTCCGCCGGAGCAGTTGTCGCAGCGTCCGCACGGCGCGGCGCCCTCGTCGTCCAGCTGCCGTCGCAGGAACTCCATGCGGCAACCGGTCGTCGACACGTAGTCCCGCATGGCCTGCTGCTCCGTCGCCCGCTGTTTGGCGACCCAGGCATAGCGCTCGGTGTCGTACGTCCAGGGCATGCCCGTGGAGATCCAGCCGCCCTTGACCCGGTGCACGGCTCCGTCCACGTCGAGCACCTTGAGCATGGTCTCCAGACGGGACCTGCGCAGTTCCACCAGCGGCTCCAGCGCGGGCAGGGAGAGTGGACGTTCGGCCCGCGCCAGCACGTCCAGGGTGCGCCGCACCTGTTCCTCCGGGGGGAAGGCGATCGAGGCGAAGTACTCCCAGATCGCCTGGTCCTCCTTGCCCGGCAGGAGCAGCACCTCAGCGTGCTTCACACCGCGTCCCGCGCGTCCCACCTGCTGGTAGTAGGCGATCGGGGAGGAAGGCGAGCCCATGTGCACGACAAAGCCCAGGTCGGGCTTGTCGAAGCCCATGCCCAGTGCCGACGTGGCGACCAGGGCCTTGACGCGGTTGGCGAGCAGGTCCTCCTCGGCCTGCTGGCGGTCCGCGTTCTCGGTCTTCCCGGTGTACGACGCCACGGTGTACCCGCTCTGGCGAAGGAACGCGGCTACCTCCTCGGCCGCGGCCACGGTCAGCGTGTAGATGATCCCGGAACCCGGCAGCTCGTTCAGATGCTCGGCGAGCCAGGCCATCCGGTGGGCGGCGTCCGGCAGGCGCAGCACGCCGAGGCTCAGGCTCTCCCGGTCCAGAGGGCCGCGCAGAACGAGCGCGTCGGTGCTCACGCCGGTTCCCAGCTGCTCGGCGACATCGGCCGTCACGCGCGCGTTGGCCGTCGCGGTAGTGGCCAGCACCGGGGTGTCGGGCGGGAGGTCGGCCAGCATGGTGCGCAGGCGGCGGTAGTCCGGCCGGAAGTCGTGGCCCCAGTCGGAGATGCAGTGCGCCTCGTCGACCACCAGCAGACCGGTGGCCGCGGCCAGCTTGGGCAGCACCTGGTCGCGGAAGTCGGGATTGTTCAGCCGCTCCGGACTCACGAGGAGGACATCGACCTCGCCGGCCGCGACTTCGGCCTGGATGGTCTCCCACTCCTCCGTGTTGGACGAGTTGATCGTCCGTGCGCGGATTCCGGCGCGGGCCGCCGCTTCCACCTGGTTGCGCATCAGCGCGAGAAGCGGCGAGACGATGACGGTGGGCCCGGCACCCAGTTCGCGCAGCAGTGCCGTCGCGACGAAGTACACCGCGGACTTGCCCCAGCCGGTGCGCTGCACGACGAGCGCTCTGCGCTTGTCGGCCACCAGTGCCTCGATGGCGCGCCACTGGTCCTCGCGCAGCCGCGCCTCGCCCGCCGGCGCGCCGACCAGGCGGGCCAGGACGGCGTCGGCGGTGGCCCGGAGCTCATCGCGGGAGATGTCGGGTGCGTTGTCGGGGGCTGCGGGTCGCGGGTCTTCGGTCGTCATGGCTCCATGCAACCGGATGGGTCCGACATTGCGCGAACGAGACGTCGAGCTGTGGACAAGTTCTGTCGTGGTCATGGTGACGGTTATCCACAGGCTCAACCGGAATCTTGCATTCCGAGAGATGGTCACCGCATGACGAATCACGACGAAGCGACCGGCATGTCCGGCGACAAGAACGTCAGCTCGTTCGGTCGATGCGACCGGAACCCAGGGTTCGACCGATCTGGCGGTGCTGGCGGTGCTGGCGGCGATGGAGGGATCGGCGGAGAAGGCGGTGAACGCGACCACGACGGACGAACCGGCCGGAGCGGGACACACGGCCACGTCGGCGACGGGAAGGACGGCCCGGACGGAGGGGCCGGACGCGACGGTCGGGGTCGCATCGTCCGGCAGGCCGACCCCGGGATTCCCGGCGATGCGGCGATCTTCGGCGGGCTGTGCCACGGGGGCCTTCCAGGTCGAGCCCGCGAGGACTGCGAGACGGGCAGCCTGGGACTCCCGGGCGGCGAGCATCAGGTGACCCTCCGCACCCCGGCGGAGCTGGCCGACGCGCTGCCCTATCTCCTTGGTTACCGCCCCGACGACAGCATCGTGCTGGTCGCCCTGCACGACCAGGAGAAGCGGGGCCGGTTCGGTGGTCGGGCCCGCCTCGGCATCCCGGCCCAGGCGGAGGACTGGCCGGCCGCCTCGGACCAGCTCGCCCAGGGTCTGGTGAAGGGGAGCGAGCGCCGGGGAGCCCGCCCCGGGAGCATGGTGGCCTATCTGTGCCAGGAACCCCGGAGCGGTGAATCGGGGCGGGACGTGATGGAACGCCTCAGGCCGCTCGCACAGCTGCTGCGGACGGCCTGCGGTCGCCTCGACGTTCCGGTGATCGAGGCCCTCTGCATCTCCGACGGTCGCTTCTGGACCTACACCTGCCCAGGACAGGGATGCTGCCCGGCGGAAGGCATGCCGATGGGGCTGCCGGGCACCTCGGTCCTCGCCGCCGCCGCGACCTACGCGGGGCTTCAGGTGCGCGGATCCCTCAAGGACCTCACCGCCAGGTTCCTCCCCTGGGAGTCCACGGCCGCGCTGGGACAGGAGGTGGCACTCGACACCGCCAGCATGGCTCTGGTTCCGCGGATCCTCGGCGACGACAGCCGAGCCGCGGTGGCCGAGGAGACCCTCGCGCTGGCCCGGCGGATCAGGGACCGGTTCGCCGTGGCCTTTCCCGTGTCGGGCACACGTCCGTCGGACCTGCGAGACGACGGACTCCTGGAGGACGACGAGGCCGCCACGCTGATCCTCGGCTTGCAGGACCGCACGACCCGTGACCGTGCCGCGCAGTGGATGGAGGGCGACGAGGCCGCCCCTGCGCTGCGCCTGTGGCGGGCACTGTCCCGACGCTGCGTCGGCCCCTACCGCGAGCACGCCGCGGCACCTCTGACCCTCGCGGGGTGGGTCGCCTGGTCCATGGGCGACGAACTGGAGGCACGAGAAGCGCTGGCCATGGCACTCGGTGCCGATCCCGACTATCTGTTCGCCCGTCTGCTCCACCAGGCGTGCAATGAGGGCCTCGATCCGGAATCCGTCCGGCGTTGTCTGCGCGCACAGCGCACGGACCAGGACCCCTCCGACGCGGGCCGGCCGAGCGACCCCGACACGTCCCTCCCTGCGGCCGGGGTGGCCGCGCCCGCATCCTCCGCGCCCGCATCCTCCGCGCCCGAAGCCTCGCCGTCGGCGTCCGCATCTCGCCGCCGCAGGTCCCGGCCCACCGTGAACGGCGGGAGCCGAGCGGGCCGACGCGGCCCCGGGACCCGGACCGCGCGGGGGTCCCGTCCCGCGGGTGCGACCCCACCGGCCGGCGACCGGTCGCGCCGCTCGGCGGATGGCGCGGACGGCCGGATGCACGGGCGGAGCGACAACGAGCGGCACGGTTCCGGGGAGGACGGGTGAGCGTCCGGGACACATCGTGCCGAGTCAGGCTCACGGTGAACACGGGCCGGGTTGTTCGACAGGGGTGGGACAGCCCTCGGCCTGGGACGGGTCGCGCTGCTTGGCCGGGGTCGGACCGGTCGGGGACGGGGACCGGTCGGACAGCTCGGCCGGGACCGGGACGAAAACGCGCCGGCTCGGACGCGGGCCGCGTCCCGGGTTGCCCTCTGCCGACCGGTGCGCCCGGCGCTGGAACTGCTGCGCTCCTCTTCCACCGATGCCGGGAGACCGGCGGATCGTGCCGCCGCCATTCGGTCGGCTTTCCACCGAAAACGCGTGACCCGGGACAGGGCTGCCCCGTTCACCTGAGTGGCGGAATCCGTGGCCGGATTGCGCCGCCGCAACGCCCGCGACCCTGCGGAGCCCCCACCAGGAGCTCAGCGCGTTCCCGGCGCACCGAGCGCGGAGGAAGCCACCCCATGTCCATGCCCCATCCGTCCTCGGCATCCGACGACACGCCTCCGTCCCGGCACGAGTCCGCACAGTCCGCCGGACGTGGGGGTGCTCCGGCGGTCCCGCGACCGGCCCGCGAAGCCGGTGCGCCCCTCCCGCCGACCGGGCGCGGTCCCGGAGTTCCCAGGACACCCCTTCCCGTGCCGGGTCGGCCGGCGGACCTGCCTCCGGCCCACACCACCCTGATCTGCGCCGCTCTGCCCGGCCTGGTGATCTCGACGGAAGAAGGGCAGCTGACCGGCCGCGGTCTCGAGGGCTTCTACATGGCGGGCCGCCGGATCCTGTCCCGCTGCCTGGTCCGGGTAGCGGGCCGGGAACCGCTCGCGATGCAGGCCCGGATGCTCACGGCCGACCGGGCCCGCTTCGTGGGCACGCTGCGCGCGGCTCCCGACGCGGGCCCTGACCCGGACGTGGTCGTCGAAAGAACCCGCCATGCGGAGGGCATCGAACGGATCACCCTGCGCAGCTCGGCCCTCCGGGCCCTGCGCCTGCCTGTCGAGGTCGCCCTCGGGACGGACCTCGCGGAACTGGGCGACGTCGCCTCGGGCCGGGCCGGACCCGAGCTGCCCGCCAGCGTCCACTCCGCCGGGCTGCGCTGGTCCGGCCCGACGAGCCATGTGATCGTCGCCGCCGACCCGCCGCCGACCGACGCTCTGGCCTCGGCCGGACTGCTGCGCTGGGAGGTCGAGCTGCCGCCGGGCGGCACCCTCACGGTGGAACTGCGCATCAGACCCGACGGTCAAGGGCCGGTCAGACCGGTGGGCCGCGGGGCGGCGAGCCCGTTCGCCGAGGCCAGTGTGGTCAGCGACGAACCCGGAGCCGAGAGACTCCTGAGGACCTGCGTCGACGATCTCCGGGCCCTGCTGCTGCGCGACCCCAGACACCCGGTCGACACACACCTCGCGGCGGGCGCCCCGTGGCGCTGCGGGTTGGCACCGGCCGAGGCGCTCGCCGCGGCCCGGATGACCCTGCCGCTCGGCACGCGTCTAGCCGCGGGCACGCTGCGGACCCTCGCCCGCACCCAACTCGCCGGTCCGGGAACGCGCTCCGGGCTGATCCCGGGACCGCTCCGGGACAGCGGGCCGCACCTGCCTCCGGGCTGCACAGGGACCGAGGCGACCCTGCTCTTCCCTGTGCTTCTCGCGGAAGCATGGCGTTGGGGGCTGGCCGAACGGGAGGTGGAGGAACTACTGCCCGCGGCCGAGCGATGCCTGGGATGGTTGCGGGCCATGGTCGGGGACGGCACGTACCTGTCCGACGGGCAGCCCGGCGGACCGTTCCGCTGCGAGACACAGGCGCACGCCCATCGAGCGGCGCTGCTCGGCGCAGACCTGCTCGACGCGCACGGTCGGACGGGCGGCACGGGGCTGCGGCAGTGGGCCCAGGCGATGCGGGCGGCATTCCGCGACGACTTCTGGGCCGAGGACGGGGCCGGCGGCCGACCGGCCGCCGCCCGCACTCAGGACGGCCGCTCCCTGTCCCAGCTCGGTTCCGGCGCCGCCCATCTCCTCGACACCGGTCTGGCGGGCTCCGGAGAGATGGCCCCCGGGCTGCTCGACAAGGCGCGGACCGAACAGCTCGCGAGGCTGCTCGGCGGCCCGGCCATGGACTCGGGCTGGGGACTGCGGAGCCTCGGGGCGAAGGAGACGGCGTACAACCCGTTCGGTCATCGCAGCGGGGCCGTGCGCGTCCATGAGACGGCTGTCGCCGTGACGGGGCTCGCCGCCGCGGGCCACGAGAACGAGGCGGGCTCCCTGCTGCGCGGCGTACTGGCGGCGGCCGAGTCCTTCGGCGGCCGACTGCCCGAGATGTACGCGGGGGAACAGCGCACGCCGGGGAGCGCCCCGCTGCCCCATCCGGCCGCCTCCCGTCCCGCGGCCACCTCGGCCGCAGCCGGGGTGCTGCTGCTGTGCTCCCTGGCCGGGATCCGTCCCGATGCGCCCGCGGGAACCGTGACTCTGCGCCCGTTCCGGGCCGCGCCCCTGGGCGAGGTCGTGCTGACAGGCCTGCGGATCTCGGGCGCTCCCTTCTCCATGCGCGTCAGCAGACTGGGGCTCGCCATGGTCGAGGAAGCTGGTGACGGATTGCAGTTGGGAGTGTGACGTCCGGGGAGGCGTTCCCGACCGAAGGGCGTCGGCGGCGGAGTGCCGGAGAACGGAAGTCGATCAACAAAGGGCCGGGCTGATGAAGGAGGTGTTTATCGTCAGGCAGACGACTATGATCGCGGCATGCCCTACGACCCGTCAGCCTTTCCGCCCTTCGCCGTGACCGTGGACCTGGTCGTGCTGACCGTGCGCCGCCATGCCCTGTGCGCGTTGGCGGTACGGCGGGGTGAGCAGCCGTTCCAGGGGCGCTGGGCGCTGCCCGGCGGTTTCGTACGGACCGACGAGGACCTGGCCCAGGCGGCGGCGCGCGAGCTGGCCGAGGAGACGGGCCTGTGCACCCACGACCCCTCGGTCCCCGCGCAGGACAACGGGGCGCACCTCGAGCAGCTCGCGACCTACGGCGACCCCAAGCGTGACCCCCGGATGCGCGTGGTGAGCGTCGCGCATCTCGCCCTTGCCCCCGACCTGCCGGCTCCCCGCGCGGGCGGGGACGCGAACAGCGCGCGCTGGGCACCCGTCGAGGAGCTCCTGCAACAGGGCGGGTACGGGCGGGACGGGGAACAGGCGGCACCTCTGGCCTTCGATCACGCGCAGATCCTCTCGGACGGCGTGGAGCGTGCCCGGTCCAAGATCGAGTACTCGTCGCTGGCGACCGCCTTCTGCCCGACCGAGTTCACCGTCGGCGAGCTGCGCCGCGTCTACGAGGCCGTGTGGGGTGTGGCGCTCGACCCGCGCAACTTCCACCGCAAGGTGACCGGAACGCCGGGCTTCCTCGTGCCCACCGGGGGTACGACCACACGCCAGGGCGGCCGCCCCGCCCAGTTGTTCAGGGCAGGTGGCGCCACCCTGCTGAACCCGCCGATGCTGCGCCCCGAGGTCTGACGGAAGCGGCGAACACGGTTTCGGCCCCCGGGGCCTTGGCGCGCCGCCGGACCTGCGAGGCCTGGCGGAGGCGAGCCGCATGGCGCCCGGAAAATCTGAAATGTCGCGCTATCTTGCTGTGGGTGATCCAGGCCATCGGATTGACCAGCAACACCCGCAAGGCGCGTCCGCCCGCCGTGGACGACGTGTCCTTCGAGGCACACGCGGGCCATGTCACGGCGCTCGTCGGAGCCCAGGGCGCGGGCAAGACGACAGCGCTGAGGCTCATGCTCGAACTCCAACAGGGCCGCGGAATCACCTACTTCCGAGGCAGGCCACTGCATCGGATCGCCCATCCCTCACGCGAGGTCGGCGTCCTCATGGGCGAGGTGCCGGGCCATCCGGCACGCACGGTCCGCGGGCAGCTGCGCATGCTGTGCGCCGCCGTCGGCGTTCCGGTGCGCCGCGCGGACGAAGTCCTCGAAGTGGTCGGGCTCGTCAGCCTCCGGGACGAGAGCCTGGGCACGCTGTCCCGAGGCATGGACCGCCGGCTCGGACTGGCCTGCGCACTCCTGCCCGACCCCCACACCCTCGTGCTCGACGGCCCCGCGGACGGCCTGTCCGTCAGGGAGGGCCGATGGCTGCACGGGATCCTGCGCGCACACGCGACACACGGCGGCACGGTGCTGTTCACCACGAGCGACCCCAAGGAGGCCGCGCGAACAGCCGACCGGGTCGTCACTCTGGAGCAGGGTCGCCTCGTCGGAGACCAGGAGGCCGCCGAGTTCGCCCGGACCCGGCTCCGGCCGCGGGTGGCCGTCCGCAGTCCGCATGCCGCCCGTCTCGGTTCCCTCCTGGCCAAGGAAGCCCGTACCGCGCGACGCTCCGTCGAAGTGGTGCGCGAGGAGGGCAACCGGCTCTCCGTGTACGGCAGTACCTGCGCCGAGATCGGCGAGGCGGCCTTCCGGCACGGCATCCTCGTACACCAACTCGCCGACGAGACGGGGGACATGGGTCCGAAGCCGGCCAAGGTGTCACCGGAGGATCGTGAGCGGCCCGCCGACGAGCTGCCCCCCGGCGAGGCGCACGCCGTCACTGAAACAAGCCCCGTCACTGAGCCGAGCCGCGTCACTGAACCAAGCCCCGTCACCGAGCCCAGCCCCGTCACCGAGCCGAGCCGCGTCAAGGAGCCCAGCCGCGTCGAGACGCCGGCCGCGGACGGCCTGTCCGTCCTCCCGCCGCCCATCGCCGTACGGCAGGCCAGGAGCCCGCTGCGCCCCCTGCGCTACGAACTGCGCAGGGCCGCCGGCGTCGGAACCGGCTACTTCACCGCCGCCGCCGTTCTTGTCTCCTCGGTTCTCATGTCCGTCCTCCTGGCCAGAATCGGTCACACTCCTCAGCCGCGCCTGCTGGCGGCGTGGCCGCGTGAAATCCCGCTGCCGCCCGCCGCGCTCGGTGCGGGTCTGCTGGGCGCCGTCTCCTTCGGCCAGGAGTTCCGTCACCCCGCCCTGGCCGCCGACCGTGGCACCGTCCCGCGCCGGCTGGGACTGCTGACCGCCAAGCTGCTCCTCGCCTCGGCGACCGCGCTGACGCTGGCGTTCCTCACCGTGGGATGCGACCTCGAGATGCTCTACCTCGTCTACGGACGGGAGCTCACCGAAGTTCCCTCGGACTGGCTCTCGCTGAGCGCGAGTTGGTTCGGCCTTGTCGTGGGCTGTGCGTGGGCGGGCGTGCTGGCGGCCGGCATCTTCCGGTCCACCGCCGCGGGGCTCGCGGCCGTGCTCGCCGTACCGGTCGTCGTCGTACCGCTCGTACAAAAGGTCTTGCAGGGGCCGTCTGTGCGGTCGGCGGCCGGATTCCCCGAGCGGATCCGGGAGCTGGTCCTCGTGCAGTGGCCCTTCGGTGGGGAGCGCTACCTGGCGGCCACTGTGCGCGTGCTCGCCCAACCCGTGGGCGGGGCAATGCTGTTGTCGCTCAGCGCGCTGCTCTGCGCATATCTGCTCACGACTCTGCGGAGCCGGCTCCGATGACGACCGTCCGTACCCTTCCGTTCCCCCTGTGCGCACAACTCCCCGAAGAACGCCCATTTCTTTCCGATAAGGCGTCAATTGCGACGGTGTGAGCGATCACCCTTTCGTGTGCTTTTCACCAAAGACCTCAAGGCAGTTGGAGTCGACGCCGACAAAAGACCCGTGAGTACCCTTGCGCAGACCATGATGACCGCCGCCCGCTCCTCAGATTCCGGCCTGGCCGGACCGGGCGAACTCGACCGTTACCCCTATGCCGACGCGCCCGGCACCGACCGGGTGAGCCCCCCTGTCTGGGAGAGCCCCGAGCCCGAACTGGGCCGCGTCGGCCGTCGTGCCGCCGGCAGCCGCGGGCGCGGGCTGCACGGCCAGCTCGTTCAGCAGCTCGGACAGATGATCGTCTCCGGAGACCTCGGCGCGGATCGTCCGCTCGTGCCCGAGGAGATCGGCCAGCGGTTCGAGGTCTCCCGGACCGTCGTCCGCGAGTCGCTCCGCGTTCTGGAGGCGAAGGGGCTGGTGAGTGCCCGCCCGAACGTCGGCACGCGCGTGCGTCCCGTCAGTGACTGGAACCTTCTCGACCCGGACATCATCGAATGGCGGGCCTTCGGGCCGCAGCGGGACGATCAGCGACGCGAGCTGAGCGAGCTCCGCTGGACGATCGAGCCGCTCGCCGCGCGCCTCGCGGCGGGGCACGGGCGCGAGGAGATCCAGCAGCGACTCGGCGACATGGTCGAGATCATGGGCCACGCCATGTCGCAGGGTGACGCCCTCACCTTCTCGCGGGCCGACACGGAGTTCCACTCGCTGCTCATCCAGCTCGCGGGCAACCGGATGCTGGAGCACCTCTCGGGGATCGTGTCCGCGGCTCTCCAGGTCTCAGGCAACCCGGTCACCGGCTGCGACCGGCCGAACGAGGCCTCGCTGGGTCACCACGCCCGCATCGTCGAGGCCCTCGCGGCGGCCGACGGCGCGGCGGCCGAGTCGGCCATGCGGCAGCTCCTCATCGTCCACCCCGAGGTGGAGCGTGTCGTGCCCGCGCCGCGCGAGCACTGATCGCGCGCCGAGGGTGACGCTGTCCGGACCGCTTGGGCGTCCGCGGCGGCGTCGCACCTGCGAACCGTCACCCGTCGGGACCTCGCCGGATCCTTCGCGGATTCGGCGAGGTCCCGACGGTGCGACCGGGTGGCTGATCATGAACTAACCTGGCTTGATAGGGTCTGCCATCTTTTGAGCGCTTACGCGGTGTGACTCGGGCCACGCAGATTGGGCGTAACGCTCTTCGGGGCAGCGCGATGACCTAAGAGGTGATACCCGAGGAAGGAATACAGACGCCGTGTGTGGCGCTGTGCATCTTCCCGGTCCCCGCCCGCGCCGTCGGCCCATCCCCAGTCGGCGGTCGTCGGTTCCTGTCCGCAGTGGACGGGGCCGGAAGCCGTTTTTCAACGTTCCGAGAGGTTGTTCGTGTCGGCCAGCACATCCCGTACGCTCCCGCCGGAGATCGCCGAGTCCGTCTCTGTCATGGCGCTCATCGAGCGGGGAAAGGCTGAGGGGCAGATCGCCGGCGATGACGTGCGTCGGGCCTTCGAAGCTGACCAGATTCCGGCCACTCAGTGGAAGAACGTACTGCGCAGCCTCAACCAGATCCTCGAGGAAGAGGGTGTGACGCTGATGGTCAGTGCCGCGGAGCCCAAGCGCACCCGAAAGAGCGTCGCAGCGAAGAGTCCGGCCAAGCGCACCGCCACCAAGACGGTGGCGGCCAAGACGGTGACCGCCAAGAAGGCCACCGCCACCGCGGCTCCGGCCGCCCTCGCCGACGATCCGTCCGAGGACGCCTCCGCAGGCAAGCCCGCCGCAGCCAAGAAGACGACGGCTAAGAAGACCGTCGCCAAGAAGACGGTCGCCAAGAAGACGGCGGCCAAGAAGACGAGCGCCAAGAAGGACGACGCCGAGCTCGTCGACGACGAGGCGACCGAGGAGACCCCCGGCAAGCCCGGTGCGGAGGAGCCCGCCGAGGACGGCGCCCAGGGCTTCGTCCTGTCCGACGAGGACGAGGACGACGCGCCCGCGCAGCAGGTCGCCGCCGCCGGTGCCACCGCAGACCCGGTCAAGGACTACCTCAAGCAGATCGGCAAGGTCCCGCTGCTCAACGCCGAGCAGGAGGTCGAGCTCGCCAAGCGCATCGAGGCCGGACTGTTCGCCGAGGACAAGCTGGCCAACGCCGACAAGCTCGCCCCCAAGCTCAAGCGCGAGCTCGAGATCATCGCCGAGGACGGCCGCCGCGCCAAGAACCACCTCCTGGAGGCCAACCTCCGTCTGGTGGTCTCCCTGGCCAAGCGCTACACCGGTCGCGGCATGCTCTTCCTGGACCTCATCCAGGAGGGCAACCTCGGTCTGATCCGCGCGGTCGAGAAGTTCGACTACACCAAGGGCTACAAGTTCTCCACGTACGCCACCTGGTGGATCCGACAGGCGATCACCCGCGCCATGGCCGACCAGGCCCGCACCATCCGTATCCCGGTGCACATGGTCGAGGTCATCAACAAGCTCGCGCGCGTCCAGCGCCAGATGCTCCAGGACCTGGGCCGTGAGCCCACTCCGGAGGAGCTGGCCAAGGAGCTCGACATGACCCCCGAAAAGGTCATCGAGGTCCAGAAGTACGGGCGTGAGCCCATCTCCCTGCACACCCCGCTGGGCGAGGACGGTGACAGCGAGTTCGGTGACCTCATCGAGGACTCCGAGGCCGTTGTCCCGGCCGACGCGGTCAGTTTCACGCTCCTCCAGGAGCAGCTGCACTCGGTCCTCGACACCCTGTCCGAGCGCGAGGCGGGCGTCGTCTCGATGCGCTTCGGTCTCACCGACGGTCAGCCGAAGACCCTCGACGAGATCGGCAAGGTGTATGGCGTGACCCGTGAGCGGATCCGCCAGATCGAGTCCAAGACCATGTCGAAGCTGCGTCACCCGTCGCGTTCCCAGGTGCTGCGCGACTACCTCGACTAGGCCTCGGCCGCACGTCGACGAGGGCCCGACCTCCTCTGGGGGATCGGGCCCTCGTCGTGTGCGCGGAGTGCGTGCAGCCGCTCCCTGGATGACTCTGGGTGTTCCACGACCCTCCCAGTGTGAGGAGCGCGCATGCGCCGTCCCTACGTCCCGACCCTGGCCCTTGCGGCCGCCACAGCGGTGATATCGCTGACGACCCCCGCTCTGGCGTCTTCTGACAGCGTTGTCATCGGAAGCCGCCCGGTCCGGATCTCCGACAGTCCGTGGACGGTCGCGCTGTCCAGTCGTGACCGGTTCGGAGGTACGCGCGCGGGACAGTTCTGCGGGGGAGTGGTCGTCGGCCGGACCACGGTCCTGACCGCGGCCCACTGCCTCGGCGACGACGTGCTGGGGGCGCCGCCGCGCCGGACAGGCGATCTGAAGGTCATCGCGGGGCGCGGGGATCTCATGTCCGACGAGGGCAAGGAGATCCCGGTCAGCGACATCTGGGTCAACCCGCACTACGACAGTGAGACGAACGCCGGTGACTTCGGTGTGCTGACGCTGGCCGAGCCGCTGCCGGCCGCCTCCGTGATCCGCATGGCCCCCTCCGAGGATCCCGCGTACGCGCCGGGGACCGCCGCCGTGGTCTACGGCTGGGGCGATCTGACGGGCGGCGGCGACTATGCGAGCGGCCTGCGAGCCGCGGATGTCCACGTCCTTCCCGACTCCTCGTGCGAGCGGGCCTATCCCGGAAACGAGTCCGGGGCCTATGACGCGGCGTCCATGGTCTGCGCCGGAGAGGCGGCGGGCGGCCGTGACGCCTGTCAGGGGGACAGTGGCGGGCCGCTGGTCGCCCAGGGTCGTCTCATCGGCCTGGTGTCCTGGGGGAGCGGCTGTGGGCGCGCGGGGAGCCCGGGTGTCTACACGCGGGTCTCCGAGGCCGTCCAAGCGCTGAACGCGAGGCGCTGAGAGCTCTCGGTAATGGCGTTGCGATACGAGTGCGGGCGGCCACTCCCTGTGTCCAGGGTGTGACCGCCCACTCACCGGCCTCTCGCCGGCACCCGCTCGTCGTTGATGCGAAGGCTCAGCGATCTTCGTCGTTGACGCTCTCGGGAACGGTCGTGAGCCGCTCCGTCTCGTCCTGTATCTCAGCGGCGATCTTCTTGAGTTCCGGCTCGAACTTGCGACCGTGGTGGGCGCAGAAGAGCAGTTCTCCGCCGCTCAGGAGGACGACGCGCAGATATGCCTGGGCGCCGCAACGGTCGCAGCGGTCAGCGGCCGTCAGCGGGCTCGCGGGGGTCAGAACAGTAGTCACGTCGCCTCTTCTCTAGCTCGACGAGCTGTCGTACCAGGGTCAACATCCAACCAGGCCGAAAACGTTCCCGCTCGCGGCTTTTCCTCGAAATTTTCTTTCGAGACGGCTGTCTGCTGCCGGTTGGCGGCGAATGAGCCGTATTGCGTGTCTTTGTGTCTGTACGGGTTCGCGCTGTCTGTCGGGGGTCGGTCCTCCCGGCTGGATTGCCGGTTGTTCATGAGGACGTGCCCGGAGCCTAAATGGTTCATGCCTCGAAGGGAACGTGATATGTACTTCACTCCATCGAGGGATCGAACACTCATGCGATCCTGGACTAGGGTGAGTTCATGCGAGGGTGGTGCTACAACGGCTCTACCAGGCCTCGGTACCCTCTGAGCGGCAACCGAAGCCGGGCCCTTACCCAAAAGGGTCTCCCATGAAATTCAGCGAGGAGCGAACCGCGTGACCGCCGATACGTCCGTGCCGTCCACAGCGCTGCTGACCGGAGCAGACCGTGACGGTTCCAACTACACCGCGCGGCATCTGCTCGTCCTTGAGGGGCTCGAGGCGGTGCGGAAGCGCCCGGGCATGTATATCGGGTCGACCGACAGTCGTGGCCTGATGCACTGCCTCTGGGAGATCATCGACAACTCCGTCGACGAGGCGCTCGGGGGCTACTGCGACCACATCGAGGTCATCCTGCACGACGACGCCTCCGTCGAGGTGCGGGACAACGGTCGTGGCATTCCCGTCGACGTGGAGCCCAAGACGGGCCTCTCCGGCGTCGAGGTCGTCATGACCAAGCTGCACGCGGGTGGCAAGTTCGGCGGCGGCTCGTACGCGGCCTCCGGCGGTCTGCACGGCGTGGGCGCCTCCGTGGTGAACGCGCTCTCCGCACGGCTGGACGTCGAGGTGGACCGCAACGGCCAGACCCACGCGGTGAGCTTCCGCCGCGGCACCCCGGGAGTCTTCAAGGCCGACGGGCCCGACGGGGCCTTCGACGCGACGAGCGGGCTGCGCAAGCTCAAGCGGATCCCGAAGACCCGCACCGGTACGCGCGTGCGCTACTGGGCCGACCGCCAGATCTTCCTCAAGGACGCCAAGCTCTCGCTGGAGCACCTCCATCAGCGCGCCCGCCAGACCGCCTTCCTGGTCCCCGGCCTGACCATCGTCGTCCGCGACGAATTCGGGCTCGGCGAGGGCGGCAGCAAGGGCGAGGAGTCGTTCCGCTTCGACGGCGGCATCAGCGAGTTCTGCGAGTTCCTGGCGACCGACAAGCCGGTCTGCGATGTCCTCCGCTTCTCCGGGCAGGGCACCTTCAAGGAGACCGTCCCGGTGCTCGACGAGCACGGTCAGATGACTCCGACCGAGGTCACCCGTGAGCTGGGCGTCGATGTCGCGATGCGCTGGGGCACCGGCTACGACACGACCCTGAAGTCGTTCGTGAACATCATCGCCACTCCCAAGGGCGGCACCCATGTCGCCGGCTTCGAGCAGGCAGTCGCCAGGACGATGAACGAGGTCCTGCGGACCAAGAAGCTGCTGCGTGTCGCCGAGGACGACATCGTCAAGGACGACGCCCTGGAAGGACTCACGGTCGTCGTCACCGTGCGTCTCGCCGAGCCGCAGTTCGAGGGGCAGACGAAGGAGGTCCTCGGGACCTCGGCCGCCCGCCGGATCGTGACGAACGTGGTGACCAAGGAGCTCAAGGCGTTCCTGACCTCCACCAAGCGGGACGAGGCCGCGCAGGCGCGTGTCGTCATGGAGAAGGCCGTCGCCGCCGCGCGCACGCGGATCGCCGCCCGTCAGCACAAGGACGCGCAGCGCCGGAAGACCGCGCTGGAGTCCTCCTCGCTGCCCGCCAAGCTCGCCGACTGCCGCAGTGACGACGTCGAGCGCAGCGAGCTGTTCATCGTCGAGGGCGATTCCGCGCTGGGTACGGCGAAGCTGGCCCGCAACTCCGAGTTCCAGGCGCTGCTGCCGATCCGGGGCAAGATCCTCAACGTTCAGAAGGCGTCCGTGACGGACATGCTGAAGAACGCCGAGTGCGGCGCGATCATCCAGGTCATAGGGGCGGGCTCCGGGCGGACCTTCGACATCGACGCGGCGCGCTACGGGAAGATCATTCTCCTCGTCGACGCCGACGTCGACGGCGCGCACATCCGGATTCTGCTGCTGACGCTGTTCCAGCGGTACATGCGGCCCATGGTCGAGGCGGGGCGCGTGTTCGCCGCGGTTCCGCCGCTGCACCGGATCGAGCTCAGTCAGCCCAAGAAGGGCCAGGACAAGTACGTCTACACGTACTCGGACCGTGAGCTGCGGGAGACGGTGCTGGAGCTCCAGCGCAAGGGTGTGCGTTACAAGGACTCGATCCAGCGCTACAAGGGTCTCGGCGAGATGGACGCCGATCAGCTGGCCGAGACGACGATGGATCCGCGGTTCCGCACCCTGCGTCGGATCAACATCTCCGACCTGGAGGCGTCCGAGCAGGTGTTCGACCTGCTGATGGGGAACGACGTGGCGCCGCGCAAGGAGTTCATCTCGAGCTCGGCCGCGACGCTGGACCGGTCGCGGATCGACGCGTAGCCCTGCCGGAGGCCACCGGTTCGGGACCGTGCCGGGGGCGTGTACCGAGACGCCCCCCCCCGCGCGCACCTGACTGGGGGCCTCCGTCCGTCTTTCGAGCGTGGGGAGAATCCAGCCCCTCCAGCGCTTGAGGAGCGGGGTCTGGGGCGGAGCCCCAGGCACGGGACGGGTAGGGGCGGAGGGGGCGAAACAAGCCTGTGGCCTGCCCCATCGAGGCGCGGGCCGTGTGATGCAGGCTCGGTGCGGGGGCGGCGGGTCCACCCGTGGGTGGAGGGACGAGCGTGTGCGGGATCCACCCACGATCCACCCGGGCTCCGATCTGCCGAGCGCGCGATTTCCGTAGCGTCGAAGAGGTCGGCAGCGCTCGCTGCGGACATCCCCTTCTCGCTCACGGAGGCCGTCCATGTCCGGGCTCATGAATGCCGTGGTGATCTTCGCCGTCGCCGCTGTGGTCATCGCACGCCAGTTCGGCGCGCGCCGAATCGGCTCGGACCGTCGCTGGTGGATCGTGCCCGCCGTTCTCGCCGTCGTCGCGCTGCGTGAGCCCGGCGTGATCGACCCGCACCACCAGGTCGAGTCGTCCTTCCTGCTGGGCACGGAACTGGTGACGGCTCTGGCCATCGGAGCCGGGTGGGCCTGGACGACGCGGATATGGACGGAGCCGGACGGCTCCGTGTGGAGCAGGAGCACCAAGGCCAGCGGGGCCGTATGGGCCGTCGGCATCTGTCTGCGCCTGGGTCTGTTCGGCATCGGCGCCCAGCTCGGGGTGCACCAGAACTCCTCTGCCCTGATGCTCGGCCTGGCGGCCACCCTGCTGGTCCGTTCCGGGCTGCTGACCTGGCGGGCTCAGTCCCTGGAGCCGAGGCCGACCGGACAGGCCCCGGCGTACGGTGACGGTGTGCGCCAGGTCCTGCGGAAGGAGCGCCTGTGACGGACAACGTCTGGACGCGCTGGCCTTCTCGTGAGGCACTCTCCCGAGTGGGCGTGCACAAGGCCCGCCGGGTGCTCGCTCAGGTCACGCGCACCATCGTCCTCGTCATGCTCGTGGCCACGACACTCACGAACTCCGAGCTCGGTGGCTGGGCACTCGCCGGCGGCGTCATGGGAATCGCGGTGTGCGGTTTCCTCGCCTGGGGGTTCTGGCGGACCACGCTGGAGCATCGTCTGCTGCCGTCCCTGGCGCTGCTCGCTCTGCTGCTGGCGGTCGCATCCGCCGGGTACGGCGCGGGTTTCCGGATCCCGGCACTCGTCCTGCTGTGCGGCTGTGGAGTCGCCGCCATCGAACGGCTGCCTCTCGCGGCCGCCCTCCCGGCCACGGCGGTGGCGTTGACCGCGTACGCGGCACTCGACAACGACGTCTGGCTGACCTCCGCGGCCACCACCGCGGGGCTGGCGCTCGCGGGTTACGTGCTCCGTCTCGACGCGGAAGCGCGGGCGAGTGCGCAGCGGCTGCTGGCCCAGGAACGCGCGGCCCGCGCCGCCGAGGCGCAGTCGGCGGCCCTCGCGGAGCGGGCGCGCATAGCCCGGGAGATCCACGACGTCCTGGCCCACAGTCTCTCGGCGCAGCTCGTGCATCTGGAAGCGGCACGATTGATGATCGAAAGAGGAGCGGACCGGGAGACCATCCTCGAACGGGTCGTGGCGGCAAGAGGAATGGCCCGCGAGGGGCTCTCCGAGACCCGGCAGGCACTCTCCGCGCTCCGGGGCGAGATGTCTCCGCTGGAGGACTTCCTCGGCGAACTCGTCGCCACCGCAGGGTGCGCCGGTGTCAACGTGACCGGTGAGCGCCAGCCACTGCCGGCGGAGGCCTCCCAGGCGGTACGCCGAGTCGCGCAGGAGGCGCTCACGAACGTACGCAAGCATGCTCCGGGCGCCAAGATCGACATAAGACTGGACTACGGCGAGCACGAAGTGACCCTGGACGTACGGGATTCGGGTGGAAAACCGGGCGAACTCAGCGGTTCGGGTGCCGGTTACGGTCTGCTGGGCATGCGGGAGCGCGCCGAACTGCTGGGCGGCTCGCTGAATGCCGGACCGGGCGAGGAGGGGTTCGTGGTGACGCTGAAGGTGCCGGTATGACCGAGCGGGTGGAAGGCAGGAGACCGGCGCGGGTCGTGGTCGCGGACGATCAGACGGTCGTGCGCGAAGGCATCGTGATGCTGCTGGGACTGCTCCCGGGGATCGAGGTCGTCGGAGCGGCCGGTGACGGCGCCGAAGCCGTGGAACTCGTGGCCGAACTCGCCCCGGACGTCGTGCTGATGGATCTGCGCATGCCCCGCTGCGACGGGGTCGAGGCGACCCGGCGCATCCGTACCGAACATCCCGGGACCCAGGTCGTCGTGCTCACGACGTTCGTGGACGACGAGTCGCTGTTCCCGGCACTTCGTGCCGGGGCCCGGGGCTATCTGACCAAGGACGCGGGGGGTGAGGAGATCGTGCGGGCCGTGGAGAGCGTGCTCTCCGGGGACGCCGGGCTCTCGCCGAGCATCCAGCGGCGGCTGCTGGAGCGGCTGTCGTACCCGGAACCGGAGCCGGCCCCACCCCCGGAGGCCCCGGACGGACTCACCTCGCGCGAGACGGAGGTGCTCCTGCTGATCGCCGAGGGACTCAGCAACCACGAGATCGCCCGCAAGCTGCATGTGTCCACGGCCACGGTGAAGACCCACATCAACAATCTCTTCGCCAAGGCGGGTCTCAAGGACCGCGCACAAGCGGTCCGTTATGCCTATGGGAAAGGTCTCGTGCGGCCGCCCGTGAGATGAGGTCACCTAATGGGGTGAAGGGTACGGAGAGAGGAGTCAGGAAGCCCTCCGATCTGCACATCCTTGGGTACGCGGCGGAAACGGGTCGCGGACAAGGAGAGTTCGGTGGAGAAGCACGACGGCGGCGACACGGGGGAGGTCCGGTTCGACGACCCCTGGTACGACGCACTCGCTTCCGGCTGGGGCGAGTTGGACGGCACGGGCGCGTTCGCTCCCGCCGTGCCGGCCGCCCGCTCGGAGCACGAGGAACGACCCGGCGGAGCCGCCCACGTCTATCTGGAGGTGCAGCGCAGCGCCGCCTTCCAGGAAGTGCGCGGCCGGTACCGCAGGTTCGTGATTCCGGCCGTCGCCGTCTTCTTCCCCTGGTACGTGGGCTATGTGGTGACAGCGACCACCGCGCCGGGGTTCATGGCGCGACCCGTCGTCGGTGCGGTGAACGTGGCCCTGCTCGCGGGACTCGGACAGTTCCTCACGACATTCCTGCTCGCGTGGGCCTACGCACGGCACGCGCGGCTGCGCCGGGACCGGGCGGCGCTCGAACTGCGCTGGGACACCCAGGAGATGACGCGAAACGCCCGGGGTGGTGCGCGGTGAGCGGTCACCATCAGACCCTGGCCCTACTGCTGTTCAGCGCGTTCGTCGCGGTGACGCTGGCGATCACGACGTGGGTGAGTCGCAACCGGCATGGCTCGGCCGAGGAGTTCTACGCGGGCGGGAGGCTGTTCTCGCCGATGGAGAATGGTTTCGCGCTCTCCGGGGACTACATGTCGGCCGCCTCCTTCCTCGGAGTCACGGGACTCATCGCCCTGTACGGCTACGACGGTCTGCTGTACGCCGTGGGATTCCTGGTGGCCTGGCTGGTCGTTCTCTTCCTCGTCGCCGAGCTGGTGCGCAACTGCGGCCGGTTCACGCTCGCCGACGTCGTCGCGGCCCGGATGGTGGAAAGGCCGGTGCGGATCGCGGCCGGCACCTCATCGGTGGTGGTGTCCGTCCTGTATCTCGTGGCGCAGATGGTGGGTGCGGGCAGCCTGGTCTCCCTGCTGCTCGGAGGCACGAGCGGCGCGGCGCGCAACTGGACCGTGATCGGTGTCGGCGCGCTCATGGTGATCTATGTGTCGATGGGAGGGATGAGGGCGACCACCTGGATCCAGATCGTCAAGGCCGTTCTACTGATCGGCGGGGCCATCGCTCTCACCGTGCTCGTCCTGCTGCGGTTCCACGGGAACATCGACGAGCTGTTGCGTACGGCCGCGCGGCGCAGCGGGCACGGCATGGCCTTCCTCGCACCCGGACTGAAGTACGGCGGCGACTGGACGGCACGCTTCGACTTCATGAGCCTCGGGCTCGCGCTCGTCCTCGGTACCGCCGGGTTGCCGCACATTCTGTCGCGCTTCTACACCGTGCCGACCGCGCGAGCCGCCCGGCGCTCGGTCCTGTGGTCGATCGGGCTCATCGGCGGCTTCTATCTGATGACGATCGTGCTGGGCTTCGGCGCGGCCGCCGTCGTCGGTCCCGAGGCGGTGCGGGGATCGAACGCCGCGGGCAACACCGCAGTTCCGCTGCTGGCCCTGGACCTGGGCGGCGGGGCTGATTCCACCGGCGGAACGGTCCTGTTCGCCATCGTTGCCGCCATCGCCTTCGCCACCATTCTCGCGGTCGTCGCCGGTGTGACCCTCGCGTCCTCGGCGGCCGTGGCCCACGACCTGTACGCCTCCTTGCGTCGCCGCCGGGCCAAGCAACGAGGTGAGGTCACGGTGGCGCGTGGCGCGTCGGTCGGTATCGGGGTGATCGCCATCGCCCTGAGCCTTCTCGCCCGGGACCTCAACGTGGCCTTCCTGGTCGGGCTCGCCTTCGCCGTGGCCGCGTCCGCGAATCTGCCGGTGCTGCTGTTCTCCTTGTTCTGGCGGTCCTTCACGACGCGCGGCGCGGTGTGGGCCGTGTACGGCGGCCTGGTGCCCGCGCTGCTGCTCGTGCTGCTCTCGCCGGTGGTGTCGGGCAGTCCCGAATCGCTCTTCCCGGGCGTGGACTTCCAGTACTTCCCGCTTCAGAACCCCGGCTTGGTGTCGATCCCCCTGGGCTTCGTCGCCGGCTGGCTCGGGACCGTCACCTCGACGGAGCCGCCCGACGAGGCCAAGCACGCAGAGCTCGAGGTCCGCGCGCTCACCGGTGCCGGGGCTGTCTGAGGGGCACGAGGCCTCGTACACGACCGCCCTGAGACGGCATGACCCGGACGGCAGCCTGCTGCGGCCGGGGAACGCCGGCTCAGGGTGCCACCCACGCGTAGCGGTGTTCCGGGCGCCCCGTGTCGCCGTATTTGAGAGAGAGGCGCAGGCGCCCCGCTTGTTCCAGGTGCCGTAGGTAGCGCTGGGCGGTGGACCGGCTCAGGCCGGTCTCGGATGCCACCTCGTGGGCGGACAACGGCCGGCCCGCCTGGTGCAGCACATCGCAGATCAGGTCCGTGGTCGGCTCCGAATGGCCACTGGGCAGCCCGAGGGAGGACGGCGCGGGCGCGGTGCGCAGAGCCCCGAAGATCCGGTCCACCTGCTCCTGGCCCGTCACCCCGTGTCCGCCCACGCGGTCGACGGTGCGGCGCAGGGCGGCGTACGAATCGAGGCGTGTGCGCAGGGCGGTGAAGGTGAACGGTTTGATCAGGTAGTGCAGGGCGCCCAGGCGCATCGCCGCCCGAACGGTGGCCACATCGCCGGCCGCCGTGATCATGATGACGTCGGTGCCGTGACCGTTCTCCCGCATCCGGTGGACGAGTTCGAGGCCCGTGCGGTCCGGCAGATAGTGGTCGAGCAGCACCAGGTCGACGGGAGCACGCTCGATCGCGGCCAGAGCCTGGGCGGCGCTGTGCGCGCGAGCGGTCACCTGGAATCCGGGAACCTTGCTCACGTACCTCGCGTTGATCTCGGCGACGCGGAAGTCGTCGTCCACGACCAGGACGTCAATCATCGGGCCTCTTTCTCTCAAGGCCTGGGCGTTTGTTGCGCCCGTGTTTCGGCTCCGCTGTTGTAGCGCGAGCAAAATGAGCACAACAGACCCTTGCGAGCAGAAGAACGCGTTGCGCCGAGAAGACTGATGCTGTGGCCCGCACCACATCTACGGTCCCGGGCCATGAGCACAGACACCAGTCCCGCCATCGAGCTGCGCGGCGCGAGCAAGATCTTCAAGACCCCGTCAGGGGGTTTGCACACGGCCGTCAGGGACCTCGACCTGACGGTCGGCCGGGGCGAGTTCGTAGCCGTCGTCGGACCGACCGGCTGCGGGAAGTCCACCACGCTGACCCTGGTCAGCGGTCTTGAGGAGCCCACCGAGGGCGAGGTCCTGGTCGCCGGGGAGCCGGTCGCCGGCGTCGGGGGCAAGGTCGGCTTCGTCTTCCAGCAGGACGCCACCTTCCCGTGGCGCACGGTTCTCTCCAACGTGATGGCCGGACCCCGGTTCCGTGGAGTGCCCAAGGCGGAGGCCAAGGAACAGGCCAGGGAATGGCTCGCCCGGGTCGGGCTCGCGGCCTTCGAGGACCGCTATCCGCACCAGCTCTCCGGTGGTCAGCGCAAGCGCGTCGCCCTCGCGGCCACCTTCGTCAACGACCCCGAGATCCTGCTGATGGACGAGCCCTTCTCTGCGCTCGACGTCCAGACGAGGGCGCTCATGTCCGACGAACTGCTCGAACTGTGGGAAGGCACGGGCGCCTCGGTCGTCTTCGTCACCCACGACCTGGAGGAGTCCATCGCGCTCGCCGACAGGGTCGTCGTGATGACCGCGGGCCCCGCCACCGTGAAGGAGATCTTCGACATCGATCTGCCCCGGCCGCGCAAGGTCGAATCGGTGCGCCTGGAGCCGCGGTTCATCGAGATCTACCGCGAGATCTGGGAGTCGCTCGGCGAAGAGGTCCGCATCACCCGCGAAAGGGGTGCCGCTCATGTCGCCTGAGGTTCTCAGCGCTCCGGTCGTCGACACGGCCAAGACCCCGGGCCGCGAACACTCCCGCGCCCGTGCCGCCCGCAAGCGCAAGATCGTGGTCGGCGCCGCCCGGGTGCTGCTCCTGGTCGTCGTGCTCGGCCTGTGGGAGGTGCTCTCGCGGGCCGAGATCATCGACCCGTTCAACTTCTCGATGCCCTCGAAGATCTGGGAACAGATCCAGACCTGGGTGATGCACGGGACCGCGCTCGGTCCCCTCGGCGAGCAGATCTGGTACACGCTGCACGAGGCCCTGCTCGGCTGGGGCATCGGTGTGGTCAGCGGTGTGCTCTTCGGCATCGCCCTGGGGCGGATCACCTTGCTCGCGGACATTCTTGGTCCCTACATCAAGGTGCTCAACTCCATACCGAGGATCGTTCTCGCGCCCATCTTCGTGATCTGGTTCGGGCTCGGACCCGCCTCCAAGGTCGCCTCGGCCGTGGTGCTCGTGTTCTTCCCGGTGTTCTTCAACGCCTTTCAAGGTGCCCGGGAGGTCGACCGGAACCTGGTGGCCAACGCCCGGATCCTCGGCGCGAGCGACCGCAGGGTGACGCTCCAGGTCGTCATCCCCTCCGCCACCTCGTGGATCTTCACCAGCCTCCATGTCAGCTTCGGCTTCGCGCTCATCGGCGCGATCGTCGGTGAGTACATCGGCGCGACCAAAGGCATCGGCCTGCTCGTCGCTCAGTCCCAGGGCACCTTCAACGCGGCCGGGGTGTACGCGGCGATGGTTATCCTCGCCGTCGTCGCACTGCTCGCCGAGGGGCTGCTGACCTTCGGCGAACGCCGCATCTTCCGCTGGAAGCCGTCGGAATCCGACCGCTGACCCGGCCACTCCGCTCGCTCTCCGCCTCACGCACGCACGAGCCCACCCGTACGCACGAACCCGCCGGTACGGGCGATCCCCTCTGCACGCGCGATCCCGCCGTACGCACGCACAGTTTCCCCACCACTCACAAGGACGTGAACCATCATGCGCAAGACCGCCAGATACACCGCGCTGGCAGCCGCCGGTCTGCTCGCTCTCACCTCGCTCACCGCCTGCGCCAACGACGCGGCGAGCACGTCGGCCGGCTCCGGCAGCGGTGGGGGTGGCGGCAAGGGGGAGCACGTCAAGATCATGGTCGGGGGACTGGACAAGGTCATCTACATGCCGGCGATGCTCACCCAGCGGCTCGGCTACTTCGCGGACGCGGGCCTGAACGTCGAGCTCCTCAGCGAGCCGGCCGGTGTCCAGGCCGAGACCGCCCTCGTCTCGGGACAGGTGCAGGGAGCCGTCGGCTTCTACGACCACACGCTCGACCTTCAGACCAAGGGCAAGTCCGTCGAATCGGTCGTGCAGTTCTCCCACGCACCCGGCGAGGTCGAGATCGTCTCCGCCAAGCGTTCGGGCGACATCACGTCACCCAAGGACTTCAAGGGCAAGAAGCTCGGCATCACCGGACTGGGCTCCTCGACCGACTTCCTCACGAAGTACCTCGCCGTCAAGAACGGCGTGCAGGTCAGCGAGTTCACGCCGGTCGCCGTCGGCGCCGGACCGACGTTCGTCTCCGCCCTCCAGCAGGGCGCCATCGACGGCGGCATGACGACGGACCCGACCGTCGCCACGGTCATGGAGAAGAACCTCGGCAAGGTACTCATCGACATGCGCACGCCCGAGGGTTCGCAGAAGGCGCTCGGCGGTCCGTACCCCTCGTCAAGCCTGTACATGCAGACGGACTGGGTCAACAGTCACAAGGAGACGGTCCAGAAGCTGGCCGACGCCTTCGTGAAGACCCTGCGGTGGATGTCCGAGCACAGCGCCTCAGAGATCGCCGCCAAGATGCCCGCCGACTACTCCCAGGGCAACCAGACGCTCTACGCCGCGGCGATCAAGAGCACGCTGCCGATGTTCACCGACGACGGGGTGATGCCCGAGAACGGGCCCGAGACCGTCGAGAAGGTCCTCAAGGCGTTCAACCCGAACATCAAGAACGCCCATGTGGACCTGAGCAAGACGTACACCACGGAGTTCGTGAAGAAGGCCACCGGCTGACCGGACGGGGCTGAGAACACGCCCAGCCCGCCGTCTCCTCCGCGCCGGACGTGTCTCAGTCGCGGGTCGCCCAGGCATAGCGATGCTCCGGGCGGCCCGCGTCGCCGTAGCGCAGGGTCAGACGGGCCTTCCCCGTACGCTCCAGGAGCTTCAGATAGCGCTGTGCGGTCTGCCGGCTCAGTCCGGTCTCCTCCGCGACCTCCTGGGCCGACAGCGAGCTCTCCGCGTTCAGCAGGGCCCGCCGTACGAGCGCGGCGGTCGCAGGGGAGTGTCCCGTCGGCAGGTCGGGCACCGCGCCCGATGCGAGCGTCCCGAAGATCAGGTCGACATCGGCCTGCTCGGCCGTACCGCCGCGGTCGAGGGTGCGCCGCAGGTCCGCGTACGACTCCAGTTTGGCCCGCAGCCCGGCGAACGAGAACGGCTTGACCAGGTACTGGAGTACGCCCTGGCGCAGCGCCGTCCGGACGGTCGTCAGGTCACGGGCCGCGGTCACCATGATCACATCGATCTGAAGGCCCCGCCTGCGCATCTCCTGGACGACCGCGAGACCCGTCTCGTCCGGCAGGTGGTGGTCGAGGAGGACCAGGTCCGGCGGCGGCACCGTCTCCATCCGGCGCAGTGCCTCGGCCGCGCTGTGAGCCTGGCCCGTGACACGGAAGCCCGGAACCCTCTCCACGTAGGCGGCGTTGACGCGGGCGACCCGCGTGTCGTCGTCCACGACCAGGACGTCGATCACGACGACTCCCCGAAGACACTTCCGGTGTTTCCGATGTTCCTGACGTTCTCGTTGTTCCAGAGGTTCCCGGTGTCCCCGGCAGCCTCCTGCGGTGCGAGTGACGGGTCCGTCAGCGCCTCCGGCAGCACGACCGTGAACTGCGCGCCGCCGCCGTCCGCGTCGCACACCTCCGCGCTGCCGCCCTGCCGTTCGGCGAGGCGCCGCACCAGGGAGAGGCCGATGCCGCGCTTGCCGTGTGCCGGCGGCTGCTTGGTGCTCCAGCCGTCCGTGAAGATCAACTCCCGTCGCTCCTCCGGGATTCCGGGCCCGGTGTCCCGTACCCGCAGCACGACGGTTCGCCCCTCGGTCCGCAGCTCGACCTCCACGCGCGCGTGCGGTGTTCCGGCCACGGCGTCGAGCGCGTTGTCGACGAGGTTGCCGACGACGGTGACCAGCCCGCGCGGGTCGACCAGCCGGTCCGGCAGCAGTGTCCGGTCCGCGACCCACAACGCCACGCCACGCTCGGTCGCCACGGTCGCCTTGCCGACCAGGAGCGCGGCGAGCAGCGGATCGTGGATCTTCTCGGTGACCTGTTCCGCGGTGACCCTGTGGTCTCCGACCACCTCTCCGACGAACTCCACGGCGTCGTCGTACATCTCCAGTTCGAGCAGCCCCAGGAGCGTGTGCATCCGGTTGGCGTGCTCGTGGTCCTGCGCTC
This sequence comes from Streptomyces sp. NPDC024698, assembly GCF_055559015.1. Classification (NCBI taxonomy): domain Bacteria; kingdom Bacillati; phylum Actinomycetota; class Actinomycetes; order Kitasatosporales; family Streptomycetaceae; genus Streptomyces; species Streptomyces sp. NPDC024698. The sequence continues at coordinate 420,086 of NZ_JBVHLK010000005.1, read as the reverse complement.
GCAGGGCGTCGATCAGCCCGTGCGTGGAGTCGAGTTCGCGGCCCAGCTGCTCCAGCTCGGTCCGGTCGCGCAAGGTGGCGACGGCGCCGCCGTCCTCGGTGGGCCTCCGGTTGGCGACCAGCACACGCTGCCCCCGGACGGTCAGCAGGTCCGTGCCGGTGACTCTCCCCGCGAGCACATCCGTCGTACGGCCCGGACCAAGCGCCGTGTCGAGCGGCTGCCCGACGGCCTCGGCACCGACCCCGAGCAGCCGCTGCGCCTCGTCGTTCAGAAGCCGTACGCGACCGCCGCGATCCAGGGCGACCACGCCCTCCCGGATACCGTGCAGCATCGCCTCCCGTTCCTCCAGCAGCGCCGAGATGTCGGAGAAGGCCAGGTCACGGGTCTGCCGCTGGACCCTGCGCGAGATCACATACGCGGCCAGGGCACCGACGGCCATGGCCCCGCCCGCGTACGCGAACAGTCCAGGGATCGCGCCGATCAGACGGGCCCGCACGTTGCCGTACTTGATGCCGACCGACACCGCGCCGACGATCCTGCCGCCGGCGTCACGCAGCGGCACCTTGCCCCGTGCCGAGCGCCCCAGGGTGCCGGTGTCGATCTCCATGACGTCCTGGCCGGACAGAGCCCGCTTCGCGCTCGTGGAGACAGGTCTGCCGATCTCGGCGGGGACTCTGTGCGACCAACGAATGCCCCGCAGGTTCATCACGACGACGTAGTCGGCGCCGCTCGCCTTCCGTATCCGCTCGGCCTCGACCTGCACGGGGCCGGTCCTGGAAGGGGCCGTCCTCTGGAGGTCCAGGGCGATCTGCGGCTGGGCGGCCGTGGTCTGCGCGATCGCCAGGGCACGCCGCATGGCCTGGTCGTCCAGCTGCGCGCTGAGCGGTGCCAGGAACAGGCCGGTGGCGAGCACGGCGACTCCCGCCGCGACGGCGATCTGCATCAGCAGCACCTGGCCGAACACCTGCCGCGGCAGACCGAGGCGCAGGCGTCGAGCGGGGGGAGTAGGGCTCATGCCCCGACGGTACGGGGGCGTGTGCGGGCCTCCGAAGGCGGTGTGGCATGGATCTCTTGATCACGGGACGCGTTCCCGCGCCGGACTCGGGATCCGGGCCCTCAGCAGGCGACGGCGACGGCCGTCTCCTCAAGCTGCCTCACGGCCACCACGTCCATCCGCGCGGGTGAACCGAGTGCCGAACCGCAGCTCTCCGGGCGCGGCGGCAGCGAGGCGCCCTGGGCGACCACGACCCGCCACAGGCGGCCGTCGGTGTGGGCGACGGTCACCTCCCAGCGCGGTGCGGCGCCGTCCGTTCGGATCACTGTCAGGACACCGGCGGCGTGCTCGCCCGAAGCCGTCCGTACAGCCAGTTCCGCCGCCTGGCCCGGTCGTTCCCAGGCGGAGTTCCCACGGCATCCCTCGGTGACGACCCGGCCCTCCCGTACCCCCTGGAGGACCTCCTTGACGGCATGGGCCTCGGTCCTTCCGTACGCGTACCCGTACGGAAGGACCAGCACGGTGGGTGAGAAGCGATGACCGCCCAGATGAGTGACCTCCCAGGTGCCGTCGACGCCGGAGGCGGCCAGTTCCGCGGCCAGGGGGCGTCCGAGCAGGGCGCAGCAGCGGTCACGCTTGCCGTTGGTGCAGACGAGGGCCAGCGGATCGCCGGCATGGGGCTGTCCCCGGAGAACCTCGTCGAAGGAGCGAGGATCACCCGCGCCGAGCGCGGCGAGTTCGAGGCCGAGCAGTTGCCCGGGATCCCGGGTCATGGCGCTGCGTAGCCATACGTTTCCCGGGGTGGTGTGGGCCGCGTACACATGCCGCTCGGCGAGCGCACCACAGTCGGCGTGCCGTCCAGGACGCCGGATGAGGGCGATCCGCACTCCCGTGCCCTGGGCGGCCGCCTCGAGGGCACGGCCGAGCGCGGGGTCCAGGTGGCTCGAAGTGAGCGCCTTGGCACCCCAGGGTCCGGGCTGCTCGATGAGCAGCCATGTCCTCGCGGTGGCCGCGGTTCCCGAGATGGGCTCGTCGAGCTGCCGCGACGCGGTTGTGCACGTAGTCACAGAGGTGAGCCTAACCTGACTTCACCCGGGGCGACTTCCCGCCGTCGTCACGGGGGCGCGCCAGGGGTGGTCCCGGCGCTTGGCGGGGTGTGCGGAAGCGCAGGTGGAGCGGCAGTGCCCGGATGGGGCGCGCAGATCCTTTCCCTCGCGCCCGGCGTGCACCGGCTAACGGGGGAGCGGCTGCGGGGGCCGTTCGCCCACGTAGTGCCCGCTCGGCCGCATGCGCAACGGGCGTTCCGCGTACTCCTCCAGGGTGTGGGCGATCCAGCCCGCCGTCCGGGCGACGGCGAAGACCGTCTCTCCTGCGGAGGCCGGCATGCCGGACGAGACCGTGAGGACGGCCAGCGCGAGATCGACGTTGGCGTGCAGCGGGGTGTGCCGGGCCGTGGTGGTCACCACGTCTCGGGCCGCCGCCAGCGCGGGTGCCGCGCCGGGCACCTCCTCCAGGAGGGCGAAGAGGGCACGCGCGCGGGGATCCTCGCCCGGGTAGAGCCGATGTCCGAGTCCGGGGACGCGGCGCCCTGCGCGCAGTTCGTCGGCGACGACGGGAGCGGCCGTGCCCTGGTCGAGCACGTCCAGCAGCAGTCGGTGCGCGAGTCCGCTGGCGGCCCCGTGCAGGGGTCCTTCGAGGACGCCGAGGCCCGCGGACACGGCCGCGTACGCGTGGGCGCGGGCCGACGCCGCGACCCGGACCGCCAGCGTCGAGGCGGCCAGGTCGTGGTCGACGAGCAGACCAAGCGCTGTGTCCAGCACGCGCAGTGACGCCTCGTCAGGTGCGCGTCCGCTCAGGCGCGCCCACAGCCGGTGGGCCAGCGGGCCTTCGTCGCGGTGATCGTGTCGCAGGGCCGGCAGTGCGGCGACGAGGGTGGGAATGAGGGTGCGTCCGGTGCCCAGCACGGCGTCCTCGGAGAGGTCGAAGCGCAGCGGGTCGGCAGCCGCCGCGGCGATCGTCGCCACGCGCAGCCGGTCGGTCGGGCCGCTGTGCTCGGGCAGTGCGTCGACGCTGCGCCGGGCGGCGGCCACGGACGCCTCCGGGGCCGTGAAGGTGATGCCGGGGCGAAGTTCGCCGGTCCACAGCCATTCGGTGATCTCCTCGTAGGAGTACCGGGAGGCCAGTTCCGTCGCGTCGACACCCCGGAAGTAGTACCGGTCCTTGTCGATCAAGGTGATGCGGGTGCGGACGGAGAGTTCACCGCTGCCCCCCGAACTGCCGCCGCCTTCACGTCTGTTGCGTCGCGCGAGAGCCTCGACCTCCTTGGTGTCGAACGTGCTCCCGCGTCCTCCCGGCTCGCGTCGGCTGCTCAGCTGACCTCGGCTCACATACGCGTACACGGTCTCCGGCTTCACACCCAGCAGTTCGGCGGTCTCCTTGGTGCTGAGCCGTCGACCCTCGTGTGCCGGCGTGGCCGCTTCTCGATCCCTCATGAACGCCACCGTATCTGTGGATCGGCATATTGATTGGATCAATGTTGACAGTCGCGAAGTCAATCATGGACAGTCGAATCAATTCCAGGGAGGAAACATGCCGATCAACCAAGCCGCGTCCACCTCCGTCGACGCGCGGGCCGAGGTACCGCGAGGTCTCGCCGGCGTCGTCGTCACCGACACCGAACTGGGTGACGTCAGGGGACTGGAGGGCTTCTACCACTACCGCCAGTACTCGGCCGTCGACCTTGCGCTGACCTGCGGTTTCGAGGACGTCTGGCATCTGCTGGCGCACGGCGAGCTGCCCGACGCGGAACGCCGCGCCGCCTTCACCGCGCACACCGCGCGGCTGCGCCGGCTGCCGGACGACGTGCGTGCGGCGCTGCCCGCGATCGCGACGGCGACCGGGCCCTCGGGACCCCTCGCCGGGCTGCGCACCGGGTTGTCGCTGCTCGGAGCGTCGCTGGGGTTCCGTCCGGTGTACGACATCGACGCCGGCCGTCGCCGCGACGACGGTCTCGCGGCGACGGCGGCCGTGCCGACCCTCCTCACCGCGCTGTACCGGATCGGGCAGGGGCTGGACCCGGTGGAGCCGCGCGACGACCTGGGGTACGCCGCCAACTACCTGTACATGTTGACGGGTTCGGAGCCGGACGCCGCCCGCGCGCGTGCAGTCGAGCAGTACCTCATCTCAACCATTGACCACGGATTCAATGCGTCAACGTTCACGGCGCGGGTGATCGCTTCCACCGGTGCGGATGTGGCGGCGTGCCTCGTGGGCGCGGTCGGGGCTCTCTCCGGTCCGCTCCACGGCGGTGCGCCCAGTCGCGCCCTGGACACCCTCGACGCGATCGGGACCCCTGACCGTATCGACGGCTGGATCCGCGAACGCGTGCTCGCCGGCGAGCGCATCATGGGGTTCGGGCACCCCGTCTACCGCACGGAGGACCCGCGCTCGCGGATGCTCCGCGGGATGGCTCAGGGGTTCGGCGGCCCGCTCGTCGAGTTCGCGGTCGAAGTGGAACGGCAGGTGGAGGCGATCCTGGCCGAACTCAAACCGGGCCGTGAGCTGCACACCAACGTGGAGTTCTACGCCGGTGTGGTCATGGAACTCTGCGGACTGCCCCGCGAGATGTTCACGCCCACCTTCGCCGCCGCCCGCGTCGTGGGCTGGAGCGCGAACATCATGGAACAGGCGGAGGACTCGAAGATAATCCGCCCGGCGGCCCGCTATGTGGGTCCGGTTCCCCCGGTGGCGGTGCCGTCGGTCGCCTGATGTCGGCGAGCGGTCGGCGGAATCCGGGACCTGGCTGCCGTCGTACGGGCGATCGGGCTTGCGGACCACATGCGAGGTGCCCGGCACCGTGGTGATGCCGGGCTCCGGGTTCTGGCCGACAGGATTCCGCCCAGGCGAGTCGAAGAGGCGGAAAGTAAAGGGGCTATGGAGGGGAAGTCGTGCGTTCGCTGTCGTGCCGCCAGGCTCTCGTCGGTCTATCGATGACCATGTTCCCGGGGGTCAGAGGTCCGGGATGTCCTTCTTGGCACGCAGCAGGGTGTCGCGCGTGATCACGACGATCCGTTCGTAGTCGGCCCGTGAAGCGTCGGGCGGGAGCTCGGGGTCGAGTTCCAGGGTGGCCTCGCGCCCAATGACGGCGAAGTTGCCGTCGCTGAGCTCGAAGATGTCAGGGCATGACTGGCCAGAAGCGCTGCCGCGCTCGCGTGGAGTAGCCCCGACACGTCGCACGATCTTCACGAAGTTGTACCAATCTCATGGCTCGGATAACAGGGAAAGCCGTCACTCCGAGCGGTCCCTTGGAGTGACGGCATCCAAGGGAGATTGCCCTCGGAGTAAGAAGATCTCCGAGCGCAGGGGTGTTGGGCCGGAGGCGCTCGCAGGAGCACGCGCCCATTAAACCTTTTCGCGTTGCCTCTGGTACGCAAAGCGCAACAAGCAGCCGAGTGAATCTGGAGAGCTTTGCTTGACCAGGGGTGCTATGTGGGTGCTAGGTGGCGGAGGCGCATCAAGGTTCGGGAGGGGCGTGCGAGGCGCGACCCCCGCGTATCGTCAGGCTCGGCTCCCGTGTTCCACGCTACCGGTCGATGTCCAGGAGCGTCAGGACTATCCCTCATCCGGCTCCCCGACGACCCACCATTCGTCGGCGTCCGCATCCGCCTGATCCTGGATCAGTGTGTCCATCATCCGGCCCAGTTGAGCCTCGTCGGAGGAGTCGGGCAGGCTCTTGCGGTGATGCTCGGTCGCCGCCCAGTACTCCCTGAAGATCGGGTTCTGGCAGATGATGCGGAAGTGGCCGTGGAGCTCCGCGCGCGTGAGCGCCCCGATCCGGTGGAAGTACAGCGCGTTGATGTAGAGGGCGTTCGCGAAGAGGTACTGGCGCTGCTTCTCGGGTCCGATCTCGGTTTCGTAGGTGTTCAGGACCGCCGCGAGGGCGGGATCGTCCATGGCTTTGCACATGAGGTCGAAATGGAGTCGGTGCTGCTCGGTGAGCACGGCACGTCGGCGCTGCCGTGTGCTTCGCTCCGTCACGGCGTTCGCCGCGGAACCGAGGCTCGACCACGCGGCCGAGCCGAGCCTCCGTATCGCGGAAATCTGTGTGGCCATGTCAACCCCCGAATCAGGCGACCGTCCGCCGGTCGTCGGTTGTGGGGCGACAGGGAGCGGACCGGCGAGCGGTGGGCGGCGCGCTTGCCGTCTCCCAGTGTTGCCGAGCGGCTCTGATCGGCAGGGAGGCGGAGAGGAGGCGCACGGAGGGATGTGCGGGTCGCATCCACCGGCGCCATGTCCAACGTGTGCCCCGCGAGCGCCGCTAACAATCGTTCACTTCGGGGCGATTCCCCCCACTCGTATGCTGGGTCGGCATTCATTCCCCGCGTGAGCGCCGGTCCCGTGAGCCGGTGCGCGCACAGGTTCAGAGAGGGCGCATGGTGAGTCGGTCGAGTACCCGGCAGATCCCGGTCATCGTTCTCGCCGGCTTTCTCGGCTCCGGCAAGACCACACTGCTCAACCATCTCCTGCACCGCAGCGGAGGCAGCCGCATCGGAGCCGTCGTGAACGACTTCGGGGCGATCGAGATCGACGCGATGGCGGTGGCCGGAGCGCTCGGCGACTCCACCGTCTCGCTCGGCAACGGGTGTCTGTGCTGTGCGGTCGATGTCACCGAACTTGATCAATACCTTGATCGGCTCGCTCAACCCTCCGCCCGGATCGACGTCATCGTCATCGAGGCGAGCGGGCTCGCGGAGCCCCAGGAACTCGTGCGCATGGTGCTCGCCAGTGAGCATCCGGGGATCGTGTACGGAGGGCTCGTCGAGGTCGTCGACGCCGCCGAGTTCGCCGGCACACGTGAGAAGCATCCCGAGATCGACCGGCACCTCGCCCTCGCCGATCTCGTCGTCGTCAACAAGGTCGACCGGGCCGACGACCAGGGCCGGGTGCTCCATGTCGTGCGGGAGCTCGCCGACCGGGCCGCGGTCGTCCCCGCCACCTACGGCCGGATCGATCCGGAGCTCCTCTTCGACTGCCGGCCCAGTGAGGAACGTATCGGGCAGCTGTCCTTCGACGATCTCCACCGGCACGAGGACGAGCCCGACGGCGAGGGGGACCACGAGGCCGACGGAGGGGCCAGCAACGGGGCTGGCGATCCGGTGGAGGCCGGTCGTACGGACGGCGGCCGTACGGACGGGAGCCGTGAGCGAGACGGCCACCCCGGCCATCTGCACTCCGCCTACGATTCCCTCTCCTTCAGCTCTGAAGTGCCGCTTGGGCCACGGCAGTTGCTGGCCTTCCTCGACAGCCGGCCCGAAGGGCTCTACCGGATCAAGGGCTACGTCGACTTCGGCGTCCAGGACATCCGTAACCGGTACGCCGTGCACGCCGTCGGGCGGTTCCTGCGCTTCTACCCGGAGCCCTGGGCGGACACCGACGAGCGGCTCACCCAGCTCGTCCTCATCGGCTCCGGGATCGACACGACGGCGCTGGCCAAGACGCTGGAGGCATGCAGAGAGGACGCCCCGCATGCCGACGAACACAGCATGTGGGGCGTCCTCCGCTTCGTACAGGAGCCCGGCCCGGAGGCCTGACGAGGGCTACACCGGGCCGGCCACCACCGACACCGGCTTGCCCAGCGACACGCCCGAGCCGTCACGGCGCGGGTCGATCTCCGGCAGGTCGACGGGCATCCCGGTCTTCTGCGCGGCGCGCCCCGGCGTCGGACCGGCCCAGGCCAGCGACAGGCAGTCCTCGCCCTTCAGGAACCGCTGGCAGCGCACACCGCCCGTGGCACGGCCCTTGCGCGGATACTGGTCGAAGGGAGTCAGCTTGGCCGTGGTCTGGACGGAGTCGTCCAAAGTCCCGCGCGAACCCGCCACCGTGAACACCACCGCCTCGACCGCCGGGTCGACCGCGGTGAACGAGATCACCTTCGCGCCGTCCGTCAACTTGATGCCCGCCATGCCGCCCGCGGCACGGCCCTGCGGGCGTACCTGAGCGGCTTGGTAGCGCAGCAGCTGGGCGTCGTCCGTGATGAAGACCAGGTCCTCCTCGCCGGTGGCCAGCTCGACGGCGCCGACGATCCGGTCGCCGTCCTTGAGCGTGATGACCTCCAACTCCTCTTTGTTCGAGGGGTAGTCGGGCACGACACGCTTCACGACACCCTGCTCCGTGCCGATCGCGAGACCGGGCGACGCCTCGTCGAGCGTCGTCAGACAGACCACCGTCTCGTTCGGTTCCAGAGAGGACAGGAACTCCGTGATCGGAGCGCCGCCGGAGAGGTTGGGCGCCGACGCCGTCTCGGGCAGCTGCGGGAGGTCGATCACGTTCAGGCGCAGGAGGCGGCCCAGGGACGTGACCGCGCCGATCTCACCGCGTGCCGTCGAGGACACCGCGGAGATGATCACGTCGTGCTTGGTGCGGCCGGCGTCCGGGTCCTGTCCGACGGGCTCACCGGTCGCCGTACGCGCCAGCAGGCCCGTGGAGGACAGCAGGACGCGGCACGGGGCGTCGGCGACCTGGAGCGAGACGGTCGCGGCGGGGGTGCCCGCGGACTCCAGGAGCACCGTGCGCCGTTCGGTGCCGAACTTCTTGGCCACCGCGGCCAGTTCTCCGGAGACCAGCTTGCGCAGCTCCGAGTCCGAATCCAGGATGCCGGTCAGCTCGTCGATCTCGCCGTTGAGACGGTCGCGCTCCGACTCCAGCTCGATGCGGTCGAACCGGGTGAGGCGGCGCAGCGGTGTGTCCAGGATGTACTGGGTCTGGATCTCGGAGAGCGAGAAGTGCTCGATCAGCCGCTCCTTGGCCTGCGCCGAGTTGTCGCTGGAGCGGATGAGGCGGATGACCTCGTCGATGTCCAGGAGGGCGACGAGGAGACCCTCGACCAGGTGCAGCCGGTCGCGCTTCTTGCTGCGGCGGAACTCGCTGCGGCGGCGCACGACGTCGAAGCGGTGGTCGAGATAGACCTCCAGCAGCTCCTTGAGGCCCAGGGTGAGCGGCTGACCGTCCACCAGCGCCACGTTGTTGATGCCGAAGGACTCCTCCATCGGCGTCAGTTTGTAGAGCTGTTCGAGGACCGCCTCCGGCACGAAGCCGTTCTTGACCTCGATGACCAGACGCAGACCGTGCGCGCGGTCCGTGAGGTCCTTGACGTCGGCGATGCCCTGGAGCTTCTTCGAGCCCACCAGGTCCTTGATCTTGGCGATCACCTTCTCCGGACCCACCGTGAAGGGCAGCTCGGTGACGACGAGGCCCTTGCGGCGCGCGGTGACGTCCTCCACCGACACCGTTGCTCGGATCTTGAAGGTGCCGCGGCCCGACTCATAGGCGTCCCTGATCCCGGAGAGGCCGACGATCCGGCCGCCGGTGGGCAGGTCGGGGCCCGGGACGTGCTTCATCAGCGTCTCGAGGTCGGCGCCCGGGTAGCGGATGAGGTGCCGGGCGGCGGAGATGACCTCACTGAGGTTGTGCGGCGGCATGTTCGTGGCCATGCCGACGGCGATCCCGGACGAGCCGTTGACCAGCAGGTTCGGGAAGGCGGCCGGGAGGGCCACCGGCTCCCGCTCCTGGCCGTCGTAGTTGGGTGTGAAGTCGACGGTGTCCTCGTCGATCGACTCGGTCATCAGCGACGTCGCGTCGGCCATCCGGGCCTCGGTGTAACGCATCGCGGCCGGCGGGTCGTCGTTGCCGAGCGAACCGAAGTTGCCGTGGCCGTCGACCAGGGGCAGCCGCATGGAGAAGGGCTGCGCCAGACGCACCAGGGCGTCGTAGATCGACGCGTCGCCGTGCGGGTGCAGCTTGCCCATGACCTCACCGACGACACGGGCACACTTCACATAGCCGCGGTCGGGACGCAGGCCCATCTCGTTCATCTGGTACACGATGCGACGGTGGACCGGCTTCAGGCCGTCCCGGGCGTCCGGCAGGGCTCGCGAGTAGATGACCGAGTACGCGTATTCGAGGAAGGAGCCCTGCATCTCGTCCACGACGTCGATGTCGAGGATCTTCTCCTCGTACGAGTCTTCGGGCGGCGGGGTCTTCGTGCTGCGGCGGGCCATCGCTGCTGCGGCTCCTTCACAGTCTCTGCCGGGGCATGAACGGGTTCTGACGCGCACCATTGTGGACCGCCCCACTGACAACGCCGACCGCGACCCGTCCGTAGCGCCCCGCCGGCACGCTCCGCGGGCGTCGCCGAGACCGCTCCAGGGTGGCTCCCGGGCCCGGTGCCCGGCGGCCCCGAGCGCGGTCGCGGCCGCTTCACCGGAGGCTTCCCCGGGAGGTCCGGGGACACGCGTGAGTCTCGCTCTCGGCGTACGAGGTGCGGGAACCGCGCCGCCCGTCCGCGCGCTTGCATACAGTGGCAGGACCGACAGAACTGACGCAGTTCCGCGATCGAAGGGACGTACATGCCCATGGGTCACACGGCCACAGCTGAGGCAGGCTCCGGCGGCCTGACAGCGACCGAGCACCGCCTGGCCAACGGCCTGCGCGTGGTGCTCTCCGAGGACCATCTGACCCCGGTCGCCGCGGTGTGCCTCTGGTACGACGTCGGCTCGCGCCACGAGGTCAAGGGCCGCACCGGTCTCGCCCACCTTTTCGAGCACCTGATGTTCCAGGGCTCCAAGCAGGTCCACGGCAACGGCCACTTCGAACTCGTCCAGGGCGCCGGCGGCTCGCTCAACGGCACGACGAGCTTCGAGCGCACCAATTACTTCGAGACCATGCCCGCCCACCAGCTGGAGCTCGCCCTCTGGCTGGAGGCCGACCGCATGGGATCGCTGCTGGAGGCGCTGGACGACGAGTCGATGGAGAACCAGCGCGACGTCGTGAAGAACGAGCGCCGGCAGCGTTACGACAACGTCCCGTACGGCACCGCCTTCGAGAAGCTCACCGCCCTCTCGTACCCCGAGGGCCACCCGTACCACCACACCCCGATCGGGTCGATGGCGGACCTGGACGCGGCCACCCTGGAGGACGCCCGCGCCTTCTTCCGCACCAACTACGCGCCCAACAACGCGGTCCTGTCGGTCGTCGGTGACATCGACCCGGAGCAGACGCTCGTCTGGGTCGAGAAGTACTTCGGCTCCATCCCCGGGCACGACGGCAAGCCCGCCCCGCGCGACGGCTCGCTGCCCGACATCGTCGGCGAGCAGCTGCGCGAGGTCGTCGAGGAGGACGTCCCGGCCCGCGCGCTGATGGCCGCCTACCGGCTCCCGGAGGACGGCACTCGCGCGTGCGACGCCGCCGACCTGGCGCTCACCGTCCTCGGCGGCGGCGAGTCCTCCCGGCTCTACAACCGGCTCGTACGCCGTGACCGCACCGCCGTCGCGGCCGGGTTCGGCCTGCTGCGACTCGCCGGAGCACCCTCCCTGGGCTGGCTGGACGTGAAGACGTCCGGCGACGTCGAGGTCCCGGTCATCGAGGCCGCCGTGGACGAGGAGCTCGCCCGGTTCGCCGAGGAGGGCCCCACGGCCGGGGAGATGGAGCGCGCCCAGGCCCAGTTGGAGCGCGAATGGCTCGACCGACTCGGCACCGTCGCGGGCCGCGCCGACGAACTGTGCCGCTACGCCGTCCTGTTCGGTGACCCGCAGCTCGCCCTGACCGCCGTACAGCGCGTCCTCGACGTCACGGCGGACGAGGTCCGGGAGGCCGCCAAGGCCCGCCTGCGCCCCGACAACCGCGCGGTGCTCGTCTACGAACCGACCACCGCCGAGGCCGCCGACGCGGCCGACTCCGCCGACGAGACCGACGAGGAGGCGGCGAAGTGACCCAGCTCGCCACCATGGACTTCCACCCACGCCCCCAGGCCGGACAGCCCAAGCCCTGGGCGTTCCCCGCTCCCGAGCGTGGCACCCTGGACAACGGTCTGACCGTGCTGCGCTGCCACCGCCCCGGACAGCAGGTCGTCGCCGTCGAGGTGATCCTGGCCGCGCCGCTGGACGCCGAGCCCGCTGGCCTGGACGGCATCGCCACGATCATGGCGCGCGCCTTCTCCGAGGGCACCGACAAGCACTCGGCCGAGGACTTCGCCGCCGAGCTGGAGCGCTGCGGCGCCACACTCGACGCGCACGCCGACCACCCCGGCGTACGCCTGTCGCTCGAAGTGCCCGTCTCGCGCCTGGGCAAGGCCCTCGGCCTGCTCGCCGACGCCCTGCGGGCCCCCGCGTTCGCGGACAGCGAGGTCGAGCGACTGGTGACCAACCGCCTGGACGAGATCCCGCACGAAACGGCGAATCCGGCCCGTCGTGCGGCCAAGGAGCTCTCCAAGGAGCTGTTCCCGGCGAGCGCGCGCATGGCGCGCCCGCGCCAGGGCAGCGAGGAGACCGTCCGGAACATCGACTCGTCGGCCGTGCGTGCCTTCTACGAGAAGCACGTGCGCCCCGCGACGGCCACCGCCGTCGTCGTGGGCGACCTGACCGGGATCGATCTCGACGAGCTGCTCGCCGACACGCTCGGCTCCTGGACCGGCTCGTCCGCCGAGCCGCTTCCCGTGCCGCCGGTGACCGCCGACGACACCGGCCGCGTGATCGTCGTCGACCGCCCCGGCGCGGTCCAGACGCAGCTGCTCATCGGCCGGGTCGGCTCCGACCGGCACGACCGCGTGTGGCCCGCCCAGGTCCTGGGCACCTACTGCCTCGGCGGCACCCTCACCTCGCGCCTGGACCGCGTCCTGCGCGAGGAGAAGGGCTACACCTACGGTGTGCGGGCGTTCGGGCAGGTCCTGCGCTCCGCGCCGGACGGCACGGGCGCCGCGATGCTCGCCATCAGCGGCTCGGTCGACACCCCCAACACCGGTCCGGCGCTCGACGACCTGTGGAAGGTGCTGCGCACGCTCGCGGCCGAGGGGCTGACCGACACGGAGCGCGATGTCGCCGTGCAGAACCTGGTGGGCGTCGCGCCCCTCAAGTTCGAGACGGCGGCGGCCGTCGCGAGCACGCTCGCGGACCAGGTCGAACAGCACCTGCCGGACGACTACCAGTCGACGCTCTACCGTCAACTGGCCGCCACCGGCACCGTGGAGGCCACCGCGGCGGCGGTGAGCGCCTTCCCGACGGACCGTCTGGTGACCGTCCTGGTGGGCGACGCGGCGCAGATCGCGGAGCCGGTCAGGGCCCTCGGGATCGGTGAAGTCACCGTGGTGGCGGCCGAGTAGAACCCGTGCGACCCAGGAGGGCCCTGACGGCTGAAGAGCCGTCAGGGCCCTCCTGTTTACGGGTGCAGCCCCCAAGATGTCCGTATTCGTGCGGGGGTTACCCCTTCTGCCCTGTGGCATGCGTTACAAAAATCGTGATCCGTTTGTTGTTCGAATGAGGCCCCGTCTAGCGTCGGTGCGACTGTTCGTCATGCAGTGCGCCGCGCCCGCGGCACCGGACAGTCATCGCCGAGTCCTCCATGACGCGAGTCAGGGGAGCCGGGGACCCATACGCAGTCCCTGGGGTGAATCGGACGCCCTCTCCTGAGGGGGTCCGTAGGAGACCTTCCTGCTCCGAACCCGTCAGCTAACCCGGTAGGCGAGAGGGAAGGAAAGGATCAGCCCCTACATGGCGTTCACCTGTGGCACCGGCAAGCATCGTCGTACGAGCAGCCGGGTGCACAGCACCACCACGACCGCCGTCGGGGTCGCGGCGCTCACCACCACCGGTGTGATCGGAACCCTGGCCGCTCCCGCGTTCGCCGCGGAGGCCTCCGTCGAGCAGACCGGGCTGACCCAGACCGTCACCCTGAACGACGCCGTCGCCGACCAGATCGACGCCCAGGCCTTCGCACAGCAGCGCGCCGCCGACGAGGCCGCCGCGCGCAAGCAGGCCGAGCAGACGGCACGCAAGCAGGCCGCCGCCCAGGCCGCGCAGCTCCGCCAGGCGAAGGAGCGCGCCGCCCGCGAGGCCGAGCGCAAGCGCCTGAACACGTTCGTCCTGCCGATCACCGGTTCGTACGTCTCCACCGGCTACAAGGCGAGCAGCAGCCTCTGGTCCTCCGGCAGCCACACCGGGGTCGACTTCCACGCCGCGTCCGGCACCTCGGTCCACGCCGTCGGCTCCGGCACGGTCGTCACGGCCGGCTGGGGCGGCGCCTACGGCAATCAAGTCGTGATCAAGATGCATGACGGCACGTACACCATGTACGGCCACCTGTCGTCCATCGGCGTGTCCGTGGGGCAGGCGGTCACCCCGGGCCAGCAGATCGGTCTCTCCGGGGACACCGGCAACACCACGGGACCGCACCTCCACTTCGAGGCCCGTACGACCGCCGAGTACGGCTCGGACATGGACCCCGTCGCCTACCTGCGCTCGCACGGCGTCAACGTCTGACGACCGCTTCGCGGCTTCTTCACCGCTTTCGATGCCCCGGTTCACCGAGCCGGGGCATCGTCGTTTCCGGATGCCGTCTGTCCAAAAAATATCCATGGGTTCAGGCATGCCATCGGAAATTCACGCCTCCTGCAATAGAGTCACTGAAGAAGCGTCAATCGACGGCGTTTCACGGGGATTAAAGCGGAGGTCCGTCATGCGTATTCCGGCGCACTCGGTGTGCACGGCGATCCGTGACGACATCGTCGCGGGTGTCTACGAGCGCGGCGGCCGCCTCACCGAGGAACTGCTGGCGCGGCGCTACGGCGTCTCGCGCGTCCCCGTGCGCGAGGCGCTGCGCACCCTGGAGGCCGAGGGCTTCGTGGTCACCCGCCGGCACGCGGGGGCCTGTGTCGCGGAGCCCACCGAGCTGGAGGCCGCGGACCTCCTGGAGATGCGCATGCTGCTGGAGCCGCTGGGTGCCGCGAGGGCGGCCCAGCGGCGTACGGAGGCCCACCTCAAGGTGCTGCGCGGCCTGGTCAGGCTGGGGCAGGAGCGTTCCAGGCGGGGCAACAGCGAGGATCTGCGCTCACTGGGCGGCTGGTTCCACGAGACGCTCGCGCAGGCCTCCGGCAGTTCCGCGCTGACGTCCACGCTCGCCCAGCTGCGCCACAAGATCGCCTGGATGTACTCGGTGGACGCGCCGGCCGACCCCGCGGAGTCCTGGGCGGAGCACGGCGGCATCGTGGACGCGGTGGCCCGCGGCGACAGCGAGCGGGCCCGCGCGATCACGGCCCTGCACACCGAGCGCGCCACGGCCGCGCACCGGCTCCGGTTTCCCGGCGCCGAACGGCCGGACCGTGTGAGGAGTTCGCAACATCCCGTAAACGTGACGGGCCTGCGTCATTAACACGGGCGCCGTATACAAAGAGGGATATTCCGTGGGGGCTCATTTCTGATGCCCTTTTATTCATGTGTCCGGAATTATCGTGCACGCCATTACGGCGGCAGCGGCGCGAGGGCCGTGCGGGGTTCCCGGATGATTTCCGCGCGGGGTACGGAAAACGGCTGAGCCGCGCCACCCGGTGAAGGGAGCGCGGCCCAGCCGTGTGTCCTGCTGCCCGTCGGGCGGCTCAGACGGTCTCGGGGAGCTCGTCGAGCCCCTCGGCGACCAGCTTCGCCAGACGGTCGAGGGCGGTGTCCGCGCCCTCGGAGTCCGACGCGAGGACGATCTCCTCGCCGCCCTGGGCGCCGAGCCCGAGGACCGCGAGCATGGAGGCCGCGTTGACGGGGGCGCCGTCGGCCTTGGCGATCGTCACGGGGATACCGGAGGCCGTGGTGGCCCGGACGAAGATGGAGGCGGGGCGGGCGTGGAGGCCCTCCGTCCAGCCGACGTTGACGCGGCGCTCAGCCATGTGATGCTGCCCTTCGGGGGTTCAGGGTTGTCTAGACCAGTGTTCCATATCGTGAGGCATGCCCGGACGGTCCCGGGTCCCAACCCGCCGCGGTGCCGGTTCCGAGGCGTGCCGGGCGGGTCGGTTCCGGAGCGTGCCGGGCGCCGCCGGGAGGCCGGGACCTCGCCGACACGCACAGGCCCGCCCGGGCGCCCGTCACCCTCAGACTGCCTCGCGCCGTTGTCGTACGCGAGCCGTACTCTGGGGCCCATGCAGACCTCGTCGGACCGGCACGAGTACCCAGCCCACTGGGAGGCCGACGTGGTGCTGCGCGACGGCGGCACCGCGCGCGTCAGGCCCATCACCGTCGACGACGCCGAGCGTCTGGTCAGCTTCTACGAGCGGGTGTCCGAGGAGTCGAAGTACTACCGCTTCTTCGCGCCCTATCCCCGGCTGTCCGCCAAGGACGTCCGCCGCTTCACCCACCACGACTTCGTGGACCGGGTGGGCCTCGCGGCCACGGTCGGCGGAGAGTTCATCGCCACCGTGCGGTACGACCGGATCAACGCGGACGGAATGCCCGCCTCGGCGCCCGCCGACGAGGCCGAGGTCGCCTTCCTCGTCCAGGACGCCCACCAGGGCCGGGGCGTCGCCTCCGCGCTGCTCGAACACATCGCGGCCGTGGCGCGCGAGCGTGACATCCGCCGCTTCGCCGCCGAGGTGCTGCCCGCCAACAACAAGATGATCAAGGTGTTCACCGACGCCGGATACACCCAGAAGCGCAGCTTCGAGGACGGCGTCGTCCGCCTGGAGTTCGACCTCGAACCCACCGACCGGTCCCTCGCCGTGCAGCGCGCACGGGAACAGCGCGCCGAGGCCCGCTCCGTTCAGCGGCTGCTCGCCCCGGGCTCGGTCGCCGTCATCGGCGCCGGGCGTACCCCCGGCGGGGTCGGCCGCAGCGTCCTGGACAACCTCAGGTCGGCGGGCTTCACCGGGCGCCTGTACGCCGTGAACACGGCACTCCAGGACAAGGAACTCGACGGCGTCCCGGCCCACCGCTCCATCAGGGACATCGCCGAACCCGTGGACCTCGCCGTCGTCGCCGTGCCCGCCGAACGCGTCCCCGAGGTCGTGACGGAATGCGGCGAACACGGCGTGCAGGGACTGGTGGTGGTCTCCGCCGGCTACGCGGAGAGCGGCCGCGAAGGACGCGAGCGCCAGCGTGAACTCGTCCGGCACGCGCGCACGTACGGCATGCGCATCATCGGACCCAACGCCTTCGGCGTCATCAACACGGCGCCCGACGTCAGCCTGAACGCCTCGCTCGCCCCCGAGATGCCCCGACCCGGACGCATAGGCCTGTTCGCGCAGTCCGGTGCCATCGGCATCGCCCTGCTCTCCCGGCTGCACCGGCGCGGCGGCGGCGTCACGGGCGTCACCGGCGTGTCGACCTTCGTCTCCTCCGGGAACCGGGCGGACGTCTCCGGCAACGACGTACTCCAGTACTGGTACGACGACCCGGACACCGACGTCGCCCTGATGTACCTCGAATCCATCGGCAACCCGCGCAAGTTCACCCGCCTCGCGCGCCGGACGGCGGCGGCCAAGCCGCTGGTCGTCGTCCAGGGAGCGCGGCACGGCGGGGCGGCCCCCCAGGGACACGCCGTACGGGCCACCCGGCTGCCGCACGCCACCGTCTCCGCGCTGCTGCGCCAGGCCGGGGTGATCCGCGTGGACACGATCACCGAACTCGTCGACGCGGGCCTGCTGCTGGCCCGCCAGCCGCTTCCCCGGGGACCGCGCGTGGCGATCCTCGGGAACTCCGAGTCGCTGGGGCTGCTCACCTACGACGCGTGTCTCGCCGAAGGACTGAGGCCGCTGCCGCCGCGGGACCTGACCACGGCCGCCTCCGCGGAGGACTTCCACCGGGCCCTGTCGGCGGCACTCGCCGACGACGGCTGCGACGCCGTCGTCGTGACGGCCATCCCGGCGGTGGGGGAGACCTCGACCGCCGACGCGGCACTCGCCGAGGCGCTCCGATCCTCCGCCCTGGCGGCTCCCGCCAAGCCCGTCCTCGTGGTGCACGTCGAGCTGGGCGGACTCGCCGAGGCCCTGTCCGCCGCCGTGAGCACCGCCCCGCCGGCCCCCGCGACGTCACCGGGGGCGGCGCCCGGCGCCCGGTTCCACCCCGCGGACCGCTCGCCCGCGGCGGAGCGCCCCGAACCCGCGCCCGACACCCGGCTCATCCCCGCCTACCCCGCCGCCGAACGCGCCGTCCGCGCCCTCGCCGAAGCCGTCAAATACGCCCAGTGGCGCCTGGACGCCGGCGAGCCCGGCAAGGTCCCCGAGTACGAGGACATCGACGAGAAGGGAGCGGCCCGGCTGATCGACGACCTCCTCGCGCGCGGGGAGGGCCTGACCCTGAGCGGCGACCGTACGGCGGAACTGCTCGGGCGCTACGGCATCGACGTGCACCGGGCCCTGCCCGCCCCCACGCCGGACGACGCCGTGGAGGCCGCGCGGACCATCGGATACCCCGTCGCCCTGAAGACCACCGCCCCGCACCTGAGGCACCGCGCCGACCTCGGCGGCGTACGCCTGGACGTGACGGACGAGGAACAGCTGCGCCGGGCGTACGCGGAGCTGACCGAGCTGTTCGGGCCGCCGACGGTGCTGCGCCCGGTCGTGCAGGCGATGGCGCCGCGCGGTGTCGACACGGTCGTCCGCGCGGTGATCGACCCGGCCGCCGGGGCGGTGCTCTCCTTCGGACTCGCCGGAGCCGCCTCCGAACTGCTCGGGGACACCGCGCACCGGCTGGTCCCCGTCACCGACCGGGACGCGGCCTCCCTGGTCCGGTCGATCAGGACGGCGCCGCTCCTGTTCGGGTGGCGGGGCTCCGCGCCGGTCGACACGGTGGCCCTGGAGGAGCTCATGCTGCGCGTCTCCCGGCTGGTCGACGACCACCCCGAGGTCGTCGCGGTCTCGCTGGAGCCGGTCGTGGTCGCCTCGACCGGCGTGAGCGTGCTCGGCGCCACCGTACGGCTGGCCCACGCGCCGCTCCGGGACGACCTCGGCCCCCGGACGCTGCCCGTCGTCTGAGCCGGGCGGGGCGTCACGGCCCCCCGAGGTGCCGCGGCCCGGCTGCTCCTCCCCCTTGTGTCCCGGCCGCCCGCCGGCTCGCTCCTCCCGTCCGGCGTACCGGCCGCACCCCGCCTGCTCGTCGCCCGGCGTCCCGCCGCGGACCGGCCCGCTCACCGCCAGGCGTCCCGCCCGCGGACCCCGCCCGGACCTCTGCCGCGCCCGCACCGCATCAGGCTCCCCGCGCGGTTCGATCTGATCCGTCCACGACAGACCCACGCGAGCGGTGCCTCGCAGTCAGTGGGCCCCCGTAGGATGGACGGCATGGCCAAGACCAGTACGACGACCCAGGGGCTGCGAGCGGCGATCGAGCGCAGCGGCTACTACCCGGCCCTCGTGGCCGAGGCGGTGGAGGCCGCGATCGGCGGCGACACCATCCGGTCGTACCTGGTCCACCAGGAGACGACGTTCGACGCGAACGAGGTCAGGCGGCACGTCACCGTGCTGGTCCTCACCGGCAACCGTTTCATCGTGAGCCACACCGACGAGCAGAACGCGGACACCACCTCCCCGACGCCCTACGCCACGACCTCGACGGAGTCGGTCAAGCTCGGCCGGATCTCCTCGGTCGTCGTCAGCCGCGTCGTCGCGAACCCCGAGTCGTACACGCCCGGCACGCTGCCCCGCGAAGTGGTCCTGACCATCGGCTGGGGTGCCGTCTCGCGCATCGACCTGGAGCCCGCCGCCTGCGGTGACCCCAACTGCGACGCCGATCACGGCTACACCGGCAACTCGACGGCCGACGACCTGAGCCTGCGGGTCAGCGAGGCCGGGGACGGCCCGGAGACGGTCCGCCAGGCCCTCGCCTTCGCGCAGTCCCTCTCCGAAGCGACCGCGGACGTCGCCCGCTGATGGCCCTGTCCACCTGGGACCACCCGGAACCGCTCGCCATCGGCTCCGCGCCCGTCCCCGAGTACGGTGCCGGATCGCTGGCCGACCTGCTGCCCACCCTCGCCGCCGGCATGTCCGTGCCGGGCGCGACCGCCGTCATACCCGAACTGACCGCGGCCGACCGGAACTGCGTGTTCCTGATCGACGGTCTCGGCTGGGAGCAGCTCCGGGCCCACCCGGACGAGGCCCCCTTCATGACCTCGCTCCTGGCGTCCTCGCGCGGCGGCACCGGACGACCGATCACCGCCGGATACCCGGCCACCACCGCGACCTCCCTCGCCTCCGTGGGCACCGGCCTGCCCCCGGGCGCCCACGGCCTGCCCGGCTACACCGTGCGCAACCCCGCCACCGGCGAGCTGATGAACCAGCTCCGCTGGAACCCGTGGACCGAGCCGCGCGCCTGGCAGCCCCACCCCACGATCTTCCAGCTGGCCGACGCTGACGGCGTGCACACCGCGCAGGTCTCCTCGCCGACCTTCCAGAACACCCCGCTGACGAAGATCGCGCTCAGCGGCGGGACCTTCCACGGCAGGCTGTCCGGCGAGGAGCGCATGGACTTCGCCGCCGAGCAACTGGCCGCCGGCGACCGCTCCCTGGTCTACACGTACTACGCGGAGGTGGACGGCAAGGGCCACCGCTTCGGTGTCGACTCCGACCCCTGGCGCGGTCAGCTCATGTACGTCGACCGGCTGGTCCAGCGCCTCGCGGAGCAGCTGCCGCCGCGCACGGCGCTGTACGTCACCGCCGACCACGGCATGATCGACATCCCGTTCGACGAGCAGCACCGCATCGACTTCGACGAGGACTGGGAGCTGCGCGCCGGGGTCGCCCTGCTGGGCGGCGAGGGCCGCGCCCGCCATGTGTACGCGGTCCCGGGCGCCGAGGCGGACGTGCTGACCTGCTGGCGCGAGGTCCTCGGCGAGCAGTTCTGGGTCGCCTCCCGTGACGAGGCGATCGCGGCGGGCTGGTTCGGCCCGCGGGTCGACGAGCGGGTCTACGGCCGGCTGGGTGACGTCATCGCCGCCGCCCGGGACGACGTCCTGATCACCGCGTCCGAGCGGGAGCCGAAGGAGTCGCTCATGGTCGGCAACCACGGCTCGATGACCCCGGCCGAGCAGCTGGTGCCCCTCCTCCAAGTACGCTCCTGACGTTCCCTTCTTCCCCGTTGCCGAAAGGTGCTCAACTCCCCATGCCCGAGCTGGTGTTCTTCTCCGGAACGATGGACTGCGGGAAGTCCACGCTGGCTCTCCAGATCGAGCACAACCGCTCGGCGCGGGGTCTACAGGGCATGATCTTCACGCGGGACGACCGGGCCGGCGAGGGCAAGCTCTCCTCGCGCCTGGGCCTGGTCACCGACGCGGTCGAGGTGGCGGACGACCAGGACCTGTACGCCTATCTGGTCGACCACCTCTCGAAGGGCGGCCGCGCGGACTATGTGATCGCGGACGAGGCGCAGTTCCTGGCCCCGCCCCAGATCGACCAACTGGCCCGCGTGGTGGACGACCTGGACATCGACGTCTTCGCCTTCGGGATCACCACAGACTTCCGGTCCAAGCTGTTCCCCGGCTCCCAGCGCCTCGTCGAGCTGGCCGACCGGGTGGAGGTCCTCCAGGTCGAGGCGCTGTGCTGGTGCGGCGCCCGCGCCACCCACAACGCCCGTACGGTGGGCGGCGAGATGGTCGTCGAGGGTGCCCAGGTCGTCGTCGGCGACGTCGACCAGCACGAGTCCATCGGCTACGAGGTCCTGTGCCGTCGGCACCACCGGCGCCGTATGACGGCCGCCACGGCCCGCGCGAGCGCCCTGTCCCCGGACGTCCTGCCGATCGCCCCGGTCTGAGGCCCGTCCCGGAGGCCTGATTCCGGGGCACGACCCCTTCGCTGGAGCGCCGGCCCTCACGGAGCACGGCGCACGGTCCCCTTCCGGGCAGCTTCAGGACAGCCGTCTCTGGAGGCCCCCGGGTCAGGTGACGGCGTGGATCAGCGAGAAGACCGCGCCCTCCGGATCCGCGACGGTCGCCACGCGGCCGTGCGGGGAGTCGTGGGCCGCCCGCAGGAGGTGCCCGCCGAGTTCCCCGGCCAGACGGACGGTGTCGTCCAGGTCGGCGGCCTCGAAGTACGTCAGCCAGTGCGGGCCCCGGTCGCGGGGCAGGTCGTTCCCGACGCCGTGGACACCTGCCACCGGCCGGCCGTCGATGTGCAGGGTCACGTAGTCGAAGTCGGCCGGGCCGGAGGCTTCCAGTTCGTAGCCGAAGACCCCCTGGTAGAACTTGACGACGCTCTCGGTGTCCCGTGTCACGAGCTCGTTCCACACCGGGGTGCCCGGCACGCCGGTGATCTCCGCGCCGAGATGCCCGAGCCCCTGCCAGATGCCGAAGACGGCGCCCGTCGGGTCGGAGGCGAGCGCCAGCCGGCCGGCCTCGCCCGCGTCCAGCGGGCCCACGCCCACGGTTCCGCCGCTGTGGCGTACCGTCTCGGCGCTCTGGTCCACGTCCGCCGAGGCGAAGTAGGGCGTCCAGGCGATCGGCAGGTGCTGGTCGGGCGGCAACTGGCCGATCCCGGCCACCTCCTGGCCGTCCAGCAGCGCCCGCGCGTACGGGCCGAGCCGCGGAGGGCCGGGCTGGAACTCCCAGCCGAACAGCCCTCCGTAGAAGTCCTGGATCGCGGCCGTCTCGTGCGCCATCAGGCTCACCCAGCAGGGTGTCCCGGGCGTGTGCCGAGCGTGCGTGGTGCCGTTCGGGCCGGCTGATCCCCGTGCCTCGGTCATCGTCACTCTCTTCTCGGCCCCTCGCGGTGGCCGGTCACCTTCCGCCTGCGAACACGCGTGGTCGGTCGCGTGCGTGCGCGCCCCGTGCCGATGCCCGCACCACCGGCGGTCATGCGTGTGTCCCTCCGTCGGCGCCGTCGGGCGGCGCGCGGACGGAGGACGCCTGATCCGCCGTCGCTCGTCCGTCGTGGAACGGCTGCCGTGTGGTGGCCATCAGTTGTACAGCATGTGCCCGATCCCGTACGCCGGGTGATCGGACCTGCCCGGCGGAGCAGAGTAGCCGGACATGGACGAACCGGCCACCCCGTGCGCAAGGATGGGGTCATGAACGCCACCATCACGGCACCCGAACTCGCCAGTGACCTGGCCGGGCCGAACCCGCCGGTCCTCCTCGACGTCCGCTGGCAGTTGGGCGGTCCCCGCCTGCGCTCCGAGTACGAGAAGGCGCACATCCCCGGTGCCGTCTTCGTCGATCTGGATTCCGAACTCGCTGGTCCGGCCGGTGCGGAGGGCCGGCACCCGCTTCCCGACCCCGAGGTCTTCGGCGCGGCGATGCGGGCCGCGGGCGTGTCCGAGAACCGCGACGTCGTCGTCTACGACGGCGGGCAGGGCTGGGCCGCCGCGCGCGCCTGGTGGCTGCTGGGCTATTCGGGTCATCCGTCGGTACGCGTGCTTGACGGCGGGTTCGCCGCCTGGAGCGGACCGGTGTCCTCGGACCTTCCCTCGCCGGAGCCCGGAACGTTCGTACCGGCGCCCGGCGCCCGTCCGCTGCTGGACGCGGACGCCGCGGCCGCGCTCGCCCGCACCGGGGTGCTGCTGGACGCCCGCGCGGGGGAGCGGTACCGGGGCGAGGTGGAACCCATCGATCCGGTCGGCGGTCACATCCCGGGTGCCGTGTCGGCGCCGACCGCCGCGAACGTCGCGGAGGACGGGCGGTTCCTGCCGGCGGCCGAACTCGCCGACCGCTTCAAGTCCTTCGGCGTGACACCGGCGTCCGAGGTCGGCGTCTACTGCGGCTCCGGGGTCTCGGGCGCGCACGAGGTACTGGCCCTCGCCGTGGCGGGCGTTCCCGCCGCGCTGTACGTGGGTTCGTGGTCGGAGTGGTCCCAGGACGGAGACCGGCCCGTCGCGGTGGGCCCCGACCCGCAGTGACGCCCGCGATGTCGGCCGTGGTGACGCCGACCGGGGGATGACACTCGCCGAGCCGGCCGTGGTGACGGCGGGGGACCGGCCGTGGTGACAGCGGCCGTGGTGACATCAGGGGGCCGGTCATGGTGACCCCGTGCACGGCGGAGGGGCCCGCACCGATCCGGTGTGGGCCCCTCCGCCGTGGATCCGGCTGTTCCGGCCGTTCCTGCTGCCTCTGCTAGTCCTGCTTCTTGCGGCGCGTGCCGAAGACGATCTCGTCCCAGCTCGGGACCGCCGCCCTGCGGCCGGGACGGACGCCGTCGGCCTCGGCCTGGCGGTCGGTCGCGCCGACGAGGCGGTCGCGATGGCTGCCCACCGAGCGGGGCATGAGCACGTCGGCGTACGCGGAACCGGCACCCGCCGAGGCTGCGGGAGCCGGCGGCTCCTCCTCCTCGGACTCGGTGTCGGGCTCCTCGGCGACGGGCCGTTCGGCGGGGACGGGCCGCTCGGGCACCACCATGTCGCCCCGGAAGCTGGGCACCGCCTCCAGCAGACTGGTCAGCGAGTCCCGGTCCTCGGCCTCCTCGGCGGTCTCCGAGGGGGCCGGGGGCAGGCTCGGCCGCTCCGTCTGCCGGTCCAGGGCGCGGTCCAGCGGCCGGTCGCGGGGCAGCCTGGCGATCCGCGGCACGAACGGGAAGCTCGGCTCGGGCGCCGCGAGGTCGTCGGACTCGCCGATCAGCGAGCGCGCCTCTTCGTCGACGGCCTGGACGAGCCGCCGGGGCGGGTCGTAGGTCCAGCTCGCGGCGTGCGGTTCGCCCGCGACGCGGTAGACCAGCAGAACCTCCCAGGTGCCGTCGTCGCGGCGCCAGGAGTCCCACTGGACGGTGTCCTTCTCGGCACCCCGGATCAGCAGCCGCTCCTGGACGGCCTCACCGAGCTGGGGGCCTGCGTTCTCTCCGGGGCGGCGGACGGGAGTCTTCCTGGCGCGCTCGGCCATGAACGCGCGCTCGGCCAGGACGGGTCCCTCGAAGCGGCGTACACGATCGACGGGAATGCCGGCGAGCTGGGCGACTTCCTCCGCGGAGGCACCGGCGCGTATACGCGCCTGGATGTCACGGGGGCGGAGATGGCTCTCCACCTCGATCTCGATCTGGCCGAGGCGGGGACGGTCGCCGCGTACGGCGGCGCGGAGCCGCTCGTCAATCGGAAGCGTGTATTCCGTACTGTCCGCAGCCTTCAGCACCAGCCGTGTGCCGTCGTTAGAGACGGCCACGACACGCAGTTCGGGCATGGGGACCTCCCGGGTGGTGCCTGCCGACGTCACGTGCGTCGCTGCTTCCGCTAGTCGAGTGTGGCCTGCCCGGGTGCAGCCTGCCACAACCTTGCCGAGTTGCCCGGCGTGTCGGGCGCGGGCCCGGGGTCGCCGTTATGGCACGGTTACCTGTTCGCAACGCTAAGTGACGAACTCCATCACCCTGTGCAACGAGCCCCCTCCCGGCGGTCCTGCAAGGCCCCGGACACCCTGGCGAGAGTCCGGACCCAGGGCTCGCAACAGTACTCCATTCGGGCCACTTGCGTGGATCGGCACGCCGCTCAACTTCTAGCGGGGGGTGCTAGTTGGCCGATCCGGGCGCCTCTCCGCCGCCCGCCGGACGTGGCGCACTTCACGGAATCGGCAGAAACGGAACTTATCGTTTCGCCTGTACGTCCCTTTCTCGTGCGGTAGATCGATCAAGTACGGGAAAGGCAGGCAAGGTCCGGGAATGCGTGAGAAGCCGGATGTCGGCGGCGAACAGCCGGGGGCCGACGGAGAACCGAGGAAGAGGCGGCTGGACCTGAGCGTCCCCCAGGTGGCGGGGAGCGCGGTCGCCGCGGTGGTCGCGGCGAAGATGGCGTCGTACTTCGGTGTCTACGGGACGATCCTGGGCGCCGGGCTGGTCAGTGTCGTCGCCACCTGCGGGGGAACGCTGTTCCAGCACTTCTTCCGCCGTACGGGCGAACAGTTCCGCGACGCGGCGGTTCCGGCGAGGCCGAAGCCCCTGCGGACACCCGGACCCCCGGGCGAGTTCGGTGAGGGAACCGTCTACCGCGCGCGGGTCAGGAGCTGGAAGCGGCCGTTGGTCGCGACCGCTCTGGTCTTCGGCGTCACGATGGCCGGAATCACCACGTACGAAGCGGTCTCGGGGCAGAGCTTCAGCGGCGGCGGCACGAGCACGACGGTCGGCGACGCCTTCAAGGGCCACACGTCCGGCTCGGCGAAGCGTGAACCCGCCACGACGCCGTCGACCGGTTCCTCGCCGTCCTCGTCACCGGCCTCTCCCGAGCGGCCGGCGCCGTCCACCGGCGGTGCCGGTTCGGGCGACGCGGGCACCGGCGGTGGTACGACCGTCGCGCCGACCCCGAGCGACAGCGCGTCGCCCGGTTCCGGAGCCGGGGACGGCACCCCGGCTCCCGATCCGAGCGCGACCGCTACGACCCCAGAACCCTCCGCAAGTAGTCGTTCCCAAAGCGCCGGTCCGGATCGAGCCGGTCCCGCAGCGCGGTGAACTCGCCGAAGCGCGGGTAGGCCTTGGAGAAGTACTCCGCGTCGCGCGTGTGCACCTTGCCCCAGTGCGGCCGCCCCTCGTGCGCGGTGAAGATCCGCTCGGCGGCGGTGAAGTACGCCTGGTAGGGGGTGCCTCTGAACATGTGGACCGCGATGTACGCGCTGTCCCGGCCCGACGCCGTCGAGAGGGTGATGTCGTCGGCGGGCGCGGTCCGCACCTCCACGGGGAAACTCACCCGCAGGGAGGAGGCGTCCACCATCGCCTTCAGTTCGCGCAGCGTCTCGACGAGGGCCTCGCGCGGCACGGCGTACTCCATCTCCACGAACCGCACGCGACGCGGCGAGGTGAAGACCTTGTACGGGATGTCGGTGTAGGTCCGCGCGGACAGCGCGCGGCTGGAGAATCCGGCGATCGAGGGGATCGCCGAGGGAACGGCCCGGCCGATCAGGTTGGCCACCTGGAAGGCGCCGTTGGAGAGGAACTCGTCCTCGATCCAGCCGCGGACGGGACCGACCGGGTTCTCGGGACCCGCGCTGCGGTTGTTGCGCTTGGTGTTGCAGTTGCCGGTGTGCGGGAACCAGTAGAACTCGAAGTGCTCGTTCTCGGTGAAGAGCTCCTCGAAGTCGGCGGTGACCTTGTCGAAGGTCATCGGCTCCTCGCGGGCCGAGAGCAGGAAGACGGGCTCCACGGCGAAGGTGATCGCGGTGATGATCCCCAGGGCGCCGATGCCTATGCGGGCCGCCGCGAAGATCTCCGGGTTCTCGGTCGCGGAGCAGGTCAGCACCGAGCCGTCCGCCGTCACCAGTTCAAGGCCCGTGATCTGGGCGGCGATCGAGGCGGAGTCGCGGCCGGTGCCGTGCGTCCCCGTGCTGGTCGCCCCCGAGACCGTCTGCTCCATGATGTCGCCCATGTTGGTGAGCGACAGACCCTCGCGCGCGAGGGCCATGTTGAGCCTCTTGAGCGGGGTGCCCGCCTCGACCGTGACCGTCATGGTCGTCCGGTCGATCTTGCGGATCCCGGTCAACAGTTGAGGGCGGATCAATACGCCGTCGGTGGCGGCGGCGGCCGTGAAGGAGTGCCCGGTGCCGACGGCCTTCACCGTCAGACCGTCCTCGGCGGCCTTGCGTACGGCGGCGGACAGCTCGTCCACCGAGGCAGGGGTGACCTCCCGTACGGGAAGGGCGGTGACGTTGCCCGCCCAGTTACGCCACGTGCCGTTCTTCTCGCTCACTGTGGTGCTCATGCGACCCTCCCCGCTGAAGAACCGGCCTGCTGAGCCGGCGGTACCCGAGGAAACCGACCGCGACCGCGACGGCCCCGGACACCGCCGGAACCCCGTACCCGGCTTCCGCTCCGGCGGAGTCGATCACCCAGCCGGCCACGGAGGAACCGAGCGCGACCCCGACGGCGAGTCCTGTGCTCACCCAGGTCATGCCTTCGGTCAGTTTCGCGCGAGGTACGTGCTGCTCGATGAGGGACATCGTCGTGATCATCGTGGGAGCGATGGACAGGCCCGCAAGGAACAGCGCCACGGCCAGGAACGGCAAGTTTCCGACCAGTAGGAGGGGGATCATACTCACGGCCATCGCGCATATGCCCAGCAGCCACCTGGCCTCCGCGGCCCCCTTGAAGTGCAGCAGTCCGAAGACGGCCCCGGCGAGGCAGGAGCCCGCCGCATAGAGGGCCAGGACGATGCTCGCGGCGCCCTTGTGGCCCTGCTCGTCGGCGAAGGCGACGGTGACCACGTCGACGGCTCCGAAGATCGTCCCGACCGCCACGAACGTGGCCACGAGGACCTGGAGTCCGGTCGAGCGGAGCGCCGAGCCGCCGCCGTGCTCTCCGCGCGGATGCGGCTGCGGCTCGGTGGCGCGCTGGGAGGTCAGCCAGAAGACGCCGGCCGCGAGGAAGCAGGCGGCGAGCAGCGGTCCGGCCTCGGGGAACCACACCGTGCACAGGCCGATGGAGATGATGGGCCCGAAGATGAAGCAGATCTCGTCCACCACGGACTCCAGGGAGTACGCGGTGTGCAGTTGCGGGGTGCCTCCGTAGAGGGCCGCCCAGCGGGCCCGGATCATCGCGCCGACGCTCGGGACGCAGCCGATGCCGGCCGCGCACACGAACAGGACCCAGTCGGGCCACCCGAAGTGGGCGGCGGCCAGCAGGCCCCCGGACGCCGCGAGCGCGAAGAGCGTCACCGGACGCAGGACGCGGCGCTGGCCGTGCCGGTCCACCAGTCGGGAGACCTGCGGCCCCATCAGCGCGGCCGCCAGCGCGATCGTCGCCGACAGGGCGCCCGCGAGGCCGTAGCGCCCGCTGAGCTGGGAGATCATCGTGACGATACCGATGCCCATCATGGACAGCGGCATCCGGCCGAGCAGGCCCGCGGCGGAGAAGCTCTTGGAGCCGGGGGCGGCGAACAGGGCGCGGTACGGGCTGGGCACGAGGTCTCCGTCGGCTCGGCTCGGCCCCTCCCGTCCACCGCGGGCGGCCGAACTTCTGTAAGGCGTGAAGCTGGCCGATACAGCTTACGGGTTAGGTAACCCTAATACAGCCCCCGTGTCCGCTCGTCACCCCGCCGGTTCTCGCCCGTCGGCGGTGAGTGGCAGGATCGGACCCATGCCAGAAGTGCTCGATGCCAGCCCCTACGACGCCCTGCTCCTGCTCTCGTTCGGCGGTCCGGAGGGCCCGGACGACGTGGTCCCGTTCCTGGAGAACGTGACGAGGGGCAGAGGTATCCCCAAGGAACGGCTCAAGGAGGTCGGGCAGCACTACTTCCTGTTCGACGGGATCAGCCCGATCAACGAACAGAACCGGGCGCTGCTCGACGCGCTGCGCAAGGACTTCGCCGGGCACGGCCTGGACCTGCCGGTCTACTGGGGCAACCGCAACTGGGCGCCGTACCTGACCGACACGCTGCGCGAGATGGCCGCCGACGGGCGGCGCCGGATCCTGGTGCTGGCCACCAGCGCGTACGCCTCGTACTCGGGCTGCCGGCAGTACCGCGAGGACCTCGCGGGAGCCCTGGCCGTCCTGGAGGGGGAGGGACTGGAGCCGCCGAGGGTCGACAAGCTGCGGCACTACTTCAACCACCCCGGGTTCGTGGAGCCGATGACCGAGAGTGTCCTCGCGTCGCTCGCCGAGCTGCCCGAGGACGTCCGGGCGGGCGCCCATCTGGTGTTCACCACCCATTCGATCCCGGTCGCCGCGGCGGACACCTCGGGCCCGGTGGAGGGACACGGCGACGGCGGCGCCTACGTCCGGCAGCATCTGGACGTGGCCCGGCTGATCGCGGACGCGGTGCGCGAGGAGACCGGCACCGACCGCCCGTGGCGGCTCGTGTACCAGTCCCGCTCCGGGGCGCCGCACATCCCGTGGCTGGAGCCCGACATCTGCGACCACCTCCAGGAGCTGCACGCGGCCGGGGCGGCGGCCGCGGTGATGGTGCCGATCGGGTTCGTCTCCGACCACATGGAGGTCCTGTACGACCTGGACACCGAGGCGCGGGCGAAGGCGCTCGAACTGGGCCTTCCGGTCCGCCGTTCGGCCACGGTGGGCTCCGATCCCCGGTTCGCCGCGGCGGTCCGTGACCTGGTGCTGGAGCGCGCCGCGGCCGAGAGCGGCCGGCAGGTGACACGGTGTGCCCTGGGCACGCTCGGCGCGAGTCACGACCTGTGCCCGGTGGGCTGCTGCCCCGCCCGCGCGCCCAAGCCCGCCGCCGCGGGCGCCGACAGCCCCTTCGCATGAGGAGTCACGTGACCGAGCCCCTGTACACCGAACTCCTCCAGCTCGCGCACGAGGCCGCCCGACGCGCGGGCGAGCTGCTGCGCGACGGCCGTCCGGCCGACCTCGCGGTCGCCGCGACCAAGTCCAGCCCGATCGACGTCGTCACCGAGATGGACATCGCCGCCGAGAAACTGATCACCTCGCTGATCGCCGAGCACCGCCCCGGCGACGGCCTCCTCGGGGAGGAGGGCGCGGCGACCGAGGGCACCAGCGGTGTCCGCTGGATCGTCGACCCGCTCGACGGCACCGTCAACTACCTGTACGGGCTACCGACCTGGGCCGTGTCCATCGCGGCCCAGCAGGACGGCGAGACCGTCGTCGGCGTCGTGGCCGCACCGATGCGCGGTGAGACCTACCACGCGGTCCGCGGCCGGGGCGCCCGGGCCTCCGGCGCGTGGGTCGGCGAACGCCGGCTGGCCTGCCGCCCGTCCCCGCCGCTCGACCAGGCCCTCGTCGCGACCGGCTTCAACTACGTGACCGAGGTCAAGATCCATCAGGCCGACGTGGTCCAGCGGCTGATCCCGCTGGTGCGTGACATCCGCCGCTCCGGATCGGCGGCGATCGACCTGTGCGACGTCGCGGCCGGCCGCCTCGACGGCTACTACGAACGCGGTCTGCAACCGTGGGACCTCGCGGCGGGGGACCTGATCGCCCGGGAAGCGGGCGCGGTGACCGGTGGACGCCCAGGAGAGCGCCCCACGGGCGAGCTGGCTGTGGCGGCCTCCCCTGGTGTCTTCGAGCCCCTCCAGCGGCTTCTGGAGGACTTCGGGGCCTGGCACGACTGACGGCCGTGACGGGGAACGGCCGCGGGTGGAGTCCCGGCCGGCACCGGAGAAACGGCGGAGAACGGAGCGGGGCCCCGGTACTGGATCGATACCGGGGCCCCGCTCTCGTACGTGCCGATCAGACGCGTGTGGCGCCGACCTGCACACCGTGCTCAGCGGCGAGGCGGTGCAGGTCGTCCAGCTCGGCCTGCTCGATCTCCGTGAGGAAGTCGTCGCCTGTTTCGCGAGCCCGCGTCAGGTCGGACTCGGTCGTCCTTATGCGCTGCAGAAGTCCTGTGGTGAATGCGTCCATGCTGCGCCCCCTCGTCCTGGGTCGTGGGTCGGGTGGCACGGGGGTGTGCCGATGGAAAAGGGGCGATCACGTCTCCGAATGGGGTGCCTGCCCAGCGCTGCCCGGGCTGGGCGGCGACGGTGCCGGACACCCACGCCCGCTCCGCGGAAGCGTTGGACGTACCACAATGTGGCTTGCCACATGCAGAGCGTGATCGCGGGGTGTAAAGCCGTCCTCCCCGCGCGCTCTTCCGTGGAAACCTCAACCCGACGAGAAAATCGCGCATTCCCGGTCCCCCGGAGGCGCTTCCCTGGCGCGGCCCCCGCCTTACAGCCGGTTTATGACCGAAACGGGCAGGATGGAGCTCTCATCCGTGACGGACCTGCCCGCGTGGTGCGCTCAGACGTGCCCGCCGGTGGACAGAGGAAGGACAAGCGACGTGCGCGTACTCGTCGTCGAGGACGAGCAGCTGCTCGCCGATGCGGTGGCCACCGGACTGCGCCGGGAGGCCATGGCCGTCGACGTCGTGTACGACGGCGCGGCCGCTCTGGAGCGCATCGGCGTCAACGACTACGACGTGGTCGTCCTCGACCGCGACCTCCCGCTCGTGCACGGCGACGACGTCTGCCGGAAGATCGTCGAGCTCGGCATGCCCACGCGCGTGCTGATGCTGACCGCCTCCGGTGACGTCAGCGACCGTGTCGAGGGCCTGGAGATCGGTGCCGACGACTACCTCCCCAAGCCGTTCGCGTTCAGCGAGCTGACCGCGCGCGTGCGGGCCCTCGGACGTCGTACGAGCGTGCCGCTGCCGCCCGTCCTGGAGCGTGCCGGGATCAAGCTCGACCCCAACCGGCGCGAGGTCTTCCGCGACGGCAAGGAGGTCCAGCTCGCGCCCAAGGAGTTCGCCGT
Organism: Streptomyces sp. NPDC024698; assembly: GCF_055559015.1. NCBI lineage: Bacteria > Bacillati > Actinomycetota > Actinomycetes > Kitasatosporales > Streptomycetaceae > Streptomyces > Streptomyces sp. NPDC024698. Next base: position 388,197 of record NZ_JBVHLK010000005.1, on the reverse strand, counting down.
CCTGGAGGTGCTGCTGCGCAGCGAGGGCGCCGTGGTCTCCGCGGAACAGCTCCTGGAGAAGGCCTGGGACGAGAACACGGACCCGTTCACCAACGTCGTGCGCGTGACCGTGATGACGCTGCGGCGCAAGCTCGGCGAGCCCGCCGTGATCGTCACCGTGCCCGGTTCCGGGTACAGGATCTGATCCACCGTGGCCACGACCCCCGCGCCGCCCGCGGCGCCTCCGAAGCCGACCTGGGACCCGAGAAGGGCCGAGCCGCCCTTCCCCTGGCTCCGCCCCACGATCCGCATACGGCTGACGCTGCTGTACGGCGGCATGTTCCTGATCGCCGGCATCATGCTGCTGTCGATCATCTACCTGCTCGCGGCCCAGGCGCTGAACGTCGGCAGCGAACTCCCCTTCCAGATCATTTCCGGGAAGGTCGGCAGCAACCTCTGCAACCTCCCGGCGAAGCCCTCGGCGGACGAGCTCAACCGCGCGATGGCCGACTGCGTGAACCGGCAGCGCCAGCACGCCCTGGACGACCTGCTCAGCCGCTCCCTGCTCGCCCTGCTCGGCCTCGCGGTCATCGCCTTCGCCTTCGGTTACGCGATGGCCGGCCGTGTCCTGTCGCCGCTCGGGCACATCACCCGCACCGCGCGCGCGGTGGCCGGCTCGGACCTGTCCCGGCGCATCGAGCTCGACGGCCCGGACGACGAGCTGAAGGAGCTCGCGGACACCTTCGACGACATGCTGGAGCGGCTGCAACGGGCCTTCACCGCCCAGCAGCGGTTCGTCGGGAACGCCTCGCACGAACTGCGCACCCCGCTCGCGATCAACCGCACGCTCCTGGAGGTGCATCTCTCGGGACCGGGTGTGCCGACGGAGATGCAACAGCTCGGCAAGACGCTGCTCGCCACGAACGAGCGCAGTGAGCAGCTCGTCGAGGGCCTGCTGCTGCTCGCCCGCAGCGACAACCAGATCATCGAGCGCAAGCCCGTGGACCTCGCCGAGGTCGCCACCCAGGCCGTCGACCAGGTGCACGCCGAGGCCGAGGTCAAGGGTGTGGAGATCCGCGGACACCGCGCTCCGGTGGTTGTCCAGGGCAACGGTGTACTTCTGGAGCGGATCGCCCTGAACCTCGTCCAGAACGCCGTGCGGTACAACGTGCCGCAGGACGGCTGGGTCGAGGTCACGACCGACACGGAGCACGGCCGGGCGGTCCTGGAGGTGTCGAACACGGGGCCGGTCGTTCCCGCGTACGAGGTCGACAATCTTTTCGAACCCTTCCGGCGGCTGCGTACGGAGCGCACGGGCAGTGACAAGGGCGTGGGCCTCGGCCTGTCGATCGTCCGGTCCGTGGCCCGCGCGCACGGGGGCCACATCGTCGCTCAGCCCCGGGAGGGGGGTGGACTCGTGATGCGCGTCACCCTTCCGATCTGAGACCATGTCGCGGACACGCGGCCTTGTTCGCTTTGCGCGGAATTTTCGGGTCACCCACCCGAGTGATCCGTGTGTGATCGATCACAAGGGCGATTTTCTGCCCATCTACTCTCCGTGATCATGCAAGCTGCCGGAAAGCCGGGAAAATCCGGGTTTTCAGGGTTCCCGATCACGGGAAGTACACGGTGGGGCGCCTTTGAAGTGCGACCTGGAGACCGTGTACGGTCCGCATCGCCATCCAAGCCGATCACTCTTGATGAGTCCGGTTGGGTGTCGATTGAGTAACAGACCTTGATGTGAGGCAAAATCTCCGCCTCAGGTCGGGCACAAGTCCGGCCTCTCACGCGTTACGTGCGCTGGAGACACCGCAGACACCCAGAGGGGGAGAGCGACAATGGCAACGGATTACGACACCCCGCGCAAGACCGACGACGACGTCGACTCGGACAGCCTTGAAGAACTGAAGGCTCGCCGGAACGACAAGTCGACCTCGTCCGTCGACGTAGATGAGTTCGAGGCCGCGGAAGGCCTGGAGCTGCCCGGTGCGGACCTCTCGAACGAAGAGCTGGCCGTCCGGGTGCTGCCCAAGCAGCAGGACGAGTTCACCTGCATGAGCTGCTTCCTGGTGCACCACCGCAGCCAGCTGGCCCGCGAGAAGAACGGTCAGCCGATCTGCCGCGACTGCGACTGAGGCAGGGTCGGCCGTGACCGGCTCGACCCCACCTTGGAAGCGCCGCCTCCCTTCCAGGGCGGCGGACGAAGGGCCCGCCAAGGGCTCTGAAGGCGTGCGTGACGACGAGCGGGGCTCTTCCGAACAGGGATCAGCCTCGCTCGACCGAGCGGCCGCCACAGACGGCCTGACGGCCCCCACCGACAGTCCCTCGCCCGCGGCGAGGCGTCGTGTGGAGGCTGTCCGGGACGGAGTCAGAAGGGGCGTCACGCGAAGTGGCGTCCGGGCCAGGGCGGGCCTGGCGTATGTCACCGACCGCATCATCGACATCGCCCCGCGGATCCCCGTAAGGGACCTGGCCGCTCTTCGCCGGCAGTTCCCGGGCCTCGGGCCCGAGGAGATCGCGGACAAGCTCGTCGCGGGCGCCGCCGCCGCGACGTCCACCGTCGGCGCCGGGATCGGCGCCGCCGCGATGCTGCCGGTGCCGCCCGCCATGCCCACCGAACTGGCCGCCGAGATCACGGCGGTCGCCGCGATCGAGCTGAAGCTGATCGCCGAACTCCACGAGGTCTACGGCCTGCGTCCGCAGGGCAACCTCAAGGAGCGCAGCACGGCCTATCTCCACTCCTGGTCGGGCGAGCGCGGTATCGACGTGGCCAAGCCCATGACGATCAACGCCGCGCTGGGCGGCCAGATGAAGCGCGAGCTGCGCCAGCAGATCATGAAGCGAACGGTCCGGGACCTGCCCAACCTCATGCCGTTCATGGTCGGAGCGGCCGTGGGGGCGGTGATGAACCGCCGTGACACCAAGCGCGTGGCGGGCCACATCCGCAAGGACCTGCGCAAGATGCAGATCCCCTGGGACGCGCTCCCGCAGCTGCCACCGCTGGAGAAGCCGATCGATCCGGTGGTGATCGGGGAGATTCCCACGGATCTGGGGGAGTGAGGAGACCCGGGCGACCGGGACCGCGCGCGGCAGGCACCCCCGGACGCCTCTGCGTGGGCTCGTAAACCCTCGTCGCGGACGGGCCGTGGCCCGTGGCGCCGTCAGCTCTCCGTGGACCGGGCCGACTCCCGTGCCGTCCGCAGGGCGGCGGCCAGGCGCTCCGGCTCCCGGGTCGACAGGTACAGATAGGGCGTCGGGTCCGCGGGGTCGGTGACCTGGACGCGCAGCGCCGTCGGGATGTACGAGCGCAGGAGCATGAAGGCGCGGGTGTCGGCCTTGTACGTACGCCAGGCGCGCGCTTCCTCCGAATCCATGACCTCCGTGCCGCCGAGCGCCGACACGGGGATCTTGGCGTCGCCGGCGATCAGCGCGTCACCGACCACGCGGATGCGGATCGAGCCGTACGAACTGGCCGCGACCGCCGCGACGGCGGTACCGCCGACGAGCGCCCCGAGCATCGGCAGGGTGCCGAACGGCAGGAAGACCAGGGCCAGCGCGAGCCCGACCAGGAAGCTGATCACCCACCACGACCGGGGCGCGGTGAGTCGTTCTTCGTAGGGGGAGGCGGAGAGCTGCATGACGCCAAGCTTGGCACGGTGCGAAGACTTGGTGGACGCGCGGGTAAGGTCTGCGGCTGTGAGTGGTACTTCCGCAGCTCTGACGCCTCCCGCCGACGCCGTCGCGCCGGTGCGGCACCCCGACGCGCCCGCCCCAGGAGAGCTCCTCGGAGCACACTACGAACACTGTTTCGGGTGTGGTGGGGCACAGCCCCACGGACTCCATCTGGAGGCCCGTGCGGGGGACGGCGTCACGATCACGGCGGAGTTCACCGTGCGCCCCGTCCACCAGGGCGCCCCGGGACTCGCGCACGGCGGCGTCCTCGCCACCGCGCTCGACGAGACGCTCGGCTCGCTGAACTGGCTGCTGCGGACGATCGCCGTGACGGGCCGCCTGGAGACCGACTTCCTGCGCCCCGTACCCGTCGACACCGTGCTGTATCTGGAGGCCGAGGTCACCGCGGTGGCCGGCCGGAAGATCTACTGCACCGCCACCGGGCGGATCGGCGGCCCCGATGGGCCCGTCGCCGTCCGCGCGGACGCCCTCTTCGTCGAGGTGAAGGTCGACCACTTCATCGACAACGGCCGCCCGGAGGAGATCCGCGCGGCGATGAGCGACCCGGACCAGATCCGGCGAGCCCGTGCCTTCGAGGTGAACCCGTGACCCGTAGCCCCGGGGCGAGCGAGCCCCGTCCGGAACTCCCTGTGATGATCAGGCGCGTCGACCCGGAGGTCCCGCTGCCCGAGTACGCGCAGCCCGGTGACGCCGGAGCCGATCTGCGCACCACCGAGAGTCACGAGCTGAAGCCCGGTGAGCGGGCCGTGCTGCCGACCGGAGTGGCCATCGCGCTGCCCGAGGGGTACGCGGCCTTCGTGCACCCGCGGTCGGGCCTCGCCGCCCGCTGCGGTGTAGCCCTGGTGAATGCCCCGGGGACGGTGGATGCCGGGTACCGTGGGGAGATCAAGGTGATCGTGGTGAATCTCGATCCGCGCGAGTCGGTGCGGTTCGAGCGCTTCGACCGGATTGCTCAACTGGTCGTCCAGCAGGTCGAGAAGGTTCGCTTCCAGGAGGTCGCGGAACTTCCCGAATCGGCGCGGGCCGCAGGGGGCTTCGGGTCCACCGGCGGTCATGCCGCCGTGGACAGCACAACGGGTGGGAATCGATACGCTTCGGTCGTATCCGACCGGGAAGGACAGTGACGTGTTCGGACGTCGCAAGAAGGGCAGTGCCGCCGAGGACGCGGCGGGCGAGGCCGAGCAGGTCGTCGACGGCGTCGACACTGAGGCGGACGAGGACGCGGAGCGTGAGCGTGTGAGGCTCGAACCCGAGCCGCGCCCCGACGGGCCCTGGGACAGTGAAGAAGTACGTGACCCGGCCGAGGGCCGGGTGGACCTCGGTGGTCTGTTCGTGCCCGGAGTCGACGGCATGGAGCTGCGGGTCGAGGTCGCGGGCGACGCGATCGTCGCGGCGACCGTCGTCGTCAACGACAGCGCCGTGCAGCTCCAGGCCTTCGCCGCCCCCAAGCGCGAGGGCATCTGGGGCGAGGTGCGCGAGGAGATCGCCTCCGGGATCACCCAGCAGGGCGGTGTCATCGACGAGGTCGAGGGGCCGCTGGGCTGGGAGCTGCGGGCTCAGGTGCCGGTCCAGCTGCCGGACGGCACGGGCGGTTTCCAGGTCGTGCGGTTCGTCGGTGTGGACGGTCCCCGCTGGTTCCTGCGCGGAGTGATCTCCGGGCAGGGCGCGGTGCAGCCGCAGGCCGCGGGCCTGCTGGAGCAGATCTTCCGGGACACGGTCGTCGTCCGTGGTGAGGGCCCGATGGCCCCCCGCGACCCGATCGTCCTGAAGCTGCCGAACGACGCGCAGATGGTCCCCGAGGGTGTTCAGCAGGAGGACCAGAGCGGCTCGCGCTTCTCCGGCGGCATGGGCCAGCTCCAGCGCGGACCGGAGATCACCGAAGTCCGCTAGGCGGACGACGGACGGTCGAGGACAAGGGCAGTACAAAGGCAGCACAAGGGCCGCACCCCCAGGGGTGCGGCCCTTTGCCATGTGCGGGGTCCCGGTCGGACACACATCGAGCGCGTTCTTGTACGTGAACGATGGTTGAGCAGCGGATCTGCAATCAGGTCTTGACGGACGTCTGGTCCATACCTATGGTCACCGGCCAGCACCCCATGTTCAGCATCCCGTGTGAAGTTCACATACGAGAATGGATGACTCCGCATGTCCGACACCCCCACTCGGCATGGCCGCCGACGGCGCCCGGCCTTATTCGTCACCGTCGCCGCCGCGACCGCCGCACTCGTCGGCACCCTCCTGTCCTGGCCCGAAGCTCACCGGGCCGAAGCGGCGCCCGCCGCCTTCGTCCACCCCGGTGTCACCGTCTCCCGGGGGCAGCTGGACTTCGCCCGCACCGAGGTCCTGGCCGGCGCCCAGCCCTGGAAGGGCGCCTACGACCGGATGACGGCGAGCACGTACGCCTCGCTCACGCGCACCCCCGCGCCCCGTGCGACCGTCGAGTGCGGCTCGTACTCCAACCCGAACAACGGCTGCACGGACGAACGCGAGGACGCGATCGCCGCGTACACCGACGCCCTCGCCTGGTACATCACCCGCGACGACCGGTACGCCAAGAAGTCGATCGAGCTGATGGACGCCTGGTCCGCGGTGATCAAGGACCACACCAACAGCAACGCGCCCCTACAGACCGGCTGGGCCGGCTCCTCCTGGCCCAAGGCCGCCGAGATCATCAAGTACACGTACACCGGCACCTGGGCGAACTCCGGCCGCTTCGCGACCATGCTGCGCGACGTCTATCTGCCCGAGATCATCAACGGCTCCAACTCCAACGGGAACTGGGAGCTGTCGATGATGGAGGCCGCGGTCGGCATCTCCGTCTTCCTGGAGGACAGGACCTCGTACGACAAGGCCATGGCGAAGTTCCGGACGCGGACCGCGGCCTACGTCTACCTCTCCACCGACGGCGCCGTGCCGAAGACCGTGCCGAGCCAGAACCTCGACACCACCGCCAAGATCGTCAGCTACTGGCAGGGCCAGTCCACCTTCGTCACCGGACTCACCCAGGAGACCTGCCGGGACCTCACCCACACCGGGTACGGCATCTCCGCCATCGGGCACATCGCCGAGACCAGCCGCATCCAGGGGCAGGACCTGTACGGCACCGACGTCGGCGAACGGCTGCGCCAGGCGCTCGGCTTCCAGGCGAAGTACCAGCTGGGCACGGCGGTGCCGAGCTGGCTGTGCGGCGGCTCGCTGAACCTCGGGCTCGGCCCGGTCACCGAGGTCGGCTACAACGCCCTGCACAACCGTCTGGGCGTCGCGATGACCAACACCCAGATCCTCACCCAGCAGAACCGTCCGGCCGGCAGCAACAACCTCTTCGTGGCCTGGGAGACGCTGACGCACGGCGACAATCCCGCGTGAACCGAAACCGGGGTCCCATCCGATGAGGAGATGAGGGACCGGGCGTCCGGGCAGGACACCGGCGCCCGGCCCGCGGAGATCACCGGGAGGGAACATGAACCGAACCGTCACCGGCGGTGCCGGCACCGCCGCCGCCGGCGCACGCGGCGCATCAGGGTTGCGTCAAGGGTGCTCCCCGGCGGGACGAACGTCCCGTTCGCCGGGAATCCTGGCCGTAAGGTCGACGCTGCGTACACAGCGGTGACAGGAAGACAATAGGCTCATGGGACGCGGCAAGCTTCGGATCTACCTCGGCGCGGCACCCGGCGTGGGCAAGACCTACGCGATGCTCTCCGAGGCGCACCGCCGCGTGGAACGCGGGACGGACTGCGTGGTGGGGTTCGTCGAGCACCATCACCGGCCCCGCACCGAGGTGATGCTGCACGGCCTCGAGCAGGTTCCGCGCAAGGAGCTGGAGTACCGCGGCGGCGTCTTCACCGAGATGGACGTCGAGGCCGTGCTCCGCCGGGCCCCGGCCGTCGCCCTGGTGGACGAACTGGCGCACACCAATGTCCCCGGCTCCCGCAACGCCAAGCGCTGGCAGGACGTGGAGGAACTGCTCGCCGCCGGGATCGACGTCGTCTCCACCGTCAACATCCAGCACCTGGAGTCACTGGGAGACGTCGTCGAGTCGATAACGGGAGTGCGGCAGCGCGAGACCCTGCCGGACGAGGTCGTCCGGCGGGCGGACCAGATCGAGCTGGTCGACATGTCGCCGCCCGCGCTGCGCCGCCGGATGGCGCACGGCAACATCTACAAACCCGACAAGGTCGACGCGGCCCTGTCCAACTACTTCCGTCCGGGCAATCTCACGGCCCTGCGCGAGCTCGCCCTGCTGTGGGTCGCCGACCGGGCCGACGAATACCTGACCGAGTACCGCAGCGAGCACCAGGTCTCGAAGATCTGGGGATCCCGGGAGCGGATCGTGGTCGGGCTGACCGGCGGTCCGGAGGGACGGACGCTGATCAGGCGCGCCGCGCGCCTGGCCGAGAAGGGCGCGGGCGGCGAGGTCCTGGCGGTCTACATCGCCCGCAGCGACGGACTCACCTCCGCCTCGCCGAAGGAGCTGGCCGTCCAGCGCACCCTGGTCGAGGACCTCGGCGGCACGTTCCACCATGTGGTCGGCGACGACGTCCCCGCCTCCCTGCTGGACTTCGCGCGCGGGGTCAACGCCACACAGATCGTGCTCGGCTCCTCCCGCCGCAAGACCTGGCAGTACGTCTTCGGGCCGGGCGTCGGCACCACGGTCGCCCGCGAGTCCGGACCCGACCTGGACGTCCACATCGTCACCCACGAAGAGGTCGCCAAGGGACGCGGGCTGCCGGTGGCACGCGGAGCACGGCTCGGCCGCTCCCGGATCATCTGGGGTTGGGCGGTCGGCATCGGCGGCCCGGTGGTCATGGCCCTGCTGCTGAACACCATCGACCTCGGCCTCGCCAACGACATGCTGCTGTTCCTGTCGGTGACGGTCGCGGCCGCCCTGCTCGGCGGTCTGCTCCCGGCCCTCGCCTCGGCGGCCTTCGGCTCGCTCCTGCTGAACTACTTCTACACACCGCCCCTGCACCGGCTGACCGTCGCCGACCCGAAGAACATCGTCGCCATCGTGATCTTCGTGGGCGTCGCCGTCTCCGTGGCGTCCGTCGTGGACCTGGCGGCCCGCCGCACCCACCAGGCGGCGCGGCTCAGGGCCGAGTCGGAGATCCTCTCCTTCCTCGCGGGCAGTGTGCTGCGCGGTGAGACCAGTCTGGAAGCGCTGCTGGAGCGCGTCCGGGAGACCTTCGGGATGGAGTCGGTGGCGCTGCTGGAGCGCGCGAGCGACGTCGAGCCGTGGACGTGCGCGGGCAGCGCGGGGCCGGGACCCGCGACCCGGCCCGAGGACGCCGACGTCGACATGCCCGTCGGCGACCACATGGCGCTCGCGCTGTCCGGGCGGGTGCTGCCCGCCTCCGACCGCCGGGTGCTGGCCGCCTTCGCCGCGCAGGCCGTGGTGGTCCTGGACCGCCAGCGCCTCCAGCACGAGGCCGACCAGGCCAAGGAGCTGGCCGAGGGCAACCGCATCCGCACCGCCCTGCTGGCCGCCGTGAGCCACGACCTGCGGACCCCGCTCGCCGCGATCAAGGCCGCGGTCTCGTCCCTGCGCTCGGACGACGTGGCCTGGTCGGACGAGGACCGCGCCGAGCTCCTCGAAGGCATCGAGGACGGCGCCGACCGCCTCGACCACCTGGTGGGCAACCTGCTGGACATGTCCCGGCTCCAGACCGGCACGGTCGCCCCGCTGATCCGCGAGATCGACCTCGACGAGGTCGTCCCGATGGCGCTCGGCGGGGTCCCCGAGGGAAGCGTGGACCTCGACGTCCCGGAGAGCCTGCCGATGGTGGCCGTCGACGCCGGACTGCTGGAGCGCGCCATGGCCAACCTCGTCGAGAACGCCGTCAAGTACAGCCCCGTCGACGAACGGGTCCTGGTCGCCGCGAGCGCCATGGCCGACCGCGTGGAGGTGCGCGTGGTGGACCGCGGCCCCGGCGTCCCGGACGAGGCCAAGGACCGGATATTCGCGCCGTTCCAGCGCTACGGAGACGCCCCGCGCGGCACCGGTGTGGGCCTCGGCCTCGCGGTCGCCCGCGGCTTCACCGAGGCGATGGGCGGCACCCTCGACGCCGAGGACACCCCCGGCGGCGGACTCACCATGGTGCTCACGGTGCGGGCGGTGGCACGCCGTCCCGATCCGGCAGGCCCATCAGCACTCGCGGAAAGGCAGGCTTCATGACCCGGGTCCTCGTGGTCGACGACGAGCCGCAGATCACCCGAGCCCTCGTGATCAACCTGAAGGCACGCAAGTACGAGGTCGACGCGGCCCCCGACGGAGCCACCGCGCTCCAGCTCGCGGCCGCCCGCCACCCCGATGTCGTCGTGCTCGACCTCGGCCTGCCCGACATGGACGGCGTCGAGGTGATCAAGGGGCTGCGCGGCTGGACCCGGGTGCCGATCCTGGTGCTGTCCGCCCGGCACTCCTCGGACGAGAAGGTCGAGGCGCTCGACGCGGGCGCCGACGACTACGTCACCAAGCCCTTCGGCATGGACGAACTGCTCGCCCGGCTCCGCGCCGCCGTCCGCCGGGCGGAGCCCACCGGGGGCGGCGAGGACGACGTGATCGTGGAGACCGCGGGGTTCACCGTCGACCTGGCGGCCAAGAAGGTCCAGCGCGACGGGCGGGACGTGCGGCTCACCCCCACGGAATGGCATCTGCTGGACGTGCTGGTCCGCAACACGGGCAGGCTCGTCGGCCAGAAGCAGCTCCTCCAGGAGGTCTGGGGTCCGTCCTACGGCACGGAGACGAACTACCTGCGGGTCTACATGGCGCAGCTGCGCCGCAAGCTGGAGGTCGACCCCTCGCACCCCAAGCACTTCATCACCGAGCCGGGGATGGGATACAGATTCGAACGGTGACGCCGTCACGGCCCTCGCACCGCCCGTGCCGTCGCCCGATCGGGCGGAGTGCGGGGCCGGTTCGGAGCGGTTCGGGCGGTGGTGCCGCGGGTACGAAGCTGTCGGTGCCCCCCGGTACGCTTTCGGTATGAGTGCTGTTCCCCGTTCTGAAAAGCCGGCGGGCCGCTTCCGGCGCATGATGGACCGGCTCTCCTCGTCCCAGGAGGACCTGGAGTCCGAGGAGCTGCGGGAGGACACGGCGACCACGGGCTGTACCCGTATCGGCGACTGCCACGACCGGCAGATAGTCACCGTTACTGGTACCTTGCGCACGGTCACTCTGCGGCCGAGGGCCGGTGTCCCGGCCCTGGAGGCCGAGCTGTTCGACGGCTCGGCCGCCCTGGACGTGGTCTGGCTAGGCCGCCGCTCCATCGTCGGTATCGAGCCCGGACGCAGGCTGATCGCCTCTGGCCGCATCTCGATGAGCCGGGGCCGTAGGGTGTTGTTCAATCCGAAGTACGAACTCAGACCCCTCGGACGGGAGTAGCCGGTGACGTCGCTCGACAAGCCGACCGAAGACGCCCAGGACGCCGAGCAGGATGCGCGGGCGGTGACCGAGGCCGCACTCTTCGAGGCGTTCGGCGGCGTGCGGGGCATGGTCGAAACCGTTGTCCCGGGCCTGCTCTTCGTCACCATCTTCACGATCAACAAGGACCTGCACTGGGCGGCGATCGCCGCCCTCGCCGTGTCCCTGCTGCTGGTCGTGGTCCGCCTGGTCAGGCGCGACACCGTGAAGCACGCCTTCAGCGGTGTCTTCGGCGTCGCCTTCGGCGTGGTCTTCGCGATGATGACCGGCAACGCCAAGGACTTCTATCTGCCGGGCATGCTGTACACGCTCGGTCTGGCCGTCGCCTACATCGTGACCACGCTCGCGGGCGTCCCGCTGATCGGCCTGATCCTCGGACCGGTCTTCAAGGAGAACCTCTCCTGGCGTACGCGCAACCCTGGCCGCAAGAAGGCGTACGCGAAGGCCAGTTGGGCCTGGGGCCTGATCCTGCTCGCCAAGTGCGCGGTGCTCTTCCCGCTCTACTGGTGGGGCGACACCACCCAGTTCGGCTGGGTCCTGATCGCGCTGAAGATCCCGCCGTTCCTGCTCGCCGTCTGGCTCACCTGGGTCTTCCTGGCCAAGGCACCGCCGCCCATCGACGTGTTCGCGGAGATGGAGGCCGAGGAGCAGGCGGAGAAGGAGCGCAAGGCCGCCCTCGCGCAGGAGCGCGGCGACGCACCTGCCCCGGCCCGCCACCGCCGCGAGGCGTGAGCCTGGGCACCGCCGCGGGTGAGGACGGCTGAGGGTGCCTGACAGCGCCTGAGCACGAGTCCGTACGCCCGCGGTGCGGAGGTTGTACGACGATGGGGGCGCCCGGAGAATCTCCGGGCGCCCCCATCGTCGTACAACAACGCGGAAGCCCTTCCCGTCGGCGGTCGTGCCGCCGACGGGAGGGAACCGCTACTTCGTCGTGCTCGTGTCGCGCCGTACCGACAGCAGGTCCTCGAGCTGTTCCTCGCGGGCCTGGGCGGCCACGAACAGGAGCTCGTCGCCCGCTTCCAGGGAGTCCTCCCGGGAGGGGGTCAGGACGCGGGTGCCGCGGATGATGGTCACCAGCGAGGTGTCCTCCGGCCAGGCGACATCGCCGACCGTCGTGCCGGCCAGGGCGGACTCCGGCGGCAGGGTCAGCTCGACGAGGTTGGCGTCGCCGTGGCTGAAGCGGAGCAGCCGCACCAGGTCGCCGACGCTCACGGCCTCCTCCACGAGCGCCGACATCAGGCGCGGGGTGGAGACGGCGACGTCGACGCCCCAGGACTCGTTGAAGAGCCACTCGTTCTTCGGGTTGTTCACTCGGGCGACGACGCGCGGAACCCCGTACTCCGTCTTGGCGAGCAGCGAGACCACAAGGTTGACCTTGTCGTCCCCGGTGGCCGCGATGACCACGTTGCAGCGCTGGAGCGCGGCCTCGTCCAGGGAGGTGATCTCGCAGGCGTCGGCGAGCAGCCACTCGGCCTGCGGGACGCGTTCGACCGAGATGGCGGTCGGCGCCTTGTCGATCAGCAGGATCTCGTGGCCGTTCTCCAGCAGTTCGCCCGCGATCGAGCGGCCCACGGCGCCGGCGCCGGCAATGGCGACTCTCATCAGTGCCCCGCCTCTTCTTCAGGACCCTTGGCGAACGCCGCCTCGACCTTGTCCACCTCGTCGGTGCGCATCATGACGTGCACCAGATCGCCCTCCTGCAACACCGTCTGCGAGCTGGGCAGAACCGCCTCGCCCAGCCGGGTCAGGAAGGCCACGCGTACGCCCGTCTCGTCCTGGAGGCGGCTGATCTTGTGGCCGACCCACGCGACGGAGGTGTGCACCTCGGCGAGCTGCACACCTCCCGTGGGGTCGCGCCACAGCGGCTCGGCGCCCGAGGGCAGGAGCCGGCGGAGCATCTGGTCGGCCGTCCAGCGGACGGTGGCGACGGTCGGGATGCCCAGGCGCTGGTAGACCTCGGCGCGGCGCGGGTCGTAGATGCGGGCGGCGACGTTCTCGATACCGAACATCTCGCGGGCCACCCGGGCGGCGATGATGTTCGAGTTGTCACCGCTGGAGACCGCGGCGAACGCCCCGGCCTCCTCGATGCCCGCCTCGCGCAGGGTGTCCTGGTCGAAGCCGACTCCGGTGACACGACGGCCGCCGAACCCGGAGCCCAGCCGCCTAAAGGCCGTGGGGTCCTGGTCGATCACGGCGACCGTGTGCCCCTGTTGCTCCAGGTTCTGGGCAAGAGCGGAACCTACTCTTCCGCAGCCCATGATGACGATGTGCACGACCGTCCTTCCGCGTGAATGGTTACGGCTCAGGCTAAACAGGGTCTCAGACCGCCGCCCAAGCTACACACGCACGGTCGACCGGGGGCATCGTTGCGCGGGATCGACTGTGGCTTTTTCGCGGAACGTTCCGGGAGCGGCGGTGAACGGCGGCGCACCGGCGGCGGATGCGGGGGCTCGGCGCCGTGTGATGCTGCGAACACTCGCGAGGGTCAGGATTCCGAGGCCGGCCAGAGCGAGGGCCGCGCCGATGATCTCGGGGCTCAGGTGCAAGGGTCCTCCAGGGCGGTCGGGGCACGGTTCTGTCATAGAGACACGCGGATCTCCGAGGCTGCGGAATCCGCAGTTCCGCCCCGCCCCGTTTTCACCCGGAGAGCAGATCGCGGACCGAAGAGGGACGGCGGGTGGGCGACAGCCAGTTCGAACCCTTACGATTCCCTGTTGTGTCCAAACTGACCGACGTGCCCAAGCGGATCCTCATCGGGCGTGCACTGCGCAGCGACCGGCTGGGCGAAACGCTTCTGCCGAAGCGCATCGCCCTCCCCGTCTTCGCATCCGACCCGCTCTCCTCCGTGGCGTACGCGCCCGGAGAAGTCCTGCTGGTCCTTTCCATCGCGGGCGTGTCGGCCTACCACTTCAGCCCCTGGATCGCGGTCGCGGTCGTCGTGCTGATGTTCACGGTGGTCGCCTCCTACCGCCAGAACGTGCACGCCTACCCGAGCGGCGGCGGCGACTACGAGGTCGCCACCACCAACCTCGGTCCGCGGGCCGGTCTCACCGTCGCCAGCGCGCTGCTCGTCGACTACGTCCTCACCGTCGCCGTCTCGATCGCCTCCGGCATCGAGAACCTCGGCTCGGCGGTGCCGTTCGTGGTGGAGCACAAGGTCTTCTGCGCGGTCGCCGTCATCGTGCTGCTCACGCTGATGAACCTGCGCGGGGTCAAGGAGTCCGGAAAGCTCTTCGCGATCCCGACGTACGTGTTCGTCGCGGGCGTCTTCATCATGATCGCCTGGGGTGCCTTCCGCGGGCTCGTGCTCGGCGACACGATGCACGCCCCGACCGCCGAGTACCACATCAAGGCCGAGCACCAGGGGCTCGCGGGCTTCGCCCTCGTCTTCCTGCTGCTGCGCGCCTTCTCGTCCGGCTGTGCGGCGCTCACCGGCGTCGAGGCCATCTCCAACGGCGTCCCCGCGTTCCGCAAGCCGAAGTCGAAGAACGCCGCGTCGACGCTGGCCGCCATGGGCCTGCTCGCCGTCACCATGTTCTGCGGCATCATCGCCCTGGCCATGACCACCAAGGTGCGCATGGCCGAGAACCCCGCCACGGACCTGATCCACAACGGCGTGGCGGTCGGCTCCGGCTACGTCCAGAACCCGGTGATCTCCCAGGTGGCCGAGGCCGTGTTCGGCAAGGGCAGCTTCCTGTTCATCCTGCTGGCCGCCGCCACCGCCCTCGTCCTGTTCCTGGCCGCGAACACCGCGTACAACGGCTTCCCGCTGCTCGGCTCGATCCTCGCCCAGGACCGCTACCTGCCGCGTCAGCTCCACACCCGCGGCGACCGCCTGGCCTTCTCGAACGGCATCGTGCTCCTGGCCGGCGCCGCGAGCATGCTCGTCATCATCTACGGGGCCGACTCCACCCGGCTGATCCAGCTCTACATCGTCGGTGTCTTCGTCTCCTTCACTCTCAGCCAGACCGGCATGGTCCGCCACTGGAACCGCCACCTGGCCGACGAGACCGACGCGGCCAAGCGCACCCACATGATCCGCTCCCGCGCGATCAACGCCTTCGGCGCCTTCTTCACCGGGCTCGTCCTGGTCGTCGTCCTCGTCACCAAGTTCACGCACGGCGCCTGGGTCGCCCTGCTCGGCATGGTGATCTTCTACGCGACGATGACCGCGATCCGTAAGCACTACGACCGCGTCGCGGAAGAGCTCGCCGCCCCCGAGGGACCCAGCGACGACAGCGTCCGCCCGTCCCGCGTCCACTCCGTCGTCCTGGTCTCCAAGATCCACCGGCCGGCCCTGCGCGCCCTCGCCTACGCCAAGCTGCTGCGCTCCGACACCCTCGAAGCGCTCAGCGTCAACGTGGACCCGGCCGAGACCAAGACCCTGCGCGACGAGTGGGAGAGGCGCGGCATCGACGTACCGCTGAAGGTCCTCGACTCGCCCTACCGCGAGATCACCCGACCGGTCATCGAGTACGTCAAGGGCCTGCGCAAGGAGTCGCCGCGCGACGCGGTCTCCGTGATCATCCCCGAGTACGTGGTCGGCCACTGGTACGAGCACCTGCTGCACAACCAGAGCGCCCTGCGCCTCAAGGGCCGCCTGCTGTTCACCCCGGGCGTCATGGTCACCTCCGTGCCCTACCAGCTCGAGTCGTCCGAGGCCGCGAAGCTGCGCGCCCGCAAGCGGCAGGACTGGAACGCTCCGGGCGCGGTGCGCCGCGGACCGGCCCACGAGCGGCCCAAGGAGCCCACCCAGAAGAGCTGACGGGGGCGGGAAGCGCCGCGCGCTCACGGGCGAGGCGGGGCGCGGTGCCGTGGGCACGTGGCACGAGTCGGGAAGCGGTGCCGTGAGCACGTAGACTGGACGGCTGTTGTCCGGCCGCGTTGTCCGGCCGTTTCCCCCCTCTCAACTGGAGTCACCCCACCATGCAGGCAGAACCGAAGAAGTCGCTGGTGGGGGACGAGTACGAGGTCGAGATCGGCCCCGTCGCGCACGGCGGGCACTGCATCGCCCGGACGGACGAGGGCCAGGTCCTCTTCGTCCGGCACGCGCTGCCGGGCGAGCGGGTCGTCGCCCGGGTGACCGAGGGCGAGGAGGGCGCGCGGTTCCTGCGCGCCGACGCCGTGCGGATCATCGACGCCTCCAAGGACCGCGTCGAGGCGCCCTGCCCGTACGCGGGCCCCGGCCGCTGCGGCGGCTGCGACTGGCAGCACGCCAAGCCCGGCGCCCAGCGCCGGCTCAAGGGCGAGGTCATCGCCGAGCAGCTGCTGCGCCTCGCGGGCCTCACCCCCGAGGAGGCCGGCTGGGACGGCACGGTCATGCCCGCCGAGGGCGACAAGCTGCCCGCGGGCGAGGTGCCGCAGTGGCGCACCCGCGTCCAGTACGCCGTCGACCCCGACGGCAACGCCGGCCTGCGCCGCCACCGCTCGCACGAGGTCGAGCCCGTCGAGCGCTGCATGATCGCCGCTCCGGGGGTCACCGAGCTCGGTATCGAGGAGCGCGACTGGTCCGGCATGGAGGCCGTCGAGGCGATCGCCGCGACCGGCTCCCAGGACCGCATGGTGATCCTCGAACCGCGCCCCGGCGCCCGCCTCCCCCTGGTCGAGCTCGACAAGCCGGTCTCCGTGATGCGGGTCGCCGAACAGGACGGCGGCATCCACCGCGTCCACGGCCGCGCGTTCGTGCGTGAGCGCGCCGACGGCCGCACCCACCGGGTCGGCAGCGGCGGCTTCTGGCAGGTCCACCCGATGGCCGCCGACACCCTCGTCAAGGCGGTCATGCAGGGCCTGCTGCCCCGCAAGGGCGACATGGCCCTCGACCTCTACTGCGGCGTCGGCCTCTTCGCCGGAGCCCTCGCGGACCGCATCGGCGACCAGGGCGCGGTCCTCGGCATCGAGTCGGGCAAGCGCGCGGTGGAGGACGCCCGGCACAACCTCGCCGCCTTCGACCGCGTCCGCATCGAGCAGGGCAAGGTCGAGGCGATCCTCCCGCGCACCGGCATCTCCGAGGTCGACATCATCGTCCTCGACCCGCCCCGCGCGGGCGCCGGCAAGAAGACGGTGGAGCACCTGGTGTCGCTGGGCGCCCGCAAGATCGCGTACGTGGCCTGCGACCCGGCCGCGCTGGCCCGCGACATCGCGTACTTCCGCGACGGCGGCTACAAGGTACGGACGCTGCGCGCGTTCGACCTGTTCCCGATGACGCATCACGTGGAGTGCGTGGCGATTCTGGAGCCGGTGAAGAAGGCGGGCTGAGGCTTGCCGGCGGCTCGCGGCTACAGGGGGTAGGGCGCGGCTGCGGGGGCCATGTGGGCAGGGGCCTGACCCCGTCCCGCGTCGCCCCCGGCCACGGCCTGAACTCCTGTCCCGCGTCGCCCCGCCCACAGCTTCACTGCCCGGCGCCGGAGCGGTCCAGGCCCGCCAGGAGCCCCGCTGCCCTGCCGGGCGACTGGCGTCCCACGCGGGTGGACAGGGCCCGCTATACGAGTACGGGTGTTTCCGCGCCCGACGCCGGACGCACCAGCGAGGCCAGCCTCTCCCGCGTCTCCGGGTCCGTCGAGTAGGTGATCGTCCCGATCATGCCCCTGGTCAGCAGCACCTTGTAGGTGTTGCGGATCAGCCGGTCGATGTCGCTGTCCGGCGTCGCCTTGGTGAAGATCGGGTCCTTGGACGCCGTCCGGTCCACGACCCAGCGGTCGGTACGCCACACCAGGTCAGGGCCGATGATCACACCTGACCAGTCGTACTCGAAGCCCTGTGCCGTTCTACGACCGTGCAGTCGAGGCCTTTCTCGGCGGCGGCCCGCCGGGTGCGCGGGGCGAATCGCGCTGCGCAGTCCGGGCGTTACGAGGATGCGCCCGGACGGGGACGGCCACGCCGTGGTCCGGCCTGTGCTTCCCCACGGCACCTCGTTCGTTCCACACCTTCCGCACCGGCCGTGGGTCTCTCGGAGGCCGGCCTGCTTCCGCTGCCCGGTTCAGTCGTGCGGGACTTCCTCGATCACGGTCTCCTTGAAGCGCCACGAACCCCGGTTGCCCGTCGCCTCCGCACGCAGGCCCATCTCCCAGGCGATCCGGGCGGCTCGCTGCCGAGGCAGGTCGGGGTAGTCCTCGGGCTGGACCTTGATGTAGCCGCGGCGGTCGGCGGGGTATGTGCGCAGGGCTTCGCGGAGCTTCTCCTCCTGCTCTTCCCCCGTTGCGCGGTCGCCGGTGCCGGCCTTGTACGCCTTGTGTATGCCAGCCGACGGCTTTCCACGGTCTCGCCGTCTCGCGGCGTCGGAGCCCCGCCAGGTCATCCAGCCGACGGCGCCGAGTGCGGCAAGCGAGAGTGCCCCCGATCCGAGCGACTCGCCCGTGGCATCCGCCTGGCCAGGTGTCTGCGGGCGGAGTTCGCCCAGGGGGCCTCAAGCACGGTCACCTTCTGGCCGATGTCGTAGCGGTCGGACGGTGTCTTCATGGCGGGTCCCGGCACCTTGGTGCCGTCTTGATGTTCCAGCGTGTAGTTGTAGTCGCGGTTCTTGCGCTCTTGGGCCGGGTCGAGCCACTTCTTCAGGACGGTGGCCGTGACCTTCTTCCCGCGCTGCTGCATCGTGAGATCGTCGCGTGCCATGGTGGCGACGTACACGGACATCAGCGAGGTGATCACGATGAACAACGTCGTGTACGTGCTGGACTCCTTGGCGCCCAGCTTCCGGATCAGCAGGGTGAGCAGCACGCCGTGCACGATCCACAGGGGCACCAACAGGGCAGGACCGAAGTCGTCCGCCAGGAGGAACAGCCCCGCCATCACCGCGAGTACGTAGCAGCCGATGCCGACGGCGAGCGGGACGGGGCGTCGTACCTGCTTCGGCCGTGCTTCGTCCTCGACGGCACTGCTCATGCTCGCTTCTCCGTTACCAAGTTCGTTCCGGATCCCCAGTGAGCCTAGGAGGGCGGTGCTGCCTCTGTGCCGACCCCACGGCTGCCTCTACGTGTCGGCCGACTGCTCCGAAGCGTTCGTGGACTTCGCCAACGGGGTGTCCTCGGTGCCCGCGTCGTGCTGACCGTCCTCGGTGAATCGGAGGCTTCGCAGCACTCCGGCCATGACCGGTGCGTAGCACCGCTCCCAGTGGGTGACCTGCGGAGTGGAGAAGGCCATCAGGCACATGCGCCGGCCGTCTCCACTCTCGGAGGGGACAGGGATCATCGCGTGGAACTGAGCCGTGAGTACCTCGACCTGCTCACCGGTCGGCGAGAACGCCGGAGGAAGGACATAGATCCGGCCACCGGTGAAGACGGCAGCCTTGCCGCACGGGGCGTCGAGCACTCTCCCTGTCCAGCCCTTTCCCCGCGATGCGAGGACGCCTCGCAGACTTCCTCGGGCTGCCGTGGCGGCGTCGGCGCCGTAGGGATGGTCGACGACCGATACGGCGAGCGACCCCAGGGAGACCTCTCCTTCGAAGGAGTGCAGGCAGTTGGCGGCGTACACCACTCCACTGTCGTCGAGGAAGCGCGAAATCCGTTGCAGCGCCCGCGCCATCTCCGTCAGCGACTGTTCGTCCGTCCCGACTCTCGAAGTGCCGTACGCGCTCCGGGCGTTCACCTCGGCGCAAGCGGCGTCGAAGTCCATGCCCAGCGGCACTTCCTCGAACTCGGCGGGTACGGAGAAGTCGATCCGCATCACAGTCCGTCCGCTGCACGGGGGTGCCCGTCGGAGGACCTGGGCGGTGGTGGGCGTAGGCGGTGACACCCCGGCGCGCCGATGCCATCTCTTCGGCCGTGACAGGCCGGGTCGTGCCCGGCTGCGCGGCGGGAGCGTCCCACGTCGGCAGGAGCGGGCCTCCGGCGCGCAGCCGGTCCTGAGCCTGCTGGGCACGTTGTCGGGCTGGTGGGGAATCGTTTCGGACGAAGGCGAGGCGGATGGTGCTCTTGCTCGGCATCTCGGTTGCCTGGAGGTCGTAGCCGAACTCCAAGCCGATCGCCGTGATCTTGTTGGACTGGCCGCCTTCGAAGCCGCCGAGGAGGAACTCGACGTGGCCCCGTCCGTCGAATCGGGACAGTATTTCCGGGTCTTTCATCGTGCGGCTCACTTCCCCTGCCTGGCTGCTCTGTCCTTGTCGCTGCCGGTCTTCCAGGCGTTCTCGAACGCTACGAGCAGGTCGCCGCCCGGCAGCGCCGCCTCGATGGTCTGCCGGTCGTTCTTGGGAGCGAAGTATCCCAGGGCGGTCGGGTCGGCGATGAAGGCTGCACGATGCCCGCCACATGCTGGGCCGTGTGGGGCTCCCCTGGGCAGGGGACGAACCCCACCGCGGGGAACTGGTCCCTCAGCGGTGAGGTCTGCGTGGGAGAGGGCCACGCGAACAGGTCGCTCACGCGGACTTCTCCCGCGATTTCCGCAGCTCTTCCTCAAGCTTGTCGTCGAGATGCTCGAAGGCCCGCTTCATCTTGTCGAGCTCTTTGACCGCCGCACCGGAGAACTTCTTGATCTGCTTGATCCCGTACGACCATTCGTCACCGAAGTCGTTCATGCGCGCCGCCAGCATGCTCACGCCCATGGAGTCGCCGTCGACCTCGTCCATCTCCTTGACCGGACCTTCCATCAGCTCGCCGATGTGCTTGATGTCGTGCCGGACGCGATCAAGCACGTCGAAGTCGACGCGAATGTCACTCAAGATTCCCCCGTGCGGTCGGTCTAGCGGTTGATGGCCTGGATCTCCTGGACGTTCATGTCCTGGGTGGTCTCGAACGTGCCGTCCGGCAGGTCGCCCGCCGCGCCGCCGCTGCCCTGCCAGGAGATCTGCCAGGTGATGGACGCGTTGAGCCGGTACGGCTTCCCGGCCGTGGCACGCAGGTAGGTGATGCCGCACGGCGGGGTCCTGCCGGCGTCGCCCTTGGCGTACGGGGTGCCGATGGAGCCGTCGTCGTCGATCGCGCAGTCCCCGGAGGCGGGGTAGGTCTCGGCGTCGCCCGTGCCAGGGTTCAGGTGGAGGGCGACCGGCTTCGCCGTCGTCTCCGCCCACACTCCCGCGGCCGCCAGTTCGGCGCGGACCTTGACCGGCTTGAAGGTTCCCTTGTCCAGCCACACCCAAGTCGGCACGTTGACTGTGGACTTGGCGGCCGGCTTCACCTCGATCTCGGTCTCGGGAACCTTGATCTTGTTGTAGGCGTAGGCGGCGAGGATGTCAGGGGTGGGGGCGTGCTTGTTGGCGGGGAGCGTCCTGGCGTTCTGCCAGAAGAGGGTGTCCTCGCAGTCGTAGGACTCGGGGTCGTTGGCCCTGTCCTGATTGATCACCCCGCGCCAGAACATGCCGTCCTTGCCGAGGTTGTAGTTCTCGTAGCCGTCGCCGCTGCCGGACTCCGCCTTGCCCTTCTCGTAGTGGTCCACCATCAGGTCCTCGCCCCAGTTGAGCGTGGGGGTGACGGGCACGAGGTCCGAGTTGGGGTTCTTCTTGAGGCGGTCCACCGCCGCCTTGAGCGCCTGTGGCGTGGCCACCGGTTCGTACCAGCAGGCGGGGGGCTTCCAGGTGGGGTCCACGGGGGCGAGGGGCTTGGGCGACGTGCCCGAGGCGCCACCGCCGACCGGTGTGACCTTGATCTGGGTGGCGGTGGCCTTGGCGTTCAGTGTGCTGCCGGATACGCCGCCGGAAGGTGTCGAAGAAGGGGGCTTGTTGTCCTGATCCCCGATGGCGGCGTAAGCCGCTGTGGAGGAGAGGACGACCGCGTAGACCGACGTGGCCAACAACGTGCAGGTCTTCGCTGCGAAGCTCATCGGTCACAGGCTCCCGGAGCCACCGTCGAGGAGGTGGTCTTCCAAACGCCCTGTGGGTTCTTGTCCAGCCTGTTGCGGTACTGGATCACGTTCTCGGGCTTGTCGGCGGTGGTGGTGACCTTCGCGGTCCTGCGGTTCTTCGTGGACGCCTTGCGTTCGTCGACGCAGTAGAAGAGCACGCCCGAGCCGGTGTCGTTGATGTGCACCTGGGGGTCGAAGGCCGTGACGCTGCCGATCAGGCTCTCGTCGTCGTCGACGAACTGCTTGATCCACTTGCGGGCTGTGACCAAGGTGGCGTCCGAGTTGTAGAACGCCACCGCGTCGGAATGTAGATCCGCCTCGATCACTGCGGCATACTCCGACCTCAGCTCCTCCCACCCGTCGTCCAGGATCGCCTGGAGCTTCGGGTCGCTGTTGGTCCAGCCCTCGAAGTTCGCCTGGAACTCCTCGGGGAGCGTGATCTTCGGCCGACCGGCTCGGTCCTTTGACGACGGGGCGGAGGGGCTTGTCGAAGCCTTCGCGCCGCTGCTGTCCGCCCCCTTGATCTTGTCCGACGTCGAGTCGGCGCTCCCTCCTGAGCCGCAGGCGGCCAGGAGCAGTCCCGTGGATGCGGTGAGTGCGACTGCGACGAGCCGGGCGGGGCGGTTCACTGGGGTCTCCTGTTGAGGCGAGGGGTTGCTCAAGTGAATCCACGCTATCCGTGAGACGGGTGGTGACACCAGTTGGTGATTCCGTCAGGAGGGGCCAGAGCAGGTCTACTTGGGTCGGTGCGGCCGTCGTCGCATGGCGTTGGGCGAGTAGTGGAAAGCACTCGTCAACCCCGCCGAAGGGCGGTAGGTGAACACTCCCGACGCAACCTTCGAGAAGGTTGGAGCAGGGAACTGTTCGTATGCAAAGGCGAGTTGGCCTCGGTTATTCCGAGCCGCCGCACGGGTCGGCGGTTACGCGCTGCTGATGTGACGTCAGTACGGTTCGGTTCAGCGTGTGTTGGCTCGTCAGTGCGCTGTACCGGGTGCCGGCGGCTGTGAGGCGCCGCGTACCTTGGGTCGGTGGAAGTCGTCCGGGGATTTCCTCGCGCGGGATCTCTGGATTTCCCTCCTTTCCCTTTTTTCCGTACTGAAGTGTCATCGGTTCCGCCCTCGGTGGTGGGCCGCTGATTCCTTCTCGTTCGTCCTGGAGTAGCGGAACACGTGAAGACGCAGAGAACGGCGGGCATAGTTGCCCGTAAGCGTGGGGCCAGTCGTCGGCTGATCGGTTTAGCCGCCGCGAGCGCGCTGACCGTGGGGGCCCTGACCGCCCTGGTGCCGACGGCCGCGCAGGCCGGTACCCCGGCCGGATCGGGCGCGCGGCAGCACGCCTTCGCGGTCGCCGCCGCCAAGTACCACGTCCCCGTAAGTGTGTTGCTGGCCGTGGCGTATCAGGAGTCGGCGTGGGACGCGCACTCCGGGCAGATGAGCACCAGTGGCGGCTACGGGCCCATGCACCTCACCGACGTCACCCCCGCCATGCTGGCCGGCGGTCCGGCCGGGGCCGTCGGGCGGGCTGACCTCGCGGACCGGGCGAAGGATCCCGCCCTGCACACGCTGCGGGCCGCGGCGAAGCTCACCGGTCTGACCCCCGCCGAGCTGCGGGACGACCCCGCGGCGAACATCGCGGGTGGTGCCGCGCTTCTGGCGTCCTATCAGCGGGCCTTGTCCGCCGGCCGGTCCGCGGACGCGGGTCAGTGGTACGGGGCGGTGGCCCGCTACAGCGGCTCGGAGCAGAAGCGCAGTGCCGCCGCGTTCGCCGACCGTGTCTTCGCCACCGTCAGGTCCGGGGCCACCCGGCTGACCCGGGACGGCCAGCGGGTCTCCCTGGGGGCCGACAGCAAGGTCCGTGTCGCGACCGGGCAGTTGGGCAAGCTCTCGCTGGCCGGTGTCGCGGCGACGACGGCGACCGAGTGCCCGCCCGAGGTCTCGTGCACCTTCGTGCCGGCGGCCTCGTCCAACGGCCAGGTCTCCAACCGCCCGGCCAACGGCATCAGGATCGACACGATCGTCATCCACGACACCGAGTCGTCGTACGAGTCGGCCATCGCGACGTTCCAGAACGCGGGCGGCAGTTCCGCGCACTACGTCATGCGGTCCTCGGACGGCGCGGTGACGCAGATGGTGCCCACCAAGGACATCGCCTACCACGCCGGGAACTACTCGACGAACCTGCACTCCATCGGCATCGAGCACGAGGGCTACGCCGCGCACGGAGGCACCTGGTACACCGAGGCCCAGTACGAGGCCACGGCCTCCCTGGTGCGCTATCTCTCGGACCGCTTCGGCATTCCGCTGGACCGCGAGCACATCATCGGCCACGACAACGTCGCCGGACCCAACTCCAGCCTCGTCGCGGGCATGCACTGGGACCCGGGTACGTCCTGGGACTGGGAGCACCTGATGAGCCTGCTCGGCGCCCCGGTGACGGGCGAGCACGGCGTCGGGCCGGTCGGGTCGGCGGTGACGATCACCCCGGGCTTCACCGGCAACCAGCAGACCGTGCAGATCTGCCCCGGTGACGATCCCACCGGCGCCACCCCGGCGTGCACCGAGCAGCAGCAGTCCTCCAACTTCGTGTTCCTGCGCACCGAACCCGCCGACACGGCCCCGCTCTTCGGCGACCAGGCCATCCACAAGGGCGCGGCCGGCACCGACCGCATCAGCGACTGGGGCTCGACCGCGCAGGCGGGACAGCAGTTCGTGGTGGCCGGCGTCGACGGCGACTGGACCGCCATCTGGTACAGCGGGTCCATGGTGTGGTTCTACAACCCGGGCGGTGCCAACACCACGCCCGCGCACGACGTGACGCTGGTCTCCGCCGCGGGCACCACGCCGGTGGCGGTCTACGGTTCGAGCTACCCCGACCGGGCCGAGTACCCCGCGGGCCTGTCGCCTTCGACGCAGGCGCCGATCAGCTACTACACCGTGCCCGCCGGGCAGTCGTACGTCGCCACCCGGCCGCCGGCCAACACCGACGACTACTTCACCTCGGGGGCGGTCGTCACCGGCGCCAAGCAGATGTACACCATCCAGTACAACCACCGCGTCGCGCTGGTCTATTCGTCGGACGTGACGGCCACCGGCTCCTGACCCGGACACCGGACGGCGACTCATCACGCCGACCTGCCTGAAACACCACCTGTGCCCGGCGCATCCTCGATGCGCCGGGCACAGCGGTCGCGTCCATGGACGGCCGCTCGGGCAAGCTCCCCCCGGCGCTCAGGGGAACGACCGTACCGACCGCGTCCCTCGGCGTCGGCTCCGCCCCGAGCTGGTGGGTCCGTTTCCGAGACCCTCGTATGCTGGGCTCGTGAGGCGGACTTCTTTTGCGAACTGGCCCTGTTCCATCGCGCGCACGATGGACCTGCTGGGCGACTGGTGGACGCCGCTCGTGCTGCGCGAGGCGTTCTACGGGATCAAGCGGTTCGACGCGTTCCAGCAGGAGCTCGGCATCGCGCGCAACACCCTCACCGACCGGCTGCGCCGGCTGGTCGACGAGGGGCTCATGGAGAAGCGGGCCTATCAGACGGACCCGGTGCGCTACGACTACGTCCTCACCGAGATGGGCCGGGACTTCTTCGGCGTGCTGGCCGCCATGAACAGCTGGGGCAACCGCTGGCTCAGCGGGGAGCAGGGGCCGCCGGTCGTCTTCCACCACGACCGCTGCGGGCACGAGAGCGAGGCCGCGGTCGTGTGCGCCGACTGCGGCGAGCCGATGACGTCCGAGGACACCCGGCCGCGGCTCGGCCCCGGCTACTCCCCGCATCTCGCCGAACGCCCCGACATCCAGCGGCGTTTCACCACCTGAGCGCGGCTCGGCCCGCGCGTCCGGTTTCCGCTCCCGGCCTTCCGCGCCGGGGGCGGTTTTCCTTGACACGTCAGTCTATCTACGCAACTCTCAAGGTCAGGGACCTGGGGAGGGTGAGCTTCCCGGGGGACGAGAGGAAGGCCGGAGACTCATGGAGTGGACGGGCGCGCGCTACGCGGACCAGCCGACCGTCGAGGTGCGGACACGGATCGACGCTCCACCGCACCGGGTGTGGGACCTCGTCTCCGACATCCGGCTGATGCCGGACCTGAGCGCGGAGCTCCGGTCCGCCGAGTGGCTCGACGGTGTGACGATGCCGACGGCCGGTGCCCGCTTCGTGGGGCGCAGCAGGCACGAGTCGCTGGGGGAGTGGGAGACCACCTCGTACGTGGTGGAGTGCCGGCCGTGCCGGGCGTTCGCCTGGGCCGTCGGCGACCCCGAACACCCCAGCTCCCTCTGGCGGTTCGGGCTGGAGGAGTCAGGCGGCGGCACGGAGCTGACCCAGTGGATGCGGATGGGTCCCGGCCGTTCGGGGCTCTCGTTCGCGATCGACCGGATGCCGGAGAAGGAACAGAAGATCGTGTTCGTACGGCTGCGGGAGTTCGAGCGGAGCATGACGGACACGCTCGCGGCGATCAGGAAGCTGGCCGAGAGCGCGGAAGGGGCGGAGGCGTGATGCGTACCTCCACGACGATCGAGGCGTCGGCCGGCGACTGGCGGGAGACCGTCGAATTCGTGGTCGAGGCCGAGAGGCTCGGGATGGACATCTGCTGGGTCGCGGAGGCCTGGGGCTCCGAAGCCCCTTCTCCGCTGGGCTACTTGGCGGCGCGGACCGACCGGCTGCTCCTCGGCTCCGGGATCATCCAGCTCGGGACCCGCACCCCGGCGGCCATCGCCCGTGCCGCGATCACGCTCTCCAACATCTCCGGCGGACGCTTCCTCCTCGGCCTCGGACCGTCCGGGCCCCAGGTGATCGAGGGCCTGCACGGTGTGCCGTTCGCGCGCCCGCTGTCCCGGATGCGGGAGACCGTGGAGATCGTCCGGCGGGCCGTCGCCGGGGACAGACTCTCGTACGAGGGAAGGGAGTTCACGATCCCGCTGCCGGGCGGTGAGGCGCGGCCCATGCGGATGTCCATCCGTGCCGAACACGCGCTGCCCGTCTATCTCGCCACGCTCTCGCCGAAGATGCTGCACCTGACGGGCGAGGTCGCCGACGGCTGGCTGGGCACCAGCTTCGTGCCCGAGGGCGCCAAGGAGGCCTACTTCGACCATCTGGACGCGGGCCTCGCGGCGGCGGGACGCCACCGCTCCGATCTCGACATCTGCCAGGGTGCCGAAGTGGCCTTCGCCGAGGACGAGGACGCGCTGCGCGTCATGGTCGCGGGCCGGAAGAAGGAACTCGCCTTCAGCCTCGGCGGGATGGGGTCCGCCACCACCAACTTCTACAACGCCGCCTACAGCAGGCAGGGCTGGGCGGAGATCGCCGCCGAGATCCATGAGCGCTGGCAGGCCGGGGACCGGGACGGCGCCGCCGGGCTGGTGACCGACGAGATGGTCCTCGGCACCACCCTGATCGGCACCGAGGACATGGTCCGCGCGCGGCTTCGCGTCTGGCGCGCCGCGGGGGTCGACACCGTACGTCTGTACCCGGCCGGAGGGACCCTGGACGAGCGGCTCACGACGCTGGGGCGCGCGCTGGATCTCGTGGCGCAGGAGAACCGGGTGGACGCCGGGCACTCCGCGGGGGAGCACGGCATCGCCGGGTAGTTCGCCGGACGGCTCACTCGCCGTCCCGGCCCGGTGCGGGGCCGGCCGCAGCACGCGTCCGGCCCCGACACCCCCCGAGCGCCGTCACCCGGTCGGTGGAGCCCCCGTGGCGGGCGGGTCGCGGCGGGCGGACGCTCGAACTCCCGGTGCGTCCGGCACGGGGACGGCCTGCGGCCGGCAGCGCAGCGAGGTGGTCGAGCATGAGCCAGGATCCTTCGAGGCCTCCGGGCCCCCCGCCCGGTGGCGGCACCGGATCCCAGCCCAGCGGCGGAGACATGCCGCTGTGGGGAGACCAGTGGTCCGGGGCAGGTCCGGCCGCGGGCGGCATGGGGCCGCCGCCCTCGGGCAGCAGCGGCTGGGCGGCCGGCGGTGTCACCTTCGCGGGCGTCCTCATGCTGGTGAACGGCGGCCTGAACATCCTCCAGGGCATCTCCGCGATAGCCAAGGACGACGTCTACGCGCGCGTGAACGACTACGTCTACCGCATCAACCTCACCGGCTGGGGCTGGATCCTGCTGATCCTCGGCGTGATCGCCGCCGTCACCGGCTGGGGGATCCTCAAGGACGCCGCATGGGCCCGGGTCACCGGCATCGTGCTGGCAGCGCTGAGCATGCTCTTCCAGTTCATGTTCCTGCCGTACGCGCCGATCTGGTCGGTCATCCTGCTGGCCATCGACGTCTTCGTCATCTGGGCCCTGGCCACGTACCGGCCCGACGCCCGGCATCCGCGCTGACCCGCCCTTCCCTCCGGCCGCCGCCGGGCGAGCGCCGCGGAGAAGCCGTCCCAGTGCCGTCGAACCCCATGAACCGGACCGAGCGGAACGAGACACGCCATGGATGACGCGACCGACCGGACGCGAGCAGCTCCGCCCGCGCGCGGCGCCGCGGGCACGATCGACGACGCGGAGGCGACGTGAGCACCGGAGACCTGAGCGGCCCCGCGAACGGAGGCGGCGCGGGCGGCAACGACTCGCACGAGATCGCCGAACTGCGGGCCCGCGTCGCCGAACTGGAACAGCGCACGCCGCGGCGCGAGCACCACCGCGTCCGGTCCTCCTTCGCGGTCGTCCTGGTCCTCCTCGCGGCCCTGCTGACCCCGCTCAGCGCCGTCGCCGCCTGGTCGAGCGACCTGATCGGGAACACCGACCGGTACGTCTCCACGATGCAGCCGCTGGCCTCCGACCCCGACGTCCAGAACGCCGTCGCCAACCGGGTGACCGACGCGGTGATGCAGCGCGTCGACGTCCAGACGCTGCTGGAGTCCGTCGCCCCCGCCGACCGGCCGCGGCTGACCAAGGCCCTGGGCCCGCTGAGCGGGCCGATCACCAGCGGCCTCACCGACTTCGTGCACACCGTGGCGCTCAAGTTCGTCAGCAGCAAGGCGTTCGCCACCCTGTGGACCGAACTCAACCGCAAGGCGCACGCCGCCGTCGACAAGGCGCTCACGGGCAAGGGCGGCGGAGCGGTCAAGCTCACCAACGACGCCGTCGTCATCGACCTCGCCCCCGTCATCGACCAGGTCAAGACGTCCCTCGTCGACCGGGGACTCACCGTCGCGGCCAAGATCCCCCAGGTGCACACGGACTTCACCGTGATGACCTCCGACTCCATCGGCAAGGCCAAGAAGCTCTACCGGCTGCTCGAACTGGTCGGGTTCTGGCTTCCGGTGCTGACCCTGCTGCTGGCGGCCGCCGGTGTGCTGCTCGCCGTGCGCCGACGCCGTGCCCTGGTCACGGCGGCGCTCCTGGTGGCGGCCGGGGCCGCCGTCCTCGGCATCGCGCTGTGGATCTTCCGGGCGGTCTATCTCGACGGGCTCCCTTCGGACGTCTCCCAGCCCGCCGCCGCGTCGGTCTTCGACACCCTGGTGCGCTATCTGCGGACCTCGGTACGCCTGATCATCACCCTCGGCATCATCGTGGCGCTGGCGGCCTGGCTGACCGGCGGCGGCCGGGCGGCCAGGCGGGTCAACGCCGCCTGGACCGGCGGTATCGGCGCCGTGCGGACGGCGACCGGGGCCGAGCTCGGCTCGGTCGGCGCGTGGGTGCACCGGGTCAAGACGTGGCTCAACTGGACCGTGGTCGTGGTCGCCGCCGTCATTCTGCTGATCTGGAACTACCCCACGGCCGTCGTCACCGTCTGGATCGCCGTACTGGCCCTGGTGGCCCTGGCCGTGGTCGAGTTCCTCGACGACGACGGCACCCCGCATCTGACCGCCCCCGGCCCCGGCGGCGGGGCCGGGGCGGGACCCGCGGTGAAGAGCCCGGCCTGACCGGCGGCCTCGCGCGGCTTCTCCGGCTACGGCTCCGGCCCAGCAGTGACCGTGGCTCCCGTGGCCTCCGGCGGCCGCTCCCGCACTGTTCCGGCGTCCCCGGCATCCGTCGGCGGACGCCGGATCCGTGCGCGGGAAAAACCGTCTGACAGATCGTCGGCACCGGGTTACGCTCCCCCCGATGACGACCTACACCTCCATCAGATCGGAGGACCCGTCCGCGCAAGGTGAGTGCTGATGCTCACTTCGACCGCGTACGAGGACTCCTCCCTCTCCTTCTGGCCGCGCGTGCGTGACTTCGCCGTGCCGCCCACCATGATCGAGACCGCGACCGCCCGCCGCCTGCGCGGCGACTGGGCGGGGGCGTGTGCCGCCGCCGGTGTCGACATCGACTTCGATCTGGGCTCGTCGGCCCGTACACACGGGCGCGACCTCATGTCCCGGGTCCGCCGCGACCTCCGGCATCTGGCTCCCGACCTGCTGCGCTGGCACCTGCCGAGAGTCGCCCCCGACGGGCTGCTGCGTCCCGGCCTCACAATCACCCTGGCCCGGTACGAAGGCGCGGGACGTGACGGCGTACGACCCGTGCACCTCGTGGTCCGTACGCCACCGGCCTGGGCGGACGGCGGCCAGCGGATGAGCCTCGCGCTCTGGGACGCGGCCGCCGGCGGTTCCCGTGACGGGTTCCCCCTCGACACCGGGGCCTGTGGCCACCCGCATCCGCGTCCCAGCCGGCGCTACCGTCTGGACCTGCACCGCCACCTGTGGGACACCCGCAGAACCGCTGAACTGCGGGTCCGTTCCGGGGCCGACCTGCCGACGGACGGCGCCCGCCGGGGGAGCGCCGATCCACCGGGTCCGCTGCCCGCCGACCTCGGCTGCGCGGTCGGCCGGTGGGCGGACGAGGCGGCGATCGTGCTGCGCGACGAGGGGCGCACGAGCGGCACCGTCGCCGTGCGGCTCGGGACCCGCCGGTGGCTGCTCCTGGACCTGGCCGCGGACACGGAACGCGCGGGACCGCTCGTACTGGGGACGGGGCTGCCCGTACTGGGGACGGGGCCGCTCGTACTGCGGACGGGGTCGCCCGTACCGGGGACCGGGCTGCCCGTACCGGGGACAGGGCCGCCCGTCCTGCGGATCACCGCCGCGCCCGCCGACGGGCCTTGCGCCGACCTCGCGGTGCCGGTCCTGCCCGACGCCGCGACCTGGGTGCTGCCCGACCTGGCGCTGATCCGCGCCGGTGCCGTCGAGAGCGAGCGGCTGCATCCGCTGGTCGCCGCGGCGCTGGCGCCGGGACACACCCCGGCCGTGGCCCGCCGGAACGCGGACCCGGCGGAAGCGCCGCGCCGGGTGGAATGCCGGGGAGCCGTGCACCGGATCGGCCTGGTCGACGGCGTCCTCGCGCCGCTCGACCACGGTCCGGACGAGATCCGCCGGGAAGAGCTGCTGGTCGCCCTCACCGGCACACCGCTTCCCTGCCTCCGCGCCATCGACGAGGCACACCGGCGGCCGCACTGCCTCTCCGGTGTCCAGCAACGGCTGCGCCACGGCGACACCGCCGGTGCGCTGGCCGTCGTCGAGGGACTCCTGGGCCCCGACGCGGTGCTCCGCGGAGGCGCCCTGCGCGACGAACTCCGGGCCGCCGCGCAGCGACGCGTCACCTACGGACTGTTCAGGGCGGGTCTGGCCGGTCCCGGACCCGACCGCCTCACCCCCGGACCCGCCCGACCCCGCGACCATCGCTCCCACCCGCGCGACACGACCGGCCGCTGACCCCTCTTCCACCGTCCACCGAAAGCCAGTTGACCGCCCAGACGGTCAAGTCCCCCGCCCAGGTGGTCCTTTCACGAACCCAAAGGTGATCAGACATGCCCATGACCAGCCCCCTTGCCGACCGGCCGGACGTCGCTGACCAGTCGGGCGTTGCCGACCGGCCGGACGTCGCCGATCCGTTCGCCGACCTGTCCGGAGCCGCCCAACTCGACGTGGCCGACGCCCTGTCGGCGCTGCTGCGCGACACCGGCACCGAGCCGCGGCCCGACACCCAGCTGGAGGCGCTGACCCTCGCCGTCGCCGCCGATCTGCCCGTACTGCTCTGGGGTGAACCCGGGATCGGCAAGACCGCCGCCCTCACCCAGCTCGCCGAGACCCTGGACCTGCCCCTGACCACGGTGATCGCCAGCGTCCACGAGCCCTCCGACTTCTCGGGGCTGCCCGTCCTCGGCGACGACCCCGCGCGGCAGGGCGTGCCCATGGCCCCGCCGGACTGGGCGGTGCGGCTCGTACGGGCCGGCCGCGGACTGCTGTTCCTGGACGAACTGTCCACCGCGCCCCCGGCGGTTCAGGCCGCGTTGCTCCGCCTCGTCCTGGAGCGGCGCATCGGAGCGCTTCAACTGCCGCCCGGGGTACGGATCGTGGCCGCCGCGAACCCGCGCTCCTCGGCCGCCGACGGCTGGGAACTGAGCCCGCCGCTGGCCAACCGGTTCGTCCATCTCCAGTGGGCCCACGACCACGAGGTCGTCGTCCGCGGACTCGGCGGCACCTGGCCCCGCGCGACCCTGCCGCGGCTCGACCCGCAGCGGCTCCCGGAGGCCGTGGACTTCGCCCGCCGCGCGGTGTGCGGGCTCCTCGCCGCCCGCCCCGGACTCGTCCACCGGCTGCCCAGCGGCGAGACCCGCCGGGGCGGCGCCTGGCCCTCGCCCCGGAGCTGGGAGACGACCCTGCGGCTCATCGCCTTCGCGCAGGCCGCCGGATCCCCACGGGACGTGCTCTCCCTGCTGGTCAGGGGCGCCGTCGGCGACGGTCCGGGACTGGAACTGCTGGCGAGCGTGGACCGGATGGACCTGCCCGACCCCGAGACCCTGCTCGCCGATCCGGCGGGCGCCGTCCTGCCCGAGCGGGGTGATCTGCGCCAGGCCGTCCTCGACGGCGTGGTGGCCGCGGTCCGCGCGCGGCCGGGCAGGGACCGCTGGGACGCCGCCTGGGCACTGCTCGTGCGGGCGCTGGACACCGGAGCCCCGGACCTGGTGGTCGTGCCCGCGACCACGCTCGCGTCGCTGCGCCGGGAGGACTGGGACATCCCCGCGTCCATCGAGCGGCTGGCCGGAGCGGTGGCCCTCTCCCGGCGCGCGGACGACGCGGCGGCCCGCGTCGCGGTCGCCGCCGAGGCGCGACGATGACGGCGCGCGCGCCGGGGCCCCGGGCGACGACCACGGCGCCCACGCCGGTGCCTCTGGATCCGGGCAGGCCGAGGCCTCTGGACCCGGGCAGGCGGGGGGCCCTGGACCTGGGCAGGCCGGGGGCCCTGGATCTCGACAAGCTGTACGCGGCTCGCCTTCAGGCGGCGCGGGCCCGGCCCTACCTGGCGACGGCCCTGTTCGCCCTGCACACCGTCGAGTCCCGGTGGGTGCCGACGATGGCCGTCGACCGGCACTGGCGCTGCTACGTGTCGCCCGGCTTCGTGGACCGTATGCCGGTCGAGGACCTGGCCGGGGTCTGGGTGCACGAGGTGTCGCACCTGCTGCGCGACCATCACGGCCGCAGCGAGCGGTTCGCCCGCGAACACGGACTCACCGGCCCGGCGGAGCGGCTGCGGATGAACATCGCCGCCGACTGCGAGATCAACGACGACGCGTTCGGCGAGGGGCTCGTCCTGCCCGAGGGCGCCGTCACCCCGGAGTTCCTCGGCCTGTCGTCCGGCGAGCTCATGGAGGACTATCTCCGCCAGTTCCGGCTCGGACCGCGCACCCAGAGCCTGGCCTGGCTGGACTGCGGCAGCGGCGCCGACGGACGTGAACGCGAGTGGGAACTCGGTCCGGACGGCGCGCACGGCCTGAGCGCGCAGGAACGCGACGCGGTCCGGTTCCGGGTCGCGCAGGGCATCAAGGCCCGGCCGGGGAAGAGCCCGGCGGGATGGAAGCGGTGGGCGGAGGAGGCCTTCCACCGGCCGCAGCCGTGGCGGGAGTTGCTGGGGGCCGCGGTCCGCTCCGCGGCTTCTGGCCCCGGTGCGGGGGAGGACTACACCTACGGCCGGCCGTCGCGGCGCTCGGCCTCCCTGCCCGGTGTCGTCCTGCCGAGCCTGCGCCGCAGACCGCCGAGGGTCTCGGTGGTCATCGACACCTCCGGGTCGGTCAGCGACGCGGAACTGGGCAGTGCGCTGCTGGAGGTCTCCGCGATCTCCCGGGCGGTGGGCGGCCGCCGCGACCTGGTCACCGTGGTCCCGTGCGACGCGGCGGCCCGGATCGCGCACCCGCTGTGCCGGGCCGAGGGCATTCCGCTCCTGGGCGGCGGCGGTACGGATCTGCGCTCGGGATTCACCGCGGCGCTCCGGGTACGGCCGGGCCCCGACGTCGTCGTGGTCCTGACCGACGGGCAGACCCCCTGGCCTGCGGAGCGCCCGCCGTGCCGGACGGTCGTGGGCCTCTTCTCGCGCGGGCGGTCGGACTCCTCGTACGACGAGGACGACCCCGACTACGTCCCCGACGAACCGCCGGCCTGGGCGCGGGTGGTGGAGATCGGCTAGGGCGTGTCGTTTGGATCAGGTCGCAGGGCATCGACGGGGCTGTTCTGCGCCGGTGAGCGGGGTCTGGTGCGTGCAGCTGCAAGGCGGAGGAGGGAGTCGACGCGGTGGGGGCACCTCCCGGCCGGAGGCTGGGGGACGTTGGCGACCGACGACAACGCCGCTGTGCCCCCTGCTCGAAGAGCTTGGGGGAGTGCGTGCCAGACCCCGCGTCTGCGAACTGATCCAAACGACAGGCCCTAACTCCTGTCGGACGCGGCGCCCCAGGGAGGCCGCCGCGCGCGCAGGAAGGGCCGGACGGGCCCTGCGCGGCTACACGCTGTATCCGCCGTCCACGCCGAGCGCCTGGCCGGTGATGAAGCCCGCGCGGTCCGAGGCCAGGAACGCGACGGCCTCGGCGACGTCCCGGGCGGTCCCGAAGCGGCGCAACGGGGTGTTGCGGCGGGTCATCTCCAGTGCCGTGTCGTCGAGTTCGCCGGAACCGATCAGCCGGGCGGCGATGCCGTCGGTCAGCATGCCGGGGGCGACGCAGTTGACCCGGACGCCGTAGCGTCCCTCCTCGGCCGCCAGGGCGCGGGCGACCGCCTCGACCGCTCCCTTCGGGCCCGAGGAGAGCCCGTCGCGCACCGGGAACCTGCGGGTGGCCACGGTGGTGACGGCGACGGCGCTGCCCCGGCTCTCCCGCAGCAGCGGCAGCGCGGGATGGACCAGGTTGAAGAACGCGCCCGCGTCGACGTCGAGCTGGGCCCGGAACGCGGCCGGTGTGACCCTGCTCAGGTGGGTCATCGGCACATGCGGGCCCGCCGCGTGGACGAGGGTGTGCAGTCCGCCGTACTCCGCGGCCGCCTCGGCCACGGCGGTGGCCACGGCCCGCTCCTCGCCCAGGTCGAGCCGCAGGGCCCGTACCCGGCGGCCCTGGTCCGCGAACTCCTCCGCCAGCCCGGCGGCGAGCGCCTCGGCGGCCTCCCGGCTGGACCGGTAGGTGAACACCACGTCACTGCCCCGCTCGGCGAGGATCCGTACGACCGCGGCGCCGATGCCCCCGGTGCCGCCCGACACGAACGCGGCACCCCTGCGGTGCGAGAAATCCGCCGTCTTCGACATCGACATCACTGTCCCGTGGACTCGGCGACGCTGACCTTCACGACCTCGCGGGCCCGGAGTGGATCCGGCACGGATCGATGCGGTGCGCGGGTTCGCTCACCGCCGGGCGACGGGACATTGCAGCACGCGCCCCTGCCCGCGGAACACCCGCGTGCACCGATTCACCGCCCGGGGCGGGCGGCGCATCCTCAGGGGTGGGTGAGGGGCAGGTGGAGGTCCGTGCTCGACAGGGTCATCGGCGTCGGCGAGACCGCTCGCAGCCGCATGCGTACGCCGGCTCGCGGGAGGGTGAACTTCCCGTCGGGGGGACGGAGTTCGTAGCGGCCGAAGGCATGGCCGGCCAGCGTGGACGGGCCGGACGCGACCGACCAGTAGCGGCTCAGGCCCTGGCCCGTGGTCAGCGTGAAGTGCGGGCTCAGGGCCGCGTCGCCGAGGTTGGTGACGCCGACCGTCAGCCCGGTCAGGGAGCCGGCGGCCCGGCGGGCCTCGGTGACCTCCATGCGCAGCGGCGGTGACCCGGTGGCCGCCAGCGTCACCGCCGCCGCCGAGGGGGCCAGCAGCAGGGCGACCGCGGCCATGAGGGCCCCGCGCCGGTGCGGACCGCGCAGGAAGGCCGGGCGGGGCTGCCACGCGGTCCGGAAGGACTGCCAGGGCGCGGTGATCGCGGCGGCCACCCACAGCGGCGTCATCAGCAGGTAGTACCCGTCCTGCGAACGGGTCGCCACGTAGAACGCGCACCAGGGCAGCACCGTCGCCGCGGGGCCCAGCCGCCGCACGAACAGCACGAACAGCGCCAGCAGGGCCGCCGCCAGGAGCAGGCTCGCGTGCGCGTACCAGGCCAGGCGGTCGCTTCCGTCGGTGAAGTACAGCGAGATGCCGACCAGGCCCTGTCCGTGGATGTCCGCGTCCTGGGTGAGGGGCAGGGCGATCCCGGAGAACCAGGAGCGCGGCTCGCTCACGATGAAGTACGCGTTGATCAGCAGCCAGGTGGTGGCGGCGACGCCGACGATCCGGCCGACCGCGATCGCCGCCGCCCGCGCGCCGAGGTCGCCGCGGCGCAGCGCGTACACCCCGGCCAGCAGGAACGGGGTGAGGAACCAGGGGAGCTGCTGCGCCGCGCACGCCGCCCCGAGACAGACCGCCCGCGCGAGGTCGCCCCGTCCGCCGCGGCCCATCCGCGGCCATCCCATGACCACCGGGATGAGCAGGGCGCACGCGAGGATCGCCGGATAGCCGAGCCGTGCGTACGTCGGCAGCAGCCCCAGACCGAGACAGACCAGCGTCGCCGCGGACCGCCACGGCACCGGCAGCATCCGCCACATGACGACCGCGCCCGTGACGAGGGCCCCGGTGCTGACCATCGTGGCGGCCATCGAGCCGTGTCCGACCCACAGCAGCGGCGCGGTGAGCATCAGCGCGAGCGGCGGATAGCCGTACGTGTAGTCGTAGCCGCCGTTCATCGTCGCCGTGAGGGCGACGCCGTGGCGGAAGAGCCAGGGCCACGGGGTCCCGTAGACCTGATGGCCGGCGGCGAACTCGTGGGCGGCCTGGGTGGTGAGGACCGACTCGTCGCTGCCCTGGTGGTTCATGACCAGTCCGCACACCACGAGGGTCACCGCGGTCAGCAGGACGACGAGGTCGAGCCGCGCCAGTGAGCGGCCCCGGCGCACCACGAGGGTCAGGACGCCGGTCGCCAGGATCGAGGCGTAGCAGAGCGAGACGATCGCGGCGACGAGGAGCCGGTGGCTCGCGGCCTGCGCCCACAGCGGGCGCGTGCCGATGAACAGGCTGATGTCGGCCAGGAGCGTCAGGACGCGGTGCCACTGCGCGGGCGCCTCGTCCGGGTTCCAGCGCGTGACCGGCCCGCCGGACGGGAGTGTCGAAGGGGCCTGGCGGCGCGTCGGCGCCGGCTTGATCTCTGCCGAGTACACGGCCCCTTACGCTAATTCCAGCTGGTGAGCGGCGCTCGACGGGACGTGAAGAGTCGGGTGTGAGGCGAGTAAGAGGGGGCCGGGCGCGTCAGGCGTTGGACAGCGACACCTCGGTGGACTTGATCAGCGCGACGACCTCGGAACCGGCGGCGAGGCCCAGGTCCGCGACCGCGTCCCGGGTGATCGCCGAGGTCAGCTCGCCGCCCGCGACCCGGACCTTGACGCTGGCCATGGCGCCGCCCGTCGTGACACCGGTGACCGTGCCGGGCAGCTGGTTGCGGATGCTCAGTCCTTCCACCGGCCCGGTCGCGAGGGAGACCTCCGTGGACTTGACCAGGGCCCGCACGGTCGAGCCCGACGTCAGACCGAGGTCCTGTACGGCCTCCAGGGTGACGGCCGCGGTGATCTCCTGTCCGGCGTCGAGCCGGACCTTGACCGTCGCCATCACCTCACCGGGGGTGACGGAGGTGACGGTGCCGGGGAGCTGATTGCGGATGCTCAGGCTCACGGGGAGACCTCGCTTGCTGTCGGCGGGATGGATTGGTTCGTATATACGTAGCTTGCCGCACGCGACGGATCCGGGTCCGGGTCGCGGACCGTGTCGCTGTTGGGCCGAACGGGTGACCATGCGTAAGAATTGCCCGGTGCAGACAATGAAGGCGAGCCAGGACGGGGTGGGCCGATGACCGGCCACGACGTCACCGATGAACAATGGGAAGGGCTCGCCCAGGTCGTTCCGTTGCGCGGCCGGGACGCCTGGCCGTCGGCGGTGCGTCACCGGTCGGTCCCCGAGGCCGAGACCGAGACGCGGCGCCGCTTCGTGGTCCTGCGGGTCAACGTCTTCGCGGACGCCCGCGACGTCGCCGAGACCCTCATGTCCGGCATCCCCGTGCTCCTCGATCTGACCGGGGCGGAGACCGACGTCGCCAAGCGGGTCCTGGACTTCAGTACGGGCGTGGTCTTCGGCCTCGCCAGCGGGATGCACCGGGTCGACCGGAACGTGTTCCTGCTGACGCCCCCGGGGACAGAGGTGCGCGGGCTGATGGAAGGCGTCGGCGTTCCCGGCGTCTGACGACGCCTGTTCCTGATCGGGGGTTTCGTCCCCCGATCGTAGGAAGGTCCCCCGGACGTAACGGTTCGCCTTCCGCGGGCGGCCTACCTTCGGCATATGACTCTGTCCTCTCCGGAAGCGCCCACGGCGGTGGAGGCGCGCCCGGTCCGTCCGGGCGTCACCGAGCTGCGGCTCGCCGCCTTCGCCGCCCACCGCCGCGTCCGGTTCCCGCTCGGACCGCTCACCCTCGTGCACGGCCCCACCGGCAGCGGCAAGACGGCCGCCCTGCGGGCGTACGAGGCGCTGGCGCGGCTCGGCGCCGGGGCGGGGCTGCCCGAGGTGTTCCCGGACCCGGTCGCCTGCGTTCCCGAGCGGTCCCGGGCCGACGCCCAGCACCGCAGGGGCTTCCGGATCGGCTGCACGGTCGACGGCCCCGAGGGCCCGGTCCGGCTCGACGTCGCCGTCCAGGCCGAGCCCGAACTGCGCATCGTGGGCGAGCGGTTGTCGGCGGGCGGGCGGACCCTGCTGGAGACGGCGCTGCGCGACCCGGGCCGCCCGTTCGTCCAGGCGGCCTGGTACACGGGCGGCACGTCCTCGGTGACACGGGTCCCGCTCCCCGACGACCGTCTCGGCACCTCGCTGCTGCCCCTTCGCGTCGCGGGCCGCACCCCCGGGGAGCGCCAAGTCCTGGCCGCCGCCGAGCAGATGGTGCTCGCCCTGCGGTCCGTCTACGTCTGCGATCCGGACCCGGACTCCATGCGGGCCCCCGTTCCGCTCGGCTCCGGACGCCTGTTGCGCGGCTGCGGCAACCTCGCCGAAGTCCTGTGGCGTACGAGGTCGGAGTGCGGCCGGCGCTACGCCCATCTGGTCGCCGCGGTCGACGCCGGATGCGCCGGCCCGGTCACGGACGTGTCGGCCGAGGTGCTGGGCGACGGCACCGTCCGCGCCTTCCTCGACCGCGGCGACGGAGTGCGTACGCCCCTCGGACTGCTCGGGGACGGGGAGTTGAGGTATCTCGCGCTCGCCCTCGTGCTGCTCACCGGGCCCGGCGTCCTGGAGGTCGACCCGGCGGGTGAGGTGCCGGCCGCGTTCCAGTCGCTGACGGTCCTGGCCGACGGCTTCGACCGCGGACTGGACGCCCGGCAGGCCGGGGAACTGGTGCGGCTGGCGGCGCGGATGTGCGAGCGGGGGCACATCCGGCTGCTCGGCACGGTCCGCGACGGGACGCACGTGTCCGGAGCGGCCGGGGTCACGGTGGTGGATCTGAGGTCGTGAGGAGCCGGGCGGGGTGATACACCTGACCGCGTGAGTGAACTGGACGTGGCGACGCTTCAGCGCAGACTGGCCGAGTTCGCGGCCGCGCGGAACTGGCAGCCGTACCACACACCCAAGAACCTGGTCGCCGCGCTGAGCGTGGAGGCGTCCGAACTCCTGGAGATCTTCCAGTGGTTGACGCCGGACGAGTCGGCCCGGGTGATGCGGGACGAGGACACCGCGCACCGCGTCACCGACGAGGTCGCGGACGTGCT
This sequence comes from Streptomyces sp. NPDC024698, assembly GCF_055559015.1. NCBI lineage: Bacteria > Bacillati > Actinomycetota > Actinomycetes > Kitasatosporales > Streptomycetaceae > Streptomyces > Streptomyces sp. NPDC024698. The sequence goes on along the minus strand of NZ_JBVHLK010000005.1, from coordinate 348,355 downwards.
CGCGTATCTGCTCCAGTTCTGCGAGGTGCTGGGGATCGACCCGCTCGCGGCCCTCGACGCGAAGATCGACCGGAACGAGCGGAGGTTCCCGGCGCCGGGTAACCCCTGACGGGGCGCCTCGCCGCCCGGTGCCCGCCCGAGGCCTGCCCAGCGCCCGCCCGGCGTCACTCGAAACGGAATCTGACACTCTCCGTAGTCGCCGTCGGGCTCCGATGCGATTCCGTGTCCACAGATTTCGGGCTTCCTCTGGCTTTCTGTCTCAAGCGCCCTCACTCTGGGTAGTGAACAAGGGAGTTCGGCTGTACGCGCGAGAGCGCGTCGGACAGACGGGGGCAGCGCATGGAAGCGGTGCGGCTCATCGCGGCGAGCAGACATGCCCTGGCGGAGAGCGGCGAGACTCCGGAGGTCATGGCGGAGGCATGGCAGGCGCATTCCCTGGCACAGGCGATCGGCAGCCGTCTCGCCGTGTCCGGACCCCCTGAACTCCGGGGCGAGGCCCTGGGGTTGACCGAGCTGGCGGGCCGCGGCTGCGGTGTGCTCGGCGACCACGCCCTCGACATCGGTGCCTTACGGGCCGCCCGGCTCACGGAGCTGGGCGACGCGCGTGAGTCACTGCTCAGTCTCGGCGCCCTCCTCGCCGAGGTCGGCATAGCCCTGGTCGGCGTCGCCTGTTCGGCGGACGACGAGGGCACGTACTGGCAGTGCATGGAGGCGATCGACGCGGCGGACGAGTCCCGGGACCGCGTCCTGGAGATGCTGAGACGCCTCGAGGTGCGGGACGAGAGACGCGTGGTGGAACGGGACTCGGCCGCCGGATAGCCGGCCCGCGGGCCTCGATCGGCCCGGCCGTGGCGAGGAACCCGACCGGAACCGCCCGCGACACCCGCCCGGAACCGCCCGCGACACCCGATCGTCCGGCCGGGCCGGGGTGCCCCGCGGGAGACGGTCAGTCGAGCTGGGATGCCACCTCGGAGGCGATCAGGTCCAGATGGTCCAGGTCGGTGAGGTCCAGCATCTGGAGATACATCCGCTGCGAACCGACCGCCTGATAGCGGGCGATCCGCTCCACGACCTCCGCCGGAGAACCCGCGAGCCCGTTCGCCCTCAGCTCGTCGACATCGCGCCCGATCGCGTCCGCCCGTCGCCTCACCTCACTGTCGGTCCGGCCGACGCACGCCACCAGCGCATTGGAATAGACGAGTTCGTCGGGCTTGCGCCCGGCCTGTTCCAGCGCGGCGCGGACCCGGCCGAACTGCTGCTCCGTGTCCGGGACTCCGGCGAAGGGGATGTTGAACTCGTCGGCGTAGCGCGCCGCGAGCGCGGGGGTCCGCCGGGCGCCGTGGCCGCCGATCAGCACGGGCACCTTCGTCTGCGCGGGCTTGGGCAGCGCGGGCGAGTCCTTGAGCTGGTAGTACGTCCCCTCGAAGGTGAAGCGTTCGCCGACCGGCGTGCCCCACAGCCCGGTGACCACGGCGAGCTGCTCCTCCAGCCGCCCGAACTTCTCCTTCGGGAACGGAATGCCGTACGCCGTGTGCTCGGCCTCGTACCATCCGGCCCCCAGGCCGAGTTCGACACGGCCGCCCGACATCTGGTCGACCTGGGCGACCTGGATGGCGAGCACGCCGGGAAGGCGAAAGGTTCCGGCGGTCATCAGGGTGCCCAGGCGGATGCGGCTCGTCTCGCGGGCGATGCCGGCCAGGGTGATCCAAGCGTCGGTGGGGCCGGGGAGCCCGTCGACGGAACCCATGTGCACATAGTGATCAGAGCGGAAGAAGGCTCCGTAATGGAGGTCTTCGGCGGCCTTGGCGACGCGGAGCAGCGTGTCGTAGGTCGCGCCTTGCTGCGGTTCTGTGAAGACTCGAAGATCCATGTATCCATCATGCACCGGTCACAACAGGTGTCCCCTGTCGAACCGCTGGCACGCCGCCGCCCGTCGTGAAAGGTCTGGGCCCGGGGCCCGCGGCGGGCCTTCGTCGGTGGGGCCGGCGGCGGGCGGGACCGCCCGGGGGTGAGGTCCGTGACGGGCTACGGCTGCCCGGCGAGCTGGGGGTACAGATCGCTCAGCTCTCCCGAGAGGCCGGCCTTGACCTGGCGGGTGAGCGCGTCGGCGAGGACCTCGTGGGCGTCCGTCTCGATCCCGTCGAGCGCCTGCGTCGCGACGCTGCGCGCGGTGACCTTGGGTACGTCCAGGCTCGCGGTCAGATCCGTGTCGACGTAGCCGACGTGCAGACCGGTGACCCTGATGCCGCGCGGCCGGAGCTCCAGGCGCAGCGCGTTGCTCTGGGACCACAGGGCGGCCTTGGCGGCGCTGTAGCCGTCGGCGCCGGGCACGGTGACCCAGGACAGTACCGAGTGGACGGTGAGGATGTGACCACCGCCGTTGCGCTCCATGACCGGGACGAAGGCCCGGGTGGTGAGGAGCGGGCCGAAGAAGTTGATGTCGAACTCCCGCCGCACGTCCTCGACGGGGGAGTCCAGGAACGAGGTCGGGGTCGTCGCTCCCGCGTTGTTGATCAGCACGGTGACGTCCTGGGCCCGCGCGGCGGCGGCCGCGACCGACGCGGGGTCGGTGACCTCCAGGGCCAGCGGTACCGCGTCGGGGTGCGCGACGGTCCGCGGGTCGCGGGCGGTCGCGTAGACCTTCCGGGCGCCGCGTTCGTACAGCGCGTCCACGAAGGCCTTGCCGATGCCGCGGCTGCCACCCGTCACGAGTGCCACCGAGCCTTCGATGCTGGTCATGAGCTTCTCCTCTTGAGGGCTGCCGTGAATCGGGAGGACGGGGCGGTCGCGGCGCGGCCGGCTGTGCCGGGCGTCGCACCGGCCCATCGTAAACCGATCGGTTTTCTAGCGTCACCCGCACTGTAAACCGATCGGTTTCCCTGAGGCAAGCGGAGAACGTAAGCTGGGCTCATGACACAGGCGACCTCCACCGTGACCGCCGGTTCACCGACCCGGGACCGGCTGCTCGACGCCGCGGCCGAGCTCTTCTACCGCGAGGGCGTCGGCGTCGGTGTCGAGGCGCTGTGCCGGGTGGCCGGCGTGTCCAAGCGCTCGATGTACCAGCTGTTCGACAGCAAGGACGGCGTGCTGGCGGCGAGCCTGGAGCGCAGCGCGCCCGCCTACCTGGCGTTCCTGCTGCCCCCCGACGACGGCCGGCCGCCGCGTGAGCGCATCCTGCACGTCTTCGCGCGCCTTGAGGAGATGGCCGCCCGGCCGGACTTCCACGGCTGCCCCTTCGTGTCCGTGACCGCCGAGCTGAAGGCGCCGGATCACCCCGCGAGCCTGGTGGCCCGCCGCTGCAAGGACGCGCTGACCGCGTTCTTCCGGCAGGAGGCGGAGCTGGGCGGAGCCGGGGACCCCGAACTGCTCGCGCGCCAGCTGACCGTCGCCTTCGACGGATCGGGCGTCCGGGCCGTCATGCAGGGCCAGGGCCTGGACGGTCTCGCTCTCGCGACCGCCACCGCCCTGCTCACCGGCGCGGGCGTCGACGGCGCAGCCGCTGCCGGACACCGCGAACCGGGGACCTCCGACTGATGTCCGACTGACGTCGGGCGCTCCCCGGGGCGGCCCGCGGACCGGGTCCGGGCTGTCCCGGGCCGTCCACCGGTAAGCCACGGTCCCACCCCCGGGCTCGGCGAAAAACCGGGGGTCCACCTGGGGCGTTCGCTGTACGTTGTGGGGGCGCGCCGAGGGCAGGCGTCGCCCCTGCGGTCGGCCGCGGCGCGGCGTGGCCAACGGGCCGCGGAGCCCGCGGCGGAGCCGGGAGCGGCGACAGCCGGGGCGCGCTCGCCCACGCCGTGGCCCCTCGGTGTCCGGCGGTCGCGTACCGCGCACCGGCCGGACGACCCGCAGGGTCCCCGCGGCTCAGAGACGTTCCGAGGCAGACACACCGTGTTCCTGACGATCAGTACCACCGGTACCCCAGAGCGGCCCGCGACCGATCTCGGCTTTCTGCTGCACAAGCATCCCGACAAAGCGCAGCGGTTCTCGACCTCGCACGGAACGGCACACGTGCTGTACCCCGAGAGGACCGCCGAGCGGTGCACCGCCGCCCTGCTGCTCGAGATCGACCCGGTGGCGCTGGTCAGGCGCGGCAAGGGGAAGGGGCGCGGCGGAGCACCCGACGCGGCCCTCGCCCAGTACGTCAACGACCGCCCGTACGCGGCGTCCTCGCTGCTCGCCGTGGCGATCGGCGCCGTCTTCTCCAGCGCGATGAAGGGCCAGTGCGCGGCCCGCCCCGAGCTGCCGGCCGTGGCCAGACCGCTGCGCGTCGAGGTGCCCGCGCTGCCCGCTCGCGGCGGCGCCGGTGTCGTCCGCACGCTCTTCGAGCCGCTGGGCTGGACGGTGACGGCCGAGCCCGTGCCGCTCGACGAGCGCTTCCCGGAGTGGGGCGACTCCCGCTACGTACGCCTGGAACTGGAAGCCGAGGGTCTGACGCTCGCCGAGGCGCTGCGCCACCTCTATGTGCTGCTCCCCGTACTCGACGACGCCAAGCACTACTGGGTGTCGTCCGACGAGGTCGACAAGCTGCTGCGCGCCGGCGAGGGCTGGCTGCCGGGGCACCCGGAGCAGAAGCTGATCGCGGACCGCTATCTCGCCCGGCGCCGGTCGCTGACCCGGGAGGCGATGGAGCGGCTCGAACTCGCGCGGCTCGCCGAGGCCGACGACATCGCCGTCGAGCAGATCGACAACGCCGTCGACGAGGACGCCGACACCGAGGAGAAGCCGGTGCCGCTCGCCGTGCTGCGCCGGGACACGATCCTCGCCGCGCTGCACGCGTCCGGCGCGAGCCGGGTCCTCGATCTCGGCTGCGGACAGGGCCAGTTGGTACAGGCGCTGCTCAAGGACACCCGGTTCACCGACATCGTCGGGATGGACGTGTCCATACGCGCGCTCACCATCGCCTCGCGCCGCCTCAAGCTCGACCGCATGGGCGAGCGGCAGGCTTCCCGCGTCCAGTTGATCCAGGGTTCGCTCGCCTACACCGACCGCCGTCTCAAGGGCTACGACGCCGCCGTGCTCAGCGAGGTCGTCGAGCACCTCGACCTGCCCCGGCTGCCCGCCCTGGAGTACGCGGTGTTCGGTTCCGCCCGCCCGCGGACGGTCCTGGTGACGACACCGAACGTCGAGTACAACGTCCGCTGGGAGACCCTGCCGGCCGGACACTCCCGGCACGGGGACCACCGCTTCGAATGGACCCGCGAGGAGTTCCGCTCCTGGGCCCGCGCGGTGGCCGGACGGCACGGCTACGACGTGGAGTTCGCCCCCGTCGGCCTCGACGACCCCGAGGTCGGCCCGCCCACCCAGATGGCCGTCTTCACCCTGGCCGCGAACACGACCGGCACCACCGGCACCCCGAACACGAAGGAGGAGAAGGCAGCATGAGCGAGCAGACCGAACAGGGGCGCGTCCTGCCCGTCACCGATCTCTCCCTCGTGGTGCTGATCGGCGCCTCGGGCTCCGGCAAGTCCACTTTCGCCCGGCGGCACTTCAAGCCGACGGAGGTCATCTCCAGCGACTTCTGCCGGGGCCTGGTCGCCGACGACGAGAACGACCAGAGCGCCAGTGGCGACGCCTTCGACGTCCTGCACTACATCGCGGGCAAGCGGCTCGCGGCCGGACGCAGGACCGTCGTCGACGCCACCAGCGTCCAGCAGGACAGCCGCCGAAGCCTGATCGAACTGGCCAGGAAGTACGACGTGCTGCCCATCGCCGTCGTGCTCGACGTGCCCGAGGAGGTGTGTGCCGAGCGCAACGCGGCGCGCACCGACCGCGCCGGGATGCCCCGCCGCGTGATCCAGCGCCACATCCGCGAACTGCGGCGCTCGCTGCGCTCCCTGGAGCGGGAGGGCTTCCGCAAGGTGTACGTCCTGCGCGGGGTGACGGACATCGAGAAAGCGTCGGTGGTGACCGAGAGGCGGTTCAACGACCTGACCCACCTCACCGGCCCGTTCGACATCGTCGGCGACATCCACGGCTGCGCCTCCGAACTGGAGACCCTGCTCGGCAAGCTCGGCTACGTCGACGGCGTGCACCCCGAGGGCCGGACGGCCGTCTTCGTGGGCGACCTCGTCGACCGCGGTCCCGACTCGCCAGGCGTGCTGCGCCGGGTGATGTCCATGGTCGGTTCCGGCAATGCCCTGTGCGTGCCCGGCAACCACGAGAACAAGCTCGGCCGTTACCTCAAGGGCCGCCAGGTCCAGCACACGCACGGACTCGCCGAGACCATCGAGCAGATGGACCGGGAGAGCGAGGAATTCCGCGCCTCGGTAAGGGAGTTCGTCGACGGACTGGTCAGCCACTACGTCCTCGACGGCGGGCGCCTCGTCGTCTGCCACGCCGGCCTGCCCGAGAAGTACCACGGCCGCACCTCGGGCCGGGTGCGCTCGCACGCGCTGTACGGCGACACCACGGGGGAGACCGACGAGTTCGGGCTGCCCGTGCGCTACCCGTGGGCGGAGGACTACCGGGGCCGCGCCGCGGTCGTCTACGGCCACACCCCGGTCCCCAACGCCACCTGGCTCAACAACACCGTCTGCCTGGACACCGGCGCCGTGTTCGGCGGCAAGCTCAGCGCGCTGCGCTGGCCGGAGCGCGAGCTCGTCGACGTACCCGCCGAACGGGTCTGGTACGAGCCGGCCAAGCCGCTGGTCACCGAGGCGCCGGGCGGTCACGAGGGCCGTCCGCTGGACCTCGCGGACGTGCACGGCCGCAGGGCCGTCGAGACCCGGCACGCGGGCCGGGTGGCCGTCCGCGAGGAGAACGCGGCGGCGGCGCTGGAGGTCATGAGCCGCTTCGCGGTGGACCCCCGGCTGCTCCCGTACCTCCCGCCGACCATGGCACCGACCGCGACCTCGCACCTCGACGGCTATCTGGAGCACCCCGCCGAGGCGTTCGCCCAGTACCGGGAGGACGGGGTCGCCCGGGTCGTGTGCGAGGAGAAGCACATGGGGTCGCGCGCGGTCGCCCTGGTCTGCCGGGACGCCGAGGCGGCGCGCGAGCGGTTCGGCGTCGACGGCCCCACCGGGTCGCTGTACACCCGTACCGGCCGCCCCTTCTTCGGCGACGCCGCCGTCACCGAGGAGATCCTCGGCCGGGTGCGCGCCGCCGCGACGGAGGCCGGACTGTGGGAGGAGCTCGACACCGACTGGGTGCTGCTGGACGCCGAGTTGATGCCGTGGTCGCTGAAGGCGTCCGGGCTGCTGCGCAGTCAGTACGCCGCTGTCGGCGCCGCGTCCGGGGCGGTGTTCCCCGGTGTGCTGACCGCGCTCGAAGGGGTCGCGGCGCGGGGCGTCGATGTCGCGGAGCTGCTGACGCGCCAGCGTGAACGGGCAGCGGACGCACAGGCGTTCACGGAGGCGTACCGGCGCTACTGCTGGACGACGGACGGCCTCGACGGCGTCCGCCTCGCACCGTTCCAGATCCTGGCCGTCCAGGGCCGGAGCCTGGCCGGGCTGCCGCACGACGAGCAACTCGCCCTGATCGACCGGCTCGTGGAGAACGACGGGAGCGGACTGCTGCACACCACCCGGCGGCTCTTCGTCGACACCGGCGACCCGGAGTCGGTGCGGGCCGGGGTCGACTGGTGGCTGGAGATGACCGGCCGCGGGGGAGAGGGCATGGTCGTGAAGCCGGTCGGCGCGGTGGTGCGCGGTGCTCAGGGCCGCCTGGTGCAGCCCGGCATCAAGTGCCGGGGCCGCGAGTACCTGCGGATCATCTACGGCCCGGAGTACACGCGCCCGGAGAACCTCGCCCGGCTGCGCGGCCGCTTCCTCAACCACAAGCGGTCCCTGGCCATCCGCGAGTACGCCCTCGGCCTCGAAGCCCTGGACCGCCTGGCCGAGGGCGAACCCCTCTGGCGCGTCCACGAGGCGGTCTTCGGAGTCCTGGCCCTGGAATCCGAACCGGTGGACCCCCGCCTGTAGCCGGTCCACGCTCCTGACCCCGGTGGGGAGCCCGGCCCCGTCAGGGGCGCGAGGAACTGCGCGACAAGCCCCCACCGGGCCGGCGGCCGCATCTCAGCCCCGGTGGGGGCCCCGTCAGGGGCGCGAGGAACTGCGCGACAAGCCCCTACCGGGCCCGCAGCCATTCGGCACCATCGGGGCACGCACTCGACCCCGGCCGAGGAGACTCCGGTCAGGGCCCAGGGGCCAGAAACCTCAACCGACGAGGCGGAGCCGAACCCCGGCCACCCCCACGTGCACCGTCTGCCCCCACACCAGCTCCACCGCATCCCCCTCCATCCCGTCCCCGAACACGATGAGACGGTCCGACTCCACCGTGAGGGACAGCCGCCCGGCCCCGGAGAGCTCCCCGGCCACCAGCGAGGTCCCGGTGGCCGGCGAGGGCCAGGCCTCACGGACGAACCACAGCAGCCGCTCGTCCGTGGGCCCGGGCAGCGGCAACCGCTCCCCCCGCTCCTGCCAGACCGACCGGAGCCAGCCGGTGGCCCCGGTCCCGGTCCCCACCAGCACCCCGGAGGACGCCTGGGGCTCGACGGCACCCCCGTACTCGTCGAGCCCCAGCCGATAGCGGGCCGTCTGATGGCCCGCCGCCCCGAGATAGATCTCGTTGAGCGCGACCAGCCGCTGGGTGTCGTCGGCGACCGCCTCGACCATGGTCAGCTCGTCGGCGCTACCGCCGTGCGCCGAGGCGAGCAGCGCGCCCGCGTCGGCGGGCCGGTGCCGCACCAGGACGCCCGGATTGCGCCCGGGGTCGGTGTCGATCCCCACCACCGGCTGTCCTTCGAGGTACTTGGCGACGTTCGCGACCAGCCCGTCCTGCCCGACCACGACGATCACGTCCTCCGGCGCGAACAGGAAGCGGTCCAGGTCGGCCCGCTCCACCCGTGCCTGACGCCAGGTCAGCGGAATGGCCGACACGACCGCGGCGAGCGCCTCGCGGACGTGCTGGTGCCGCTCGTACACCTCGGCGATGTCCCGGCCGCGCGAGGTCAGGTAGAACGCCGCCTGCCCGTGCGTGCCATGACGAGCCGTCAACTCCTCGTACTCGGTGGTCCGGTGGACGAGGACGACCCGGGGCGCGAGGCTCACGCCGATTCCCCGGCGGCCCCGTTGCCCAGTTTGGCGAGCAGCCCGGTCAGGACGTCGGGCGAGATGGTGAGGTTCTCGATCCGCGGCAGGTTCTCCGCGAGCCGGCTGCCGGTCAGGGCGTGCAGCGTGGCGGCGTCGACCTCGGCGTGGACCCGCAGCCAGGCCGCCTGCGCCTCGGCCCGTGCGGCGCCGACCTCGCGCTCCGCCTGCGCCTCGGCCCCCGCGAGCCGCACCTTGCGGGTGGCCTCCGCCTCGGCGAGCCGCAGCGACCGGGTGGCCTCCGCCTCGGCCAGCCGGACCGTCCGGGCCGCCTCCGCACCGGCGCGCACCGCGTCCGCCGCCGCGAGCTCCTCGGCCTCGCGGCGCGCGTTCGTGCCCTGTTGGTCGACCAACTGCTCCTCGCGCCGGGCGAGTTCGATCCGGCTGGCGAGTTCGTTCTCGGCGATGGCCCGCTCCCGCTCGACGGCGACCGCCCGGCGTTCGTACGTCGCCTTGTCCGCGTCCTGCTGGATCTGCTCCCGGGCGGGGGTGCGCAGCGCCCGCTCCACCTCGGGCTCGGGCCGCAGCGCCACGACCCGTACCGCGACCACCTCGATGCCCGTCGCGGGCAGCCGGGGTTCGGCGGCGAGGCCGCCCGCGATCCGCTCCCGTACCGCCGCGACGCCGTCGACCAGGGCGGAGGCCAGTGTCGTGCGGGCCAGGACGGCGAGCGCGTGCTGCTGTGCCGTCTCGGTCAGCAGCGAGCCCAGCTGTTCCAGCGGAGTGCCGCGCCAGGCACCGGAGTCGGGGTCTATGGAGAAGTCGATGCGGGAGGCCGCGACGGCGGGGTCGCTGATCCGGTATGTCACGGTCGCCTGCACCGCCACGTCCTGGAAGTCGGACGTACGGGCGTGGAAGGTCATCGCCAACTCGCGGTCGTCGACCGGGACTTCGGAGAGCGCCGCGGTCAGTGAGCGGTACCAGAAGCTGAGTCCGGGCCCGTCGTGGGCCAACTCTCCCGACTTGTGGTGCCGGACATGGGCGGTGGGCGCCCCGCGCAGATGGCGCCAGCCGAGGCGTCGCGTGATGTCGGCCATGAGTACCCCCTCGGCGCCGGGCGGTCCCGGCGGCTGCGCTCACTCGTTGTCGTCATCGAGACGATAATAGAGAGGACCGCTTATCGTCAAGGGGACGAAATGAAAGGGGTGCGACCCTGGGCGATCCACGGGTGAACACGCGTCCGGATGGTCAGGATGGAGGCATGGGATTCCATGTCGACTCCGAGGCCGGGCGGTTGCGCCGCGTCATCCTGCACCGGCCCGATCTCGAGCTCAAAAGGCTCACCCCCAGCAACAAGGACGCGCTCCTCTTCGACGACGTGCTGTGGGTGCGCCGGGCGCGCGCGGAACACGACGGATTCGCCGACGTACTGCGCGACCGTGGGGTCACCGTCCATCTGTTCGGTGACCTGCTCGCCGAGACCCTGGCGATCGGGGCGGCCAGATCGCTCGTCCTGGACCGGGTCTTCGACGAGAAGGAGTACGGACCGCTCGCCACCGACCACCTCCGGGCCGCCTTCGAGGCGATGCCCGCGGCCGAGCTGGCGTCCGTGCTCGTCGGCGGCATGACCAAGCGCGAGTTCCTGGACGCGCACGCGGAACCCACCTCGGTGCGCTTCCATGTCATGGACCTCGACGACTTCCTCCTGCGCCCGCTGCCCAACCATCTCTTCACCCGTGACACCTCCGCCTGGATCTACGACGGGGTCTCCATCAACGCCATGCGCTGGCCGGCCCGGCAGCGCGAGACCGTGCACTTCGAGGCGATCTACCGGCATCACCCGCTGTTCCGCGAGGAGGGCTTCAACCTCTGGTCGGAGGGGCAGGCGGACTACCCCTCCACCATCGAGGGCGGTGACGTCCTCGTCATCGGCAACGGCGCCGTGCTCATCGGCATGAGCGAGCGGACGACGCCCCAGGCCGTCGAGATGCTCGCGCACAAGCTGTTCGCGGCCGGTTCGGCCCGCACCATCGTGGCCCTCGACATGCCCAAGCGGCGTGCGCTCATGCACCTCGACACCGTGATGACGATGGTCGACGGCGACATCTTCACGCAGTACGCCGGGCTCGGCATGCTCCGCTCCTACACCATCGAGCCGGGCGCGGGGGACAAAGAACTGAAGGTCACCGACCATCCCCCGGAGCACATGCACCGCGCCATCGCCGCGGCGCTCGGCCTCAACGAGATCCGGGTGCTCACCGCCACGCAGGACGTCCACGCGGCCGAGCGGGAGCAGTGGGACGACGGCTGCAACGTCCTGGCCGTCGAGCCGGGCGTCGTCATCGCCTACGAGCGCAACTCCACCACCAACACCCATCTGCGCAAGCAGGGCATCGAGGTGATCGAGATCCCGGGCAGTGAACTGGGCCGGGGCAGGGGAGGCCCCCGCTGTATGAGCTGCCCCGTCGAACGCGACCCGGTCTGAGGAGCCTGTTCTGAGGGAGCCTGTTCTGAGGGGGGCCGGTCCGACGGGGCCCGGTCCGAGGGGTCCCCGTGGGCCGAAGGGCGGGGGCCCGGTGTGCGGAGTCGAACGACAGATCGCATATAAATTCTGAGCTTCGTATAGAATTCCAGATGTCCGGTCCCGTCCTCGTCCCCGTCATCCCTGGAGCGCCCCCATGGCGACAGTCCCGACCGCCCTCGCCGGCCGTCACTTCCTCAAGGAGCTGGACTTCACGGAGGAGGAGTTCCTCGGCCTGGTCGAGCTGGCCGCCGAGCTCAAGGCGGCCAAGAGGGCCGGGGCGGAGACCCGGTATCTGCACGGCAGGAACATCGCGCTGATCTTCGAGAAGACCTCGACCCGCACCCGCTGTGCCTTCGAGGTCGCGGCCGCGGACCAGGGTGCCTCGACGACGTATCTGGACCCGGTCGGCTCGCAGATCGGTCACAAGGAGTCGGTGAAGGACACCGCCCGTGTGCTCGGCCGTATGTTCGACGCCATCGAGTACCGCGGCGACAGCCAGGCCGCGGTGGAGGAGCTGGCCGCCCACGCCGGAGTGCCGGTCTACAACGGCCTCACCGACGACTGGCACCCCACGCAGATGCTGGCCGACGTCCTCACGATGGCCGAGCACTGTGCCCGGCCGGTCGGCGAGATCGCCTTCGCCTATCTGGGTGACGCCCGTTTCAACATGGGCAACTCGTATCTGATCACCGGCGCGCTGCTCGGCATGGATGTGCGGATAGTGGCCCCCCAGGCCTACTGGCCGGCCGACGACATCGTCGCGAAGGCCCGCGAACTCGCCGGGAAGAGCGGCGGCACCGTCACCCTCACCGAGCACGTGGGCGAGGGCGTGCGGGGCGCCGACTTCGTGGCCACCGACGTCTGGGTCTCCATGGGGGAGCCCAAGGAGGTGTGGGCCGAGCGCATCGGCGCCCTCGTCCCGTACGCCGTGACCATGGACGTGCTGCGGGCCACCGGGAACCCGGACGTCAAGTTCCTGCACTGCCTGCCGGCCTTCCACGACCTCGGCACCCAGGTCGGCCGTGACCTGTACGAGGCGCACGGACTCGACTCGCTGGAGGTCACCGACGAGGTCTTCGAGTCGGCGCACTCCGTCGTGTTCGACCAGGCCGAGAACCGGCTGCACACCATCAAGGCGATCATGGTCGCCACCCTCGGCCGCGCACCCTTGGCGGGCAGGCCCTAAAGCACGGGCTGCCGCTGGGCGGGGATCACCGGCAGCCGGAACCAGACCGCCTTGCCGGAGTCCGTGGGGCGGTGCCCGCACGCGGAACTGAGGGCGCGCAGCAGCAGCAGACCGCGCCCGTGCTCCTGCCAGGGGTCCGGTTCACCGGGCGGATGCGGGAGGGTGAGGTCGGCCGGAGGCGCGGGGTCGGGGTCGTGCACCTCGACCCGGCAGCCGGTCGGCATCAGCTCCACGACCAGCTCTATCGGTCCGTCGCCCGCGGTGTGCTCCACGGCGTTGGCGACCAGCTCCGCGGTGAGCAGCTCGGCGGTGTCGGTGTCCGCCGCGTGCTCCCGGTCCGCGAAGGCCCTGCGGACCAGGGCGCGGGCCACCGGCACGGCCGCGAAGCTGTGCGGCAGCGCGATGCGCCAGAAGGCGGGTGCTGGGGTGTCGTGCAAGTCGCGTCCGTTCGTGGAGCAGGCTGTCCTGCTGACAACCTTAGGAATGGTACGGCCACGCCGGGGAAACGCGCGCGGTGGGCTTTCTCGGGACATCGTCCGAAGTGTTCCCCGGCGGCCGGGGCCTCCTTTCGGGACGTTCGGTCCGATACGGGCTGTGTACCCGGACGAACGGTCCTCTTCCCGCGTCCGCTCCCGTCGTTACGCGCCTGTCGAAATTCCGTGACGCGGTGACGGACCGACCGCCCGACCAGTCGCCCGACCGGTCGTTCGACTGATCCGACGCTCCCGGCGTCACGATCGCCCTATCGCGCGCTCGTGACGACAGTCACGAACAAGTGATAAATTGACGGGACAGCCGTACAGCGTCGCCCCCGCCCTAGGAGGCCGCCCGCCATGAGTCCCTTCACCGGCTCCGCCGGCCGCACCGCCGACTGGCAGCATCTGAGGTACGAGTTCACCGACGGCGTCGCCACGGTCACCCTGGCCCGCCCCGAGAAGCTCAACGCGCTCACCTTCGGCGCCTACGCGGACCTGCGGGACCTGCTCGCCGAGCTGTCCCGCGAGCGGTCCGTGCGCGCCCTGGTGCTCGCGGGCGAGGGCCGCGGATTCTGCTCCGGCGGCGACGTCGACGAGATCATCGGCGCGACCCTCTCCATGGACACCGCGCAGCTCCTCGACTTCAACCGGATGACCGGGCAGGTCGTCAGGGCCGTACGGGAGTGCCCGTTCCCGGTGATCGCCGCCGTGCACGGGGTGGCCGCGGGCGCCGGAGCCGTGCTGGCACTGGCCGCGGACTTCCGGGTGGCCGACCCCAGTGCCCGCTTCGCCTTCCTCTTCACCCGGGTCGGACTGTCCGGCGGCGACATGGGCGCGGCCTATCTGCTGCCCCGCGTGGTCGGGCTCGGCCACGCGACCCGGCTGCTGATGCTCGGCGAACCGGTGCGCGCGCCCGAGGCCGAGCGCATCGGACTGATCAGCGAACTCACCGACGAGGGGCATGCCGACGAGGGCGCCCAGGCGCTGGCCCGCCGCCTCGCCGACGGCCCGGCACTCGCGTACGCCCAGACCAAGGCGCTGCTCACCGCCGAACTCGACATGCCGCTGGCGGCCGCCGTCGAACTGGACGCGGCGACCCAGGCCCTGCTCATGAACGGCGAGGACTACGGCGAGTTCCACGCGGCCTTCACGGAGAAGCGGGCCCCGAAGTGGCGGGGGAGGTGAGCCCGGGATGCCGGTGAGCGGTGGTGCGGCACGGGTCGCGGTGATCGGCGGAGGTCCCGGCGGACTGTATGCCGCAGCCCTCCTCAAACGCCTGGACCAGGACCGGGAGATCACCGTCTGGGAGCGCAACGCGCCCGACGACACCTTCGGCTTCGGTGTCGTCCTCTCGGACGAGACCCTGGGGGGCATCGAGCACGCCGACCCGGTCGTGTACGCGGCGCTCCAGGCCGAGTTCGTCCGCTGGGACGACATCGACATCGTGCACCGAGGAGTGCGGCACACCTCCGGCGGCCACGGTTTCGCCGCGCTCGGGCGGCGTCGGCTCCTGGAGATCCTGCACGAACGCTGCCGTTCGCTCGGCGTCGACCTGCGCTTCACGTCCGAGGCCCCGCCCGTGGACGAACTGATGACGGCGTACGACCTCGTCGTCGCCGCCGACGGCGTCCACAGCCTCACGCGCGCGGCCCACGCGGAGGTGTTCGAGCCGTCCGTGGAGGAGCACCGCTGCCGCTACATCTGGCTCGCCGCCGACTTCGCCTTCGACGCCTTCCGCTTCGAGATCGCCGAGACCGAACACGGCGTGATGCAGCTCCACGGCTACCCGTACGCGGCCGATGCCTCCACCGTCATCATCGAGATGCGCGAAGAGGTCTGGCGGGCCTCGGGGTTCGCGGACCTCGGTGAGGAGGAATCCGTCGAGCGGTGCGGCAAGATCTTCACGGACGCCCTCGGCGGACGCCCCCTGCGCGCCAACAAGTCCGCCTGGACGACGTTCCGGACGATCGTCAACGACCGCTGGTCGCACGGCAATCTGGTCCTGCTCGGCGACGCGGCCCATACCGCCCACTTCTCCATCGGCTCCGGCACCAAGCTCGCCGTCGAGGACGCCCTCGCACTGGCCGCCTGCCTGGAGGAACAGCCGTCACTGGAGATGGCGTTGACGGCCTACGAGGAGGAGCGCCGCCCGGTCGTCGCCTCCACGCAGCGGGCCGCCCGCGCCAGCCTCGACTGGTTCGAGAACCTGGACCGCTATCTCGGCCAGCCCACCCGGCAGTTCGCGTTCAACCTCCTCACCCGCAGCCGTCGCGTCACGCACGACAACCTGCGGCTGCGCGATCCGCGCTTCGTGGCCGCGGTCGAGCGGGAGTTCCGCTGCCCGCCGGGCACCCCGCCGATGTTCACCCCGTTCCGGCTGCGCGGCCTGACCCTGCGCAACCGGGTCGTGGTCTCACCGATGGACATGTACTCGGCCGTGGACGGCGTCCCCGGCGACTTCCATCTCGTCCACCTGGGCGCCCGCGCCCTGGGCGGAGCGGGACTGGTCATGACCGAGATGGTGTGCGTCAGCGCCGAGGGGCGCATCACGCCCGGCTGCGCCGGCCTCTACACCGCGCGCCAGGCCGAATCCTGGCGCCGGATAGTGGACTTCACCCACCGTCAGGCACCCGGCAGCGCGATCGGCCTCCAGCTCGGCCACGCGGGCCGCAAGGGCTCCACCCGGCTGATGTGGGAGGGCATCGACGAACCCCTGCCGGACGGCAACTGGCCGCTCGTGGCCGCCTCCCCGCTCCCGTACAAGCCGGGCGGCCAGACGCCCCGCGAACTGTCGCGGGCCCAGCTCACCGATCTGCGCGAGCAGTTCACCGCGGCCGCCTGCCGTGCCGCCCGCTGCGGTTTCGACCTCCTCGAACTGCACTGCGCCCACGGCTATCTGCTCTCCGGCTTCCTCTCCCCGCTGACCAACCTGCGCACCGACGCGTACGGCGGCTCCCTGGAGAAGCGGCTGCGCTTCCCGCTCGAAGTCTTCGACGCCGTACGGGCGGTGTGGCCCGCGGAACGGCCGATGACCGTCCGCATCTCCGCCACCGACTGGGCCGAGGGCGGGACCACGGGGGACGACGCGGTGGCCATCGCCCGGGCCTTCGCCGCGCACGGAGCCGACGCGGTGGACGTGTCGACCGGCCAGGTCGTGGCCGACGAACGCCCCGAGTACGGCCGCTCGTACCAGACGCCCTACGCGGACCGGATCCGCCACGGGACCGGCCTCCCGGTGATCGCCGTCGGCGCCATCTCCTCCTGGGACGACGTCAACTCCCTGATCCTGGCCGGGCGTACGGACCTGTGCGCGCTCGCCAGACCGCATCTGTACGACCCGAACTGGACGCTGCACGCGGCCGCCGAACAAGGCTACGAGGGGCCCGGCGCCGACTGGCCGGCGCCCTACCGCGCGGGCAGCCGCCGCCCCCAGACCGGCCGCACCGACGCCCCCAAACCCCGCCTCACCCTCAGTACGTGACGGTGTCCGGGTGCCCCGGCCACGGGGGCACCCCGGCGAACTCCGCGCCCGCGTCCCGCAGCCGCTCGTGCAGCGCCCGGAACACGGTGGACGAGCGAGCGCCGGGCCAGTCGTCGGGGAGCAGGGCCGCGGGCAACCCCGGGTCGGTGTACGGGAGATGGCGCCAGGAGTCCAGAGCGAGCAGATAGTCGCGGTAGGCCTCCTCCGGCGGGGTGTCCGTCCGCTCCTCCCAGGCGCGCAGCACGGGCGCGTGCCGGCCGAGGAACGCCTCGTGCTCCTTGGCGATCGAGGTCAGGTCCCACCAGCGCGCCACCGCGTCCGCCGTGGCGGCGTACCCCAGGTGCTCACCGCGGAACAGTTCCACGTACCCGTCGAGCCGTAGCCGTTCCAGGGTGTGCCGGGTCTCCTCGTACAGCCGCGCCGGGGCGATCCACACCCCGGGAGCGGCCGTGCCGAACCCGAGTCCGGCCAGCCGCGAGCGCAGGACGTGGCGCTTCTGCCGCTCCGACTCGGGCACCGAGAAGACGGCGAGCACCCAGCCACCGTCCTTCGGGGGCACGGTCGCGTACACCCTGCGGTCGCCGTCGTCGAGCAACTGCCGTGCGTCCGGCGACAACGCGTAGCCCGCGGAGCCCGCCGCGGTGCGCGCCGGCTCCAGCAGTCCGCGGCGCTTGAGCCGGGACACGGACGAGCGCACCGAGGGAGCGTCCACGCCGACGGCGGCGAGGAGCCTGATCAGCTCGGCCACCGGCACCGGGCCGGGGGCGAAACGGCCGTAGGCGCCGTAGAAGGTGACGATGAGGGACCGGGGGGCGTGGTGCTCTGACACGTTGATCACTCTAGTGGGCCAAGATCACTTGGGATCGCCGCTCGCGGGCGAGCCGCCGTCGGCAGCGGGGTCGGCGGCCTCGGGCACCGGCGCCGGCGCGGTGCCCGTAGCGTTGCCGGCGGGATCGCCGGAACGGTTCTCCTCGCGCAGTCTGAACCGTTGCAGCTTTCCCGTCGCGGTGCGTGGCAGCGCGTCCAGGAAGACGATCTCGCGGGGGCATTTGTACGGCGCCAGCTCGGACTTGAGGAAGGCGCGCAGCGCGTCGACGTCCCGGTGGGCACCCTCCCTGAGCACGGTGTAGGCGACCACGATCTGCCCGCGCGCCTCGTCGGACCGTCCGACCACGGCCGTCTCCACGACGTCGGGGTGCCGCAGCAGCGCGTCCTCGACCTCGGGTCCCGCGATGTTGTACCCCGCCGAGATGATCATGTCGTCCGCGCGGGCGACATAGCGGAAGTACCCGTCGGGGTCGCGCACATAGGTGTCACCGGTGATGTTCCAGCCGTCGCGCACGTACTCCCGCTGCCGGGGGTCGGCGAGATAGCGGCAGCCGACAGGACCGCGCACGGCGAGCAGACCGGGTTCGCCGTCCGGCACCGGTGTCCCGTCCGCGTCGACCACGCGCGCCTGCCAGCCGGGCACCGGCACCCCCGTCGTGCCGGGGCGGATGTCCCCGTCGGCGGCGGAGATGAAGATGTGCAGCAGCTCGGTGGCGCCTATGCCGTTGATGATGCCGAGCCCGGTGCGCTCGCTCCAGTCCCGCCAGGTCGCGGCGGGCAGGTTCTCACCGGCGGACACACAGCGCCGCAGCGACCCGATGTCGTGCCCGTCCGTCTCCGCCAGCTCCGCCAGCATCGCCCGGTAGGCGGTCGGCGCGGTGAACAGGACGGAGACCCGGTGCTCGGCGATCGCGGGCAACAGCTGCTTGGGGCCCGCCTGTTCGAGCAGCAGCGAGCACGCCCCGGCGCGCAGCGGGAAGACCACGAGACCGCCGAGCCCGAACGTGAAGCCGAGCGGGGGACTGCCCGCGAAGACGTCGTCCTCGCGCGGGCGCAGCACATGCTCAGAGAACGTGTCCGCGATCGCCAGCACATCGCGGTGGAAGTGCGTACAGCCCTTGGGCCGTCCGGTGGTGCCCGAGGTGAAGGCGATCAGCGCCACGTCGTCGGCGGCCGTGTCCACCGCGTCGAAGGGCCCGTCGGGGGCGCCGGTGATCCGCAGCAGCAGATCGTCGGGCGCGTCACCGCCGTACGTCGTCACCCGCAGCCCGGGGACCTCCGCCTTGACCAGGTCGTCGACGGAGCGCACGTCGCACAGGGCGTGCGTCACCCGCGCGATCCCGCACATCGTGCTCAGTTCGTGCGACCGCTGCTGCGCCAGCACCGTGACGGCGACCGCGCCCGCCTTCAGCACCGCCAGCCAGCAGGCCGCCAGCCACGGCGTGGTCGGACCGCGCAGCAGCACCCGGTTGCCCGGGACGACGCCCAGCTCTCCGGTCAGCACATGGGCGATCCGGTCGACCCGGGCGCGCAGCTGCCCGTAGGTCCAGGGCGCCCCGGACGGCGTACGGAACACCGGGCGGCCGGCGTCGGTGTCCGCGAGGAGCTCGACGGCGCAGTTGAGCCGGGCGGGGTAGCGCAGCCCGGGAAGGTCGAAGCGGAGGTCGGGCCACTGGCCGGGGGGCGGCAGATGGTCGCGCGCGAAGGTGTCGACGTGGGCCGAGCGTGCCGGCCCCGGGGTGGCTGCGGGATCCAGGGGATCCACAAGGTCCATGGCGTCTCGCCCCCTTGCCTTGATGGGCTGCCTCGATGGCCGTCGTGGTGGGCGTCGTGGTGGGCTCGCACAAGGAGCGTATCGTGTTGGTGACGACAGTCAACGGTTCGCGATAACGTGGGTGCCGTCCGATGGGGAGAGGGGACGGGCAATGACCGCATTCTCGCTCGATCCGGGGCAGACCGCCTGGTGTGCCGAGCTGCGCGCGCTGGCCGCGGACCACCTGCGCCACCTGGCCGACAAGGGCGAGCCCGGCCGGGTCAACCGGCCGCTCGTCACCGCACTCGGCCGGCTCGGCCTGCTCTCCCGGCTGTTCTCCTCCGGCGCCCTCGATCTGTGTCTGATGCGCGAGTCGCTGGCCCAGGTCTGCACCGAGGCCGAGACCGCCCTGGCCCTCCAGGGACTCGGCGCGCATCCCGTCCACGCGTACGGCACCGCGGCCCAGCGCGCCCACTGGCTGCCCCGGGTCACCGAGGGCGACGCCGTGGCGGCCTTCGCGCTCAGCGAGCCCGGCGCCGGTTCGGACGCGGCCGCCCTGGCACTCCGGGCGGACGAGGACGGCACCGGCGGCTGGCGGCTCACCGGCGAGAAGTGCTGGATCTCCAACGCCCCGGAGGCAGACCTCTACACCGTCTTCGCCCGCACCACACCCGACGCCGGCGCCCGCGGTGTCACCGCCTTCCTCGTCCCCGCCGACCGCCCAGGACTCACCGGCACCCCGCTCGACATGCTCTCCCCGCACCCCATCGGCGCCCTCGCCTTCGACGCCGTACCCGTCACACCGGACGACGTCCTCGGTGAGAGGGGCCACGGGTTCCGGGTCGCGATGGGCACCCTCAACCTCTTCCGCCCGAGCGTGGGCGCCTTCGCCGTCGGCATGGCGCAGGCCGCGCTGGACGCCACTCTCGAACACACGGCACGGCGCGAGGCGTTCGGCGGCCCGCTGAAGGACCTCCAGACCGTCTCCCACCAGGTCGCCGAGATGGCAGTGCGCACCGAGGCCGCCCGCCTCATGGTGTACGCGGCCGCGGCGGCGTACGACGAGGGGGCGGCGGACGTGCCCCGGCGGGCGGCGATGGCCAAGCTCCTCGCGACCGAGACGGCTCAGTACGTCGTCGACGCGGCCGTCCAACTGCACGGCGCCCGTGCCCTGCGCCGGGGTCATCTCCTCGAACACCTCTACCGCGAGGTGCGCGCGCCACGAATCTACGAAGGCGCCAGCGAGGTCCAACGAACCATCATCGCCAAGGAGTTGTACCGCGCATGACCGCCGAGCGCGTCAATCCGCCCGAACTCTCCCCGGCCACCGGGTTCTCCCACGCCGTCGTCGCCACCGGCTCCCGGATCGTCTTCCTGGCCGGGCAGACCGCGCTGGACGACGGCGGGAAGGTGGTGGGGGAGACCCTGCCCGAGCAGTTCGAGAGGGCGCTGGCCAATCTGCTGACCGCGCTGCGCGCGGCGGGCGGTACTCCCGCGGACCTCGCCCGGGTCACGGTCTATGCCACGGACGTCGCCGACTACCGCGCGCACGCCGCCGAACTGGGCGGCATCTGGCGCCGGTCGGCCGGTCGCGACTACCCGGCGATGGCCGTCGTCGGCGCCGTGCGCCTGTGGGACGAACAGGCCCTGGTCGAACTCGACGGCTTCGCCGTGCTGGCCTAGGAGGGCGGGGCGGCCCGGGCCGTACCCGGTCCGGGCGGTCGTCGGGGGACCCGCGGTCCGGCCGAGCTCAGGCCGCGACGGTCAGCCGGTCGGCGAACACCCGGTGGGGCGCGACGACGCGTCCGTCGGGGAGCAGTTCACCGCTGTCGTCGAAGACGATCGCTCCGTCGCACAGGAGCTTCCAGCCCTGCTCGGGGTGGGCCGAGACGATGTGCGGGGCGGCTGCGTCGGCGGACGGGCACGAGGACCGGTGTGAGCACATGGTGCACCTCCACGGGGGATGCGAAGAGTGTCGGCGGCGCTGTCGTCGCCCTCGCATGACCAGAAGATGCGCGCACGGCGAACCGAGTGGAACCCCTGGCCGGAAAGCGTGACAACACGAGGACAACTCTCGGACGCCCCCGGGACGGACGGAGCCGACCCGCGACCGACCCACGGCGCGGCATCGGCCCCCACCGCCGAAGCGACAGCGGCACCGGCCCCCACCGCCGACGAAGCGGCACCGGCACCTGCCCCTGCCCTCCACCGCCGAAGGAGCCCCGCCAACTCGCCACCAAAGGGGTGATGATCACCGGCCTCGGGGCGCTGGACCGGTACCTGTTGAGCGCCCTGTGCAGGTCCCCGCTCCAAGGAGGTATCCCATGGTGTTCCGCCAGGCCGTCGGCACGGCCGCCGGTGCCGCGCTGCTCCTGCTCCTCGCCCCGTCCGCCGTCGCCCTGTCCGCCTCGTCCGAGGAGGTGACCGTGAACCCGACCGGCACGCTCGCGGCCGACGGCACCGTCACCCTCTCCGGCACCTACCGCTGCACCGGCGCCTCCGGCCCCGTCTTCGTGTCCTCCTCGCTCTCCCAGGGCGATCCCCGGGTCAACCAGGGCATCGGCGGCACGACGGCACTCTGCGACGGCGCCGAGCACACCTGGACCAACGCGGCGAAGGCCGTCCCGGACAGCCTCAAGGCGGGCGCGGCCCACGTCCAGGCCACGGTCATGGAACTGAGCGCCACCGGCCTCCCCCTCCCCACCTTCCACGCGGTACGGGACCAGGACGTCACGCTCGTACAGGGCTGAGCGAGAACGCCGACGCGCCCTGCCGGACCCTCGGGTGAGCGGGTCCGGCAGGGCGCGTCGGCGTTCTCGCTCAGTGGCTCAGATGTCCCGGAAGATCTCGATCTGCGCGCCGATCGAGTTCAGGCGCTCCGCGAGGTCCTCGTAACCGCGGTTGATGACGTACACGTTCCGCAGCACCGAGGTCCCGTCGGCCGCCATCATCGCGAGCAGCACGACCACGGCGGGCCGCAGCGCGGGCGGGCACATCATCTCGGCGGCCCGCCAGCGGGTCGGGCCCTCGACGAGCACCCGGTGCGGGTCGAGCAGCTGGAGCCGGCCGCCGAGGCGGTTGAGGTCCGTCAGGTAGATCGCCCGGTTGTCGTAGACCCAGTCGTGGATCAGCGTCTGGCCCTGCGCGGTGGCCGCGATGGCCGCGAAGAACGGGACGTTGTCGATGTTCAGGCCCGGGAACGGCATCGGGTGGATCTTGTCGATGGGCGCCTCCAGCTTGGAGGGCCGCACCGTCAGGTCGATCAGCCGCGTACGGCCGTTGTCGGCGAAGTACTCGGGCGTGCGGTCGTGGTCGAGGCCCATCTCCTCCAGGACCGCGAGCTCGATCTCCAGGAACTCGATCGGCACCCGGCGGACCGTCAGCTCCGACTCGGTGACCACGGCGGCGGCGAGCAGGCTCATCGCCTCGACCGGGTCCTCCGAGGGCGAGTAGTCCACGTCGACGTCGATGTTCGGCACGCCGTGCACGGTGAGCGTCGTGGTGCCGATGCCCTCCACCCGTACGCCCAGGGTCTCCAGGAAGAAGCACAGGTCCTGGACCATGTAGTTGGAGGAGGCGTTGCGGATGACCGTGACGCCGTCGTGGCGGGCGGCGGCGAGCAGCGCGTTCTCGGTGACCGTGTCCCCGCGCTCGGTCAGCACGATCGGCCGTCCGGGCGTGACGGACCGGTCGACGCGGGCGTGGTACAGGCCCTCGGTGGCGGCGATGTCGAGGCCGAACCGGCGCAGCGCGATCATGTGCGGCTCGATGGTGCGGGTGCCGAGGTCGCAACCGCCCGCGTAGGGCAGCTTGAAGGCCTCCAGGCGGTGCAGCAGCGGGCCGAGGAACATGATGATGGACCGCGTGCGGATGGCGGCCTCGTGGTCGATCGACTCCATGTCGAGCTCGTTCGGGGGCACGATCTCCAAGTCGACGCCGCCGTTGATCCACCGGGTGCGGACGCCGATCGAGCTGAGGACCTCCAGAAGGCGGTAGACCTCCTCGATCCGGGCCACCCGGCGCAGCACCGTGCGCCCCTTGTTCAGGAGCGTGGCGCACAGCAGGGCGACACAGGCGTTCTTACTGGTCTTGACGTCGATCGAGCCGGACAGACGACGCCCGCCCACCACCCGCAGATGCATCGGACCCGCATACCCGAGCGAGACGATCTCGCTGTCCAGCGCCTCACCGATGCGGGCGATCATCTCAAGGCTGATGTTCTGGTTGCCGCGCTCGATGCGGTTGACGGCGCTCTGACTTGTGCCGAGCGCCTCGGCGAGCTGCGACTGTGTCCAGCCCCGGTGTTGCCGGGCGTCACGGATGAGCTTGCCGATGCGTACGAGGTAGTCGTCTGCCATGGCGCGACCGTATATCGGATGTGAGATAAAGAAAAATGGAGCGCCGCCTTCCGGGTGGTGTGCGTCACCAGGCGGTGTTCGAGGGGCAGTTCGGGCGCCCCGCACCGGTGCGGCGACGGGGTCCATGGCGTGCCGGGTGCCCGGCGGCCCCGCGCCGCAGCCGGTGAATGCGGTGAAGATGCGCTTCCGTGACGGTTCGTCGGCGCTGCTCCGTTTGTCGCTATTCCCCTACTTCGTCTTACGTGTGGTCTTGCGCCACCCGAACGGCCCCGGCAGGTCCATCGACGTCGTCCTGCGTCCGGTGCTGCTGTGCGTGCGCTTCGGCCCGTGCTTTCCGCCCGAGGTGATGGACCACGACTTGCGGTTGATGTTGAGCCGTAGTCCGGGAAGGATGCGGAAGCTCTTGCGGAAGGTCAGCGGCATGGTGCCCCCTGGGTCGGTGACGCCGGGACGTTCCCGGCAGACACCTGGTACCCCGGAACGGTCGCGGCGTGCCTGTCCGTGGCCTCGGCGCGTCAACTTCCCTGCGGGCGGGGCGCGGATGCCGTCCCGCGGCCGGGCGATGCCGGATGATGCGGGGCGTTCTCCCCGTCACGGGGCAATCGGTACGGGGCGGACATGCGGGCGTGCGGACATGACCTGTCAGCCCCCATGCACTAGAGTTATCTCGACATCGAGATATCTGCCGAGGCGTACCGCAGCAGCACGCCGCCATCGATCCGTCGGTAAGGGCTACCTAACTTAGCCTTACCTTAGCGGATCGGCCATGGCGTCGTGGCGGCAGGATGCGGTGGGAACGCGCACATCAATGAAGGAGACTGTCGTGTCGGCGAACAGCTTCGACGCCCGCAGCACGCTGCACGTGGGCGACGAGTCGTACGAGATCTTCCGGCTGGACAAGGTGGAAGGCTCGGCTCGCCTTCCGTACAGCCTGAAGGTGCTGCTGGAGAACCTGCTCCGCACGGAGGACGGCGCGAACATCACCGCCGACCACATCCGGGCGCTCGGCGGGTGGGACTCGCAGGCCCAGCCCAGCCAGGAGATCCAGTTCACGCCCGCCCGCGTGATCATGCAGGACTTCACCGGCGTGCCCTGCGTCGTCGACCTCGCCACCATGCGCGAGGCCGTCAAGGAGCTCGGCGGCGACCCGGCCAAGGTCAACCCGCTCTCCCCGGCCGAGCTGGTCATCGACCACTCCGTCATCGCCGACAAGTTCGGTACGAAGGAAGCCTTCGGCCAGAACGTCGAGCTGGAGTACGGCCGCAACAAGGAGCGCTACCAGTTCCTGCGCTGGGGCCAGACCGCGTTCGACGACTTCAAGGTCGTCCCGCCGGGCACCGGCATCGTGCACCAGGTCAACATCGAGCACCTGGCCCGCACGGTCATGGTCCGCGGTGGCCAGGCGTACCCCGACACCCTCGTCGGCACCGACTCGCACACCACGATGGTCAACGGCCTCGGCGTGCTCGGCTGGGGCGTCGGCGGCATCGAGGCCGAGGCCGCGATGCTCGGCCAGCCGGTCTCCATGCTCATCCCGCGTGTCGTCGGCTTCAAGCTGACCGGTGAGCTCACCCCCGGCACCACCGCGACCGACCTCGTGCTGACCATCACCGAGATGCTGCGCAAGCACGGTGTCGTCGGCAAGTTCGTCGAGTTCTACGGCGAGGGTGTGGCCGCCACGTCGCTGGCCAACCGCGCCACCATCGGCAACATGTCGCCGGAGTTCGGCTCCACCGCCGCGATCTTCCCGATCGACGGCGAGACCATCAAGTACCTGAAGCTGACCGGCCGCTCCGCGCAGCAGCTCGCGCTCGTCGAGGCGTACGCCAAGGAGCAGGGCCTCTGGCTCGACCCGGCCGCCGAGCCCGACTTCTCCGAGAAGCTGGAGCTCGACCTCTCCACGGTCGTCCCCTCCATCGCCGGCCCGAAGCGCCCGCAGGACCGCATCGTCCTCGCGAACGCCGCCGAGCAGTTCAAGAGCGACGTGCGCAACTACGTCGCCGACGACGACGAGGCGGGCAAGGAGTCCTTCCCGGCCTCCGACTCCCCGGCCGCCGCCAACGGCGTCCCGTCCAACCCGGTCACGGTCACGGCCCCCGACGGCTCGACCTACGAGATCGACCACGGCGCGGTGACGGTCGCGGCCATCACCTCCTGCACCAACACCTCGAACCCGTACGTCATGGTCGCCGCCGCGCTCGTCGCGAAGAAGGCCGTGGAGAAGGGCCTGACCCGCAAGCCGTGGGTCAAGACCACCCTCGCCCCGGGCTCCAAGGTCGTCACCGACTACTTCGACAAGGCGGGGCTCACCCCCTACCTCGACAAGGTCGGCTTCAACCTGGTCGGTTACGGCTGCACCACCTGCATCGGCAACTCCGGCCCGCTGCCGGACGAGGTCTCCAAGGCCGTCAACGACCACGACCTCGCGGTCACCTCGGTCCTCTCCGGCAACCGGAACTTCGAGGGCCGTATCAACCCCGACGTCAAGATGAACTACCTGGCCTCCCCGCCGCTGGTCGTCGCCTACGCCCTCGCGGGCTCCATGAAGGTGGACATCACCCGCGACGCGCTCGGCACCGACACCGAGGGCAAGCCGGTCTACCTGGCCGACATCTGGCCCTCCGAGGCCGAGGTCAACGACGTCGTGGCGAACGCCATCGGCGAGGACATGTTCAACAAGTCCTACCAGGACGTCTTCGCGGGTGACGCCCAGTGGCAGGCGCTGCCGATCCCCGAGGGCAACACCTTCGAGTGGGACCCGCAGTCGACGTACGTCCGCAAGCCCCCTTACTTCGAGGGCATGACGATGGAGACCACCCCGGTCTCGGACATCGCCGCCGCACGCGTCCTCGCCAAGCTCGGCGACTCGGTCACCACCGACCACATCTCCCCGGCCGGCGCGATCAAGGCCGACACCCCCGGAGGCAAGTACCTCACGGAGCACGGCGTGGAGCGCCGTGACTTCAACAGCTACGGCTCGCGCCGCGGCAACCACGAGGTCATGATCCGCGGTACGTTCGCCAACATCCGCCTGCGCAACCAGATCGCGCCGGGCACCGAGGGCGGCTACACCCGCGACTTCACGCAGGACGGCGCCCCCGTCTCCTTCATCTACGACGCCTCGCGCAACTACATCGAGCAGGGCATCCCGCTGGTTATCCTGGCCGGCAAGGAGTACGGCTCCGGCTCGTCCCGCGACTGGGCCGCCAAGGGCACCGCGCTCCTCGGCGTCAAGGCCGTCATCGCCGAGTCGTACGAGCGCATCCACCGCTCGAACCTCATCGGCATGGGCGTCCTGCCGCTCCAGTTCCCGGAGGGCGCGACGCCGGAGTCCCTCGGTCTGACCGGCGAGGAGACCTTCTCCTTCACCGGTGTCGAGGAGCTCAACAACGGCACCACCCCGCGCACGGTGAAGGTCTCCACCGACACCGGCGTCGAGTTCGACGCGGTCGTCCGCATCGACACCCCCGGCGAGGCGGACTACTACCGCAACGGCGGCATCATGCAGTACGTGCTGCGCAACCTGATCCGCAACTGACCGTTCCGGTGACGCAGTCGTAGCGCAGCTCCGCAGGAGCACAGGGCCGTATCCCCGTCCGACGGGGGTGCGGCCCTTCGCCGTCGCCCCGGAGCCCTCGGCCCTCGGTCCTCGGTCCTCGGTCCTTAGTCCTTAGTCCTTCCAGGACATCGGCGGTGCTCAGGTGGAACACAGGGTTCCCCCAGTGGACCGGGACACGATTGCCCCATGTACGGCGCATCTGGGGTCCTTGTCAGCCAAGTCCGTGTCGGCCGAGGCCGCGATCGAGGCCGAGGCCGTGGTCGAGACGGGCTCCGTCCTCGTCCCCGTGCAACGGGTGTCCACGACGGTCCGCGCCCCGGAGATGGTACGGCGCCCGGCCGGCCGTACCCCGACGCCCTTGCCTCCGCCGTCGCCAACGGGCTCCGGGAGAACGGGAGATGAGCCGGCGCGGCGCCCACCGGCCGCCGTGGCCGCGACCGAACGGACAGTCCCGGCGCCCCCGTTCCCCACGCCCCCGATCCCTGCGCACGCGCCTCCTCGTCCTCGTCGGACTGGCGCTTCTCGCGGTGTGCGGGACCATGGCCCTCTCCACGGTGCTCACGCAACGCGCCTATCTGCTGGGCGACTTGGACCGGAGGGTCGGCGAGGCCGCCGAGCTCGGCCGGGTCGCCGTCCTCGGCGGCGGACCCGGCGCCGGAACGGGCCTCGGCTCGTTCGACGGGCGAGGGCTGCCGGTCGGCACGATCTCCGCCCGGCTCGACACGGACGGGACCGTCGTGGCGGCAGCGGTCGTGCGCCGTTCCGGCGGGCCGCGCGACCTCGGCGCCGCCCAGCGTTCCGCCCTCGCGGCCGTCGAAACGGACGGCTCCCCGCACACCCGTACCGTCCCGGGACTCGGCACCTATCGCGTCGCCGCGCTCGACGGCGGCGGACGGCCCGTGCTCACCGGCCTCCCCATGGACGACGTCCAGGACGCGCTGCGGGGTCTGGCCGTGGTCGAGGCGGTGACGGCGGCCGCCGCCGTCACCGTCGTGGGCTGCGTCTGCGCGGCCGTGGTCCGGCGCCGGCTCCGCCCGCTGGAACAGGTGGCGGCCCGGGCGGCCGAACTCTCCCGCCCGCCGAGGGAACAGCACGAGTTCACCGGCCCGGCCCGAGCCGCCGAAGGGGACCCCGGCAGCGAGGCCGACCGGATCGGCGCCGCGCTCGGCCGTCTCGTGGACCGGGCCGAGGCCGCCCGGGCCCGGCGCCTGCGCGGAGAGGAGCGCGTGCGTGCCGGAGAGGAGCGCGTGCGCGCCGGTGAGGAGCGCATGCGCCGCTTCCTCTCCGACGCGAGCCATGAACTCCGTACACCCCTGGCGGCCGTCGCCGGATACGCCGAGCTGATGACCAGGAACCCCGGTCTGGCCGAACCGGCCACGGCCTGGAGGAGGGTGTCCGCCGAGTCGGCCCGGATGACGGGCCTGGTCGAGGACCTGCTGCTGCTCGCCCGGCTCGACGACGAGCACCGGACGCCCGCGCGGGAGCGCGCGGAGGTGGATCTGGGCGTGCTCGCCGCCGAGGGCGTGCGGGCCGCGCGGGCCGCGGGGGAGGGTCACGTCTGGCGCCTGGGCCGGCTCCCGGACTCCCCGGCCCTGGTGGCGGGCGACGAGGCCCGGCTCCGCCAGGTGGTCGGCAACCTGCTGGCCAACGCCCGTGCGCACACACCGGCCGGCACGACGGTCGTCACCACGGTGGAGGCCACGGGCGCGACCTGCACGGTCCGGGTCCGCGACGACGGCCCCGGAATCCCGCCCGCCCTGCTGCCCCGCGTCTTCGAGCGCTTCACCCGCGCCGACGTCTCCCGCTCCCGCGTCTCTCCCGGACACGGTGGCTCGGGTCTCGGGCTCGCCGTCGCCGCGGCGGTCACGAAGGCGCACCACGGCCGTGTC
Organism: Streptomyces sp. NPDC024698; assembly: GCF_055559015.1. Lineage (NCBI taxonomy): Bacteria > Bacillati > Actinomycetota > Actinomycetes > Kitasatosporales > Streptomycetaceae > Streptomyces > Streptomyces sp. NPDC024698. Next base: position 319,269 of record NZ_JBVHLK010000005.1, on the reverse strand, counting down.
CACGCCGAAAGCGCCCCGGGCCGTACGGAGTTCACCGTCGAACTCCCGGCCCTGCGGCCGTCGCCCCCGTCCCCGAGGTGTCCGTCACCGTCGGAGCGCGCGCCCGAGTCCAGGACCGGAGGGCAGGCCGCCGCGTTCCCCCGGCGATGAGCCCGGTGCACCCGATGCGCCGGGCGTTTACAGGGGTTCCCGGGTGCGTTACTTTCCGAGTGAGGTGGGAGCGCTCCCATAGGGTGGACCGGAACCCGCCCCGGAGCCGCTCCCACCTCGCTCCGATCCCGTCCACCCCACGAAGGGATTGTCATGCACCTATCAATGTTGCCGCGTTCGGCGGCGGGAGGACGACCGTCACTCCCGCGATTACGGCCGCACCGCCGCAGGTCCCCCTTCCTCGTCCTGCTCGCGCTGCTCGCCGTGCTCCCGGCCCTGGCCCTGATCGTCACGACCGGCACCCGTGCGGAAGCGCACGGCACCCCCATGAAGCCCGGCAGCCGTACGTTCCTGTGCTGGAAGGACGGGCTGACCGACACCGGTGAGATCAAGTCGGTGAACCCGGCCTGCAAGGCGGCCCAACAGGTCGGAGGGACGACGCCGTTCTACAACTGGTTCTCGGTGCTGCGCTCGGACGGCGCCGGGCGCACCCGCGGCTTCGTCCCCGACGGCTCGCTGTGCAGCGGCGGCAACCCGAACTTCACGGGCTTCGATCTGCCCCGCTCCGACTGGCCGTTGACCCACCTGACCGCGGGCGCGACCATCGACTTCGCGTACAACGCCTGGGCCGCGCACCCGGGTTGGTTCTCCGTCTACATCACCAAGGACGGCTTCGACCCGACGAAGCCGCTCACCTGGGACGCCATGGAGGACCAGCCGTTCCTCACCGTCGACCACCCGCCGCTCAACGGCACCCCGGGCACGGTCGAGGCCAACTACTCCTGGAGCGGCAAACTTCCGGCGGGCAAGACCGGCCGGCACATCGTCTACATGGTCTGGCAGCGCTCGGACAGCACGGAGACCTTCTACTCCTGCTCGGACGTCGTCTTCGACGGCGGCGACGGGGAGGTCACCGGCATCCACGACCCGGGCGGCCCGACCGAGCCTCCGCCCGGTGTCTGCTCGGCGGCCCGGCGTACCACCAACAGCTGGCCCGGCGGCCACCAGTCCGAGGTGACGGTCACCAACACCGGCACGGTCCCGATGCTCGGCTGGATGGTCGACTGGACGCTGCCGGCCGGTCAGTCGGTCGCGAGCCTGTGGAACGGCAACGCGACCTACGGCGGCCAGGACGTGATGGTGCACAACGCGGACTGGAACGGCCCGCTGAGCCCGGGTGGCAGCACCACGTTCGGGTACGTCGTCCAGGGCGCGGGCGACGAGCCGTCGGCGGCCCTTTCCTGCCGCGTCGGCTGAACGGGCGAGGCTCGGGGCGGACCGGGTGGGAGGGTTCGGACCCACCCGGTCCGCGAGCCCGGACGGGAGGGGGAGGCCCTGCCCGGGATGGTGCGGCTTGTGACGACCGTGCTGCGCGACAACGTTGTCGTACGGTCTGCACACGACTCTATCGCCTCAACGGACAACGATGTCAAGAACGTTGACGGCCCACCTCGGGCTCGTTCGCGCCCCTCGGCCCGATTCCGTCGGGCCCCTCGACGGGCCGGTGCCGGCCCGTCGAGGGGCGGACCTCAACCGGCACACGTCCGGCCGGGCCCTGGCTCCATCGGAGTGCCCGCGGGGCGCGCCCCGGGCGCCGCAGGCGGTCTTCCGTGGTACCCGTGGCGCACGTTACTGTCCCTGCGGCTTGTGCGACCTGTGGTGCGCGACCCGTCCGAAGGAGGAGGGGCCGCGTCATGCGTTTCCGTCCGTCATCGTTACTGCTGGCCGTCGCCCTGACGGTCGCCGGCGCCACCCCGGCGCTCGCCGCGCCCCCGTCGGGGCCGCCGGAACTCGTCAAGGACCCCACCGCGTACGTCGATCCGCTGATCGGCACCAGGAACGGCGGCAACGTCTTCCCGGGCGCCGTCACCCCCTTCGGCATGCTCTCCTGGAGCCCGGAGAACACCCGCGGCGACGCCACCCGCACCGCCGCGCCCGGCGGTTACCAGTACGACGCCCCGCGCATCCGGGGCTTCAGCCTCACCCACATGTCCGGAACGGGATGCGCGGGCGGCAGCGGAGACATCCCGTTCTTCCCGTACGCCGGTGAGGTCACCTCCTCCCCGGCGACCGACACCAAGGACGCCGTCTACGCCTCCGGGTTCGCCCACACCGACGAGACGGCCGAACCCGGCCACTACGAGGTGGGGCTCGCCTCCGGAGTGACCGCCGACCTCACGGCCACCGCGCGCACCGGCTCCGGCCGCTTCACCTTCCCCGCCGACAAGCCCGCCTCGATGCTGATCCGCACCGCCAACTCCGAGGTCGGATCGACGGACTCGGCCGTGCGGATCGACCCGGCGAACAGGACCGTCTCGGGCTCCGTCACCTCCGGCAACTTCTGCGGCTACCTCGACCCCGAGGGCCAACGCTCCTACTACACGCTGTACTTCACCGCCCGCTTCGACCGTGCCTTCAAGACCACCGGAACCTGGCGGGACGACCGGCTGAGCCCGGGGGCCACCGAGGCGAGCGGCGGCACCGGAGGCTTCGCCCAGGGCGGCCGGCCGCTCGCGGGCAAGGGGGCGGGCGGCTATGTGGAGTTCGAGCCCGGCACCGGCCCCGTGAACGTCAAGGTCGGTATCTCCTACGTCAGTCAGGAGGGCGCCACCGCCAACCTGGAGGACGAGAACCCGCCCTCGCGCTCCTTCGCCTCCGTCCAGGGCGCCGCCCACCGGGCCTGGCGCCGACAGCTGGGCGCGATCGGCGTCGGCGGCGGCACCGACACCGACCGCACCACCTTCTACACCGCGCTCTACCACGCCCTCCTGCACCCGAACGTCATCAGCGACGCCGACCGCAGATACCGGGGCCCCGACGACAAGGTGCACATCGTCGGCCGGGGCCACGCGGCGCAGTACGGCACCTTCTCCGGCTGGGACGTCTACCGCTCCCAGGTCCAACTACTCACCCTGCTCGACCCGGACACCGGTTCCGACATCGCGCAGTCGCTCCTCGAACTCGCCCGGCAGAACGGGGGAGTCTGGGACCGCTGGCTGCACGGAGCGAGCGGCACGCACGTCATGAACGGCGATCCCTCGGCGCCCGCCCTCGCCGGCATCCGCGCCTTCGGCGGCACGGACTTCGATCTGCGCGGCGCGCTCTCCTCCCTGGTGAAGGCGGCGACGGTACCGACCGAGCAGGACCGCTCACCGGCCGGCAAGCCGGTTCTCTCGGCCGGTCAGCGCCCCTCGCTGGACAAGTACCTCGAACACCACTACATGCCGTCCGTGTCCAACGCCTGGGGCGGCGCCGCCGAGACCCTGGAGATGTCGGGCGCGGACTTCGCGATCTCCCAACTGGCCAGGGCGGCGGGGAAGAAGAAGACCGCCGCCGACTTCGCCGAGCGCTCCCAGTGGTGGCAGAACAACTTCAACCTCGCGGCCGACCCGAGCGGCGGCTACATCGCCAACCGCAAGGCCGACGGCAGTTGGGTCACCGGGTTCACCCCGGCGACCGGCAACGGCTTCGTGGAGGGCACGGCCGCCCAGTACACCTGGATGGTGCAGCACGACCCGGCGGGCCTCTTCGCCGCGATGGGCGGCCGCGCCAAGGCTCTCGGCCGACTGGACACGTTCTTCCACGAAGCGGACGGCGGCTGGGCGTTCAGCGGCAGCGGCGGGGACAAGTCCGAGCTGGACAACGAGCCGTCGGTCAACGTGCCCTATCTGTACGACTACGCGGGCGCGCCCTACAAGACGCAGGAGACCGTCCGCGCGGCGATGGCCCGGCTGTGGTCGACGCGGCCCGAGGGCATCCCCGGCAACGACGACCTCGGCGAGATGTCCTCCTGGTACGTCTTCTCCGCGCTCGGCATGTATCCGCAGGTGCCCTCCCGTGCCGAACTCGTCCTGGCCTCACCGCTGTTCCCGAGGATCGAGATCGAGCGTCCGGGCGGCGCCGACATCGAGATCCGGGCCCGGGACGCGGCCGCGGACGCCCCGTACGTCCAGTCGCTGCGGGTCGACGGCCGCGGCAGCGCCAGGCCCTGGCTCCCGGCCTCCTTCGTCCGTGACGGCGGCACCCTCGACTACACGCTGTCCGCGACACCCGACAAGAACTGGGGAAGCGCCGAGTCGGCCGCGCCGCCCTCCTTCCGCACGGGTGAGCAGCCCTACCAGATCGGAGTGGGCCCGACGGCCGCGACGCTCGCGCCCGGTGGCAGTACCGCGCTCGATATCCGTGCCCTCGCCCTCGGCGGGGGAGCGGGGCCCGAGGTCCGCTTCCACGTGGACGTGCCCGCGGGGGTGAAGGCGACACCCGCGGAGGGCACGGTGAGCGACGGTGCCCAGCGGATCGTCCTCACCGCCGCCGACGACGCCGAGCAGGGGTTCTACGACGCCGAGGTGTCCGTGACCTCCGGCGCCACCTCGTACACCCAGCCGGTGGCGCTCACCGTCGCGGCCCCGGGGTCCCTCCTCGCGGCCTACGACAACACCGGCGTCTCGGACGACACCGGCGACCACTCCGAGGCCGACTACGACGGCGGTGGCTGGAGCTACTCCCGTCAGGCCCTCGCCGACGCCGGGCTGACCCCGGGCGGCACGGGAACGGTGGACGGTCTCGCCTACACCTGGCCGAAGTCCCCGTCCGGGCGCCCCGACAACGCCTCGGGCACCTCGCAGACCATCGAACTGAGCGACCCGGCAAGCCGGTTGTCCTTCATCGGCAGTGCCGTGAACGGCGACCAGAAGGCCACGGCGACCGTCACCTACACCGACGGGAGCACCGGCTCCGTCGACCTGTCCTTCACCGACTGGACCGTCGGCGGCGGAGGCGGGACCGTCCAGTACGGCAACGAGACCGTCGCGAAGACCGCCTACCGCAATGTCGCCGGGGCCGACAAGGATCCGGTGGCCACCTACGTCTTCGCGACCAAGCCGTTCACGGCGCCGGAGGGAAGGACGATCAAGAGCGTGAAGCTCCCGGACGACGCGGACCTGCACGTCTTCACCATCGCGGTGAGCCGGTGAGCTGACCCGCACACGAGCACCCGTACGCGAACGAGGGGCGGGCCCGGAGTCTCCTCCGGGCCCGCCCCCCCTTTGCCTCCGCCGCGTACGGCTAGGCCAGCAGCTCCACCTCCGCGAGGGTCGACGCGCCGTCGAGGACGAGGCGGTAGTGGGCGTACGAGCCCGGGGACGCGACCGTGAACACCCGGGTCTGCCGGTCCCAGGGGAAGGACTCACCGGAGCGCCTGTCGAGGTCCGTCCAGGTCGTCCCGTCCGCGGAGCCCTGTAGGGTCCATCCGGCCGGGGCCTTGGTGCGGTCCGACGAGGTCAGCGTGTACTGGACTCCCTTGGTGTCGCCGCCGACCGGGAGGTCCACCGAGGTGACGGTGGCGTCCGTGGCCGAGGTGTTGTCGAAGAGGGCGCCGTCCCCCTTGAGGGTGTCCGCGCGCGGCGCGGGCACCTTGTCGTCCGTCGTGACCGACGCCGGCGCCGCGTCCTTGCCGGTGCCCCACGAGGACGGCTCGGCGCCCATGTCGAACTCCAGGACTCCGCCACGGGTGATGAGCGAGTGGGGGAGCGAAGTCGAGTTCCAGCGCTTGCCGTTGAACCGGACCCCCTGCACGTACACGTTCTTCGTGCTGTTGCGCGGGGCCTTGACGACCAGGTCGTGGCCGTTCTCCAGGTGGACGGTCGCCTTCGTGAACAGCGGGGAGCCGATGGCGTACTCGCCGCTGCCCATCACCAGCGGGTAGAAGCCGAGCGCGGAGAAGAGATACCAGGCCGACTGCTCGCCGTTGTCCTCGTCGCCGTGGTAGCCCTGCCCGATCTCGCTGCCGGTGTAGAGACGGGAGAGGACCTCGCGGATGTTCTTCTGGGCCTTCCAGGGCTGTCCGGCCGCGTCGTACATGTAGTTCACGTGGTGGGCCACCTGGTTGGAGTGCCCGTACTGGCCCATCCGTACGTCCCGGGCCTCGGTCATCTCGTGGATGACACCGCCGTAGGAGCCGACGGTGTCCGGCGAGGCCGTCTCGGGGGTGGAGAAGTACGTGTCGAGCTTGTCCGCGAGCGCGGACCTGCCGCCGTACAGGTTGGCGAGACCGCGCGAGTCCTGCGGCGCGGTGAACGCGTACCCCCAGCCGTCGGTCTCCGTGTAGTCGTAACCCCACACGCGCGGATCGTACTTCGTGGAGTCGACCCGCCAGTCGCCCTTGGCATCGCGGCCCTGGAAGAAGCCGGCCTTGGAGTCGAAGAGGTTCACGTAGTCCTGGGAGCGGTTGAGGAAGTAGTCCGACTCCTCCTTGTAGCGCTTCTCGCCGGTCTTCCTGTAGAGCGCCTTGCCCATCTCGGCGATGCCGTAGTCGTTCACGTAGCCCTCCATGGCCCAGGACAGGCCCTCGCCCGTGGACGTGCTCGTGTAGCCGAGGAAGGGCGAGGTGGCCATGCCCTTGCGGCCCACTCCGGAGGTCGGCGGGACGACGGTGGCGTTCTTCAGGGCGGCCTCGTACGCCGACTTAGCGTCGAAGTCGACGCCCTTGACGTAGGCGTCCGCGAACGCCACGTCCGAGGAGGTACCGGTCATCAGGTCCGCGTAGCCGGGCGAGGACCAGCGTGAGGTCCAGCCGCCGTCCTTGTATTGCTGCACGAACCCGTCGACCATCTCACCGGCCTGATCGGGCGTCAGGAGCGAGTAGGCGGGCCAGGTCGTCCGATAGGTGTCCCAGAAGCCGTTGTTGACGTACACCTTGCCGTCGACGATCTTCGCCCCGGTGTGGGTCGGGGTGTCCGGACCCGGCATCGGGGAGAACGGCGAGGCGTACTGGTAGGTGGAACCCACCTTCTCGAAGCCGGAGTTCGGGTACAGGTAGAGCCGGTACATGCTGGAGTACAGCGTGGTCAGCTGGTCCGGTGTGGCGCCCTGTACCTCGATCCGTCCGAACAGCCGGTCCCACTGCCGGCGCGCGTCCTTCTTGACGGCGTCGAACGACGTGCCGTCCGGGATCTCCTGGTTCAGGTTGTCCTTGGCCTGGTCGATGCTGATGAGCGAGGTGGCCAGCCGCAGGGTGACGGTGTGGTCGGAGCCGGGCCTGAACTTCAGATAGCCCTTGACGCCGCTGGAGGAGCCCTCGGTCACGGGCGCGTCGAAGGTCCCGTAGACGAAGAGCCGGGTGGCGCCGGTCGACAGCCCGGACTTCACGTCCGAGTAGCCGCTGACGACTCCCGCCGAGGTGTCCAGCGTCAGGCCCGCCTGCTCGGTGACGTTGTCGAAGACCACGCTCGCGTCGTCGCCCGGATAGGTGAAGCGCAGGGCGGCGGCGTGATCGGTCGGGGCCATCTCCGCCTTGAGACCGTTCTCGAAGGTCACCCCGTAGTAGTACGGCCGCGCGGTCTCGTTCTCGTGCCGGAAGGCCAGTTCACGTGCGGTGCGGCCGGTGTCGGGCGTGCCGGAGGCGGCCGACGGCATCACCTGGAAGGTCTGCCGGTCACCCATCCAGGGGCTCGGCTCATGGCTCGCGCTGAACGCCTGGATGGTGGGCAGATTGTCCGCGTTGTTGGCGCGGGCGTAGTCGTACAGCCAGCTCAGCGAGCCCGCGTTGGTCACCGGTGTCCAGAAGTTGAAGCCGTGCGGGACGGCCGTCGCGGGGAAGTTGTTGCCGCGCGAGAAGCCGCCGCTGGAGTTGGTGCCGCGGGTGGTGAGCGCGTAGTCGGCCAGATGACGTGCGGGCTTCTGCGGAGCGGCCCTGCGCAGCGCGACGTCGTCCAGCCAGCCGCGGAACCTCGCGGGGCCCTTCTGCGAGTCGTAGGCGAGGAGGATCCGGTCGACGGTCTTCCCGGCCGCAACGGAACCGATCCGCGAGGTGACGTTGTTCCACTGGTTGACGTAGAGCACCTTGGCGGCGCCCTGGCCCTGCGGTGTCAGCGTGAATCCGTGGCTGTCCACGGCGTTCAGATCGCTCAGCGAGGTGCCGTCGGTGAAGACCAGGTCCACGGCCACGTTCGTGGCGTCGTAGTCCCGGTCGCCGTCCGCCATCGACGGGAAGATCCGGTACGACAGTTCGGTGTCGCGCCCGACGGCCACGTTCACGTCGAACACCTTGTTGTACGAGTACGCCCGGCCGCCGCCCTGGTGGGTGCCGGCGTAGCGCAGGGCGCGCTTGCCGGTGAAGCCCGCGCCCGCCTTCGCGGTGGGGGAGCCGCTCGGCCCCCGGTCCACGAGGGAGAGCATGTCCTTGGGCGTCGGGTCCTCGCTCCCGCCGGTCGAGAACTGGACATCGGCGATCTGGAGGATGTCTCCGCCGTTGTTCTTCGTGACGTCGAGCCGGAAGTGCTGGTACTCGACGGGGTCCTGGATGTCGTACGTCTTCGTCCGGAACCGCTCGCCGAAGGATTCGCCGGCGCGGGTGTCGAGGGTCTTCCAGTCCTTGCCGTCGGTGGAGCCCTGGAGGGTCCAGTCCTGGGGGTCGCGCTCGTCGTGGTCGTTTGCGGATGTGAGCGCGTACGTGACCGCCTTGACCGGCGCGTCCAGGTCGAACTCCGCCCAGCCGGTGGGCTCGAAGGTCAGCCACTTGGTGCTTGACTCGCCGTCGACGAGGTTCTCCTTGACCTCGCCCGCGCCGGTGTTCTCGCCGCTGGCCCGTACGTCGGTGACATGGTCGGTCACATTGCCGGGGATGCCGGTGCTGTATCCGCCGTCGACGCCCGAGGAACGCTTCGTCCCGTCGGGGGCGGTGTCCACCGTGTTGAGCCAGTCAGGGGCCGGATCGCCCGTCTCGAACGAGGAGCTGAACTCCCGGTCGGCCTTGGCCGCTTGGGCGGGCAGGGCGACCGCGACGCCCTGGGAGGCCGCTAACAGGGAAAGGGCCGCCACCCCCAGTGCCGCCGAGGAACGCCATCCGGTCCGATGCGTGGAACTCTGTCTGTACCGAGCTCTGTGCTGCATGCGCGGGCACTCTCCCTGCACGTGGACAACGTTGTCACTTTGCTGCGCAAGGTCCATTTGGGCGTCAAGTTGACAGTGATGTCAAGGGTGTTGGGTGCGGCATCCGGGGTGAATACCGTGTGACGAACCGTGCATTGCGTTCATTGCGGGAGGCCGGTGTCCGTGGGCCTTCGCCGGGGTGGTCCTGGGGTGCCCCATATTTCCGGGAGGTCTCAACTCGGAAAAGACCGACGGTCAAACCTGCATTCGATCTTGCTCCGTTGGCGGGAAGTGGACTATACCTGTCGCGTCCGGCCAGTCGATCGACTGGCTCTGGACAGGCAGGACCCAGGGGGGAATTTCGCGGGACGGCGGAACGTGGTCCGTACACGTACTGCCGGTTCGTCCCGCTGAATCCCCCACGCACGACCCCAGCTTGAACTGACCGCGGTGCCGGGGAGGATCCGGTTCACCGCCTGAGTCCTGGAGAAGGCGAGGACTTGAGCATGGGATCCACTTCCGCCGAGAACAGCAGCCCCGAGGGTGTCGGCCGTCGCGACCTCATCAAGAGGTCGGCCGCGCTTGGCCTGATCACCGTCCCGACCATGAGCTTCCTGTCCGCCTGTGCGAGTGGCGGCGGTGACGACAAGTCGACTGACAAGGGCACCGGCAAGACCAGCAAGGACAACCCGTTCGGTGTGAAGAAGGGCGGCGGCAAGCTCGACGTCGTCGTCTTCAAGGGCGGCTACGGCGACGACTACGCCAAGGCGTGGGAAGCGGCGTTCGACAAGAAGTGGGGCAGCAAGAGCGCCCACACGGGCACCCAGGAGATCACCGGCAAGCTCCAGCCGCGCTTCAACGGCGGCAACCCGCCGGACATCATCGACGACTCGGGCGCCCAGCAGATCAAGCTGGACGTGCTCTACAAGAACGGCCAGCTCCTCGACCTGGCCGCCGTCCTCGACGCCCCCTCCATCGACGACCCGTCGAAGAAGGTCCGCGACACGCTGATCCCGGGCACGCTCGACCCGGGCCTCCAGGGCGGCAAGGTCGTCTCCCTCAACTACATCTACACGGTGTGGGGGTTGTGGTACTCCGGCAAGCTCTTCAAGGAGAAGGGCTGGGAGGTGCCCAAGACCTGGGACGACTTCCTCGCCATCTGTAAGGACGCCAAGTCGCAGGGCATCGGCGGTCTCGCGCACCAGGGCAAGTACCCGTACTACATCAACGTCGCCATCATGGACCTCATCGCCAAGCAGGGCGGTCTGGACGCCATGAAGGCGATCGACAACCTCGACCCCAAGGCGTTCGTCGGGTCCGACGCCGCCCTCGCGGCCATCGAGGCCATCTACGAGGTCGTGGAAAAGGGCTATCTGATGGCCGGCACCAACGGCCTGACCCACACCGAGTCGCAGACCCGCTGGAACCAGTACAAGGCCGCGTTCATCACCTGTGGTTCCTGGCTGGAGAACGAGCAGCTCAAGCAGACCCCGGGCGACTTCGACATGAAGTTCATGCCGATGCCCAGCCTGCCCGGCGACAAGCTGCCCTTCGAGGCGATCCGGGCCGGCTCCGGCGAGCCGTTCATCATCCCGGCGAAGGCCTCGAACCTGCCCGAGGCCCAGGAGTTCATGCGCTCCATGCTCTCCAAGGAATGGTCGACGCTCTTCGCCCAGAAGGCCAACTCGCTGACCATCCTCAAGGACGGCGTGTCCGACGGCGTGCAGCTGCGCCCCGGCACCCAGTCCACGGTCGTGGCCTCCAAGGCGGCCGGCACCAACAGCTTCAACTACCTGTACCCCAACTGGTACAGCGAGATGGACGTCTCGATCCAGAACGCGTCCAACGAGCTGATGTCCAAGCGCATCCAGCCGAAGGAATGGCTGAAGCGCGCCCAGGCGGCGGTCGACAAGGCGGCCAAGGACCCGGCGTCCAAGAAGAACCACCGCGACTGATCTCGTAAACCCGGAACACCAGGGGCAGGATGCCATGCGAAAAGGGCAGTACCGGTTCGTCGCGGGGTTTCTCCTCGCGCCTTTGGCGCTGTATCTGATCTTCGTGATCTGGCCTTACCTACAGACCATCGGTTACTCCTTCACCGACTGGAAGGGTCAGTCGCAGACGTTCAGTTTCGTCGGCCTGGACAATTACAAGGCGTTGTTCCAGGACGACGTATTCCTCGAAGCGATCTGGCACAACATCCTGTTCCTGGTGTTCATCCCGGTGATCACCATCCTGCTCGCCCTCTTCTTCGCCTTCATGGTGAACGCGGGCGGGCGGGGTGGCGCCGGCGGTGTCCAGGGCGTCGCGGGCTCACGCTTCTACAAGATCGTGTACTTCTTCCCGCAGGTGCTGTCGCTCGCGATCGTCGCGGTCCTCTTCGGAGCCCTCTACCGAAGTGACAGCGGCGGCCTGCTCAACGGCCTGCTGATCAAGCTCCATCTGGTCGACGGCAACAACCCCATCGAGTGGATGAACGAGCCCGACCTGGTGCTCTGGTGCCTGATGGCGGTCGTCGTCTGGCACGGCGTCGGCTTCTACCTGGTGCTGTTCTCCGCGGCCATGCAGTCCATCCCGAGGGACATCTACGAGGCCGCGCTGCTGGACGGCGCGAGCCGCACGCACACCTTCTTCCGGGTCACCCTGCCCCTGCTGTGGGACACGGTGCAGACCGCCTGGGTCTATCTGGGCATCATCGCGATGGACATGTTCGTCCTCGTCTCGACCATGACCCAGGGCACCGGCTACGGCGGAGGGCCCGACCACCACAGCGAGGTCATGGCGAACGTCATGATGCGCAACTTCCTCTACTACGGGAAGAGCGGCTACGCCTGCGCGATGGGTGTCGTCATGCTCGTTCTCACCCTGATCCTGTCCGTGGTCACGCTGCGCGCCACCCGCCGCGAGCGCATCGAGTTCTGAGCGGGAGACACGACTATGAGCGCACCCATGACGGAGCCGGCGAAGGTCGACGGCGCCGCAGTACCCCAGCAACGCAGCGCCAGGAAGGCCCCGCCCCGGCCGGGTGACAAGCGCACCGAGGGTCTGACCCTCAACGTCTTCTCGCACGGCTTCCTCGCCCTGTGGGCGATCCTGATCATCCTGCCGCTGCTCTGGCTGATCCTGAGTTCCTTCAAGACCGACGCGCAGATCGGCGGTTCGGCCCTCAGCTGGCCCTCGAACTGGCAGCTGGACGTCTTCGTCCGCGCCTGGAACAAGGGCATCGGCGACTACTTCGCCAACACCCTGATCGTCCTGGTGTTCTCGGTCCCGCTGACCATGCTGCTCGGCGCGATGGCGGCCTACGTCCTGGCCCGCTACGAGTTCCCGGGCAACCGGGCCGTCTACTTCTTCTTCGTCGGCGGGGCCATGTTCCCCGTCTTCCTGGCCCTGGTGCCGCTGTTCTTCATGGTCAAGCGTCTCGACATGCTGAACACCTACCAAGGCCTGGTCCTGGTGTACGTGGCCTACTCGCTGCCGTTCACCGTGTTCTTCATGCACGCCTTCTTCAGGACGCTGCCCACGGCGGTCTTCGAGGCGGCGGTGCTCGACGGCGCCTCGCACACCCGGGCGTTCTTCCAGGTCATGCTGCCCATGGCCAAGCCCGGACTGCTCAGCGTCGGCATCTTCAACGTGCTGGGCCAGTGGAACCAGTACATCCTGCCCTCGGTGCTGATGCAGCCGCAGTCCAGCTCCGATCCGGAGCGCTACGTCCTGACCCAGGGCCTCATCCAGCTCCAGCAGACACAGGGGTACGCCACCGACCTGCCCGTCCTGTTCGCCGGCGTGACGATCGCCATGGTCCCGATGCTGATCGTCTACCTGTCCTTCCAGCGTCAGGTCCAGGCGGGTCTCACTTCGGCGACGCTCAAGTAACGAATCGCCCCGTCCGTCACATGCGCCACTCCCGTCCCGGGGGTGGCGCATCTGCGTCCGGGCGGGGCCGGAGGCCGGACGCGACCGGTCGGACCTGATTTCCGTCAAGGACTTGACTGCGGTAACCCGTTCAGCGGAGCTTGGAGTTCACAACTTGTAAGTGACCGGGTCCCGTTGACGTGACCCAGGTCACACGGGCGGCATCGGGGCCGCCCGGCTATGGGCAGGAGTGGATGAGTCGATGGAGACTCCGGGGTCGCAGTCTTCGCTGCACCGAGCCAATCTGGAGCGCGTCGTGCGAGCGGTGCGGCTGGCCGGCTCGCTGACACAGGCGGAGATCGCGAGGGCGACGGGCCTGTCGGCCGCGACCGTTTCCAATATCGTCCGTGAACTCAAGGACGGGGGAACGGTCGAGGTCACACCCACGTCGGCCGGCGGTCGCAGGGCGCGCAGCGTGTCCTTGAGCGGGGACGCCGGCATCGTCATCGGTGTCGACTTCGGGCATACGCATCTGCGCGTGGCCGTCGGGAATCTGGCCCATCAGGTGCTGGCCGAGGAGTCCGAACCGCTGGATGTGGACGCCTCCGCGGCACAGGGCTTCGACCGGGCCGAGGAACTGGTCAGCCGGCTGATCGCGGCTACAGGTGTCGACCGTTCCAAGATCGCGGGTGTGGGGCTCGGCGTGCCAGGCCCCATCGACGTGGAATCGGGGACCCTGGGGTCCACCTCGATCCTGCCGGGCTGGACCGGCGCCAGGCCCGCCGAGGAGCTGCGGGGGCGGCTCGGTGTGCCCGTCCACGTGGACAACGACGCCAATCTGGGCGCGCTCGGCGAGATGGTCTGGGGAAGTGGGCGCGGGGTCAGGGACCTCGCGTACATCAAGGTCGCCAGCGGTGTCGGAGCGGGCCTGGTGATAGAGGGCAAGATCTACCGCGGCCCCGGTGGTACAGCGGGTGAAATCGGACATATTACACTGGATGAATCCGGCCCCGTCTGCCGGTGCGGCAACCGAGGCTGCCTGGAGACCTTCGCGGCGGCGCGCTATGTGCTGCCGCTCCTCCAGTCCAGCCACGGCACCGATCTGACCATGGAAGGCGTGGTCAGGCTGGCGCGGGACGGAGATCCGGGCTGCCGTCGGGTGATCGCCGACGTCGGCCGACATATCGGCAGTGGAGTCGCGAATCTCTGCAATCTGCTGAATCCGAGCAGGGTGGTCCTCGGTGGCGATCTCGCCGAGGCCGGGGAGCTTGTTCTGGGGCCCATCAGGGAGTCCGTGGGCCGCTACGCGATCCCCAGTGCCGCACGTCAACTCTCGGTGCTTCCAGGGGCACTTGGAGGTCGTGCGGAGGTGCTCGGGGCGCTCGCTCTCGCGCTCAGCGAGATGGGCGATTCGACCCTTTTGGACGGGTCGCTGACCTCCGCTGCGCCTGCCTTCACTTAGAGAACGAAACACGCCGTTGCCAACCCGTTAAGTATTTACTTCTTGACGTCGCACGGGCGGCCGAGTTGACTCCAACCCACCTCGGTCGCAGCGTTGCGACCCTGTCAGGGAGGCACCACCAATGAACAACACGATGCGCAGAGTCGTCATCGGCACCGCCGCTGTTTCCATGGCCCTCTCGGTGGCCGCCTGTGGCAAGGCCGGCGACAAGAGCTCCAGCGACAGCAGCTCCTCCTCCTCTTCCTCGGGCAGCAAGACCATCGGTCTCCTGCTCCCCGACAGCGTCACCGCGCGCTACGAGAAGTTCGACCACCCGCTCTTCGAGGCCAAGGTCAAGGAGCTGTGCCCGGACTGCAAGGTCCAGTACGCGAACGCGGCCGGTGACGCCGCCAAGCAGGCCCAGCAGGTCAGCACCATGATCACCCAGGGCGTCAAGGTCCTCGTGATCAGCGCTCAGGACTCCGCCGCCATCAAGTCCTCGATCCAGACCGCGGTCGACAAGGGCATCAAGGTCGTCGCGTACGACCGTCTCGCCCAGGGTCCGGTCTCGGCGTACGTCTCCTTCGACAACGAGAAGGTCGGCGAGCTCCAGGGCCAGGCGCTCCTCACCTCGCTCGGCTCGAAGGCCACGCCGAAGTCGAAGATCGTCATGATCAACGGTGACGACGCCGACCCGAACGCCGGTCAGTTCAAGGCGGGTGCCCACAAGGCCCTCGACGGCAAGGTCGACATCGCCTACGAGCAGTCCGGTCTCTGGAAGGACACCGTCGCCGCGCAGAAGATGTCCGCTGCCATCACGCAGCTCGGTGCCAAGAACATCGCGGGCGTCTACTCCGCCAACGACGGCATGGCCGGTGGCATCGCCAACACCCTCAAGGGCGCGAAGATCAGCGGCATCCCGCTGACGGGTCAGGACGCCGAGCTCGCCGGTATCCAGCGCCTCGTCGCCGGCACCCAGTCCTCCACGGTCTACAAGGCCTTCAAGCCGGAGGCGGACGCCGCTGCCCAGCTCGCGGTCAACCTGCTCGAGGGCAAGGACATCAAGACCCTCGCCAACCAGACGCTGACCAGCGGCTCCGGCGACAAGGTCCCCTCGCAGCTGCTCGTCCCGGTCTCGGTCACCAAGGCCAACATCAAGGACACGGTGATCAAGGACGGCCTGTACAAGGTCTCCGACATCTGCACCGCGGACTTCGCCAAGGCCTGCAAGGCCGCCGGCCTCCAGTAAGCACCTTCGGGTCGGGCGACTACTCGCACAACGGGTAGCCGCCCGATTCGTGACCGCCCCAGGGTGGTCGTGACCGCCCCCGGGCGGTCCCGTGAACCTGTCCGACGCCTGCCCCACCTTCATACCCCGCTGCGGGGCGGGCGTCGGATGGAACCGTTGCGGATTGCAGCGGATTCGCGCATGTTCATTATGTAATCTTGTGCTTTTTTGCACAGTCTTCCGCGCCGGTTCGTTCGAGCGCGGCATCCCCGCCGGTCAGGCGGCGAAGGAGATGGTTCACGTGTCCGCTACGCCCGTGCTGGCGTTGCGCGGAGTCTCAAAGCGATTCGGTGCGGTTCAGGCTCTCACCGATGTCGAGCTCGAGGTTCACGCCGGAGAAGTGGTCGCCCTGGTGGGCGACAACGGTGCAGGAAAGTCCACGCTGGTCAAGACGATCGCGGGCGTTCACCCCATCGATGAGGGCGTCATCGAGTGGGACGGCCAGGCGGTCAGCATCAACAAGCCGCACGACGCCCAGGGACTCGGCGTCGCGACGGTCTACCAGGACCTCGCGCTGTGCGACAACCTCGACGTCGTCGGCAACCTCTACCTCGGCCGGGAGCTGCTGCACCGCGGCGTCCTCGACGAGGTGACCATGGAGCAGAAGGCGCGCGAGCTGCTCAGCACGCTCTCGATCCGCATCCCGAGCGTCCGCATCCCGATCGCGAGCCTTTCCGGCGGTCAGCGCCAGGTCGTGGCCATCGCCCGCGCCCTCATCGGTGACCCCAAGGTCGTCATCCTCGACGAGCCGACCGCCGCCCTCGGCGTCGAGCAGACCGCGCAGGTCCTCGACCTGGTCGAGCGGCTGCGCGAGCGCGGTCTCGGCGTCATCCTCATCAGCCACAACATGGCCGATGTGAAGGCCGTCGCGGACACCGTCGCCGTCCTGCGCCTGGGCAAGAACAACGGCTCCTTCTCCGTGAAGGACACCAGCCACGAAGAGATCATCGCCGCGATCACCGGTGCCACGGAAAACGCCGTGACCCGTCGTGCGGGGCGTCGCAGCACGGAGGCCGCAAAGTGAGCGACACGTCCAAGGTTTCCAAGGCGGAGGCCGGGCAGACCACCGTCGCCCCCGCCAGCGACCCCACCGCCGCGCCGGTCACGGTCGTCGACCCGCGCCTGCTGGTCCGCGAAGAGGGCTTCAAGGGCTACGTCACCGAGTTCAAGCGCAAGATCAAGGGTGGCGAGCTGGGCTCCCTGCCGGTCTTCGTCGGTCTGGTCGTCATCTGGACGATCTTCCAGACCCAGAACTCCCGGTTCCTGAGCGCCGACAACCTGTCGAACATCAGCTACTTCATGTCGGCCACCGGCATGCTCGCCATCGGCCTGGTGTTCGTCCTGCTGCTCGGTGAGATCGACCTCTCCGTCGGCTCGGTCAGCGGCCTCGCCTCCACGGTCTTCGCCGTGTTCGTGGTCAACCACAGCATGAACCCGTGGCTGGCCCTGGTCCTGACCATCGCCGTCGGCGCCGCCATCGGCGGGCTCCAGGGCTGGTTCTTCGCCAAGATCGGCGTCCCCGCCTTCGTGGTGACGCTGGCCGGCTTCCTCGGCTGGAGCGGCCTGATGCTGTGGCTGCTCGGTTCGAGCGGCACCATCAACATCCCGTCCGACAGCGGCCCGGTGCACCTGCTCGGCCAGAGCTCCTTCTTCATGGACCAGGCCGTCGTCGGCGCCTACCTGCTGGCCGGCCTCGCCGTCCTGTCGATGCTCGTCGGTTCGTTCATGGACCAGCGCCGCCGCAAGGCCGTCGGTGTGCCCTTCCGGCCCACCAGCGAGATCCTGCTGCGCGTCACCGCGCTCGCCGTGGCGGCCTTCGTCTCCGCGGCCGTGCTCAACAACGCCTCCGGTGTCTCCAACGCCCTGGTGATCTTCCTGATCTCCCTGGTGATCGTCGACTTCGTGCTGCGCCGCACCACGTACGGCCGCAAGATCTTCGCGGTCGGCGGTGGCATCGAGGCGGCCCGCCGCTCCGGTATCAGCGTGTCCATGATCCGCATCAGCGTCTTCGCCATCTCGGGCGCCTTCGCGGCGATCGGCGGTATGTTCTTCGCCGGACAGACCGCGAGCGCCACGCTGAACGCCGGCGGCGGCAACACCCTGATGCTCGCCATCGCGGCGGCCGTCATCGGTGGTACCAGCCTCTTCGGTGGCCGCGGAAACGTTTGGTCGGCCCTCCTGGGCATGCTGGTCATCCAGTCGATCCAGACCGGTCTCGACCTGCTCAACATGAACACCTCCATCCAGTACATGATCACGGGTGCGGTGCTCCTGGGCGCGGTCGTCATCGACTCCGTCTCGCGCAAGAGCCAGAAGGCCGCGGGCCGCGCGTAACACTCCGCGGGGGACGCCGTAGAACACCGCGGTACGGCCCCCGCGAAAGATCCTGTGCCCGGCGCCAATGGCGGCGCCGGGCACAGTCACGTCCGGCACCCGTGGTGCCGGACGCGGCCACGTCCGGACGGGAACGCCTGTTCCCCTCCGGTTGGGCCGTTCGTGTGGCGTCGATCGCCAGGCCCGGCCCGCGCCCGAAAAGACGGAACATTAGACTCGACCAAGCCCGGCAACAGCTCTACTGCAAGGAGGCACGGGTGCCGCTGCTGACCCGCATCACGGGACCGCGCGATCTGGACCGGCTCAGCCTGGAGCAGCTGGACCAGCTGGCCGGCGAGATCAGGACCTTCCTCGTCGACGCGGTCTCCAAGACCGGCGGCCACCTCGGCCCCAACCTCGGTGTGGTGGAGCTGACCATCGCCCTGCACCGCGTCTTCGAGTCACCGAAGGACAGGGTGCTGTGGGACACGGGCCACCAGTCCTACGTCCACAAGCTGCTCACCGGCCGCCAGGACTTCTCCCGGCTGAAGATGAAGGGCGGTCTGTCCGGCTACCCGGCGCAGGCCGAGTCCGAGCACGACGTCATCGAGAACTCGCACGCCTCCACGGTCCTCGGCTGGGCCGACGGACTCGCGAAGGCGAACGAGGTCCTCGGCAGGAACGACCACGTGGTCGCCGTCATCGGTGACGGCGCGCTCACCGGCGGCATGGCCTGGGAGGCGCTGAACAACATCGCCGACGCCAAGGACCGCCCGCTGATCATCGTCGTCAACGACAACGAGCGTTCGTACGCGCCGACCATCGGCGGCCTCGCGAACCACCTGGCGACCCTGCGCACCACCGACGGCTACGAGCGCTTCCTGGCCCGCGGCAAGGACCTCCTGGAGCGCACGCCGGTCGTCGGCAAGCCGCTCTACGAGACCCTGCACGGCGCCAAGAAGGGCCTGAAGGACTTCATCGCCCCGCAGGGCATGTTCGAGGACCTCGGCCTGAAGTACGTCGGCCCGATCGACGGCCACGACCTCGAAGCCCTGGAGTCGGCGCTCGCCCGCGCCAAGCGCTTCGGCGGTCCGGTCATCGTGCACTGCCTCACCGAGAAGGGCCGCGGCTACCAGCCGGCCCTCCAGGACGAGGCCGACCGCTTCCACGCCGTCGGCAAGATCCACCCGGACACGGGCCTGCCGATCGCCTCCTCCGGCGCCGACTGGACCTCCGTCTTCGGCGAGGAGATGGTCGCGCTCGGCAAGGAGCGCGAGGACATCGTCGCCATCACCGCCGCGATGCTCCAGCCGGTCGGCCTCGACCGGTTCGCCAAGGCGTTCCCGAAGCGGGTCTACGACGTCGGCATCGCCGAGCAGCACGCCGCCGTCTCCGCGGCCGGCCTCGCCACCGGCGGACTGCACCCCGTCTTCGCCGTCTACGCGACCTTCCTGAACCGCGCCTTCGACCAGGTCCTGATGGACGTGGCCCTGCACAAGTGCGGCGTCACCTTCGTCCTGGACCGCGCGGGCGTCACCGGCACCGACGGCGCCTCGCACAACGGCATGTGGGACATGTCGATCCTCCAGGTCGTCCCCGGCCTCAGACTCGCCGCCCCGCGCGACGCCGACCAGGTCAGGGCCCAGCTGCGCGAGGCCGTCGAGGTGAAGGACGCGCCCACCGTGGTGCGCTTCTCCAAGGGCGCGGTCGGTCCGGCCGTCCCCGCGGTGGGCCGGATCGGCGGCATGGACGTCCTGCGGGAGCCCGGCACCGACACCCCCGACGTGCTGCTGGTCTCCGTCGGCGCGCTCGCCCCGATGTGCCTGGAGATCGCCGCCCTGCTGGACCGGCAGGGCATCTCCACCACCGTCGTCGACCCGCGCTGGGTCAAGCCGGTGGACGAGGCCATGGCGCCGCTCGCCGAGCGGCACCGCGTGGTCGTCACCGTCGAGGACAACTCCCGGGTCGGCGGTGTCGGCTCCGCCGTCGCGCAGGCGCTGCGCGACGCGGGCGTCGACATGCCGCTGCGCGACTTCGGCATCCCGCCGCGCTTCCTCGACCACGCCTCCCGCGCCGAGGTCATGGCCGAGATCGGGCTGACCGCTCCGGACATCGCCCGGCAGGTCACCGGCCTCGTCTCCAAGCTCGACGGCCGCTTCGACGGCGCCACGGCACAGACGGTCGACGCGGTACAGCCCGCGCGCGACTGACGCCGCCGCACACGGCCGACGGGCCGGTTTCAGCACCCTGTACGGGTGGTGAAACCGGCCCGTCTGCGTGAAAAGCGCCGCGTCGGGGGATACGTGCTACCTGCCCTCTCGATCATGTCGAGGACGACAAGCGTGGGAGGTACGTCCGTGCGCAACACCCTCTTCAGGACGAAAAGGGTCGAACAATCGATCTTGGACACCGAGGAACCGGAGCACGCGCTCAAGAAGTCGCTGTCCGCTCTGGACCTCACCGTGTTCGGCGTCGGCGTCATCATCGGCACCGGCATCTTCGTCCTCACCGGCAAGGTGGCCAAGGAGAACGCGGGGCCAGGCGTCTCGCTGGCCTTCGTCGCCGCGGGTGTCGCCTGCGCGCTGGCGGCCCTCTGCTACGCGGAGTTCGCCTCCACGGTCCCGGTCGCGGGCTCCGCGTACACCTTCTCGTACGCCTCCCTCGGCGAGTTGCCCGCCTGGATCATCGGCTGGGACCTGGTCCTGGAGTTCGCGCTCGGCACGGCGGTGGTGGCCGTCGGCTGGTCCGGCTACGTGCGCTCGCTGATGGACAACGCGGGCTGGCACCTTCCCGCCTCGCTCGGCGGGCGCGACGGGGCGCACGGGTTCGGTTTCGACATCCTGGCCGCCGCGCTGGTGCTGGTCCTCACCGCCATCCTCGTCGTCGGCGTGAAGCTCTCCGCCCGGATCACCACCCTGGTCGTCGCGATCAAGGTCACCGTCGTCCTGATCGTGATCATCGCGGGCGCCTTCTTCATCGAGGGCAAGAACTACAAGCCGTTCATCCCCCCGGCGCAGGCCGTGGAGGCGGGCACCGGCATCAAGTCGCCGCTGATCCAGATCATGTTCGGCTGGGCGCCGACCAACTTCGGCGTGATGGGCATCTTCACCGCGGCCTCCGTCGTCTTCTTCGCCTTCATCGGCTTCGACGTGGTCGCCACGGCCGCGGAGGAGACGAAGAACCCGCAGCGCGACATGCCGCGCGGCATCCTCGGTTCGCTCGTGATCTGCACCACCCTCTACGTCCTGGTGTCGATCGTGGTCACCGGTATGCAGAAGTACACCGAACTGTCCGTGGACGCGCCGCTCGCGGACGCGTTCAAGGCGACCGGGCACCCCTGGTACGCGGGCGTCATCAGCTTCGGCGCCGCCGTCGGACTGACCACGGTGTGCATGATCCTGCTGCTCGGCCAGACCCGTGTCTTCTTCGCGATGAGCCGCGACGGGCTGCTGCCGCGGTTCTTCTCCCGCGTCCACCCGAAGTTCCGCACCCCGCACCGGCCGACCATCCTGCTCGGTGTGATCATCGCGATCCTCGCGGGCTTCACCAGCCTCAGCGAGCTCGCCGAACTGGTCAACATCGGCACGCTCTTCGCCTTCATCGTGGTCGCGGTCGGCGTCGTCGTCCTGCGCCACACCCGCCCCGACCTGCCCCGCGCCTTCCGGACCCCGTGGGTGCCGTGGGTGCCCATCCTGTCGGTGCTCGCGACGCTGTGGCTGATGCTGAACCTGCCGGCGGAGACCTGGCTGCGGTTCGTGATCTGGATGGTGATCGGCATCGCCGTGTACTTCCTGTACGGGCGCACGCACAGCCGTCTGGCCCTTCGCCCGGAGACCGGTTCGGGCAGCACCCGGACCCCGCCCGGCGGCACGGCGGACTGAACCCCACCACCGGCCCACCGGCCCCGTGCTCCCGGCACCCGCCGCGCGGCACGGGGCCGACGCGTGTCCGGTGTCAGCCCCGGGGGCGTACCGTGCGCGGTCCCGTGACCTCGGCGCCCAGTTCGCCGACCCGGCGGCGCAGTTCGCGGTCGGCCGTGACCACCAGACAGGGACGGTCGCGTGCCGCGGCCACCAGCTCCACCATGCGGTCGTCGCCGCTGCCCGGCGCCTCGTCCACCCGGACCCCAGGGACGGAGTCCACCCCGCGGGCCGCGCCCTCCACCACCAGGACGATCTCCAGCGGGCCGGGGTGGCCGGGCAGCCCCTGTCCGGCGAGGCCGGCCAGCCGGTCCCTGAGCCGCTCGGCGGCACCACGCCGGTCCCGCCACCAGCCGTCGGGGACGGACCCCACCACATTGGCGCCGTCCACGACGAGCAGCGTCGGCGGATCCTGAGGAGTCGTCATGCCCTCATCCTGCCGGAGTGCTCTGTGCTCCGTTGGCCCGGCGCCGGTGACCGGGGTGGCCCCGGCGAGGGCATGCCCCAGGTCACCGCCCCGGCCGCCCGCGATTAAGGTGAAACGGTGAACGTGGACTGGCTCATACGCGGTCGCGACGGCAGGCTCAGTGTGTACCTGCTGTCGGAGGCCACCGTCCGCTGCCGGGCGGAGCACGGACCCGGCGGCCCCTGGGATCCTCCCCGCACCGTGGGGGGCGCCCAGCGCCTGCACTCCGTACTGGCCCTGGGCCAGGGGCCCGACCGCTACACCCATCTCGTCTCCTGGCGCCCGACCGTGCAGGACCAGGCGGGCCTCGTCCACTCGACCCACTTCCGGCCGGATCTCGCCGCCCTCGACTGGAACCCGATCGGACACCCGGACCGCTCGAGGGAGCGGACGGGCAACCCCGCCGTCGCGGTCGACGCGCAGGGGCGCGCCCATGTCTTCGTGCGCAACAGCGCCGGCGGAGTGAGCGTGATCGCGCAGAAGGAGAAGGGCGGTTGGGGGTCCTGGCACGATCTCAAGGGGCATGACGTCCGCGGCGATCTGGCGGCCGTGACCGGGATGTCCGGCCGCGTCGAGCTGTACGCGGCCGTGGCGGGCGGCGTACTGCACTGGAGCCAGGGGGAGCCGGGCGGGGTGCCCGCGCTGGACGAGGCGCTGGAGGCACGGGTCCGCCCGGACACCCTCCAGGCGCTCGCCACCTCCACCGGTTCCACCACGCTCTTCTTCACCGACGACGCGGGAGACGTGTGCGCCTGGCGTCCCGGGGCCAGGCCCGTGGCGCTGCTGGCCTCGGCCGGCCCGGGTCCCGTCCGTGTCATCCGCTGTGAACTCGACGGCCACGACTGCACGTTGCTCGCGCAGCGCGCGGCGAGCGGCCGGGTGGCCTTCGCCGCCTATCCGACCGAGGACGAATCGGCGGGCGCGTGGTGGACGGAGTCGGGTCCCCAACTCCCCGCCGACGCCCTGCTGTCGCTGGCGGAGGACGAGAGGGGCCGGGTGGTCGCCGCGACGCTCTCACCGGCCACCGGCGAACTCCGGGTCACCCGGCGCAAGGACGAACCGGGGATCGCGCTGGAGGCGTGGCAGACGGTCTGACACCGAGGGTCCCGAGCCCGCGAACGGTACAGCCCCTGTCCGGTCGGGGCATGCCGACACCGCCGTACCGCGAGCCGGTACGGCGGTGGAGCGGGCCAACGGACGGGTGGGCCACCGCGGTTGGCCGCCACCCGCCGCCCGTCGTCCCGGTGCCTCGCGTCGGGTCAGGAACTCCCGCCCGTGGCGGGCGACTTCTTCGCCGACTCGGGGATCACGGAGTCGGTCCGCAGCGCCTTCCACAGCGTCGACGCCTGCGGTTCGGCCGCCACCACCCGGTTCGGGTCGACCTTGTCGTAGGCCACCGGGAGCATGATGGTCTCCATGGTGGACGGGTCGACGCCGTTCATGCTGCGGCCGAACTCCGCCAGCGCCGAGAGCGAGGCGAGGTCGGAGTCCGTGGTGAGCGCCTGGGTCAGACTGTCGGCGATCTTGTACGTCTTCGTGGGGCTGCCCAGCAGGTCCTGCTTCTTGATCTCCGAGAGCAGCGCGGTCATGAACCGCTGCTGGAGGCCGATGCGTCCGAGGTCGCTGCCGTCGCCGATGCCGTGCCGGGTCCGTACGAACTCCAGCGACTGCGTGCCGTCCAGACGGTGCGTTCCGGCGGTGAGGTCGAGGCCGCTGGAGCTGTCGTGGATGTCCTTGTCGACGCTGACGGTCACGCCGCCTATCGCGTCGACCAAGCCCTTGAAGCCGGCGAAGTCGATCTCCATGTAGTGGTCCATGCGGATGCCGGTGATCTTCTCCACCGTCTTCACCACACAGGCCGAACCGACCTGGGAGTAGATGGAGTTGAACATGACGCGCCGCGCTGAGGGGACCGTGGTGCCGTCCGCCCTGGTGCACGTGGGGCGGGTGACCAGGGTGTCGCGCGGGATGCTGACCGCGACGGCCTTCTTCCGGCCCTCGGGTATGTGCATCACCAGCGCGGTGTCGGAACGCGCCCCGGAGACATGGCCGGTCTTGAGCGCGGCGTTGGCACCGGCGCGCGAGTCCGATCCGAGGACGAGGATGTTCTGCCCGGAGGTGGGCAGCTTCGCCGGCCGGTCGTCACCGATCGCCTTGTCGAGGTCGATGCCCTTGATGTTGCCGTCGAGGCCGCTGTAGAGCCAGTAGCCGGTACCGCCGGCGGCCAGCAGCAGGACCAGGAGTGTCAGCAGCACGATGCGGCCCCGGCGTCTCTTACGCGGTACCGAGCCGGGCCGTCCGGTCTTGCCCGGTTCGCCGTTCTGTCTGGTTTCGGGCGTGGTGGTGTACGTCATGGACTTGGTCCTCTCCTCACGAGCTCCGCGCACGCGGAGTTGTGGGCCCGGAGGGGGAACCGGCCCAACTGATACGAAGCGATGCAGTGCGAGAACTATAGGTGTCCCCATGACCATGCTTTAAGGGGGGATGGCCTGGTCCTGAACCCCAGGTGGACATCGCATGGCCTCTTCTTGACCAAGGTGCGGTGTTGGTTAAGAATGTGGAGGTCCTGTGATCATCGGTGCAGGGGGCTCGAATCCGAGTTCACGAGGACGGCGGTTGTCCGCGCTGTAGGGGGCTGCGGACCCGCGGGGTCACGGGGGTGCCCAGTCAGCTGATCGATGGACTCATTGGGTGCACTGCCCCGGTAGGAGTAGAACTTGACGTATCGTCCGCGTCTTGGCGTTATTGTTCCATTTCAGGATGTCGAGGCTTATCTCGCCGAATGTCTGGAATCGATAGCACGTCAGTCGTTTCGCGACTTCGAGGTGATCCTCGTCGACGACGGGTCCACCGATGGTTCGACGCGCATCGCGGCTGAGTTCTGCGCCGCCGACCCCCGCTTCCGGCTGATCAGGCAGGAGCCGCAGGGGCCCGGACATGCCCGGAATGCCGGTTTGCGGGCCATGCATCCGCACGCCGAGTTCATCGCCTTCGTCGACGGTGACGACGTCATTCCCGAATATGCCTACGAGCTGCTGGTGCGCACCCTCCAGGAGTCCGGCTCGGACTTCGTCTCCGGCAACGTGCAGATGATGAACTCCAGCAAGAAGTGGCAGTCCCCCCTGCATCGGAGCCCGATGCAGAAGGACCGACGCGGCACCCACATCACGAAGTTCGACGCGCTCATCTATGACCGGACGGTGTGGAACAAGCTGTTCCGGCGGTCCTTCTGGGACTGCCACTTCATCAAGTTCCCCGAGGGTGTCCTCTACGAGGACTCCTGGGTCAACATGTACGCCCATTTCCGGGCCGCCAAGGTCGACGTCGTCACCGACATCGTCTACTTCTGGCGTCGCCGCGAGGGTGGTGCCGCCCCGTCGATCACCCAGCGTCACACCGAGGTGCCCAACCTGCGTGACCGGGTTGCCGCTGTGCAGTCCGTGAGTCGTTTCCTCGCCGAGGGGCGCTCCCGCGTCTACGAGGAGAGCAAGCGCAAGTACGACCTTGCCTGTCTCAAGTCCGACCTGATGATCCATCTGAAGGTGCTCCCGGACGCCGATGAGGAGTACCGCCAGGCCTTCATGGAGTGGGCCAACGAGTTCCTCGACGAGGCCGACCCCGCCATCATCGACGAACTGCCGGCCGACGCCCGGGTCAAGTGGCTGCTGGTGCGCGAACGGCGGCTGTCCGAGCTCCTGGAGGTCGTCCAGTTCGAGCGGCTCGGCGGCCCGATGCCTGTCCAGCGACGCTTCCGCCGCTATCTGAACTATCCCTACCTCGGCGACCGCGAGGTCGGCCTCGACAAGAAGGCGTACCGGCTGGACAAGGAGTTCTCGCTGCACGGGTCGCTCGGCGGCGCCCGCTGGAGCGACGACGGCGAGCTGCTCACCCTCACAGGTGCGGCCTATGTTCGTTTCGTCAATGTGCACAAGAAGCACATGTCGGTGAAAGCGGTCGCCCTGCGCAACAAGAAGCAGGGGCGGATGCTTCTTGCCACTGCGAAGACCACGTACGCGCCCCAGGCCACCGAGCACTCTCAGCAGAATCGTTACTGCTATGACTGGGCCGGTTTCGAGACGCAGATCGACACCACTCGGCTCAAGCGCAAGGGCGAGTGGGCCGAGGGCACGTGGGACGTTGCCGTCGGCGTTCTCAGCCGTGGGCTGTTCCGCTACCGAGGCATGGACCGCGGCGGTGCCGGAACCGCCGCGAACCCGCCGTACCGCTACGTCGACCGCAACACCCGTGTTCTGCCGGTGTTCTTGCAGGGCAAGCTGAAGCTGCGCGTGGAGGTCGTGCGCTGCCGGATCACCGGCCACCGTGTCAGCGGCGACCACCTGGAGATCAACGGTGTCTTTCTCGGCGCCAGGGTGCCGGAGTGGGGCAAGCTCCGGGTCACCAGCATGAGCGGCGCCGGGCGTCATGACGCCAAGGTCCACTTCTGGCCCGGCGGCGATGGCTGGTGCACCTTCACCGCCCGGATCCCGTTGCGCGTCCTGGTGCCGGGATACCGCGCCGACGCCGTGTCCGGCGTGGAGGTGCCCCAGTCCTGGAGCATGGGCAGCAACGGCTGGAAGACCACGTTCTACGTCGAGGGCCGCAAGTCGACCATCTACCCGGTGGCCGCGGAGCAGATGTTCGACGGGCACTACCGCATGCCCGCCCCGCTCCAGACCCGCGAGGGCGACCGTGAACTCGTCGTTCACCGCAACGGCTCCGGCTACCTGGTGCTCTTCGAACGCGCCACCCTGCCCACGGTCACGGGCTTCGCCTGGCACGAGAACGGCTCTCTGGAGATCACCGGCCGTTATCTCGCCGCCGATCGGCTCACCGAGCGCGAGTACCGCGACGCCCACCTCGTGGTCCGCTCGCGCGCCCACGGTGCCGAACGTCCCGTCCCCGTCCAGTGGGACGGCAACGAGTTCCGGTCCGTCCTGACGCCGGCCGCCATGCGCACCCTGGCCGGCGACATCCCGCTCGCGTCCGGACGCTGGGACTTCTTCCTTCGGCGCCAGGACCTGTCCGCGGTGGCCCGCGAGGACAGGCTCGAAGACCTCATGGTGAAGATCGAGCAGAAGATCGTCGCCGCCTTCCCGGAGGAGTACGAGGCGGACGAACGCCGTTACGAACTCCAGGCCGAGGCGTACGACCGGCTCTCCCTCCTCGTCCACTCCGCCATGCCGGACCACGCCCGCGGCCCCTACCGCCAGAAGGTGCTCCGCACCAAGGAGTACCCGGTCGCACGCCGCGAGAAGGTGCGACCCGCGATCCTCCTGGACGCCTTCAAGGGCACCCAGTACTCGGACAGCCCGCGCGCCCTGCACGAGGAACTGGTGCGCCGGGGCCTCGACCTCGAACACCTGTGGGTCGTGCGCGACGACCAGGTCCAGGTCCCGTCGACCGCCACACCCGTGCGCATGTGGTCCCCGCAGTGGTACGAGGCGCTGGCCACCAGCCGTTACGTGGTCGCCAACAATCACCTGCCCGACTGGTTCCAGAAGCGTGACGGCCAGATCGTCGTACAGACCTGGCACGGCACCCCGCTGAAGAAGATCGGCCACGACATCGAGGCCATCCACTTCGCTGACCAGCGCTATCTGGAACGGGTCGAGAAGGAGGTGCAGAACTGGGACATGCTGGTCTCGCCGAACAGCTTCTCCACACCGATCCTCAAGCGCGCCTTCGGATTCCCGGGCGAGATGGTCGAGTGCGGCTACCCGCGCAACGACATCCTGCGCAAGCCCGGCACGGAACAGCAGGAGCGGGAGATCCGCCGCCGTCTCGGACTGCCCGATGGCAAGAGGGTCGTGATGTACGCGCCGACCTGGCGCGACGACCAGTTCTACGCGCCCGGCAAGTACAAGCTGGACTTCCGCGTCGATCTGGAGGACGCGCGCGCCCGACTGGGAGCCGACCATGTCCTCCTGGTGCGTCGTCATCCCAACGTGGTGGACCCGGTCCCCGGAGCCGGTGACGGCTTCGTGTTCGACGTCTCCGACTACCCGGACATGGCCGACCTGTCCTTGATCACCGACGTGATGATCACGGACTACTCGTCCCTCATGTTCGACTACGTCAACACCGGTCGCCCGATCCTGTTCTTCACCTACGACCTGGACCACTACCGCGACACCCTGCGCGGCTTCTACTTCGACTTCGAACGCAGGGCCCCCGGACCCCTGGTGGACACCTCCGAGGACCTGGTGAGCGCGATCCGGGACATCGACCGGATCCAGGACGCCTACGCCGAGCGCTACCGCCGGTTCCAGCAGGAGTTCTGCGACCTCGACGACGGCTTCGCCGCGGCTCGCCTGGCGGACCGGATGCTGATCGCCGGAGGCGACCTCGCTCCCGAAGAGGCGTGGGCCCCCGCGGTGAGCTCCGCGGACACCCGTCACCAGGGACGCCCCCTCATGCCAATCGGCTGGAAGGCCGAGCGCTGGTTCACGCCGACGCGGACTCCGGTGGAGCAGGGCTCCGACCAGCACATGAACGCCCTGCCCAGCCAGCCCGTGCGGCGGGACGGCGTGGGCAGCCAGGTTCCCCGGGACAGCTTCGTCGACGGCATGGTCGTGTAACCCCTACGGCCGCATCACCCATGACCGTGCCCGCCTCCGGCCTCAGGCCCTCGGTGTATCCGCCCAGGGCCTGAGGACGGGAAGGGCGCTGCCCGTCCGGTCGCGTCGGGAGGGCCGCTGCGTGCCAGAACCGGCCCAAGGCCCTTCGTGTGGAGTGCCGTTCGGTGCCGCAGGTCTCCTGCGCGAAGATCACCGCGCCTCAGCGGCGATGGCGAGGAGACCCGGCGACCGCTCTTCGGCGTCCTGCCGCCGGCCACGCATCTCCGCCGCACCACACCTCACATGTGTTCCAGGTCGCTGTGGTCAGGGACCGCTTCGACGCGCCCTCGGACCAGACATCACACATTCTCAAGGACAAGGAAAAGCGCACAATGTCTGAATCAGCCGCCAAGGGACGCCAGGTCATCCGGGGGATCGACGCCTCCGGCGCCTATCCCGTGGAGTACCGGTTCGCCCACGCGCTGGGCGGCAACCGGCATCTCACAGTCGTCTTCGCCGACGTCCACGCGCCGGACGACTACGGCTGGTCCAACGGCGCCCTCGACGACCTGCGCTCCAACATTCTCTGGATTCGCGACCGGTTCGACGGCGGCAACAGCTACTACCTCTGCAGAGACGGGGACTTCGGGGTCGAGCACTCCGTGACAGGGCTCATCCAGAGGGTGATGAAGGCCCTTGGGCTGACCCCCGGCGACGTGACGCTGTGGGGCAGCTCGAAGGGTGGCAGCGCGGCCCTCTACTTCGGACTGCGCCACGGCTTCCGCAACATCGTCGCCAGCGTTCCGCATTTGCGGATCGGCAGCTTCGTCCGCGACATGTATCCCCATACCGGCCGGCGCATGCTCGGCAAGGCGATGCCCGAGGACAGGGTCCGGCTCCTCGACTCGGTCCTGCCCGACCTGTTGGCTTCCGACGTCAATCCGGACGCCCACATCTACCTGGTGTCCTCGCCGCAGGACGAGCAGTACGCCACTCAGATCGAACCGTACCTGGGACTGCTCCAGCGGTACCCGAACTTCAACTTCCTCTTCAGCGAGTCCCCGCACATCACCGGCCACGGCAAGGTAACCCAGCGCAACACCCCTCCACTGCTGGGTATCGCGGGCCTTCTCGTGGAGGGCATCAGTCCGAGGCTGGGCATCGCCCGGCACGGCTACGAGGAGCCCGACGCCGACCGGTCGGGCATCACCGGATTCCTCAACGCCACCTCGATCGTGCAGGACTGGCTCGCGCCGCCGGTGGTCACCACACCGCTCCCGCACGATTCCCTGCTCGTGACCGGCGTCTCCTTCACCGGTCGGGCACCGGAGGCGGTACGCGTCAGCATCTGGGAGAACGGCGACTACCTGGCCTCCGCACCCGTCGGCCCCGAGGGCGATTGGACCTGGCAGCGCAGGGAGCCCTGGAGCACCGGCGAGCACACGGTACGGCTCTTCGCCGTCGACCGGAACGGGATCCAGTCCGCCCGCATCGACGCGACGTTCACGACGGCGGACCGGATCGCCGCCCCGCAGGCACCGGAGAGCACGGCAACGGAGCAGTACTTCGACGCCGCGGGGGCTCGGGTGACTCTGCTGCCTCCTCTGCTGCACACCCCGGAGCCCGGCCAGCAAGTTCTCGCCACCAGTCTTCGCTTCACCGGCGCCTCCAATGCCGCCACCCACGTCGGCTTCCGGGAGAACGGCGTCCTGCTGGGCTCCTGCCCGGTCGCTCATGACGGCCGCTGGCTCTGGAACGCGGACCACAACTGGCTCCCCGGTGCGCACACCGTCGAAGTCGTCGCGGCGAACGGGGCGGGAGAGGTGTCCCCGCCCGCGACCATCGCCTTTGGTGTCATATCCATCCCCGGCCGGTGAACCGGAACACACCTCAGGAGTTGATTCAGCCCATGTCTCCAGCACCCTCCAGCGGTAGGCAGCTGCTCACCGGCATCGAAACAGCAGGGACGTTCCCGGTCGAATACCGGTTCACGCATGGCCAGAAGGGCAACCGGCACCTGCTTGTCGTCTTCGCCAACTTCTCCGCACCGTCCGACTACGGCTGGTCCAACGGAGTGTTCGACAAGGTCCGCGCGAACATCCTGTGGATTCGGGACAGTTTTGAGGGAAACCAGACCTACTACCTCTGCAAGGAGATGGACTTCGGTCTGGAGCGATCTGTCGTCGCGCTCATCCGGAAGGTGATGGGAGCCCTCGACCTCACCACGGACTCCGTGACGCTGTGGGGCGGTTCGAAGGGCGGCAGTGCCGCCCTCTACTTCGGTCTCAAGTACGAATTCCGGAACATCGTCGCCGTCGTGCCCCAGTTCGCGATCGGCACGTATGTGAAGAACGAGCGTCCCGGTACCGCCCGGTACATGCTCGGTGAGGGTGTACCGGAGGAGAATTTGCAGATCGTGGACTCGCTCATCCCCGACCTGGTGCGCTCCGGCGCCAATCCGACCGCCAACATCTACGTGCTCTCCTCACCTCAGGATGACCAGTATCCGGTCCAGGTCGAGCCGTTCCTCGGCTTGTTCCAGCACTATGAGAACTTCAACTTCGTCCTGAGCGACTCGCCGCACATCACCGACCATGCCCAGGTCACGGGACGCAACGTCCCCATGCTGATGGGCCTGGTCAACTTTCTGATCGACGGCATCGCGCCACGGCTGGGCCTCGTGCGCAACGGGTTCGAGGAGCCGGACCGCGACCGGTCCGCCATCGACTCCTACCTGGCCGCCACGGCCATCATGCGCGGGGCCGAGTTCCCGCCCCCGTCGGTCACTGCACCCGGGCTGCGGGCCCAAGTGGGCAGGCACGCCGTCCGGTTCGAGGGCCGTGCTCCGGGCGCCGCACGCGTGGTTCTGTGGGAACAGGGCAAATACCTCGGCCGGACCGATGTGACCGCCGATGGTGCCTGGTCCTGGGAGCTGGGAAGGGACTGGAGCCCGGGCGAACATGTGGTGAAGCTGTACGGCGTGGACTCGGCAGGGTTCCAGTCCCGCCGTACCGAACTCCGCTTCACGGCGGTGGACGGCATTCGCGCGACTTCCGTGACCCCGGCCACGCCTCCGGCACGGAACGGCGGCGCGATGCTGTCCGCGGTCGGGCCGGGCGCCACCGCCCCCGTGGTGCTGGAACCCGTCGCGCACGAACCGGTCCTGAACCCGCGGGTCGTCTTCACCGGCTCCGCGGGTGGCTCCGCCCAGGTCGGCTTCCGCGAGAACGGGAAGCTGCTGGGCCGCACGGCGGTTGCCCCGGACGGCCTTTGGTCATGGGATTCGGGCCGGCAGTGGAGCGTGGGCACGCACATCGTCGACGTCTTCGCGGTGGACGCCTCGGGTGCCGAGTTCCCGGCGCCCAGGCTTTCCTTCACCGTGGCGCACGCCGTGGCCACGACGGCCCAAGCCGCTTACCACGGTGTTACCTCCTGAGCCGACGGCACGCTCCCAGGGGCCGTGCAGACGACAAAGGGGGCCTCCCGGATTCCGGGAGGCCCCCTTTCAGTCGTAGGCCGTTACGCCGGAACCGACGCCACGCCCTGCTCCAGGAAACGCTTGCCCGTCGCGCGTTCCGAGACGCCCTCGCGGTCCAGGTACGGCGTGATGCCGCCCAGGTGGAAGGGCCAGCCCGCGCCGGTGATCAGGCAGAGGTCGATGTCCTGGGCCTCGGCGACGACGCCCTCGTCGAGCATGAGCCCGATCTCCTGGGCGACCGCGTCGAGGACACGGACCCGAACCTGCTCCTCGCTCAGGACGACGTCGCCCTGCTTGAGGAGAGCCGCCACCTCGGGGTCCAGCTCCGGCTTGCCGGAGTCGTAGACGTAGAAGCCGCGCTTGCCCGCCTTGACGACGGTCGCGAGGTTCGGGGAGACCGTGAAGCGGTCCGGGAAGGCCCGGTTGAGGGTCTCCGAGACGTGCAGACCGATCGCGGGACCGACCAGCTCCAGGAGGACCAGCGGGGACATCGGCAGGCCGAGCGGCTCGATGGCCTTCTCGGCGACCTCGACCGGGGTGCCCTCGTCGATGACGTTCTGGATCTCGCCCATGAAGCGGGTCAGGATGCGGTTCACGACGAACGCCGGGGCGTCCTTGGTGAGGACCGCGGTCTTCTTCAGCTTCTTGGCGACGGCGAACGCCGTGGCCAGCGAGGCGTCGTCCGTCTGCTCGCCGCGCACGATCTCCAGGAGCGGGAGGATCGCGACCGGGTTGAAGAAGTGGAAGCCGACGACCCGCTCGGGGTTCTTCAGCTTCGACGCCATCTCGGTGACCGACAGCGAGGAGGTGTTGGTGGCGAAGATCGCGTGCGCCGGGGCGACCGCCTCGACCTCCGCGAACACCTGCTGCTTGACGCCGATCTCCTCGAAGACGGCCTCGATGACGAAGTCCGCGTCGGAGAACCCGTCCGCCTTGTCCAGCACACCGGAGACCAGGGCCTTGAGGCGGTTGGCCTTGTCCCGGTTGACGCGGCCCTTGAGCAGCAGCTTGTCGATCTCGGCGTGGACGTAGCCCACACCCTTGTCGACGCGCTCCTGGTCGATGTCCGTGAGGACGACCGGCACCTCCAGGCGGCGCAGGAAGAGCAGGGCCAGCTGCGAGGCCATCAGGCCCGCGCCGACGACGCCCACCTTGGTGACCGGACGCGCGAGGGACTTGTCCGGCGCGCCGGCCGGACGCTTGCCGCGCTTCTGGACCAGGTTGAAGGCGTAGATGCCGGAGCGCAGTTCGCCACCCATGATCAGGTCGGCGAGCGCCACGTCCTCGGCGTCGTAGCCCTTCTGGAGGTCGCCGTCCTTGGCCGCGGCGATGATGTCCAGCGCGCGGTAGGCGGCCGGGGCGGCCCCGTGCACCTTGCTGTCGGCGATGAACCGGCCCCGCGCGACGGCCTGGTCCCAGGCCTCGCCGCGGTCGATCTCCGGGCGCTCGACGGCGATCTCGCCCTTGAGGACGGCGGCCGTCCACAGCAGCGACTGCTCCAGGAAGTCCGCACCCTCGAAGAGCGCGTCGGCGATGCCGAGGTCGTAGACCTGACCGCCCTTGAGCTGCTTGTTCTGGTTGAGCGAGTTCTCGATGATCACCGAGACGGCCTTGTCCGCGCCGATCAGGTTCGGCAGGATCGTGCAGCCGCCCCAGCCGGGGACCAGACCGAGGAAGACCTCGGGCAGCGAGAAGGCCGGCAGGGCCGCGGAGACGGTCCGGTACGAGCAGTGCAGACCGACCTCGACGCCACCGCCCATCGCCGCGCCGTTGTAGTACGCGAAGGTCGGGACCGCGAGGCCCGACAGACGCTTGAAGACCTCGTGGCCGCCCTTGCCGATGGCGAGCGCGTCCTCGTGCCGCTTCAGCAGCTCGACACCCTTGAGGTCGGCGCCGACCGCGAAGATGAACGGCTTGCCGGTGACACCGATACCGACGATCTCGCCGGCCGCGGCCTCCCGCTCGACCTGGTCGATGGCGGTGTCCAGGTTCGCCAGCGACGCCGGGCCGAAGGTGGTCGGCTTGGTGTGGTCGAAGCCGTTGTCGAGGGTGATGAGCGCGAAGCGCCCGGCACCGAACGGCAGGTCGAGGTGGCGTACGTTCGCCGAGGTCACGACCTCGTCGGGGAACAGCTCGGCCGCTCCCTTGAGGAGTTCAGCGGTGCTCACTTGTCGCCTCCGGCGTCCTTGTGGTGCGGGTTCTCCCAGATCACCGTGGCGCCCATGCCGAAGCCGACGCACATGGTGGTGAGGCCGTAACGGACCTCCGGCTGCTCCTCGAACTGGCGGGCCAGCTGCGTCATCAGACGGACGCCGGAGGAGGCGAGGGGGTGGCCGTAGGCGATGGCGCCGCCGTACTGGTTGACGCGCGCGTCGTCGTCGGCGATGCCGTAGTGCTCGAGGAAGGCGAGCACCTGGACGGCGAAGGCCTCGTTGATCTCGAAGAGGTTGATGTCCTCGATCGACAGACCGGCCTGGGCCAGGGCCTTCTCGGTGGCGGGGATCGGGCCGTAGCCCATGACCTCCGGCTCGACGCCCGCGAAGGCGTACGAGACCAGGCGCATCTTGACCGGCAGGCCGTTCTCGCGGGCGAAGTCCTCGGACGCGATGATCGACGCGGTGGCGCCGTCGTTCAGACCGGCCGCGTTGCCGGCGGTGACCCGGCCGTGGACGCGGAACGGGGTCTTCAGACCGGCGAGGTTCTCCAGGGTGGTGCCCGGGCGCATCGGCTCGTCGGCGGTGACCAGGCCCCAGCCCGTCTCACCGGCGTCCGGGTTGGTGTTGCGCACCGAGATCGGCACCAGGTCCTGCTGGATCTTGCCGTTGGCGTACGCCTTGGCGGCCTTCTCCTGCGAGCGCACCGCGTACTCGTCGGCGCGCTGCTTGGTGATGGTCGGGTAGCGGTCGTGCAGGTTCTCGGCGGTCATGCCCATGAACAGGGCGGACTCGTCGACCAGCTTCTCGCTCACGAAGCGCGGGTTCGGGTCCACGCCCTCGCCCATGGGGTGACGGCCCATGTGCTCGACACCGCCGGCGATGACGACGTCGTACGCGCCGAAGCCGATGGAGCCCGCGACGCTGGTGACGGCGGTCAGCGCGCCCGCGCACATACGGTCGATGGAGTAGCCCGGGACCGACTGCGGCAGTCCGGCGAGGATGCCGGCCGTGCGGCCGAGGGTCAGACCCTGGTCACCGATCTGCGTGGTCGCGGCGATGGCGACCTCGTCGATCTTCTTGGTGTCAAGACCGGGGTTGCGGCGCAGCAGCTCCCGGATGGCCTTCACGACGAGGTCGTCGGCGCGGGTCTCGTGGTAGATGCCCTTCGGGCCCGCCTTGCCGAACGGGGTGCGGACGCCGTCGACGAAGACGACGTCCCTGACGGTACGAGGCACGATGGCTCTCCTCCAGATGCGGGATGGCACTGCTGCGCGGACACACGCCTGAGCGCGCGCTCAGCACCCATGCTACTTACGAGTAACCAACCTGCCCAGTCCCGGGCGCGGGAGCGGCGAAGGTCACATCCGGAAGGCCTACGTGTTCCGGCCCGGCCGCGTGCCCGGGGGCGTCCGGCACGGGGACGCCGCTCCTGGCTCGCCCTGGCGCTGACCGCGACGGGGGCCGTGACGCCCGGTCCGCGCGCGGGCTTCCGGCCTGCGCGACCCTGCTCGACGAGGGCCGCGTGGCGGAAGGTCCGGGGGAGGGGCCGCGCCTCCGGCTGGCCCAGGATCTTGGCGTGATCTCGATCCCCGTTCGGCGGGTCGGTTTCGTGTCGGGGACCCGTTCGGCGTGGACCGGATGGTCCCGGACGGTCCTGGTGCTCCCGGTGGACCTGATGTTCCCGGTGCTCCCGGTGCTCCCGGCGGTTCGGGCGGACCCGATGATCCCGTAGGCCCGTAGGCCCGTAGGCCCGTAGGCCCCTAGACCCTGCCGTCCCCACGGACCGTTGGCTCGGACGGTCCCGATGACCGGTCGGTCCCGACGACCCCGGCGGTCTGGCACCGCCCGGGTCATCGGGCCAAACAGCCTAGGGCGCCTTCACCGAAAGGGCTGTCACCAGTGCCGGAGTGACCAGCTCGACCTGCCAGGGCCGCGCGCCGCAGGCGGTG
The DNA here is from genome assembly GCF_055559015.1 of Streptomyces sp. NPDC024698. Classification (NCBI taxonomy): domain Bacteria; kingdom Bacillati; phylum Actinomycetota; class Actinomycetes; order Kitasatosporales; family Streptomycetaceae; genus Streptomyces; species Streptomyces sp. NPDC024698. The sequence continues at coordinate 282,828 of NZ_JBVHLK010000005.1, read as the reverse complement.
AGCGCCGCGCCCACGGACTCCGCGTCCGGCGTCCTGGGCGGCTCCCAGCACACGCGCCGCACGGTGTCCGGGGTGATCAGGTTCTCCTGGGGCATGGTGAGCCGCTCGGCCAGTGCCGACACCCCGGCGCGTGCGGCGGAGAGCCGGGCGGCGGCCGCCGGGTCCTTGTCGGCCCAGGCCCGCGGCGGGGGCGGCCCGGTCACCGGCTGTCCGGGCTGCGGCAGCTCGGCGTCCGGCAGTTCCCTCGCGCGGTCGACCGCGGCCTGCCACTGCTCCAGCTGGCGCCGGCCCATGCGGTGCCCGAAGCCGTTCAGGGCGGCCAGGGCGTGCAGGTTGACGGGGACGGCGAGCGCCGCCTCGACGATCGCCGCGTCCCCGAGCACCTTGCCCGGCGAGATGTCCCGGCGCTGCGCGATCCGGTCCCGGGTCTCCCACAGCTCCCGGACGACGGCCATCTGGCGGCGCCGGCGCACCTTGTGCATCCCGGACGTACGGCGCCAGGGGTCCTTGCGCGGCGGCGCGGGCTCGGCCTGGGCGATGGCGTCGAACTCCTGCCGGGCCCATTCCAGCTTGCCCTGCCGGTCGAGCTCCTTCTCCAGGGCGTCGCGCAGGTCGACCAGCAGCTCCACGTCGAGCGCGGCGTAGCGCAGCCAGGGCTCGGGCAGCGGGCGGGTGGACCAGTCGACGGCGGAGTGTCCCTTCTCCAGGACGAAGCCGAGGACGCTCTCGACCATGGCACCGAGGCCCACCCGGGGGAACCCGGCCAGGCGTCCGGCCAGCTCCGTGTCGAAGAGGGTGGTGGGGATCATGCCTATGCCGCGGAGGCAGGGCAGGTCCTGGGTGGCGGCGTGCAGCACCCATTCGGCCCCGGAGACGGCCTCGCCGAGGCCGGAGAGGTCGGGACAGGCGACGGGGTCGATGAGCGCGCTGCCGGCGCCCTCGCGGCGCAGCTGCACCAAGTAGGCGCGCTGGCCGTAGCGGTAGCCGGACGCGCGCTCGGCGTCGACCGCCACCGGGCCGGTGCCGGCGGCGAAGGCGGCGATCACCTCGGCGAGCGCGGCCTCGTCGGTGATCACCGGCGGGATGCCTTCTCGGGGCTCCAGCAAAGGGGTCGGCGCCGATTCGACGTCGTCCGGAGGGCCGCCTCCGGTGGTTCGCAGTGAGCTGTCTGCTGCGGTCTCTTGGGCGTCGGTCACCTGTCAAGGGTATCCGTGGATGGACGACGCCCGTCGACGGAACGTTCCGTCGACGGGCGTCGGATGGTCGTAAACCAGTCAGGTGAGGGCAAGACACGGTTCACTCGCGAGGGGAAGCGGTCAGGAGACCCGGGGGCCGCCCGGTGCCGGGGGAGTGGTGCGAGGCGGGGTCAGTGGATGATTCCGGTCCGCAGGGCCACCGCGACCATTCCGGCGCGGTCGCCCGTGCCGAGCTTGCGCGCGATGCGGGCGAGGTGGCTCTTGACGGTCAGCGCGGACAGGCCCATGGAGACGCCGATGGCCTTGTTCGACTGGCCCTCCGCGACCAGTCGAAGGACCTCGACCTCCCGTCCGGACAGTTCGCGGTAGCCGCCCGGGTGGCTCGGGGCACCCGGGGGGCGGCGGTGCATACGGGCGGCGGCCGAGCCGATGGGCGCGGCGCCGGGCCGGGTGGGGAGCCCGACGTTCGTGCGGGTGCCGGTGACGACATAGCCCTTGACGCCGCCCGCGAGGGCGTTGCGTACGGCGCCGATGTCGTCGGCGGCGGAGAGGGCGAGGCCGTTGGGCCAGCCCGCGGCTCGGGTTTCGGAGAGGAGGGTGAGGCCGGAACCGTCCGGCAGATGGACGTCGGCGACGCAGATGTCACGCGGGTTGCCGATTCGGGGACGGGCCTCCGCGACGGACGACGCCTCGATGACGTCGCGCACTCCGAGCGCCCACAGATGGCGGGTGACGGTGGAACGGACCCGGGGGTCTGCCACGACCACCATGGCGGTCGGCTTGTTCGGGCGGTAGGCGACCAGGCTTGCGGGCTGCTCGAGGAGAACGGACACCAGGCCTCCTGGGGGGCGGGACGGGGCCGGCTCTGGGGGGCGAGCCAGGACGAACCGTGCTTTCAAGGTCACAGACGTCTTCGGCATCAAACCTGTGGACCTTTAGAGAATGATCACGATGGGGTGAGTAACAATCCGTTCAATTCGGACAGGCGATCGATCATCCGAAGATCGAACCGAGTCGTTCCGGGTCGTTCCGGGTCGTTCAGCGTCAATACGCGGCCGAAAGTGGTCGTAACGACATTCGGCCGGTAAGGAAAAGGAAAGGGCGCGCGCGTCGGCGCGCGCCCTCGTGGCGGTCAGCGGGACTGTGGTCCACGGCGCTGCGGCAGGGTGACGACCGAGGCGTCACCCGGAGTCACCGGCGGCAGTCCGGCGACCTGGCACAGCAGGTCGCACCAGCCGGCGAGGTGCGCGGCGGTGTCCGGTACGCCGCCGAGTCCCTCCCGGGGCGTCCACGACGCGCGGATCTCGATCTGCGAGGCGGCCGGACGCTCCGCGAGCCCGCCGAAGTAGTGCGAGCTCGCGCGCGTCACGGTGCCGCTCGGCTCGCCGTACGACAGACCCCGGGCCTGGAGCGCGCCGGTCAGCCATGACCAGCAGACCTCGGGGAGCAGGGGATCGGCGGCCATCTCCGGCTCCAGCTCCGCGCGGACCAGGGTCACCAGACGGAAGGAGCCCTGCCAGGCGTCGTGCCCGGCCGGGTCGTGCAGCAGGACGAGGCGGCCGTCGGCCAGGTCCTCGTCGTCGGCGACGACCGCGGCCTCCAGCGCGTACGCGTACGGAGCCAGGCGCTGCGGTGGTCGTGTCGGGTCGATCTCGATGTCCGGTCGCAGCCGGGCGGCCCGTAGTGCGTCGACGGCCGCCCGGAAGGGCCCCGGGGCCGTCTCCGCCGCATTCCTGTCCCCCTCCTTCTCCCTCGCGTCGTCCATTCCGCCAGCGCCGTCCGACAGTCGTCCCTGAGCCGCAGCCATGCCGGGAAGATTAAGGGGAACGGAGCCCGCGCGCAGGGAGAGACACCCGTGCGTGGGACCCCTGTCCGGATCGCGCCACGCGGACACCGCTCCGCGGACGGGCCGTCCGCGGGACCCGGGCCGGGGCGGCGGGCGCGGCGGAGCCCGGGACGGGGGCGTCCGCGGAGCGTGGGAGACTTTCCGTCGTGAGCGCCAACCACAGCCCCGCCGGGCAGCAGCCGACAGCCACGTACGAGTCCGCCTTCCTCAAGGCGTGCAGGCGCGAGCCCGTGCCGCACACGCCCGTGTGGTTCATGCGGCAGGCCGGCCGCTCACTGCCCGAGTACCTCAAGGTGCGCGAGGGCATCCCCATGCTGGAGTCCTGCATGCGGCCCGACCTGGTCGCCGAGATCACGCTCCAGCCGGTCCGCAGGCACCACGTGGACGCCGCGATCTACTTCAGCGACATCGTGGTCCCGCTGAAGGCCATCGGCGTCGACCTGGACATCAAGCCGGGCGTCGGCCCGGTCGTCCAGAACCCGATCCGCAGCCGTGCCGACCTGGCCCAACTGCGTGATCTGACCCCCGAGGACGTCTGGTACGTCACCGAGGCGATCGGGCTCCTGACGGCCGAACTCGGCGAGACCCCGCTCATCGGTTTCGCGGGCGCGCCTTTCACCCTCGCGAGTTACCTCGTGGAGGGCGGTCCGTCCAAGAACCACGAGCACACCAAGGCGCTGATGTACAACGACCCACAGCTGTGGGCCGATCTGCTCGACCGCCTCGCCGAGATCACCTCCGCCTTCCTGAAGGTGCAGATCGAGGCCGGCGTCAGCGCCGTCCAGCTCTTCGACTCCTGGGTCGGCGCCCTGGCCCCGGCCGACTACCGCCGCTCCGTGATGCCCGCCTCGGCGAAGGTCTTCGACGCCGTCGCCTCGTACGGCGTGCCGCGTATCCACTTCGGTGTCGGCACCGGCGAACTGCTCGGCCTCATGGGTGAGGCCGGCGCGGACGTCGTCGGCGTCGACTGGCGCGTCCCGCTCGACGAGGCCGCCCGCCGTGTCGGCCCCGGCAAGGCGCTCCAGGGCAACCTCGACCCCGCGGTCCTGTTCGCCTCCACCGAGGCCGTCGAGGCGAAGACCCGCGAGGTGCTCGCCGCCGCCGCCGGCCTCGAAGGCCACGTCTTCAACCTCGGGCACGGAGTCATGCCGAGCATGGACCCGGACGCGCTGAGCCGTCTGGTGGAGTACGTCCACACGCGGACCGTCCGCTAGAAGCCGTCCCCGGCGGTCCGCTGACAGCCCGTCTCCCGCCCGTTCACCAGCCGTGCCGCGCCTGTCTGCCCCACAGCAGACGGCGCGGTTCGGGCGGTGGGGGGGTGCCCTGACGCAGCGGCCAGGCCAGGAGCATCCCGGCCAGGAAGCCGACGACGTGCGCCGCGTACGCCACGGTCCCGGCCGCGGGCACGGCGGCGCCGGACGAGTACGCCGCCTGGAGCACGAACCAGAAGCCCAGCACGAGCCACGCGGGCAGCCGGAGCGGCAGGAACACCAGGAACGGGACGAGGACCCAGACCCTGGCTCTCGGATACAGCACGAGATACGCCCCGAGGACCCCGGCGATCGCCCCCGAGGCGCCGATCAGCGGGTCGCCCGAGTCCTGGTTCACCAGGGCGAAGCCGTACGCCGCCGCGAAGCCGCAGGCCACGTAGAACAGCGTGAAGCGCACATGTCCGAGCCGGTCCTCGATGTTGTTGCCGAAGATCAGCAGGAAGAGCATGTTGCCCAGCAGGTGCAGCCAGCTGCCGTGCAGGAACATCGCCGTGAGCACCGACAGCGGCGGCGACTTGGCGTAGCCCGGCGGGGCCAGCGCACAGCCCGATCCGTGCGGCCCGGCGCCGACTTCGCCGGTCGGCACCAGCCGGGGCATCCGATGGTGGATCAGTTCCTGCGGCACGGCCGCGTAGTGGTCCATGAACGCGTGCAGATGGCACAGCTGCGACAGGGCGCTGTCGCCCGCCACCGACCCGGCGAGACCGGGGGTGTAGAGGAAGACGAGCACATTGGCGGCGATCAGCGCGTACGTCACATAGGGCGTGCGCCGCACCGGGTTCACGTCATGGACGGGAATGACCACGAGGAACTACTGCCCTCGCAGGGCGGGGTGAATCCGCGCCGCACCCGGCCCGGTCCTGCACCCGGACGGTGGACCCGCCGGAACGGTTCCCGCCGGGCGCACTGAACACTTGTGCCCCCGCGGCCGTATGTCTTCTCAGCCCCCCGCGCCGCGCCCCCGGCGCGGCGGGGTACGACGACGCGACGACGTGAAGACGTGAGGACACAGGCCATGAGCGACCGAGTTACTCCTCCGATGCATGCTCTGCCCGACGGCGAGGCGGAAATCGCCCTGGTGCTGCACCTCCCGTGGGAGGACGTGGCCGCGCTCGGCCAGGAGGCCGGACGGCTCGCGGCCCGGATGCAGCGGCCCGTGACCCTGGACGAGGCCGTCAGCCATCGTCTGCGGTCCTCCCGCCCGGCGGCGCACGCGAAGCCGGTTCAGACCCCGCCCGCGGTGACCGCGTCCGCGACGGTCTCCTCGGTCTCCTCGCTGCCGCCCCGCCCGCCCGCGGAGCAGGCCCGGCAGGCGATCGACCGGATCAACGGATCGGCCGGCAACGAGTCCGCGTAGCCGGCACACCGGCGGTCGCACCGCCGCCGGCTCCACCAAGGGGTGGGCCCCCGCCGTCCGCGTACCGGCCCGTCGGCCGGACGGGCAGGACGGCGGGCCGGCCCGCCCGTCACG
>NZ_JBVHLK010000005.1:0-276945 GCF_055559015.1 Streptomyces sp. NPDC024698 | reverse complement strand
GCGGCTCCCGCCTCACGCGGCTCCCGCCTCACGCGGCTCCCGCCTCACGCGGCTCCCGCCTCACGCGGCTCCCGCCTCACGCGGCTCCCGCCTCACGCGGCTCCCGCCTCACCCAGTCCCGCCCGTCACCTGGCTCCCTCGCGCACCTTCGTCACCGCCTTGCGCGCCGCCACCAGGACGGGGTCCCAGACCGGGGAGAACGGCGGCGCGTAGCCGAGGTCCAGCATCGTCATCTGTTCCACCGTCATGCCCGTGGTCAGCGCCACCGCCGCGATGTCCACGCGCTTCGCCGCGCCCTCCCGGCCGACGATCTGCACGCCGAGCAGCCGTCCCGTGCGGTGCTCCGCGAGCATCTTGACCGTCATGAGGGCGGCGTTCGGGTAGTAGCCCGCGCGGCTCGTCGACTCGATCGTGACGGTCTCGAACCTGAGGCCCGCCCGGCGCGCGTCCTTCTCGCGCAGTCCGGTGCGGGCGATCTCCAGATCGCAGACCTTGCTCACCGCGGTGCCGACGACCCCGGGGAACGTGGCGTATCCGCCGCCCACGTTGGAGCCGATCACCTGGCCGTGCTTGTTCGCGTGGGTGCCCAGCGCGATGTGCCGCTCGCGCCCCGAGACCAGGTCGAGCACCTCGACGCAGTCCCCGCCCGCCCAGATGTCCTCGTGCCCGCGCACCCGCATCGACAGATCGGTGAGCAGCCCGCCGTGCTCGCCGAGCGGCAGCCCGGCCGCGCGGGCGAGCGACGTCTCGGGGCGGACGCCGATGCCGAGCACCACCACGTCCGCCGGGTAGGTGGCGTCCTCGGTGGTGACCGCGCGGACCCGGCCGTCGTCACCCGTGAGGAACCCCGTGACCTCGGTGCCGCCGACCATGGTGATCCCGAGGCCCTCCATCGCCGTGTGCACCAGGCGGCCCATGTCCGGGTCGAGCGTGGACATGGGTTCACCGCCCCGGTTGAGGACCGTCACCTCGTAGCCGCGGTTGATGAGCGCCTCGGCCATCTCCACGCCGATGTAGCCCGCCCCGACGACCACCGCCCGGCGGCCCTCGGTCGCCGCCAGCGAGTCGAGCAGGGCCTGCCCGTCGTCCAGCGTCTGCACGCCGTGCACACCCGGCGCGTCCACACCCGGCAGCTCGGGGCGTACCGGCCGCGCACCGGTCGCGATCACCAGCCTGTCGTACGACGTCCACGCCTCCGCCCCGGTCTCGAGGTCCCGCGAACGCACCCGGGAGCCCGCGACATCGATCTCCGTGACCTCCGTACGCATCCGCAGGTCGATGGAGCGCTCGCGGTGCTCCTCGGGGGTCCGCGCGATCAGCCGGTCGCGCTCGGGGACGTCGCCGCCCACCCAGTACGGGATCCCGCACGCCGAGTACGACGTGAAGTGGCCCCGCTCGAACGCCACGATCTCCAACTGCTCCGGACCGCGCAGCCGGCGCGCCTGTGACGCGGCGGACATGCCCGCCGCGTCACCCCCGATCACGACCAGCCGCTCCCGTGCCCCGCCCGCATGGCCCGTACCGCTCGTACCGCTCATACTCATGCGAACACGCTACGGGGGCACGGCACTTCAGTCCTCCTCGCCGCCTCCCGCCGCCGGGGCCGTGGTCCCCGAAGCCGGGCCGGAAACCGGGGGGAGAGCCGGTCCCGAGGCCGGCGCCGGGTCCTGGCGGCGCCGCAGCCGCGGGCTCACCCCGCGTATCCACGCCAGGGCGATCAGACCGAGCACCACCGCGAAGGGGAGCACCGCCCCGACCGCCAGGGCCAGCCAGCGCACCACCGTGACCAGCACGTTCCAGCCGCCCGAGAGCGCGTCAAGGAAGCCCGGGTCCGCCTCCTTCGTCCCGGCCTTCTTCACCGGGGTCTCGGACAGGGTGAGCGTGATCGTGGCCAGGCTCGTACGGTCCTTCAGCGACGCCTGCTGCGCGAGCAGCGCCTCCAGATCGGACTCCCGGCTGCTCAACTCCCCTTCCAGCGCCACCACATCACTGAGCTTGGTCGCCCGGTCCATCAGTTCGCGGACCCGGGCCACACTCACCCGCTGCGACTTCACGCGGCTGTCCACGTCCACGACCTGGTCGGTGACGTCCTGCGCCTTGGCCGTCCGCGCGACGACCTTCCCGGCGCCCTCCAGACCGGCGAGCACCTGGTCGTACCGCTCGGAGGGCACCCGCAGGACCACCCGCGTGCGCGCGTGGTCGTGCCCGTCCCGGGTGGTGGTCTCGTCGCCGACGTAGCCGCCCGCGTTCTCGGCGGCCGTACGGGCGTCGTCCAGTGCCGCGGGAACGTCCTTGACCACGACGGTCAGCGAGGCGGTGCGGATGATGCTGTTCACGGTCGCCCTGGGCGGGGCGGCCCTCTTGCGGCCGTCGGCCGCGGCGCTGCCGGCCGCCCCCGAGTCCGCGCGTTCCGCGGGAGCGGCCTTCGCGTCCCCGGCGCCCCCCGCGAGCGACTTGTCGCCCGAACTGCCCGAGCCGCCGGCGCCGCATCCCGTCAGCGCGAGCGCGGTGACGAGGAACATCCCCGCCAGGACCCGGGCCGGGCGGCCGGGTCGTACCGGGGCGGCGGAGAAGCCGGACGGGACAGGTGACATGGACCGGACCGGACGTCCGGGACCGTGTGTGCGCATATGGGTCTACCCCCCAGGGTGGTGACGACTGACGGTTCTTCGACGCCGGAGGGGTGCGGGACGTTGGCGGGTTCCGGTCCCGATGCGGTCACGGTCGGGACTCGAAGAGGCCGCATGGCCCCGGCGGGAGGGTTCGTGCCGTCTGAGAGGGTGGAGCCATGAGCGCATCGGACACGGACACGCGGCACGTCGTCGTCATCGGGGCAGGCATCGCCGGACTGGCCGCCGCTCACCGATTGCTCGGGCGCGGCGCGCGCGTGACCGTCGTCGAGGCCTCGGACCGGGTCGGCGGCAAGCTCCTTCCCGGAGAGATCGCCGGTGTCCGGGTCGACCTGGGCGCGGAGTCCGTGCTGGCGCGCCGCCCGGAGGCGGTGGACCTGGCGCGCGCGGTGGGTCTGAGCGACCGGCTGCGGCCGCCGGCCACCGCGACGGCCTCGATCTGGACCCGGGGTGCGTTGCGCCCGATGCCCAAGGGCCATGTGATGGGCGTACCGGGCACCGCCGCCGCCCTCGCCGGTGTCCTGTCGGACGAGGGACTCGCCCGCATCGAGCGCGACGCCGAGCTGCCCCGCACGGAGGTCGGCGACGACGTGGCCGTCGGGGAGTACGTGGCGGCCCGCCTCGGCCGTGAGGTCGTCGACCGTCTGGTCGAGCCGCTCCTGGGCGGCGTCTACGCGGGCGACGCCTACCGCATCTCGATGCGCTCCGCCGTCCCGCAGCTCTTCCAGGCCGTGCGGTCCCACGACTCGCTGACGGAGGCGGTCCGGGAGATCCAGGCCAAGGCGGCCGCGAGCGGGCAGACCGGGCCCGTCTTCATGGGCATCGAGGGCGGTGTCGGCCGGCTGCCGCTCGCCGTGGCGCGTTCGGTCACGGACCGCGGCGGCGAGATCCTGACCGGCACCCCGGTGACGGAACTGCGCCGGACCGCGGCGGCCGGCTGGCAGGTGGTCGCCGGTGAGCGCGTCCTGCACGCCGACGCGGTGGTCGTCGCCGTCCCCGCCCCGGCCGCGGCCGCGCTGCTGGGCGCCGAATCGCCCGCGGCCGCCGCCGCACTGCGCACGGTCGAGTACGCCTCCATGGCCCTGGTCACCCTCGCCTACCGCCGTTCCGGCATCCGGCTCCCCGAGGGAAGCGGCTTCCTGGTGCCGCCCGTCGACGGCCGTACGATCAAGGCGTCGACCTTCGCCTCCCGCAAATGGGGCTGGATCGCCGACGAGGACCCCGACGTGCTGGTGCTGCGCACCTCCGTGGGGCGCTACGGCGAGACGGAGATCCTGGAGCGGGACGACGCCCATCTCGTCGACGTCTCCCGGCGCGACCTGCGCGAGGCCACCGGCCTGGACGCCGAGCCGCTGGAGACCCGCGTCACCCGTTGGGACGACGGCCTGCCGCAGTACCCGGTCGGCCATCACGCGCGCGTGGCCCGCATCCGCGAGGAGGTCGCCAAGCTCCCGGGCCTCGCGGTGTGCGGAGCGCAGTACGACGGCGTCGGCATCCCGGCCTGCGTCGCGAGCGCGTACGCCGCCGTGGACCAGCTGGGCGGCGACCCGCGTGGTGTCGAGGAGCTCAGCGCCGACCCGGTGCAGAGCCTGCACGGCGGCGCGGGAGAATAGCCCCATGAGTGACGACGCCCCCTCCACCGAGTCCGCCAGGGTCCCGAACAAGGGCAAGCTGGCCAAGGACCTGAACGAGGCCATCCGCTACACCCTGTGGTCGGTCTTCAAGCTGAAGGACGTGCTCCCCGAGGACCGCACCGGCTACGCCGACGAGGTCCAGGAACTGTTCGACCAGCTCGCCGCCAAGGACGTGACGATCCGCGGCACCTACGACGTCTCGGGTCTGCGCGCCGACGCCGACGTCATGATCTGGTGGCACGCGGAGACCAGCGACCAGCTCCAGGAGGCGTACAACCTCTTCCGCCGTACGAAGCTGGGCCGCGCCCTGGAGCCGGTCTGGTCGAACATGGCGCTGCACCGGCCCGCCGAGTTCAACCGCTCGCACATCCCGGCGTTCCTCGCCGACGAGACGCCCCGCGACTACGTCAGCGTCTACCCCTTCGTGCGCTCCTACGACTGGTACCTGCTGGCCGACGAGGACCGCCGCCGGATGCTCGCCGACCACGGCAAGATGGCTCGCGGCTACCCCGACGTCCGCGCGAACACCGTCGCCTCGTTCTCGCTCGGCGACTACGAGTGGATCCTCGCCTTCGAGGCCGACGAGCTCCACCGCATCGTCGACCTGATGCGCCATCTGCGTGCCTCCGAGGCACGGATGCACGTCCGCGAGGAGGTCCCGTTCTACACCGGCCGCCGCAAGGACGTCGCCGACCTGGTCGCCGGTCTCGCCTGACGGTCGCACACCGCGCCCGGCGCCTCGCCGGGCGCTCCCTGGCAGGTCGCCGGCGCACCCGGCACCGAGGCGGGCGCCCCTTCGAGGGGCGCCCGCCTCGCCCGTACCGGCTCCGTCAGGCCCCTCGCCGCGCCGCCCTCGTGGACGCCGGCGGCACCGGCTCCCGGTGCGGCGCGCAGGCCGCGTTCCGCTCGGGCAGCCTGCCCTGAAGGAGGTAGGCGTCCAGGTAGCCGTTGACGCACTTGTTGGGCCCGCCCGCGATCCCATGGGTGCCCGCGCCGTTCTCGGTCACCAGCACCGAGCCCCACAGCCGCCGCTGGAGCTCCTCGGCACCCTCGTAAGGGGTCGCCGCGTCCCGCTCGGCGGCCAGGATCAGCGTCGGCGGTAGCTCTCCGGGCAGCGTCCTGACGTCGAGCGGCTTCTGCCGGGGCGCGGACCAGTACGCGCACGGCAGGTTCATCCACACGTTGTCCCAGGTCTCGAACGGGGCGACCCGCGCGAGACGGGTGTTGTCGCGGTCCCAGACGTGCCAGTCGGTCGGCCAGGGCGCGTCGTTGCACTCCACGGCTGTGTAGACCGCGCTGCCGTTCTCCTGCTCGGCGGCCGCCTCCGGATGCGGTCCCGCCACCTGGATCAGCGGCTTCGGGTCACCCTTCAGATAGGCGGACAGCGCCAGCGCGCGCTGCGGCCAGTAGTCGTCGTAGTACCCGGCCTGGAGGAACGCGCCCTGGAGCTGGGCGGGCCCCACCGTGCCGCCCGCGGGCGAGGCGGCGAGCCGGGCCCGCGCCTTCTCGTAGGAGTGCCGCACCTCCTCGGCGGTGCGGCCCAGCCCGTACACCTTGTCGTGCCGCGCGATCCACGCGCGGAAGTCCGCCCAGCGGACCTCGAACGCGGCCGACTGGTCGAGGTTGTTCTCGTACCAGACCTTCTCGGGGTCCGGGTTCACCGCCGAGTCGAAGACCATCCGGCGTACGTGCGAGGGGAACAGCGTCGCGTACAGCGAACCGAAGTACGTTCCGTACGAGGCGCCCATGAAGGTCAGCTTCCGCTCACCGAGCGCGGCGCGCAGCACGTCCAGGTCACGGGCGTTGTTGAGCGAGGTGTAGTGGCGCAGGGCGGAGCCCGAACGCCGGGCGCAGCCGCGGGCGTACGCCTTGGCCTCCGCGATCCGCGCCTTCTTGTACGACTCGGAGGGGGCGGTCGGGGACTGGAGGTGCGGTTTCGGCGGGTGCCCGGGGTCCCGGCAGGACAGCGGCGCCGACCGGTCGACGCCGCGCGGGGCGTAGCCCACGAGGTCGTAGGCGGCTCCGATCCGCTTCCACTCGGGCAGGAAGCCGATCAGCGGGAAGAACATGCCGGAGGCGCCGGGACCGCCGGGGTTGTAGACGAGCGCGCCCTGGCGCGGCACCTTGCGCTTCGCGTTGAGCGGGTCCTTCCCGGTGGCACGGACGCGGCTGACGGTCAGCCGGATCCGTTTGCCGTCGGGGAGCGCGTAGTCGAGCGGCACCGTGACCGTGCCGCACCGCACGTTCGACGGGAGGTGTTCCTCCTTGGCGCACGGGCCGAAGCGGATGCCCGCGGCGGCGGCGCGCCCGGCGGCGACGGCGGTGCCGTGCGTCTCGGCGGTCAGCACCGGGTCGGGCCAGGCCGGGGCGCCGCCTGCCGGAGCGGCGACCAGGCCGGTCAGGAGCAAGGCCCCTGCGGTTCCGTGGAGGACGGCAGCTCTCATCGCGAATCCCTTCAGCGCGCGGCAGCGACAGAAGGATGCTTCGTTCGGCGGAGGGCGAAGTAAAGGACCGCCCGCCGGTGTCGGCCCCAATGACCCCGATGCGCCCCCGAGGGCGCCGTCCGCCGCCCGGTGAGCCCCCCTGCCTCCGCCGTTGCTACGCGGTGCCGCGGTCGCGGTGGGCCAGGGCCGCCCGCAGTTCCGGTTCGCCGACGGCACGGATGCCGCGTACGGCGACGGAGGTGAGATACGTACGGTCGTCGCCGGAGACGTCGGAGTGCCGGGCCAGGGTGCCGAGCAGCCGCTGCCCGGCCGGGGAGGCCCAGCGGGTGCAGGGGTGCACCTCGATCCGGGCGATGGCGAGACAGCTCACCGTCAGAATGAGCGGGAGCAGGAACCAGACGGCCACCGGGACGCCGCTGCCCGGGGCCTGACCCGGCAGCAGGACGGCCACGGTGCCCAGCGCGAGGACCGCGGCCGCGGCGGCCTGGACCTGGCGGACGGCGCCCGCGACGGTGGTGCGGTCCCCGTCGGGGACGGCGAGACCCGCCGCGACCAGGCGGTCCGCGAGACGGCGTACCGAGTCGGCGGTGGCCGTGGCCGCCCGCACCGGCGCTATCCGGGACTGGCCCTCGGGCCCGATGGCTCCGATGACCGAGCGTTCCATGTCGTCGCGGCCGCGCGGGTCGACGACCGTGGCCCAGCCGGTGTGCGCCAGCAGCAGACGGCGCTGACGGGCCATCGACACCAGGGTCAGATCGGCCACCCGGGCCGGACCGCCGGACAGGAACGCGGCCTCGTACAGCGTGAGATCGTGCCCGCGCCCGGCGTCGGTGTCGAGCGAGGCGGCGCGCAGCGCGGCCAGACACAGCCGGATGCACGAGACACCGGCCACCGGCCAGGCAAGGAGCAGGAGAAGGACCCAGAACATGGCGTTTTTCTATGCGATGGGCGGGGCGGACGCCATGCTCCACCCACTATGTGGGACGGAGCCGTTGCCGGTATGTGATGTTCCGCATCGGAGCCTCGCGTCGAGGCGCCGCGCGCGGGATGTTCCCGAGGTCCCGTCGTACCGTCAGCGGCGCAGCAGGGCCCGGCGGGTGGCGCGGGCCAGCCGGGCCACGGGACGTCCGGAGAGCGGGGCCGGGCCCGAGCGTTCGAGCCACCAGTCGCGCAGCCGCCGTGTCCCGCTGTCCTCGGGGAGCCCCGCGAGCAGCAGGTGGGCGGCGAAGTCCAGGGCGTCGCGACGGTAGCCGCCGGTCATCGGACGCCGCTGCGCGTACGCGAGGAACGCCGGCCGGTAGCGGTCGCCGAGGATCTCCGGCAGTTCCGGGGCCACCTTCGCCACGACGTCCGCCCGCTTGGCCGCGAGGGCGCGCGACTGCACCCCGAGGCGGACGCGGTCGAAGCCCTCGGGCGCGGGCGTCCCGGCGACGAGCGCGGACAGCAGCGCGGCCTGCGCCAGTGCCACCCGCTGACGGGAGGCGTCGTCCGGGCCGGCGTGCGGACCCGCCTCGACGGGCTCGCCCAGCGCCGCCTCGGGACCCTCGGGCACCGGGGACCGCGGCACGATGATCACGGGAGCGGCCGGAGCCTCGCCGCCCCGCCCCAGGGGCCCCGTCGCCCTGTCCAGCGTCCCCCGGATCGCGGTCAACTCCCCCTCCAGTTCGGCCGGTTCGGGGAAGTTCTCGTCACGTTCCAGCAGGACGCCCGGCGGGGTCACCCGGGACGCGAGGTCGGCGAGGATGTCGAGCACGGGCCGCGCGACGGGGTGGGCGTGGCTGTCGTGCCACACGCCGTCCCGCTCGAAGCCCCCGGCGACATGGACGTAGGCGATGGCCTCGACGGGCAGTTCGTCGAGTGCCTTGGCGGGGTCCTCGCCGCGGTTGACGTGGTTGGTGTGGAGGTTGGCCACGTCGATGAGCAGCCGTACGCCGGTGCGGTCGGCCAGTTCGTAGAGGAACTGTCCCTCCGTCATCTCCTCGCCGGGCCAGGAGATCAGCGCGGCGATGTTCTCCACGGCGAGGGGGACGGGCAGCGCCGCCTGGGCGGCGCGGACGTTCTCGCACAGGACGCGCAGCGCGTCCCGGGTGCGGGGCACCGGCAGCAGGTGCCCGGCCTCCAGAAGCGGGGACGCGGTGAGCGGTCCGCCCGCCCGGACGAACGCGATGTGCTCCGTGACGAGCGGCGACCCCAGCGCCTCGGCGCGTTCGGCGAGCGCGGCCAGCCGTGCCTCGTCGGGCCGGTCGGCCCCGCCGAGACCCAGGGAGACGCCGTGCGGCACCACCGTGACACCCCGCGCGCGCAGCCGCAGCAGCGACTCGGGGAGATGCCCGGGGCAGACGTTCTCCGCCACGGCCTCGACCCAGTCGACGCCGGGCATGTTCTCCACGGCCTCGGCGATCTCCGGCCGCCACCCGATGCCCGTACCCAGCCGTCCCGATTCCCGCATGTCCCCTCCTCCGTCACGCCCGAGGCGTGCCTGCCTCACGTCGCTCCCCACGACGGCCGGAGCACCGGCGTGAGCAGGTGATGGCCCCGGGGACCGGGACCGAACCCACCGGGGCGGACCTTCAGAGGAACATTTGAGGTTCCGGCCGGGCCCGCCGATCGGCCGTTTCGCGCCACCTCGCCGGACGAGCGGCCGCAACTTGGCCCGAAACCCCCGCCGCGTCCCTCGTTCGGGGCTGGCAACGTCAACTTCCGCTTCCCTAAGATGGATTGCCGGTCGGGCCGGTCAGCCGGCCGAGACGGATCTGGGGGAACGATGCAGCCTGGCGAGCAGCTGTCCACGTCGATCGATGCCACGGTGCCCACGGCCGCGCGCATGTACGACCACTATCTCGGCGGCAAGGACAACTACGCCGCCGACCGGGCGGCCTGCGAGGAGCTGGACAAGGTCGTCCCCAGCACCCGCGCGCTCGCCCTGAACAACCGCCGGTTCCTCCAGCGGGTGGTCCGCACGCTGGCGGACGGATACGGGATCAGGCAGTTCCTCGACCACGGATCGGGCCTGCCCACGCAGGACAACGTCCACCAGGTCGCCCAGGCGGTCGACGAGGCCTCCCGGGTGGTCTATGTCGACAGCGACCCGATGGTGCTGGTGCACGGCCGCGCCCTGCTGGACCAGAACGAGCGGACCGCCGTCATCCACGCCGACCTGCGGCAGACGGAGGAGATCTTCGCCCACGCCGACACCCGGCGGCTGATCGACCTCTCGCAGCCGGTGGCCGTGCTGTTCAACTCGGTCTTCCACTGCATCCCGGACAGCGAGACCGACGGCCCCCTCCCGGTGATCCGCCGCGTGGCCGAACGGCTCGCGCCCGGAAGCTTCCTGGTGATGTGCCAGCTGGTCAGCGAGGACGCCGCGGTCCGCGACTTCGTCACCGGCTTCATGGACAAGGCGACGCAGGGGCACTGGGGCCGGGTCCGCCAGGAGAAGGACGTGGAGGCGTTCTTCGACGGCATGGACATCCTCGAACCCGGGCTGGTCGAGGTGTCCACCTGGCGCCCGGACAGCGACGTCGTGCCGCGCCAGCTCACCCAGGAGTGGATCGAGTACGGCGGGGTCGGCCGGATCCGGCCCAGGGGCTGACCGAACCGCTCAACGGGACGCGCTGTAGCGCTGCTCCACCGTGGAGCGCAGCAGTGCCAGGGACGCGCGCGGGCTGAGGGCCTCGTCGGCGAGGCGGTCCAGGACCACGCGGTACTCCTCCGTCTCGTCCCGGTCCTCAAGGAAGTTGGCGCTCCTGATGTGCTCCAGATAGACGATGTCGGGCAGTTCGACGCCGCCGAAGCGCAGATAGGTGACGGGGATCGCCGGTGCCGAGGCGTTGGTGACGTCCAACGGCACGATCTGCACGACCACATGGGGACGCTGCGCCATCGCGATCAGGTGTTCGAGCTGGGCGCGCATCACCTCACGGCTGCCCAGGACACGCAGCAGCACGGACTCGTCGACGACGGCCCACAGATGCGGGGGATCCGCCCGGTCCAGCAGTTCCCGCCGGCGCATGCGCAGCTCCACCCGGCGCTGCACCTCGCCCGCGGGCGCCGTCGGCAGCCCGCGTTCCACCACGGCCCGGGTGTAGTCGGGAGTCTGCAACAGACCGGGAACGTACTGGATCTCGAAGGTGCGGATGGTGGTGGCCGCCTCCTGGAGTCCGACCAGCCGGTCGAACCACTCGGGCATCAGCCGCTTGTCGTAGCGCTGCCACCATCCCGGCTCGCCCGCGCGCTTGAGCAGTCGGAGCAGGACCGAGACCTCGTACTCCTCGGTGCCGTACAGGCCGAGCAGGGCACGGACATCGGCCTCCGTGGGCGGCCTGCGGCCCTTGCCCGCCTCTATGCGCGACAGTTTCGCCCCGCTGAACCCCAGGGAACGCGCCGCCTGTTCCTGGGAGAGACCGGAGTCCTCGCGCGCGCCGGCCAGCTGAACGCCGACCAGCATCTTCAGCAGAGTGGGAGCGGGCTCCTCCCGGCTCAGATACGGTTCGAGACGGGAGGTGCGGGGTGACTCGACGGACATCCTGACTCCCTGACGACCGGCAGAAGGCAGCCAAAATTATCGCACTGCTCCGCACTCTGTCGCAGCGGGAGACAGAAGTGGACAACTATCCTTCCGGTTCAACGGAGTTCGGAGCCGCGAAGGACCCGCTCAGAGCAGGTGGTCGAACTCCCCGTCCTTCGCCCCGGCCAGGAACGCGGCCACTTCCGCCGGGGTGTAGACGAGGGCGGGACCGTCGGGGTCACGGGAGTTGCGCACCGCTATGCCCCCGTCGTCCAGGGAGGCCACCTCGACGCAGTTGCCCTCGGCATTGCTGTGCCTGCTCTTGATCCAGGAGGCGCCCAGCGAACTGGCCCGCACTCCGTTCGGCACTGATGGCACCAACGCACTCTCCTTGCTGACGTTCCACCAGGTGCGCGCCGGGCCGTCCGCCCGGTCGCGGGTTCCGGCCGGACCTCACGTGACCCATGACTCTCTCCGGCTTCGTGCAATTTCTCGTGCAATTGCACGAAGACGCTGTCAGCGTGGATAATAGCCGTGGCGTCAACCTCGTTACCAGAGGCCTGTGCTGACGTCGCTTCAGCCGCTCCCGCGAGGAGCGTGATCGTCCGGGAGGGGCTGGTGGCCCGCCCGCGCACCTGTCACTGTCCGACGCCTTCGGAGGGAGCGGAAATGGCAACACCACTCAGGAACCTGGCACGCGTCTCATGGCACGAGATCAAGGACTCCAAGGGATCGGCGGAAGCCATCCCCTTCCTGCTCGACACGGTCGCCCGGGGTGACGCCGAGACGGCCAGGGCGGCGCTCCAGGACCTGAGGGAACGAATCTGCCAGTTCGGATTCGTGGTGGAGCAGGCGACCGCCGCGACCGTCCCCTTCCTGTGGGAACTCGCCGAACTCCCGCAGGTCACCTGCCGTGTCCAGATAATCCAGCTGCTGCGGGACATCGCGGAGGCCCGGCAGTGGGAACGCACGGCCGCCGCCTACCCCAAGCTCCTCAACCGCCGTGAGAACTGGGTGGGCTGGGAGCGCGAGGCCCGCCAGGCCGTACGCGCCCAGCGCGGCAGCCTCCAGCATCTGCTCGCCGAGCCGGACACCGAACTCGTCCGCGTCACCGCGGAACTCGCGACCACCCTGGCCGACTGAGACCGGTCGTGGCCGACTGAGACCGGTCGTCAGCCCGCCGCGTCCGCGGTGTGCTCCGGCAGGGCGCCGACGCGGTGATGTCCCTCGACGGCGACCGTCAGTCCGGGGGGCGATCCCCCTGACCCTCGACAAAGGTCCTGCACCGACTTGGCTTGACTGGACCCCATTGCTCAGGCGAGGTGTACCAGCCCGTTGAGCATCTTCTCCAGCAAGTCGTTGCTGGCGTTGAAGCTGGCCACTGACGCGGCGATGTTCTCCTCTTGGTCCATGTCCTGGAACGCTTGCAGGTGCGCAAGGTCGTAGTTGCCGGGCAGCGGCTCGGCGTCGAGGATGGCGAGCTCCACTGCGGCGATGTCCGCTTCGGCCTCGGAGAGCTCGGCTGCGTCGGTGATACCGAGACTGTTCCGGAGGACGCCATCGGGCTCGCTGTAGGGGTCGGTCACTCAGCGGCCTTGCGGGTGTAGCGGGCAAGGGTGCGGGCGCGCAGGGCTGTGGCGTCGAGCTCTCCGCGTGCGTAGGCGTCGAGGTCGGCTGTGGTGTCTGCGCTGACGCGCAGTCCCTCGGCCTCGGTGGAGCCTATGGCGGAGGCGACCGCCGCTTGGCGACGTTGGGCCTGGTCCTTCTGTTCGCGTCGCTGGTAAGCCTCCAGCGACGCGACGTCCACACGGCGGTGGGTGCCGACCATGCGGAAGTCGATCGCTCCCTTGTCGAGCAGCTTGACCAGGTGCGGTCGGGAGACGCCGAGGGCTTTCGCTGCCTGGATGGTGGAGAGTTCCAGGTTCTTGGCGATCACGTCGACGGCGCGGCCGGACGCGATGAGCGCCATGGTCTCCATGAGGACCGCCAAGGCTTCGCGCGGCACCTCAATGGTGACCTTGCCCGCTTCGGCGACGGTGACGTGGAACGTCTCGGCCCTGCTGGTGAGGGCGTCACGCAGGCATGGAACGGCATCCTCGACGGTGCGCTTGGGCTGTTCCTTCCGTGTGCGCTGCGCTTGGGCACCCCGCAGTGCCAGCGGGTCCTCGACAGGGCGCTTGCGCAACTTCCTCCGAGCGCCAGAGCCCTTGACCTCGTATAGGGGGGCCGTCGTGTTGTCGTCGATGATGCGCTTTGTCCCCTTGGCCGGTTTCTGTTCCTGGTGCGTCCCGGGCATCGGCGCGTCCTCAGCTTCGAGTGGTGGTGATCCTTCCTCCGGTGTATGGAATAAGTGAACCAAGTGCAATATGTGCAACTGCTGTGAGTGGCGGCGCTGCTGCCGTCGCGCTGGGCGTGGCTTTCGTCGGCGGCAAGATTGCCGGCGTGAGCGAGGGCGGTTCCGAGGAATCCCGGCGGTCCTAGGCGGCCGTCAGCCGCGCTGTAGGGCCGGGTGGTCGGCGGCGACCGTGGCGCTGCCGGGGGCGATCTCCGTGAATCCCGCGTCACGGACCAACGGCACGTCCGAGAAACTGAGTTCACGCCAGCGGGCCGGATCGGCCGTCCGTACGGAGAGGGCGAAGCCCGACGCGCGCCACGCGGTCCGCTCCTCCTCCGACAGCTCCCACCAGGCCAGTTGGGCACCATGGCCCGTCTGCGCCATCGTCTTCCCGGCCGACATGCCGAGTTCGGGGTTGAGCCACAGCACGGGCGCGGCCGGATCGGCCGGTGCCGGGGGCCGCGGATCGTCGAGGTCCGTACCGGACACCTGGAGCCGGGCCAGGTCCTTGGGCCAGCCGTCCAGCGGCACCGGCGGGAAGACCCGTACCTCCGCCGACCGGCCGGTCACGGTGATGCCGGGCAGCGCCTCGGCCCGCCGCCACTCCGCACCGCGCGCCCGCCGTACGACCTTGCGGATCCGGGCGTCCTGCCAGTCCCGCATCGCCTGCGCCCAGATCCCGTCGCCGAGGGAACGCTCGTCGCTCAGGATGGTCAGCACGGCCCGCGCGGAGGTCTCCAGCGCGTCCGTGCGCTCCGGGGGCGCCGCCTTCTCGATGTGCACCACCAGCGGCAGCACGTACTGCCGTGCCTCGTCGCGCGCGGTGGGCTCGTCACGGAAGGGGCTGTCGTCGGCGGGTGTCGGGTCGTCGCTGCTCACGCCCCCAGTCTGCCAGGCGGAAGATCTGTTCCGGACGGGCGGGCGGACGGGCTGACAGGCGGGTGGGCGGCCCGGTTCCGGGGGACGGCCGCCTTGCGCACCTGCACCGGGCCCTGTCAGCCCGAACAGGCGGTGCGCTGCGCCTCCTGCCATGTGCAGACGGGGCACAGCGTGATCCCCCTGTGCGACTCCGGGTACTCGGTCGGCTCACGGCACAGCACGCACTCCGCGTACGGGGGTCCGTCCGGTCCCGCCGGGTCGTCCGTACCGGTCGCGCGGTGGTCGTCGCTCATGCCGTCAGCTTACGAGGAACGGGGGACCGGAGCGGGAGAGGAGCGGGTGGGCCGCGGGGACGGTCCGTGCCGTCCGTCGGCGGCGCCGATCAACTGGGAGACCTTCACGAATCGGAAGCCCCTGCGGCGCAGTTCGGGGACGATCGTCCGCAGCGCCCGCTCCGTCACGGGCGCCGCGCTGCGTGTGCAGTGCATGACGACCACGGATCCTGACCGGACACCGTCCAGGACCTGCTGCGCGACGGCGTCCGCGTCCGTGGCGAACGCGTCCCCGCTGACGACGTCCCACTGCACGGCGGTGACCCCGGCCGCGCTCAGCGCCCGCAGCGAGCGCCGGTCGTAACACCCGCCGGGGAAGCGGAAGTAGGGCATGGCGTCCCGCACCCCCGCTCTCCTGAAGGCGGCGTACGCCCGTTCCACGTCGGCGCGCATCCGGTCCTCGGGCACGGTCGGCAGTCCGTAGCAGTCGCTCGTGAAGGCGTAGTGGCTGTACGAGTGGTTGGCGATCTCGAACAGCGGGTCCCGCCCGATGTCCCTGGCCTCCCGCGGGTACTCGTCCGCCCACCGACCGGTCATGAAGACGGTCGCGGGCACCTTGAACCTCCTCAGCGTCGCGATGAGCTGCGGATTGTCGAAATGCTCGCCGCCCGCGGCCCGCGCCCCCTCGTCCGCGGTCATGTCCGCGTCGAACGTCAGCGCGACCGTCCTGTCCCGGGTGCGCGGCCCGTTCTCGAAGACCGGTGTCAGACCGGCGGGGCCAGGTGCGAGGGTGGGCGGCCGCGAGGGTGCGGCTGCGGTGGCCGTGACCGAGGCGGTGGCGGCCGCGTGGTGCCCGCGACGGGCCGCTGTCGGGCCGGCCGGCCCGGCGCAGGCGGCGAGCGCGGCGCCGAGGGTTCCCACGGCGCAGGCCACGGCGATGCTCCGTACAGAGAGGGTCATCGTGTGACGATATGTATGTAAGTGTGAAGATTGGGCCCTCTGCTGGACGCGCCGCCCGCCCACGGTCCCGATGTCACCCGCACGGGGCCGGTGGGGCCGGTGACGGGGGCCGGGGCCGCCGTGCGGGGCGAGTGCGGGGGTCCGGCCGGGTCCGCCGTGCGGGGTGCGTGCGGGGGTCGGGTCCGCACGGGACCGCGGGTGTCCTCCGGCCCGACCCGCCGGACAGGCCCTAACCCGCGGGCGTCTCCGGCTCCGTCCGCTTCTCCACGGCCCCGGACCGGGCTGCTCCGTTCCCGGAAGGGCCCGCTCCGTTCCCGGACGGGTCCGCGCCGTTCGAGGACGGGTCCGTGCCGGTTCCGAGTCCGTCCGGGTTCCGGGGGTCCGCCGGACTCTCCGGTCCCTCCGGTTCCATCGGCACCCTGGGCTCGCCGAGGATCCCGAAGGTGTCCGGGATTCCGAGCCCGTCCGTGTCCGCGAACGCCTCCGGGAGGCCGAGCGCTCCCAGCGCCTTGCCGAGCCGGTCCGGTGTGACGGGAGGCTCGACGGGGTCGACCCCGGGCCGCCGGTCCACCGCGGGCGGCGCCGCGGGCGACCGCTCCGGCTGCGGCTGAACCACCGCCGGCTGTCCGGACTGGGCCCGTTCCAGGAAGCGCAGGAGTTCGACGGGGAAGGGCAGGACGAGGGTGGAGTTCTTCTCGGCGGCCACGGCCACCACGGTCTGGAGCAGGCGGAGTTGGAGCGCGGCGGGCTGTTCCGACATGACCTCGGCGGCCTGTGCCAGCTTCTTGGACGCCTGAAGTTCCGCGTCCGCGTTGATGATCCGGGCCCTGCGCTCGCGGTCGGCCTCGGCCTGTCGGGCCATGGACCGCTTCATCGTCTCGGGCAGCGACACGTCCTTGATCTCGACCCGGTCGATCTGCACGCCCCAGCCGATCGCCGGGCTGTCGATCATCAACTCCAGCCCCTGGTTGAGCTTTTCGCGGTTGGAGAGCAGGTCGTCCAGATCGCTCTTGCCGATGATCGACCGCAGCGAGGTCTGTGCCATCTGGGAGACCGCGAAGCGGTAGTCCTCGACCTGGATGACGGCGTTCGCCGCGTCCACGACCCGGAAGTAGACGACCGCGTCCACACGGACGGTGACGTTGTCCCGGGTGATGCCCTCCTGCGCCGGAATGGGCAGGGTCACGATCTGCATGTTGACCTTGCGCAGCCGGTCCACGAAGGGCACGACCATGGTGAAACCGGGGCCGCGCACCTCACCGGCCAGCCGCCCGAGCCGGAGGACGACCCCGCGTTCGTACTGCTTGACGACCCTGGCGCCGGCCGCGACGTAGACCACCGAGGCGGAACAGGCCGCCGTGATCGCCACGATGAGTTCCTGGACCATGACGACCCCCTTCCGAGCCGCCCAGTTTGTCTGTCCATTCCACTTTACGTCGCGGGGGTGCGGTTGCCGCCGGGTCGGCCGGGAGGGGTTCGTGCCGTCGTGGGCGGACGCCGTACAGGGACCGGTGTTCGCTGTTCGTCGCGGTACCGCGACTACGCTCCCTGGCCCTCCACGAGCCCCTTCGCGTCGCGGGCGAGCGCGGTCAGCCGGGAGATCGCGCGGAAGTACTTCTTCCGGTAGCCGCCGTTCAGCATCTCCTCGCTGAACAGCCGGTCGAAGGGCATTCCCGAGGCGAGGACGGGCACCTCACGGTCGTACAGCCGGTCGGCGAGCACGACGAGCCGCAGCGCCGTCGACTGGTCCGCGACGGGCTGGACGTCGGTGAGGCAGACCGCCTCGACCCCGTCGGTCAGGGCGCCGTACCGGCTGGGGTGGACGCGGGCGAGATGCCCGAGCAGATGCGGGAAGTCGTCCAGGGAGGCGCCGTCGGTCGCGTACGCGGCCTTGGTGACCTGCTCGTCGGAGAACGGGTCGGGCGCCTCGGGCAGGCCGCGGTGGCGGTAGTCCTCACCGTCGATGCGCAGCGGGCGGAACCGCGCGGACAGCCCCTGGATCTCCCTCAGGAAGTCGGCGGCGGCGAACCGGCCCTCGCCGAGCTTGCCCGGCAGGGTGTTCGAGGTGGCGGCGAGCGCCACGCCCGCGTCGACCAGCCTGCCGAGCAGGCTAGAGACGAGGACGGTGTCCCCCGGGTCGTCGAGCTCGAACTCGTCGATGCACAGGAGGCGGTGCCCGGAGAGGGTCTGCACGGTCTTCTGGAAGCCGAGCGCGCCGACCAGGTTCGTCAGCTCCACGAAGGTGCCGAACGCCTTGAGCGAGGGCTCCGCCGGGGTCGCGTGCCACAGGGAGGCGAGGAGGTGGGTCTTGCCGACGCCGTAGCCGCCGTCCAGATAGACACCCCGGGGGCCGGTCGGCGTCTTCGGGGCCTTGCCGAAGCCGAAGAGCCTGCGCTTGGGAGCGCCCACGGCGTGTGCTCCGCCGAGCCCCGCCGCGAACCGTTCGAGGATGCCCACGGCCTCGGGCTGGCTGGGCTGGTTCGGGTCCGGGATGTACGTGGCGAAGCGGACCGAGTCGAAGCGCGGCGGCGGCACCATCTCGGCGACGAGCCGGTCGGCGGGGACGTGCGGCTCGCGGGCGCACAGGGACAGCGGGGCCGCTTCGGCTATCGGGTCGATCGCGGAGGCGGTGGAGGTGGACGACACGGTTACCCACTCTATGCGCCGTGCCACACTGCAACCCATGCGACGCCTGTTCCCTGTGACCTACGAAACAGCAGTCCAGCCCTCCGGCGAGGCCTCCGGGACGGATGTGACGGAGCGCGAGTGGGAGCTCGGGGAACTGGCCGAGGCCTATGCGTATCCCGGCGTCCGGTCGCCCTGGCTCCGGGCCAACATGGTGTCCACCCTCGACGGCGCCGCCCAGCACGAGGGGCGCTCGCAGCCCATCTCGAACGCCACCGACATGAGGATCTTCGGCGTCCTCAGGGCGCTCGCGGACGTCGTGGTCGTCGGGGCGGAGACCGTCCGGCAGGAGGGCTACCGGCCGGCTCGCGCGCGGGAGGCCTTCGCGGCCATGAGGAAGGCCGCCGGGCAGGGCCCCGCGCCCGCGATCGCGGTGGTCACCGCGAGCCTCGACCTGGACTTCTCGCTGCCGCTGTTCACCTCGCCCCTGGTGCCCACGCTGGTGCTCACCGGTGCCGCGGCCGCCCCGGAGCGGATCGCCGCGGCCGAGCGGGCCGGGGCGCGGGTGGTGATCGCCGGCGACGGCGCGGGGATCGATCCCGCCCGTGCCGTACGGGCCCTGGGCGACCTCGGGCACACCAGGCTGCTCACCGAGGGCGGGCCCAGACTGCTCGGCCAGTGGATCGCGGCCGGCGTCCTGGACGAGATGTGCGTGACGCTGTCCCCGATGCTCGTGGCGGGCGACGCCCAGCGGATCGCCGGAGGACCCTCGGTACCGGTTCCCCGGCGCTTCGAACTGGTGACCTTGCTGGAAGAGGCCGGGTTCCTCTACAGCCGCTACCGTCGATCTGACCGGCAGTCGGAATCTTAGATTCCGTTTCTCTTCGGACGGGCACACTAATTCGCGCAGTACCCGTGTTGTTACGGGGCAGGATGGTTTCCGCAGGGGGCCGGGACGGCCCACGGACGAGAAGGGCGCCTGTCGTGTTCACGAGCGTATTGATGATCGAGAAGGCCCTGACGTCCGCCGACGTGGAGTTCGTCACCACCTTGCACGGCGACGAGACGGTCGCCTTCCACGTGCTGCTCCAGCCCCGGGGCGACCAGGCGGACCGGCTGCTGCGGGCCATCGACGACGTCGCGATGGGCGAGATCGACGAGGCGGCCCGCGAGGGCGAGACACCCGAGGGCGAGGAGGCCGCCGGCCAGGGCGAGCGGGCGCTGGAGGTGTCGCTGGTGGCGTTGCGGGCCTCCGGCAGCACCGCCGAGGGCCGGCTGATCGAGGACCACCCCCTCGACGCGCTGAAGAGCCTGGTCGACCAGGTGGAGGCAGACGAGGTCATCGTGCTGACCGACCCGCACTACGTGGAGGAGTTCTTCCACCGCGACTGGGCCTCCCGGGCCCGCCACAAGGTCGGCGTACCGGTCCTGAAGCTGTTCTCGCACAGCAAGGCGTGACCCGGCGCGGGGTGTCCCGTGCCGGGCGCCCGGGTGTCCCGCGGAGGCGCCCCGGTGTCCCTGGCGAGCCCCCCGGTGTCCCTTGTGAGGCGCTGTCCGCCGTACCCAATAGGCTGGGCCCGCGTTCCCTTCGGGAGAACGCGCCCACCTTCGTACCGGATCTTGGGGAGAAACACGCATGGCACCCGGCCTTCCTACCGCGATGGACCGACCGCACTTCATCGGCATCGGCGGCGCCGGGATGTCGGGCATCGCGAAGATCCTCGCCCAGCGTGGAGCCGCCGTGGCGGGCAGTGACGCCAAGGAGTCCGCCACCGCCGAGGCGCTGCGCGCGCTGGGCGCGACGGTCCACATCGGCCACGCGGCCGACCACCTCGCCCCGGACGCCACCTGCGTCGTCGTCTCCTCCGCGATCCGCGCCGACAACCCGGAGCTCGCCCGCGCGGCCGAGCTCGGCATCCCGGTCGTCCACCGCTCGGACGCCCTGGCCCGCCTGATGGACGGACTGCGCCCGATCGCGGTCGCCGGCACCCACGGCAAGACGACCACCACCTCGATGCTGGCCGTGTCCCTGTCGACGCTGGGCCTCGCCCCCTCGTACGCCATCGGCGGCGACCTCGACGCCCCCGGTTCGAACGCCCTGCACGGCGAGGGCGAGATCTTCGTCGCCGAGGCCGACGAGTCGGACCGCAGCTTCCACAAGTACGCGCCCGAGGTCGCGATCATCCTCAACGTGGAGCTCGACCACCACGCCAACTACGCGTCCATGGAAGAGATCTACGAGTCCTTCGAGACGTTCGTGGGCCGTGTCTCCGAGGGCGGCACGCTGGTGATCTCCTCGGACCACGAGGGCGCCCGCGAGCTGACCCGGCGCCTCGCCGGCCGTGCCGTGCGCGTCGTGACGTACGGCGACGCCGCCGACGCCGACGTCCGGGTGCTGTCCGTGATCCCGCAGGGGCTGAAGAGCGAGGTGACGGTCCTGCTGGACGGCGCCGAGCTGACCTTCACGGTCTCCGTCCCCGGCCGCCACTACGCGCACAACGCGGTGGCCGCGCTGGCCGCGGGCGCCGCCCTGGGCATCCCGGCCGCCGAGCTGGCCCCCGCGCTCGCCTCCTACACCGGGGTGAAGCGCCGCCTCCAGCTGAAGGGCGAGGCGGCCGGCGTCCAGGTCATCGACTCCTACGCGCACCACCCGACCGAGATGACGGCCGACCTGGAGGCCATGCGCGCCGGGACCTCGGGCCGCATCCTCGTGGTCTTCCAGCCGCACCTGTTCTCCCGCACCCAGGAGCTGGCCAAGGAGATGGGCGAGGCCCTGTCCCTTGCGGACGCCTCGGTCGTCCTGGACATCTACCCGGCCCGCGAGGACCCGATCCCCGGTGTCACCAGCGAGCTGATCATCCAGGCCGCGCGGACCGCGGGCGCCGAGGTGACACCGGTCCACGACAAGAACGAGGTCCCGTCCGTCGTCGCGGGAATGACGAAGGCCGGTGATCTCGTTCTCACCATGGGCGCCGGCGACGTGACCGATCTCGGACCGGAGATCCTCGCCCGCCTGGCCGAGTGACCGTGGCCCCACAGCGGGCCTCCTTGAACGTGAGGGGTTGAGCTTCATGTCGTACGACATCGAAAAGCCGGACGAGCAGTGGCGCGCGGAGCTGACCCCGGCCGAGTACACGGTGCTGCGCAAGGCGGGCACCGAGCCTGCCTTCACCGGCGAGTACACCGACACCAAGGAGAAGGGCGTCTACTCCTGTCGCGCGTGCGGCTCCGAGCTCTTCACCTCCACGGAGAAGTTCGCGTCGCACTGCGGCTGGCCGTCCTTCTACGACCCGAAGGACTCCGACGCCGTCGAGCTGATCCAGGACCGCTCGCACGGCATGGTGCGCACGGAGGTGCGCTGCGCCCGCTGCGGCTCGCACCTCGGCCACGTCTTCGAGGGCGAGGGCTACGCGACGCCGACGGACCAGCGCTACTGCATCAACAGCATCTCGCTGCGACTCACCCCGGACGAGGGCTGACCTCGCACCGGCCCCGGACGCGGATCCGGGGCCGGGTGGCCGAGCCCGGACACAGGCGCTCCCCGCACACCGGAAGTCGTGCGGGGAGCGCCTGCTGCCTCACCGGGGTGTGCGCTAGGGGTTGGGCCCGAGCGCGGCCAGGTCGAACGTGTCGCTGATCGCGCTGTATCCGTCCGCCGTCAGGTTGACGTGATCCCCGGAGTCGAAGTCCGCGGGCGCCGCGTCACTGCCCAGCTTCAGCGCCTGCGGATCCCTCGTGCTGGCCATGTCCGTCACGGATACGACGGGTTCCGCGTCCACAGAGCTGAGGCCCGGCGACGTAATGTCGGACTGGTCGGTGATCCACGTGTTCGTGTCGATGCGGTTCTGGTCGACCGTCGCCGTGCAGGCGCCGTAACCGTCGCAGGGCGTCAGGGTGGTGAGGACGACCTTGATGCCCCACCCCTTGAGCTGGTCGCGGAGAAGCCCGAGAGCATTGTCGATGTCGACATCGTCGTGACCGGCGACGATGTCCTCGAGGCCTTGGGTGACCACGACGGTGCGGATGTTGGGGACCGACAGGATGTCCCGGTCCAGGCGCGTTGCCGCGGCGCGGCCGCCGGCACCCGCGCCCTGGTCCGTTCCGAGGTAGTTGTTCTCGATCCCGGAGGCCAGGACACCGTAGACCGGAATGCCGTCGGTGTTGGTGCGCAAGCGGTAGGACAGCCGCTGGTTGAAGCGCTGTGCGCTGGTAGCGGCCGTGTTGCCCGCGGTGCGGGTGTTGATCAGTCCGTCACCCAGCACGGCCACCGCGGGCCGGTGATCCGAGGTGGTGACGTCGACTTCGGTGAGGATGTCGGAGAAGCGGCCGGATGTACTGCCCGTCGCGGTGAACGCGGTGTCCGCGGTATCGGCGGTGTGATCGCCGCTGCCGACGGCGCTGACGTAGCTGAGCGTGTCCGTGGCCGCCCACGGATGCATGACCAGGTAGTTCACCTTGTTGACCAGGTGCATGCTGGTTGTCAGCGAGGTGCCGGGGTTCACGGTCATCGGGATCGGGTCGCTGTAGAGCTCGCCGCCCTCGGGAATCACGACCGACTTGCTGCCGCCGAAGGACACGTCCACGGGTGCGGAAAGGGTCGTCGCGCCGCTGCTGTACGGGGCGACAGTGACGTGGTCGAGCGTCAGGGGGTCGGTGCCCAGGGCGTTGGACAGCCGCAGCCGGACGTTGTCGCCGCCGGCGCTGGTCTGGGTGACCGTCCGGATGGTCTGGTTGCTGAAGGCGCCCATGCCGGAGAACTGGAACCGTTCCTCGGTGGGTGCGCTCCAGGTGCCCGTCCACGTGGCGCCGCCCGACGCGGAGGTGGTGTTGCGAACGGACATGCCGATGATGTGCATTCCCGGCACGTACTTGCGCGCTGCGGCGGCCAGGTCGGGCAGCGTCACCGAGTTGACGGTGGCTCCGGCCTTCAACGGGACCGCGAAGGCGTAGATGTTGGTGCTACGGGTCTCCCGGGCGCTCGGAGTGTTGCGGTGCAGCAGGGTGACGGCGGCCAGGGAGTCCGAGCCGTGGACCCAGTCGGGCATGGTCAGGTAGTAGGGCTGTGATGTGCCGTCGCCGTACGTGACGGCCCCGGTGGGAGTGGTGCAGTCCTCGTATGTGCTGTTGCCCAGGCTGCAATCGGTGGCCGAGATGTTGGTGCTGTCGGGGACCACGGGGTTCGTGGTGTCGCCGTCCTGGTGCTCGGAGGCGACGAAGCCGTAGGTGGAGAAGCCGAGGAAGACGAGGGCCTGGCCGCTGGCGCCGTTCATCTGGATGGTCTGGTTGGCGGCCATGACGTTGTCGCCGCCGGAGGAGCCGAAGCTGGGAAGGGTGAAGGCCGCCCCGTCCACGGTGATCTTGCCGCCGGGCTGCCATCCGGCCGCCTTGAGATCCTGCAACGAGAGCGTGGCACCCACGCCGTCGGCGTCGCCAGTGGTCGGCTTGGTGTCGTCGGTCGTGGCGGTGTTGTTGTAGGCGGCTTGCAGGCTGGCGTACGTCTTCCCGGCGTGACCCAGCGCGGTGAATACGTACTGCTGCTGGGTCGAGACGTTCCCGGCCGAGTCGACCGCGTACACATAGAGGGTGTGGGTGCCGGGTGCCACCGGCGTCACGGTGATCGTGGCCGCGTTGTTGCTCGCCGTCGCGGTCTGGTCGGCCGGCGTGTTCGACACGGACGGGGCCGCGTCGAGTCCGAAGAGGAACTTGGAGGCGTTGTTGCCGCTGCTGCCGGGGTTCACCGACACGGTGAATCTGCCCGGGGTGCCGGCGGCGGTGGTGCCTGCCACGTCCTCCTTGTAGAGGTTGTCCGCGGTCTTGACCGTCGGCTGCGCGGGGCTGTGCAGGTCCACGGTGAAGTGACAGGTCGCCGACGGGGCGGAGGTGTCCTCGCCGTCGCTGGATGTGACCTTCCAGCTGACCAGGCTGCCGTCGGCCAGGCCGCTCATGAACGAGGTCGACAACTGTTTCGGCGCGTTGGCGCCACTGGCGACGGTTGCGCTGGTCGCCGTGGAGGCGGTCCCGCTTCCGACCCAGTACGAGTACGTCGCGGCCAGGGCGTCCTTGTCGGTGTCACTGACCTTGGCGTTGAGCGTGGGAGGAGTGGTGGCCAGGGTCTTGCCGACGATCGGGTAGGGCGCGGTGGTGCCGCAGCCGAGCGACGTGGAGCCGACCTTCGTAGCCAGGGTGCCGGGCTTGTTGGGCACGTGGTTGTAGGTGATGGACATGGAGGGGTTGTTGTCGAACCGCTTGAAGTAGTTGCCGTCACCGCTGCCGCTCTGGCTGTTGACCAGGGCGAAGCTCCAGCTCTTCCAGTGCGCGGCCGCGCCCTTGGCGATGGTGGAGGTCACGGAGAACCCGCCGGAGGGCTCACTGGTGCAGGCCGGGCCGAAGCTCTTGGTGGCCAGCTTGCTCGTCAAGGACGGCTTGTTGTTCCAGGTGGTACCCGAGCTGATCGCTCCGGACCAGTAGAGCGAGACGTCCGAGGAGAGACTGCAACTGGCGGAGTAGTTCTCCTTGGCGTCTACCGTGGCCGAGACGATGTGCGTGCCGAGGATGCTGGAGGGTACGGCCAGTTGGAAGTAGGAGCGCTCTCCGCCGATGCAGCCGGACCAGCTGTTGTAGCCGACGCCCGGGTCGCCATACTGCGTGGAGTCGAAGTTCTTCGCGGTGGGGCAGCCTTGCTGGGTCTCGACGTAGTGCTGCTTCGCGCCGCTGGCGTAGTGCGGGTTCCAGGTCGGGTCGATGAACACCGGGAACCGGGTGTGTGCGTCGCCGAGCAGTGCGGCGTCCGGGACGAGGGACAGGGTCCGGCCGTGCAGGCGTCCTCGGACGCGGGCCACCCGAGCCTTCGGCGCGGGGCCCGCTTCGGCATGCGCGTGCGAGGAGCCGAGGCCGCTGGAGTCCCACATCGCGGGCTGCGGGGCGCTGAAGAGCACCTGGCCCTCTGAACCGGTCGCGGCAAGGTTGCCGTGGCCGTCGTCCGTGACGGTCACGCCTTTGCTCTTGGTGGTCAGGGCGAGTCGGGCGAGCGCGGGGTCGGCCGCGGCCTTGGCATTCTTCACGACCAGCACCTCGGACCAGCCGCCCTGGGTGTCGGCGGTGGCCCGCAGGTCCACGCCCGGCAGCACCTCGGGGTAGGTCAGGGTCGCGCCGGAGGCGCGCGGGGCCGGCAGTGCCCGGGGCCAGGACAGAGCCAGAGAGGCCTTGCCCTTCGTCATGGTTGCCAGGGGGGCGGCGCCGCCGCCGGAAAGCGCAAGGGGCTCGGCCGCCGCCCGGGGGCTCCAGGTGCCGTCGGCATTGCGCGTCAGGGTAGCGTCGACGGGGGCCCAGCGGCCGGCTTTGCGCACCCGTACCGGCAGCAGGTTCGAGTCGTAGGTGACGGTTCCGGACGGGTTCGCTGTCGTGGTGGCGGTCTCGGTCGTGAGGGCGTCGACGCGAGCCGGCCGGCCGGTCGCCGCGGCCCGCTTCTGTGCGCTGGACAACGCTGCCTGTTCGGTCGCGGTGAAGCCGCCGCCGTCGCTCGGACGCAGGGAGCCGGTCGGCTCCGGCGGCACCGTGTCGTCCGATGGTGCTGGAGTCAGGTCCGGCTGGCCGGCGTTGACATCCGCCACGGAGCCGGGCGCGGGGTCGGCCGCGGCAGGATTTATCGCGAGCGGAGTCATGCAGAGCGCGCCGACCGTGGCAAGGACCAGGAATCGGCTCGGTATTCGCACGCCATTTTTGAGTGGACCGCCGGACGAACGTCGGCGGAGGAAGTCGGACATCTGCCCCCCAATTTTAGTCCGAGTGGAAAGCGCCCATGGGCGCGAGGGACGCTATCCGAATTCTCGACAAAGGGGCAACCGGCGTGGCTGAAAATGGTCGCCCGGTGAAGATGCTCGTTATGCGGCCGACGAATGCAACTCTTTGCCGACAGGTAGGCAAGTTGAGGTTGATCTTGCATAGATGACCGTTTTTATGGCGAAAATGATCAGTATGGGCATGGTGTTTGATCGAATGAAGGGCTACGCATGGTAATTTCTATACCTTTTCTTCTGTGAAGGGGCTGTGGGGATCGTCGATCATCTGATCGACTTTGCCTTTGGTTGTCATGCTGGAATGGGGGGGGCCGGAGTGCGTCGCAAATTACGTTGGCGGATTTACAGGAAGACCATGCGGATTCGCAGGGTGCCCGCACTGTGGATCGTCGGGATCGGCACACTCGGCCTGATCCTGGGGTTGACCGCGCCGACTGACGCATTCGCGGACGGGCGGCATGCGAATTATCTCGTGAAGGCGAGACAGGAGAAGCCGGTCGCCGTTTCGCCGGTCAGGGGCAAGGCCGTGAAGCCGCCGGCGATGGCTCGCTGGAGCGCCGCCTCCGCGCGCCGGACGTGGCCCGCGAAGAGGACCGCCGATCTGGCGGTCTCCGCGCCGGCCGCGGCGGCGGAACGGACCGCCGGCATCCCTGTGACCGTCACGCCGGCGAAGGGCGTGCACAGCCTGAGGGCAGGCGCCCACGTGCGGGTCTCCTTGCCCGGCCAGGCGGTCGCGCGGAAGCTCGGTGTACGAGGTGTGGTTCTTGCTGTCGCGCCGGAGGCCGGAACCTCGGCCGGTACCGCCCGAGTGAGCCTCGACTACTCGGCTTTCAAGGACGCCTTCGGCGGCGACTGGGCCGGAAGGCTCCGCCTCGTACGGTTACCCGCCTGCGCGCTGACCACTCCGCAGGCCGCTGAGTGCCGTGCGCGCACTCCGCTGGTGTCGGACAACAACACCGAGGCCCGGACGGTCTCGGCCTCGGTCGGCGTGTCCGCCTCGGCCACGGCCCGGCCGTTGGTACTCGCGGCGGAAGCGGCCGCATCGGGTGGCGGCGGCAGCTACGGGGCCACTTCGCTGGCTCCGTCCGGCCAATGGTCGGCAGGGGGTTCGGCCGGCGCCTTCAGCTACTCGTACCCCGTCTCCGTGCCCGACGTTCCCGGCAGCCTGGCCCCGAACGTGTCCCTCGATTACAGCTCCCAGAGCGTCGACGGGCGCACCTCCTCCACGAACGCCCAGTCCTCCTGGATCGGAGACGGCTGGGACTACTCGCCCGGCTTCGTCGAGCGCAGCTACGCCTCCTGCTCCGATGACGCGGCGAGCGGCTCCCCGAAGACCTCGGACGAGTGCTGGTCCGACGACGTCGACTCGCTCACCCTGTCCCTGAACGGCTCGTCCAACACGCTCGTCCACGACGACAAGACCGGTCTGTGGCACCCGCAGGGCGACAACGGCGAGAAGATCGAGATCAGGACCGACACGGTCAACGGTGACAACGACAACGAATACTTCGTCGTCACCACGGCCGACGGCACGCAGTACTACTTCGGCAGGAACCGGCTGCCCGGCTGGGCGACGGGCAACGACACCACCAACTCGGTGTTCACCACGCCCGTCTACGGCAACGATGCCAACGAGCCGTGCCACGCTTCGACGTTCGCCAACTCCTGGTGTCAGCAGGGCTACCGGTGGAACCTCGACTACACCGTCGACCCGCACGGCAACGCCATCAGCTACTGGTACGCGCCCGAGACCGGCTACTACGGCCGTGACAACGGCACCACCCCCACCACGTACGCGCGGGGCGGTTACCTCGCCAAGATCCAGTACGGACAGCTCGCGGGCAAGGTCTACGACACCACCGCCCCGGCCGCCGCCCAGGTGCTCTTCGACACCTCCGAGCGCTGCCTGGCGGACTCGACCTTCGACTGCGCCTCCTCGAAGATGACGAGCACCAACGCGACGCACTGGCCCGACGTCCCGGTCGACCAGACCTGCGCGTCCTCGGGGACCTGCAACAACCACGGCCCGACGTTCTTCACCACCAAGCGTCTGACGGGGATCCGTACCCAGGCCCTGGTCGGTACGACGTACAAGGACGTCGACGTCTGGACCCTGACCCACACCTTTCCGACGACAGGCGACACCACCACTCCCTCGTTGTGGCTGAGCCAGATCGTGCACACCGGCAAGGACGGCGGAAGCCTTGACCTGCCTCCGGTGAAGTTCGCCGGGCAGGCCCTCGCCAACCGGGTGGACGGTCTCGACGGTTACCAGCCGATCACCCGCTACCGGATGACCACGGTCACCACCGAGTCCGGTGAAGTGATCACCGTCAACTACACCGGACCCCAGTGTCACCGCACGGGCACCCCGCTCCTGCCGTCCAGCCAGGACGGCAACACCCTCCGCTGCTATCCGCAGTACTGGACCCCGCCGGGGCAGACCTCCCCGCAGCTGGACTGGTTCAACAAGTTCCTCGTCAACTCGGTGACGACGCAGGACCCGACGGCCGGGGGCCTGCCCGTCCAGACGTCGTACACCTATGTGGGCGACCCGGCCTGGCACTACAACGACGACCCGCTGACCCAGGCCAAATACCGCACCTGGAACCAGTGGCGCGGCTACGGCACGGTCGAAACCCGCACCGGCACCGCACCGGCGAAGATCACGCTGTCCCGGGACATGTTCTTCCGCGGGATGGACGGCGACAAGAACTCCATCGGTACGCGCACCGTCACGCTCAACGACAGGGCCAAGGACGACCCGCAGAAGGACTCCGACTGGCTGGCCGGCCAGACCTTCGAAGCGCAGTCCTTCGACGGTGACGGCGGCGCCCTGCTCTCGGACGGCGTCACCGACCCCTGGAGCTCGGCGGCGACGGCTACCCAAGCGCGTACGAAGGCCGGTCTGGACCCGCTGATCGCGCGCCGCACCAACATCCAGCGGGCCCGCACCGCGACCACCAAGGCGGACGGCACCACCCGCACCACCGAGGTCGACTACACGATCGACGCCGCCACCGGTCTGCCGCAGAGCGTGGACGACCTGGGCGACACAGGGACGTCCAAGGACGACAAGTGCACCCGCACCTGGTACGACGCGGACGGCTCCGGCAACCTTCTGCCGGTGCCGCGCCGGGTCCAGGAGCTCGCCGTCTCCTGCGCGACCGCCCCGAAGTACCCCCAGGACCTGCTCAGTGACGATCTGACGTTCTTCGACGGATCCACGGACAACACCGCCGCCCCCACCAAGGGCGATGTGACGATGGTCCAGAAGGCCGACTCGGTGGCGGCCGACGGCACTCCGCACTACATCACGGCGCTGAAGAACACCTACGACTCCTACGGCCGTGAACTCACCGAGACCGACGCCGACGGCCGCGTCACGACCACCGCCTACAACCCGCCGACCGGGCCCTCCCCGACGTCCATCACGGTCACCAGGCCGAAGGTCACCGGCCAGACCGCCGGCTTCACCACCACGACCACGCTGGACCCCGTCCGCGGCCTCGACCTGAAGACCACGGACGCGGCCGGATACTCCACCACCAGCGCCTACGATCCGCTGGGCCGCCTCACCGCGGTGTGGAGCCCGGGCTTTCCGACCGACAACAACCCCAACACCAAGTACAGCTACAACCTCTCCGCGTCGGTGCCGTCCACGGTCACCACCCAGACGCTCGACGACGACAACACCTACCGGACCTCCGTCTCCATCTACGACGCGATGCTGCGGCCGCGTGAGACACAGACGGCGACGGTCGACGGCGGTCGTACGATCAGCGACACCGTCTACGACTCGCACGGCTGGAGCGTCAGTTCCTCCGCCCCGTACTACAACGGCGGTGCCCCGACCGGCACGCTGGTCGACGCGCCCGACAACAAGACCCCGTCCCAGACGGGCACGGTCTACGACGGCGCGGGCAGGGTGACCGCCTCGATCGCCTACCACTTCGCGTCCGAGACCTGGCGCACCACCACCGCCTACCCCGGCGTCGACCGCGTCGACATCACTCCTTCCGCCGGCGCCACCCCGTTCGGCGCCACTCCCACCACCACGTACACGGACGCGCGCGACCAACTCGTCAAGCTGCTGCGCTACCACGGCACCACGCCCAGCGGCGCAGCCGACACCGTCACCTACTCCTACGACGCGCAGGGCCACCAGACCGGCCAGGACGACGGCCAGGATCACAGCTGGAGCAGCGGCTACGACCTTCTCGGCCGCCGTACGTCCCAGACCGATCCGGACACCGGCTCCTCCAGTTCGACGTACGACAACGCCGGCCAGTTGCTGACGACGACCGACGCCCGCGGCAAGGTCATCGGTTACGCGTACGACGAGATGGGCCGCAAGAAGGCCCAGTACGACATCACCGGAGGCGCCGCGCCGTCGACGACCAACGAGTTGGCCTCCTGGACGTACGACTCGCTCAAGAAGGGCAGGCCCACCGCCTCCGTCCGCTACGTGGGCGGCACCGGCGGATCCGCTTACACCGAGAAGGTGACCGGCTACGACAGTCACGGCTGGCCCCAGGCCACCCAGCTCGTAGTCCCCACCGCAGAGGGTGCCCTGGCCGGTACCTACACCCATCAGAACACGTACAACCTGACCGGCACGCTGCGTAGTTACACCGACCAGGACCCCGCCGCCGTTTCGCTGCCGCAGGAAACCGTCACCTACAACTACGACACCTTCGGCCGTCCCACGTCGGTCGGCGGCACCACGAACAGCTGGGACTACGTCGACAAGCTCAGCTACACGGAGTTCGACGAGCCGTACCAGTTCACCTACGGAACCTCGGGCAGCTTCGCCCAGCAGACCCTGAACTACGACGATCAGACCCACCGTCTGTCGGACTCCACGACCGTCACCCAGTCCGGCGCCGCGATCGCCGACAAGACCAGCTACAGCTACCAGCCGTCCGGCAACGTCACCAAGATCATCGACAAGCTGCAGACGGGCGCGACCGACACCCAGTGCTTCGGCTACGACTGGGCGCAGCGTCTGAAGGACGCGTGGACGGCCACCGACGACTGTGCCGCCACCCCCGCACCAGGAGCTGCCACCACGGTCGGCGGCACCTCGCCCTACTGGCAGTCGTGGAACTACGACGCGACGGGCGCCCGGTCCTCCCAGGTGGATCACGACCCGTCGGGCGACACCTCCCACGACATGACGTCCTCGTACAACCCGTTCAAGACCGGCAAGGGTCCGGTCCACGCGGTGTCCGAGGTGGACAAGGTGACACCCGACGACGCGGCGGCCGACACTACCAACTACTACACGTACGACGAGGACGGCAACGCCCGGACCCGCACCACCCGTTCGGGAACGGACACCTTCACCTACGACGACGAAGGCCATCTGTCGGAACTGGCCTCGACCGGCTCCAGCGGTGACACGAAGTACCTGTACGACGCGGGTGGCAGCCTTCTGCTCCGGCACGGCCCCGACGCCACGACCCTCTACACGGGTGACGAGGAGATCACCCTGAAGACCGGTGCCACCAGTGCGGACGGCGTGCGTTACATCTCCATCGGCGGACAGTCCGTGGCCACGCACTCCTCCGACGGCAGGTTCACCTACCTGATCCCCGACCGCCAGGGCACCGGCACGCTGGAGATCGATTCCCAGACCCAGAAGGTGGTCCGCCGTCAGTACAAGCCCTTCGGCGAGTCACGCGACCAGAGCGGAACGTGGATCGGGCAACAGGGCTACGTCGGCGGCACCCAGGACGACAACACGGGCCTGACCAACCTCGGCGCCCGCGAGTACGACCCGTCCATCGGCCGCTTCCTCAGCCCCGACCCCATTCTGGACCCGGGGTCCCCGCAGACCTGGAACGCCTACGACTACGCCGGTGACTCCCCGGTCACCGAGTCGGACCCGTCAGGCCTGTGCATGGCCGACCAGTGCGGCATCGGCTACCCCATCGGCGGCACCGGCACCAGCAAGAGCAACCCGGTCCGGGTCGTCACGACCGGTCCGGTGGACCCCGGCGGCTCGAACAAGGCCGTCTGCCACCACGGCAAGTGCTCAGACGGCCACTCGTTCGGCGCCAGCGGCGGCAACATCAGCAAGAAGACGTACGACCCGCAGGCCGAGGCCAAGGCCGTGCAGCGGGCCAAGTCCACCGCGGACGCGGCTGCCGCGGCGGCGAAGAAGCAGGCATCCGGGCTCCAGCACCAACTGCTCAGCCTGGTCGCGGACGTCATCGGTCTGACCGACGCCTACAACTGCTTCACCAAGGGCGACGTCATGGGCTGCATCAACACAGCCCTGACCGCTGTTCCTTGGGGCAAGGTTTTCAAGGCCATCAAGGTCGGCGTCGAAGCGTTCAAGGTCTGGCGTTCTCTCGATCGCGCATACACCGCGGTGAAGGACGCGGAGGAGGCCGCGAAGCTGGCCGAGGATGCGGTCAAGGCCGAACACGCCATCACGGAGGCGCGTGCGGCGGAAGACGCGGGGGCTGGGGCGGCCGGCTGCGCCACGCACAGCTTCATGCCCGGTACTGGCGTCCGTCTGGCGGACGGCTCGTCGAAACCCATCAGCTCGGTCAAGGCCGGGGACACGGTCCTCGCCACCGACCCGCAGACGGGTGTCACGGCTCCGGAGAAGGTCCAGAACGTCATCGTCACGAAGACGGACAAGGACTTCACCACCCTGACCGTGGACGCGGCCCCGACCGGCACCCACGCCAAGACGCACGGGCGGGCCCCGCAGGCCCTCACCACCACCTGGCACCACCCCTTCTGGGACGCTACGCACCACCGCTGGACCGACGCCCACGACCTGACCACAGGCACGAAGCTCCGCCGTCCCGACGGCCGCTCTGCCACGGTCATAAGGGTCCGCAACTACCACAGCCACGGCACCACTTATGACCTGACGGTCGGTACGGTGCATACGTACTATGTACTCGCAGGTGCCACGCCAGTCCTCGTCCACAACACGGACGGCTTGAAGTGTGATCTCCGGGCGTATACGGATCTGGCCAGGCTTGCACCTGGGAAGAATGAGGGTGCGGCGAGCGTTCTCTTGACGCCTTCAGGGAATACTTATTTCGATATCAGCACGCGCAGGTCGAGTGAGGCCTTGAGGAGTCTCCCCTTGTCGTTGCGTCGGGTAATTAATCAAACCGGCCATCACGGCGGGTGCGCCGAAATAGGCTGCATTGCGCAGGCGATGGAGGCTGGAGATCTGGTACGCGGAAGCAGTAGTCTAGCTATGCTCCGCAAACCATTTGATCACGCCCGCTACAGGGACTTGCTCCCAGCGTGTCCGCAATGTCAGGCCGTGATGTCGGGGCTCCGGATAACTGACCTATATCAAGGGTGATGTAATGGGAAGACCGCTCAAGCGACTTCCTACTGTTCGATGGGGTGAGCTCTCTGATGCTACCGGCTCGGCAGTAGAACTTCCGGCGCTGCTCTCAAAGTTGGCATGGGCCGGCGAGGGTGACGCTCGTGATGCCATTGAGGAACTGGCGGACAGGGTGTGTGCCTTGGGATTCGTTCTCACGGAGGCCACTGCTAGCGTAATTCCATTCCTTATGGAATTGGCGGAAATCCCCGAATCGCTTTGCCGGATTGAGATCTTGGAGTTGGTTTCTGCCGTGAATTCCACTCGACAGTGGGCTGATGCTGCTGCTGCTGCCGCACCACAGTATCGCCGATCCTATGAGGAAAAGATCTCATGGGAAGACAACTCGAGGGCGGCAGTGCAGGCGTCGAGGGGGATCATCGAATCGCTTACGCGAGACTCTGACGCCGCTGTGGCTGCGGTTGCACGTCAACTGCTCGACGATTTGGCTGACGGTCCTGGTCGGATTTAGGATCGCTATCTGTTGTTCTGCCGGCTTGGCGAATCCGGCTGTGATGGGCTGAAAAGAAGCCCCGTTGAATTCGACTTCGACGGGGCTTCTTGGCGTCTTGCGACTGTATCGGTGGTTTGTTGCCGTATGTGGTGGCGAGGACCACGCCAGTGCTGGTTCACAATTTCGATGCTGACTGTGCAGATAAGCCCAACCGGTGAGGGTCCCTCTCCCGCTCAGGCCCGGAATGTGCCGGAGGTTGCTCCGGCCGGCGGACAGCCAACTCCGAGGGTGCTCAGGACGCCAGCAGTTCGGCGACTTCGGGCACGTTGCGACAGGCCAGCAGCCGATTGAGTACGATCCTCGTGCGTTCCGCCGTGCGCTCGCTGCCACTTTGCCCGAGGGCGGGCATCCGACCCGCTGTTCCCGCTGCGGCCTCGGACTCGTTGGCGTCGGCGTAGGCCACCGCCAGCCAGGAAAGGTACAGCGCCAATTCCCGGGCGTGGCTGGCGTCGTATCGTCCGAGTACGTCCGTCAGCAGCGGCACGGCCCGTAGCGGGCGCCGCAGTTCGGTGTAGAAACGGGCCTGCAAGTGTCTCGGTCTCGATGCATCACCCAGCGGCCCCGGGGGATATTGGACCGCCCAAGGTCCGGGAGTTCGCCAGTGACGGTGAACTGACCTAGTCGGCACAAGTGTTCGCGGTCTCACAGCACTTTGCGGTGCACCAGGGCCGAGAGGATCAGTGTGCCCGGGAGCAGGGGGATCCAGACCGTCAGGACGCGGTAGGTGATGACGGTGGCCGTCGAGAGGGTCATCGGGGCGCCCAGCGCGACCATCGTGAAGACCAGGGCCGCGTCCACCGGGCCGATGCCGCCCGGCGCGGGTACGGCACCGGCGGCCGTGCCGGCGACCAGCAGCGCGAACACCACCTGCGCCCACGACAACGGCAGCCCGAGCGAGAAGCCCACCGAGGCGATCACGGTTCCCTGGAGCACCGGGGCGAGGGCCGATCCGCCCCAGAGGGCCAGGACGCGGCTGGGCCGGGTGTGCAGGATGCGTACATCGGTCAGCGCGGTGCGAAGGAGGCCGAGGGACGGGCGCCGCAGCGGACGGACGACGGTCAGGAGCACGCAGGCGGCCGCGAGACCGAGTGTCACACCGGCCGCCACCGGCAGCAGCGTCCGGCCGTCCGGGACGAGTCCGCCGAGCCTGCGGGTGTCTTCGAGGGCCACCAGGAAGAAGATCAGCACCGGGATCCTCGCCACCGGCTTGACCAGTGAGTACAGGGCGAGTGAGGCGGTGGCGCGAGCCAGCGGGATGCCTCGGCCCCGAAGGAAGCGCAGGGTGACCGCGTGGGCGCCGATGCTCGACGGCAGCACCAGGTTGGCGGCCCCCGCGGCCAGTTGAGACGCCAGCAGCAGTCCCGGCGGCAGCCGCTCCGGCAGGGCGCCCTGGCGGATCCACGCGGCGACCACCCAGCCCAGCAGCGTGAAGAAGATCCCGGAGAGCAACCACCAGGGATCGGCGGCGGCCAGCCGTTCGGCGCCGCCGCGCCAGGCGCTCCGGTCCAGCGCCGCCCAGGTCCCGATGACCAGCAGGGGGAGCAGCGCGAGGACCAGGCGGGCGGGGCGGGTGAGCGACGTGACGCGGGTGAGGGATGTCAGGCGGGTGGCGGCGTCCGGTCGGGTGACGCACGGTCCGTCACCGGGTGCCGGTGCGGGCGCGTGTGCCGGTGTGGTCGCGGCTGTGGCGACGGTGGGTGTGGGGAGGCTGTCGAGCGGGGGCAGGGACACGGCACACGTCGTCCTTCCGCGTCACGCCCGGGTACGGACGGACGGATCCGAGGCGAAGCAACGGGGACGGGGAGAACGTTCCCGTTCGGTATGACCGCGCGGTGTCCGGGAGGGGAAGCGGGACCACCGTGCGGGCGACACGGCCGGAGACGCGCCGACCGGGGTGACGAACGTACGACCCGTGGGGCGGCCGCGCGACCGGGGAATCCGGCCTCGCGGTCGAAGTCCCGCCCGGGAGAGTTCGGTCGGGGCCGCCGGTGTGCGCTCCCACGCGCAGCCGTGGACCGCCGCCCAGGTGAAGCCGCGAAGCCGTGAAGCCACGAAGCCGCGAAGCCGCGAAGCCGTGACGCCATGACGCCTTGCGTCGCTGTCTCGGGCGCACCGCCACCGCCACCGCCACCGCCCGAGCTACGGCGAGTCGTCGTCCGTGACCCGCGCGCACCCCCGATCCTGACCTGACGTGCGGCCCCGGACTCCCCGGCCGGGGGCCGCGCGCTCATCGCCGCCCCCGTGCCGCCCCGGAACCTACGGAGAACCATGGACGCCGACAGCAACCACCCCGCGGACGACGGCGCCGAGGAGCCCATGGGCGCCGTGGGTCCGGGCGGCGACGCCCCGCGCCCCGGCGGCGGGAGCGGCCCCTCCGGTCCTTCCGCCCAGGCCCGGGCGGCCACGCTCCTGCGCCGTCCGAAGCTGTGGCTGGTGCCCACCGTGCTGACGGGGCTGCTCGCGCTGCTGCTGTCGCTGCTCTACATGGGTGGCATCGTCAACCCGAACGGGCATCTGCGGCATCTGCCGATCGGGCTGGTCAACGAGGACACCGGGAAACCGCCGCCCGGGCAGCGGCAGAACGTGGGCACCCAGGTCACCGCGGCCATCGTCGCGAACGACACCGGCGGCGTGGCGCGCTGGCGCAGACTCACCCGCGCGCAGGCCCAGGACGAACTCTCCTCCGGCAAGATCTACGGCGCCCTCGTCGTCCCCGCGGACTTCACCGCCTCCCTCACCGCGCTGACCACGGCGAACGCCACGGTCCGGCCCACCATGACGGTGCTCACCAACCCCGGTATGGGCAGCCTGGGTTCGTCCCTCGCGAGCCGGATCACCACGGCCGCGGCCCAGCAGACCTCCACGACCATCGGCAAGCAGCTGACCGCGTCGCCCGTGACCGCGCGGGCGGATTCCACCACCCGGCTGCTCCTCGCCGACCCCGTCCAGGTCGTCACCCGCATCGGGCACCCCATCGGCGCGCACAGCGGTCTGGGGCTGAGCGCGTTCTACTACACCCTGCTCCTGGTGCTGGCCGGCTTCCTCGGCGGCAACCTGATCAGCACCGGCGTCGACACGGCCCTCGGCTACGCCGACAACGAGATCGGCCCCTGGCACACCCGCCGCCCGACCGTCCCGATCGACCGCACCCAGACGCTGCTCCTGAAAATGGTCATGACCGCCGGGATCACCGTGCTCACGGTCTCCCTGGTCATGGTGGCCACCGTCGCGATCCTCGGCATGGACGCCACCCACCTGCCGCTGCTGTGGATCTACTCCTACTGTGCGAGCCTCGCCGTCGGACTGGGCGTCCAGGCGATCAACGCGGCGTTCGGCGGGATCGGGCAGCTCGTGTCCATGTTCGTGTTCATCGTGCTGGGCCTGCCGTCCTCGGGCGCCACCGTCCCGCTCCAGGCCGTCCCCGGCTTCTACCGCTTCCTGTCCGTCTTCGAGCCCATGCGCCAGCTCAGCGACGGGGTGCGCGCCATCCTCTTCTTCGACGCCCGGACGGACGCCGGACTCGGCCGCGCCTGGCTCATGATCGGTGTCGGCGCCGTGCTCGCCCTGGTCTTCGGTTTCGCGATGACCCGCTACTACGACCGCAAGGGCCTGGACCGGCTGACCCCGCAACCCCCGGCCCACCCGGCCGGCCGTCCCGCGCCCTCGGCCTGAACCGGTCGTCGGCGCCGCTGGGACGGAGCCGGCCGGGGATCACGTTCCGCGGACGGCGTTGCGCATCTCCCGGGGGCTCACCCCGAAGCGCTGCCGGAAGGCGGTGCTCAGGGTGCTCGCCGACGAGAACCCCGAGGCGTAGGCCAGGTCGGTGATCGTCAGGTGCTCGCAGTCGCCGCACCGGAGCCGTTCGCGGACCAGCCGCAGCCGCTCCTCGCGGATCAGGTCACGGGGGGTGGTGCCCGCGCGCTGGAGGGCCAGCTGGATCTGGCGCAGCGACCAGCCCAGGGCGCGGGCCATGGACGTACCGGTGAGACCGGGGTCGGCGGCGTGCTCGCGGACATGGCGGCGCACCACCGTCTCCACGTCCGTCAGATGACGGGCGCCGTCGGGGCGGTCGTCGCCGGTGGTGAGCATGCACAACAGCTCCACCACACGGTCGGACACGGCGTTGAACTGGGAGTCCGTGAGGCCCTCGCGCCCGGCGTACAGACCGTCGAGCATCGAGCGGACGACACGGCCGAGGCCCCTGCTCAGATCGAGGGCGGTGGCCAGCGGCGATTTGCGGTTCAGCGGGCCGTCCAGCTCGCGGGCCGGGATCGTGAGGACGAACGCCTGGGTGGAGGCGTCCTGGAGACACCGGAAGGGCGACCCGAACGAGACGAGGGTGCCCGTCCCCGGTGTCAGCCGCGCCTCGTGCCCGTCCTGGCGCAGGACGATCTCGCCGGTCAGCGGAAGCAGCAGCCGGTAGTCCCTGTCGGGGTCCTCGCGGATCTGCCGCGCGGTCCTGCTGTACTCGATCGCGTCCGACCGGAATCTGACGAGCTGATAGGCCTCGGTACGCTGACGGACCGTCCTGCCGCGGAAGTCGTCGGTGCGTCCGTACCGGTAACCCATCCGGGGCTGGTACGACCCGATGTGCTCGCTCCAGAAGTCGGCCCGCTCGGACGGCTCCACCGCGCCCGTCGACCGGGCTTCCACCAGGTAGTTCCCCGTGGGCAAGGCCACCATCGACTCCCCGACGAGTGAGGGCAGTTACGCGGCGTCAGCCTAGTGCACACGGCTGGTGCGCAGGGGGGCAATTTCCTTGCGCGCGAGGGAAAGCGTGGAACCCGACGCGGGGCTACCGTCATCCGCCCCGCCAACTCGCGTCCCGCCCCTCACTTTTCCTGCTTCAGCCCCAGTAATGCGTCGTTGCGCAAAAGGACTTGAGGACCATGACCGAACGGATACCGGTGGCCGTGTCCTGGTGCCTGGCCGCCGGCCTGCTCGCCGTCACCGTACTGCTGGTGCGGCAGCGCGGGATCAGCGCACGGCAGCGCAGGCGGACCGACGATCTCGCGCGGGACCTGCGCGCCCGCGAC
Source organism: Streptomyces sp. NPDC024698 (assembly GCF_055559015.1). Classification (NCBI taxonomy): domain Bacteria; kingdom Bacillati; phylum Actinomycetota; class Actinomycetes; order Kitasatosporales; family Streptomycetaceae; genus Streptomyces; species Streptomyces sp. NPDC024698. Next base: position 237,947 of record NZ_JBVHLK010000005.1, on the reverse strand, counting down.
GAGGAGCTGCGCCATCTGGCCGAGGTCCGCCTGCCCGCCCTGGAGGACGCCCCGCACCCGTACGCGGGCACGGGTGCCGAGCACGCGGGCCCGCTCGACGGCGGCCTCCTCGACGCCCGGCTGGCCGGTACGGACTTCGCGAAGCGGCTCGGCACCGTCCTCGAACGCTTCTCGGAGGCGGTGGGACACGCGCGGGTGCGCGCCGACCGGTCCGCGAAGTCCGTGCTCAAGGCCTCGATGTTCTCGATCCAGGCTCTCGCCGACGAGCAGCAGGTGGCCATCGCCGAGATGCGGGACCGGCACGACCAGCACGACATCCTGCGCGACCTCCTGGAGATCGACCACACCAACGCCCAGTTCGGCCGTCGCGCCCAGGCGATCGCCGTCCTGTGCGGCTCCTGGCCCGGACGCAGGCGACGCACCTCCGCCCTGGCCGAGGTGGTGCGGGGCGCCGCCTCCCGCGTCCGTGACTACCGGCGCGTGCGCGTCGACGGACAGGTCGACCTCGCCGTCGAGGGCCGCGCGGTCGAACCCGTGGTCCTCGCCGTCGCCGAACTGCTGGACAACGCGGCCCGCCACTCGGGGCCCGGCACGAGGGTCGAGGTCACCCTCCAGCCGGCGCAGGACGGTGCCCGTGTGGTCGTCGACGACACCGGTGCCGGCATGGACGGGGGAGAGGCCGAGCGGGCGGCCGGCCTGCTGAGCGGCCGCGACCCGGTGGACGTGACCCGGCTCGGCGACCCTCCGCGGTTCGGATTCGCCGTCGTCGGTGTCCTCGCCGCCCGGTACGGATTCAGCGTCTCGGTGGAATCCCGGTCGCCCCACGGCGGTGTGCGGGCGGTGCTGTTCCTGCCCGCGGCACTGCTCACGCATCCGGTCCCGGCCGCGCGGGTGGTCCCGCGGTCCGTGCCGGTGCCGACGGGCAGGAGGCCCCCGTCCATGCCGCCGCTGCTTCCCACCCGGCGCTCGGCGGAACCTGTCGGGACGACCAGGGCCGGCGGCCTGCCGAAGCGGCGGCGCCGGGCCCCGCAGCAGCCGGGCCCGGCGGAACGGACCGCATCCGCGCCCGCTCAACCGGGCCCCGCGGAACGGGACCGGACCGCTGCCGCGCCCGCGGAGGACGCCGGCGCGCGGTCCGCCGAGGAGATCGCCCGGCGCATGGGCGCGTTCGCCCGCGGCCTCCGCTCCGGCCGCGCGGAGCGGGACACGGCGGGAACCCCGGAGGCCCCGCGGCCGCAGGACACCCCAACCCGCCCGGCCGAGGGCGGCACACAGGGATGACCGCGGCCGAGGACCGACGAGCCGGGCCGGATGCTCGACGTCTGTCGGGTCCGGTGTGCGGAGACCTAGGAAAGGTGCACCGGCAGTGAGTGGTGGCCGTTGGAGATGAAGGACTCCACCGGCCTCAGCTCCTCCGCGGGGACGGCCAGCCGGAGATCCGGGAAGCGCCCGAACAGGGCCGGAAGCGCGATCAGAGCCTCCAGACGGCCCAGTGGCGCCCCGAGGCAGCGGTGCACCCCGTGGCCGAAGGCGAGGTGCTCCTTGTCGGCGCGGGTGACGTCGAACAGCTCGGCGTCCTCGCCGTGGCGCCCGGGATCACGCCCGGCGGCGGCGTACGCCGCGAGGATCGCCTCGCCCCGGGCGATCACGATGCCCTCGGGGCCGCCGAGCTCGGAGAGGGCGATGTCCTCGACGGCGTACCGCAGCGGCAGACTCGCGACCGGCGCCTCCACGCGCAGCGTCTCCTCCACCACGTCGTCCCAGCCCGCGCGGCCCTCCCGGACGTGAGCGAGCTGTTCGGGCCGGGTGAGCAGGGCGTGCACGGCGTTGTCGATGAGATTGACCGTCGTCTCGTGACCGGCGCTGACCATGAGGCTCAGGGTGTCCAGGAGCTCCTGTTCGCTGAGCGCGGTGCCGTTCCGGTCGTCGCGGGCCGCGATGAGCCCGGAGGTGAGGTCGTCGCCCGGTGACTTCCGCTTGACGGCGACGAGTTCGGCCAGGACGGCGAGCATCCGGCCGTACGCCGCCGTCATCTCACCGGGTTCGGCGGAGGTGTCGAAGATGCTGTCCACCAGCTCGCGCAGCTCGGGGCCCCGCTCCTCGGGCAGTCCGAACAGCTCGCTGATCACCCGGATCGGCAGCGGACAGCAGAACTCCGCGCGCAGGTCGACGACTTGGGCGCCGCGTCCGGCCTTCGCCACACGGTCCAGCAGCTCCCGGGTGATCTCCTCGATACGCGGCTGGAGCGCTGCCGTCCTACGGGCGGTGAACGCCTTGGAGACCAGGGTGCGCAGGCGCCGGTGCTCGCCCCCGAACGCGGTGAACATGTTCTGCACGGACACCCAGGTGAACAGCGGCCAGTCGGGTGTGATCGCGCCGCTCGTCAGCAGTGGCCAGTGCTGCCCCGCGTCCTTCGACACCCGGGGGTCGGTGAGCAGCCGCTTGAGCAACTCGGGGCCGCTCACCGACCAGGCCCGCACACCGCCGGGAAGCTCCACCCGGGCCAGTGGTCCTCTCGCACGGATCCGGGCCGCCTCTCCATGGATGTCGCGTCCGGTCGCGTCGATCACCAAAGGTCGTGGATCTGCCATCGGGAGCCTCCCCGCAGTCGAACACCGATGCGCATACGGCACGTCACGCTACGCGACGACGCGGACCCGCCTGGATACGCCGGGTGCCGACTGCGTACGGTGCCAACTTCCCTGCGCGTACAGGCAATTGCCCCTTTTCCGTACGTGCGGGCAAGCCAGGCCGAGGTTCGGATTCCGCCGTCGGCCTCAGGCGTGCTCGCGCCGCAGCAGCCGTCTGCGCGGCTTCTGGTCGGGGAGCCAGCCGAAGGCCAGACAGCTGCCGACGGCCCCGAGGAGCAGGCCGACGAAGAAGCCGCCGAGGTTGGAGGTGACCCAGGTGCCGAGCGACAGCAGGATGCCCAGCAGGGAGTAGAACAGCCGCTGGGCCGGGTTGAAGAGGATCAGCAGGCCGCACAGCAGCATCGTGGTGGGCAGCAGATACCCCGCGAGGCCCTGCATCCCGATGTGCAGGACGACCTTCAGCGACGCCTTCTCGGTGAGGAGGATCTCCGCGCCTCCCAGGGTGAGCAGCAGCCCGCCCCAGAACGGGCGGTTCGCGCGCCACCGCCGGAAGGTGTCCCGCAGGTCCCGGTCCTCCTCCTCCCGTACCTCGGCACTCATCAGCAGCCTTGGTCGCTGAAGCGGAGCTTGAGGCCGGGGAGCTTGAACACCGCCGCTGTCGTCGCGTAGTTGGTCTGACGCAGGTTCGCGATGCGTACGGTGTCCGCCTGCTGGCTGAACACGCCCTTGGGGCCCTGGACCCCGGCCTTGTCGAGGGTGCTGGCGTCGTTGCCGATCTCGATGTTGTTGAAGGAGGCGTTGCCTGACAGCTCGGTGGAGTCGGTGGTCAGGTTGGTCGCCTGTACCTTGTCCGACCCGCTGCCGGCCGTGATGAGCAGGTTCGTGCCCCCCAGGTCGACGCTCTGGCACAGGTGGTCGAGCGTCGCGTTCTTGATCGCCGACGTGACGATGAGGACCTGGCCGCCGGTGTCGCCGGCGTTCGGGCTGCCGTCCGCCATGTTGTCGAGGCCGCCGAACTGCTCGAAGCCGGTGCCGTTGAGCTCGGTCGCGGTGACCGTGAAGGGCATGCCGGAGATGGCGAACTGGACGCCGAGGGCGCCCTGCGCCGTCGCGATCATCAGTCCCGCGGCGACCATGGTGGCCGGAACCGCCATCACCGCGGCGCGGCGCAGCCGGACCCGCCCGCGTCTGTCCTGTCCGGCGGCGGCTGAACCGCTTTCCGGGTTCTCGGGCGTGGAACCGTTGGACGCCGTGGCGTCCGGGGACGAGGCCATGTCTGCTCCCTGGGCACGTTCGATGCTGAAGTCGATGCGGGTGGGGCTCCATCGGCACGTTGTCCTGGCGCGGACAGCGGCTGACGCGTACGCCTCCTCGCGCCTCCCGGCGGTTGCAAGGGCTTTCTCGTTACGCGGCAGTAGCCTTCGAGGAAGTTACCGGGGGTTACACGAACGGGTCAAGGCGCGTGTGGGAAAACCGTGCCAGTTGTGTCCCACCCGTGAACAGTCATCCGCCGGACAGTCGCACTGACCTTCAACTTCCTTGCTACGCCTTGACGTTGACCATCCATCAGGTCTACAACTCTCCCTGTTTCCCGGATCCGTGGCGCCGGATCCGCCGGCCGACACGCCCGTCACCTCCCGGACCCCGCACTGCGGGGCGGTCATGGCGTGTCCAGGAACGGCCCTGGCGCGTACGCCGACATGGCGCGCCTCACGGCCGTTCCCCGTTCCCGTGGCACCGGTTGCGGTCACCTTCCCCCGAGGGCCGTGCCGGCCGCCCGGCTGTCGCTGCCGGCCCGTGGCGTACGGAGAAGGCGTCACGGACCGGCGGCGGTCACTGTCCGCACCACCCCCGCACGCGGGCCCCGGCATGTTCGCCCGCCGCCGTCGCGCGCGGCCGTCCCACCCCGCACACCGCGCCACCCTCTCGACCCGCACCCCCGCGCCCCGGCGCGGTCAGGCACCCACACCCCCATCGGAGAAGAGGCACACCCCCATGCGCACTCGAACCCTGCTCGCCGTCGCCGGCGTCGTCGCGGCCCTCTCGGCGTCCGCCGTCGTCCCCGCCTCCGCCGACGACGTCGCGGTCCTCACCACCGGCGGCGCCGGCGGGACCCCCGTCGCCGTGGGTGACGTCCTCGCCGCCTCGCTGGCGAGCGGCACCAACGCCACGCTCTACTCCAGCAGCACCGGCACGAGCGGCGTCTCCTGTTCCGCGTCGACCTTCACCGCGACCGCCGCCGACAACCCGGCGTCCCCCGGCACGGCCACCGAGTCCCTCACCGGCCAGACGTTCAACGCCAGTTCGTGCAGCAGCAATGTCATCGGCGTCCTCGGCGTCACCAGCATCACCGTCGACAACCTGCCCTACAGCACCGCCGTGGGCTCCGACGGAAGCGTCACCGTCACCCCGGCCGCGGGCTCCACCATCCAGACCACGGTCAAGCTGCGCTCGCTGCTGGGCACGCTGACCTGCGTCTACCGGGCGAACAGTCTGTCGGGCACGGCGGACAACAGTGACAACAGCATCAACTTCACCAGCCAGCAGTTCACCAAGTTCTCGGGCTCGTCCCTCTGCTTCGCGAACGGCTACTTCACCGCGAAGTACGCCCCCGTGACCGACACCAGCCAGACGGGCAGCCCGGCCGTTTTCGTCAACTGACCGTTCCTATGGACTGAGCGGAAGTGAGTCCTGTTGCCAGGACTCACACTCAGCCGAACGCCCCGGACGGTGTTGGGCGTTCTGGTTGCCCGCGTTCGCTCCGCGTCCGGGCGGCACGGATCGTGTCCGTGGTCCGGGGATGCGGGGGCGGCTTTCCTCACGTCCTGGGGTGTCCGGTCGGGCCTGGACGGTCCCATGCCCGTACCCATCGCTCTGGTGGGTACGGGGCGGTGCCGTCCGACGCCTGATCGGATGCCCCAGGGCGCGCCTTCCGATCGCCACGGCGGCAGCGTCGTGACGGGTGGTGGTGCGTTTGCGGGTGGTGAGGGGTTTCTGCCAGTGCTGGGCTCCCCAGCGGGAGGTAAGGCGGGGTCCACAGCGACCACGGGGATACGGAGCTCTGCCGCCATGGAGACCGGGCGGGCGCGCAGCCGGGCCACTGGCATCCCGGAGATCAGCTTGCGGAACTTCTTTCGGTAGCCGTGTTTCTCCCGGCTGGTCCCGTCAGTGAAGTCGAGGTTCTCGACCGCGATCGCCAGGCGGTGGCGACGGGCCCAGTGCAGCAGGCGGGTCAGGGCATGGCGTACCTGGGCGTCGCGGTGGTCGGCGGTGCCGGACAGGTCGTAGTCGAAGCGGCGCGGGGCGCCGACCGGGTTGCCGTGTACGTCCAGCCGCCAGGCCGCCAGGTGGTCGGCGTTGGTGTCGATGCCGATCAGGCCACCGGCCCGCACAGAATTCAAGGGCAGGACGGCGGCGGGTGGGAAGGTCCACGAGGCTGTCAGGTACCAGTGGTTGCGGCCGGTGTCCTCATGGACGCGATAGGCCACCGCCCGGTTCGCCTCGACGCGGTCGCGCCAGGTCCCGCCCCGGTGCGCGAACGACACCCGCGCTGCCAGGACGTAGCGGCCGTGCGGGGCGTTGGCGAGGTGGGTGAGCGGGGCCGGGAGTCCGATGCTGACGTGGCCGTCGGGGAGGCACGGACCTTCGTTCTCTCCCGTGCCTCGCACGAGCGAAGACCGCCGACACTCACTCATGCACGCCAGGACACGGATACGCACAGTCGACAGGCAACCGTTGGGAATCCCCACGGGAAACCGGTTCATTGCCGGCGTCGCAGCACCACGGCGACGCCGGCGGTGAGCAGCAGCGCCGCTCCCGCCCCTCCGGCGACCATGGGGAGGGCGGGGCCGCCGCCCGAGGTGTTCTCGGCCGCGGGTGCCAGATGATCGGTGCCCGCCTTCTCGGCGGCCGGACCGGCCGTGCTGGACGGAGAGTCGGCCGGGGCCGAGACGGTCGAGGGGCTGGGCGTGGCGGTCGCCGACCGGGTCGCCTTGGGCGACGCCTTGGCGCTCTTGCCGGCGGATCCGCTCCCGGCGCTCCCCGAAGTCCCGCTGCTCCCGGCCGTCTTCGAGGCCCCGCTCCCGCCGGAGAACACGACGTCGGAGCACGAGTAGTAGGTGTCCGTCGTGCTGGAGTTCTGCCAGATCGTGAACAGCATCTGACGGCCGGTGCGGCCGGACGGCAGCGTCGCCTTAATGCGGTAGGCGCCGGCGACCAGCGCCGGGTCGGTGACCGAGGCGAACGGCTTCTCCGGAAGGTCGGACCAGGTCAGCGGCCGTGTCGGGCTGTAGCCCTGCTTGGTCAGATAGAGCTTGAACGTTCCGGCGTGCGCGATCGTCGAACTGTAGGCCATCGTCATCGGCGCCCCGGCCGTCAGACGCGTCGCCGGGAAGTCGGCGCGGGCCAGGTCGAGCCCCTTGTAGGCGGGAAGACCGCCGCTGCACAGCTTTCCGTCCGGGATCACCGAACGGTCCCGGCCGTTCACACCGCCCACCCGCAGGTTGTCCCACGCGGTGAAGGGCGCGCCGTTCGCGGCGATCGCCGCCCGGCAGGCGGCCGTCCGGTTCTGGCTGCCGCCCTCGGGCGAGCACGCGTAGACCCGGCTGACCGGAGACGTCGGGGCGCCGTGCGCCGACGCGGTCCCCGCGGCCCACGTGGTGAGCAGCAGCGGAGCCGCCAGGGCGACTGCGGCCGCGGTGGCGGTGCGGTAGGCGGTCATCCGGGACGTCTCCTCGATGCGGGGGAAGCGCTGGGCGCGGCGCGGTGGGCCACCGCGCGCGGCAGGCACGCACTCCTCGCACGGGGTACGGGAGGATACGGATCCGGGGCGCGGTGTGTTCAGATCGGCGACCCGCTTGAAAGGGGAGCCGACTCGCCCGGTCCCGGCGGGTTCCGCCCGGCCCGTCCCGGCCGCCCGGTCCCGCCCGGTTGAGGGCCCGGCATCGGCCGGATCGAGGGCCGCCCGCCGCACGGATCGAGGGCCGCACGCCGAACGCATCGAGGGCCGTACGCCGTACGGATCGAGGGTTTTCCCGCTATCCCTCCTCTCCGTCGCCCGCCTATCGTTCAGCGCGACCGCCGCCGGCGCCTGCGCGCCCCTTGTTCACGACCGGGCCGCGCAGGACTCCGAAGCGGTCGACAGCTCGAAGCCGACCGACCTAGGCCGAACGCTGAGCTCTGCGGGGGGAGGGGCCGCCCGGCGCGCATCGCGTCGGACGGCCCCTTCTGTTCAGCCGGTACGGTGAGCCGCATGCGTGATCCCGACGTCCCCGCCCCGTTCGCCGCCGGTCCCGACGACGTCCCGGTGGTCGTGAGCTCGGTACCGGGCTCGTTCCCCTGGAGTGTGCTGGCGCAGCGGCATCCGGCGCTCATCCACAAGGTGCGGGACGCCTTTCCGTACGGTCCCGAGCGGCGTCTCGCGCTCGACGCCCTGCTCCGGAACTGCGCCGAAGGTGTCGTCGAACCGCTCGCGGAATCCGCGGCGGACCGCGGCCGTTGGGATGCCTGGGGCGGCCGGGAGTCCTACGGCCGGACCTGGTTCGACCTGCCCTTCCTGTGGTCGGAGAGCTACTTCTACCGCAAACTCCTCGAAGCCGTCGGCTACTTCGCGCCCGGGCCCTGGCAGGGCATCGACCCCTTCCGCCCCTTCAAGCTCGCCGAGCTCGACACCCCCGAGGCCGCCGCGGAACTCGCCGCGCTGGACGACCTCGCGCTCCGGCCCGCCGACGAACAGGAGGAGGCGCTGCTGCGGGGCTCCCTGTGGGGCAACCGGGCCGACCTCGGGTTCAGCCTGGCCGGCACCGGAGGCGCGGCGGCCGCCGAGGAGCGGCTCGTGGCGAACGACACGGAGCTGCTGCGGTCCCTGATCACCGGCGGCACCCTCTGCCTGGTGGCGGACAACGCCGGCCGGGAACTCATCCCCGACCTCCTCCTCGTCGACCATCTGCTCCGGCACGGCCGGGCCGGGCGGGCCACCCTGCACGTGAAGCCGTACCCGTACTACGTCTCCGACGCCACCGCGGCCGACGTGCTGGACGCGCTGCGCCGGCTGACGGCCGCGAAGGGAGCGGCCGGCGAGGCCGGGAACCGCCTCTGGGCCGCCCTGTCCGCGGGCCGTCTCACCGTCCGGACCCATCCCTTCGCCTGCGCCCCGCTGCCGTACGCCGATCTGCCCGACGACCTGCGACGGGAGTTCGCCGCGGCCGACGTGACCGTGCTCAAGGGCGATCTGAACTACCGCCGGCTCATCGGCGACCGGCTCTACCCCGCCACCACCCCGTTCGCCGTCGCGACCGCCGCTTTCCCGGGGTCGGTGGCCGCGTTGCGGACGCTCAAGTCCGATGTCGTCGTCGGGCTCACGGCCGCCGTCGAGGCGGACCTCGACGCCGCCGAGGGCGACCGCTGGCGCACCGGCGGGACCCACGCGCTGATCCAGGCGAGACGCGGATGACCGTCGCCCCGCCGTGTGCGGCTTTCGGGAGGGTTCACGCGATGGTGTGATCATGTCCTGGCCTGCGGATGCGCGCGTGGAGGCCTGGGTAGGGCCCGGCCATGACGCAGCCGTTCCGACTCCCGCACTTCTACATGCCCTACGCCGCCCGGCTGAACCCGCACCTCGACGAGGCGCGGGCCCACTCGGCCGAATGGGCCCGCTCCATGGGCATGCTCGAAGGCTCGGGCATCTGGGAGCAGACCGACCTCGACGCCCACGACTACGGCCTGTTGTGCGCCTACACCCACCCCGACTGCGACGGTCCGGTCCTTTCCCTCATCACCGACTGGTACGTGTGGGTGTTCTTCTTCGACGACCACTTCCTGGAGACCTTCAAGCGCACCCAGGATCGCGCCGGTGGCAAGGCCTACCTGGACCGGCTCCCCCTCTTCATGCCGCTCGACCTGTCGACGCCCGTGCCCGCACCGGAGAATCCCGTCGAGGCGGGACTCGCCGACCTGTGGGCGCGCACGGTGCCCTCGATGTCCACGGCCTGGCGCGAGCGGTTCGCCCGGTCCACCGAGCACCTGCTCAACGAGTCGATGTGGGAGCTGTCCAACATCCACGAGGGGAGGATCGCCAACCCCGTCGAGTACATCGAGATGCGCCGCAAGGTGGGCGGAGCCCCCTGGTCGGCCGGGCTCGTCGAGTTCGCGACCGCCGAAGTGCCCGAGTCCGTCGCGGGGTCGAGGCCGCTGCGGGTCCTGATGGAGACGTTCTCCGACGGTGTCCACCTGCGCAACGACCTGTTCTCCTACCAGCGGGAGGTCGAGGAGGAGGGCGAGCTCAGCAACGGCGTCCTCGTCCTGGAGTCGTTCTTCGGCTGCACGACACAGCAGGCCGCCGAGACCGTCAACGACGTCCTCACCTCACGGCTCCACCAGTTCGAGCACACGGCGCTCACCGAGGTGCCCGCGCTGACCCTGGAGAAGGGGCTCACGGCCGCGGAGACCGGCGCCGTCGCCGCGTACACGAAGGGCCTTCAGGACTGGCAGTCCGGCGGGCACGAATGGCACCTGCGCTCCAGCCGCTACATGAACGAGGGCGTCGTCGAGGAGACGCGGACCCTTGTCCCGAGCGGGCTCGGGACCTCCGCCACGGACGTCGGGGCACTGCTCTCGGCGGCCGAGGCGGAACGGCGGCGCGCGTACACCCATGTCCCGTTCCAGAAGGTCGGGCCGTCCGTGCTCCCCGACTTCCTCATGCCCTTCGAGGTCACCCTCAGCCCGCACCTCGCGGGCGCACGCGAGCGTCTCGGCGGCTGGACGCACGCCATGGGCATGCTCCGGGAGGGCGTCTGGGACGAGGACAAGCTCATCGCGTACGACCTGCCGCTGTGCGCCGCGGGCATCCACCCCGACGCGACGCCCGAGGCCCTCGACCTCGGCTCGCAGTGGCTGGCCTGGGGCACGTACGCCGACGACTACTACCCGCTGCACTTCGGCAACCGCCGTGACCTGGCCGCCGCCAGGTTCGCCACCGCCCGCCTGTCCGCCTGCATGCCCGAGGCGGGCGCGGACCCGCCCCTCCCGGTCAACGGCATGGAACGGGGACTGATCGACCTGTGGCGGCGCACCACCGCGGAGATGACCCCGGAGGCCGCCGGCGCCCTGCGCGCGTCGGTGGACGTGATGACGGAGAGCTGGCTGTGGGAGCTGTCCAACCAGATCCAGAACCGCGTCCCGGACCCGGTGGACTATCTGGAGATGCGCCGGGCCACCTTCGGCTCCGAGCTCACCATGAGCCTGTCCCGCCTCGGACACGGCCGGACGGTCCCCCCGGAGGTCTACCGCAGCGGCCCGGTCCGGTCGCTGGAGAACGCGGCCATGGACTACGCGATGCTCCTGAACGACGTCTTCTCGTACCAGAAGGAGATCGAGTACGAGGGAGAGATCCACAACAGCGTCCTCGTCGTGCAGAACTTCTTCGGCTGCGACTATCCGACGGCGCTCGGAATCGTCCATGACCTGATGACCCGGCGCATGGAGCAGTTCCAGCATGTCGTCGCCCATGAACTGCCGCTCCTCTACGAGGACTTCGAACTCTCGGAGGAGGCGCGCGAGGTGATGCGGGGCTATGTCCGCGAGCTGGAGAACTGGCTGGCCGGGGTCCTGAAATGGCATCAGGACTGCCACCGCTACGGCGCGGCCGACCTGGCCCGGCGCGCCCACGGCTTCGTACCCGACCGGGTGCCCGCGCCACCGCTGGCCCGACGGGCGGAGACGGTGGCGTCCTGAGGGGACCGTTTCCGGAGCGGGGGCCGTCCAGTCTCACTCGTTCGGGGATCGTCGCGCGCCGGCGAGAGGGGTAGGGCAAGAGCCGAAGGCGGTCCGTGGAACATCTGCCGGAGGCGACTCATGGAACAGGCCGCGTTGCGTCCCAAACCGATGCCCGGCCGGGACCCGGGCGGCACCCGTCCGTCCCGCGCGACCCGGCCCCCGCGCGAGGAGCGGGGGCGCGGCGGACGCCTGGTCACCCTGTCGGCCGGGGTGTTCGCCGCGGCGGTGCTCGTGCTGTCCGGCGTCGGGCTCGGCGCGGTGGGCGCGACCGTGCTCGGCGCGGGCGGACTGGCGGAACTCCAGAAGCAGGTCGGCGGGGCCGGGCCGACGGCACGGGAGCCGTCCCCCGATTACGGAGCGCCGAGGCGGGGCGCCGCCGCGGCACCCGAACCGGCCGGCGTCGCGGCACCCCTGCCGGCCGGTTCGGAAGCACCCCTGTCCGCCGGCCCGGAAAGGCCGGGGCCGGGCGGTTCCGGAGCCCCGCGGGCCGCCGGGTCCGAGCGGCAACCGGTCCGGGGCACCCTCGGGGTCGAGGCCGTCGACACCCCCGGCGGCGGGGGCGCGCTCGTCGTCGCGGTGCACGACCCCGGTCCCGCCTACACCGCGGGCCTCGTACGCGGTGACGTCCTGCTCGCCCTCGACGGGAGGGGGATCACCTCGGCCGCCGACCTCGCGCGCGCGGTGGCGGACGCGGCACCGGGCCGGGAGGTCACCCTGCGGGTGCGCCACGCGAACGGCGGCCGCGGGCGCCTGTCCGCGGTACCGGGCACCGCGACCTGAGACGCTCCGGCCCGCCCGCGCCCCGGAGGCGGGGCCCGTCGCGCCGGTCCCCGGGAAAAGGGGCTGGTCAACGGAGCCGCGGACCGTCACGATGGCCGCATGCTGAGCACTCTCGCGGCCTTCCTCGGCGCCTGCACCCTGATCGCCGCCTCGCCCGGACCGAGCACCGTGCTGATCATCAAACGGTCCCTGGGCAGCAGGCGGTCCGGGTTCCTGACCGTGCTCGGCAACGAGACGGGCGTCTTCCTGTGGGGCGCCGTCGCCGCGTTCGGCCTCACCGCGCTGCTCGCCGCCTCCGAGATGGCCTACGACGTCATGCGCGTCGTCGGTGCCGTCGTGCTCGTCGGCTTCGGGGTCCAGACGCTGTGGCAGGCACGCCGTCCCAAGGACGGCGCCGACGGCGGCTGGGAGGGCGCGGAGCGGAGCGACTGGGCGTCGTACCGGGGCGGGCTGCTGCTCAACCTCGCCAACCCCAAGGCGGCCGTGTTCGCGATGTCCTTCCTGCCGCAGTTCGTGCCCGAGGGCGCCCCGCACCTGCCCGCCATGCTCGGCCTCGCCGCGCTCTGGGCGGTCTACGAGGTGGGGTACTACGGCGTCTACGTGTGGTTCGTCGGCCGGATGAAGGCCGTGCTGTCCCGCACCGGTGTGCGCCGGCGCCTGGAACAGGTCTCCGGAGGCGTCCTGCTGCTCCTGGGAGCCCGCCTCGCCCTGGAGGGCTGACCCCGCCGCGGTACGACCGGCTCGCGCGCACCCCACCGGAGAGGCAGGATGCTGCCGTAGCCCCCCGGGGAACTCCGCACACACGGAGGCAAGGATGACCGCCGCCACACCCGCGCCCTTCACCGCGGACGACTACGAGGCCCGTATGCGGCGCGCCGCCGAGGCCGCGGCCGACGCCGGGCTCGACGGCGTCCTCGTCGCGCCGGGGCCCGACCTGGTGTGGCTGACCGGGTACCGCCCGGTGGAGACCGAGCGGCTCACCCTGCTGGTGCTGCGCGCGGGACACGATCCGGCCCTCGTCGTGCCCACCCTGGAGGCGCCCGACGCGGCCAAGTCGCCCGGCGCGCCCGCGCTGACCCTGCACGACTGGACCGACGGCATGGACCCCTACGCCGCCGCCGAACCCTTCATGAACCGCGCCGGCCGCTTCGGCATCAGCGACAACGGCTGGGCCCTGCACCTGCTCGGAATCCAGAAGAGGCTCCCCGACACCCGCTACGAGGCCCTGACCGTGGCCCTGCCGATGCTCAGGGCCGTCAAGGACGCGGCCGAACTGGAGCGGCTCGCGGCCGCCGGAGCCGCGGCCGACGAGGCCTTCGAGGAGATCCGCAAGGTCCGCTTCGCCGACCGCAGGGAGTCGGAGGTGTCCAAGGACCTCGCCGATCTCCTGCGCCGGTTCGGGCACTCCCAGGTGGACTTCACCATCGTCGCCTCGGGCCCCAACGGGGCCGACCCGCACCACGAGGCCGACGAGCGCGTGATCGAGCCCGGCGACATGGTGGTCCTCGACTTCGGCGGCCTCAAGGACGGCTACGGCTCCGACACCTCCCGCACCGTCCACGTCGGCGAACCGGACGACGAGGAGCGCAAGGTGCACGACATCGTGCGCGAGGCCCAGGAGGCCGGCTTCCGTGCCGTGCGGCCCGGAGCCGCCTGCCAGGACATCGACCGCGCGGCGCGCGCCGTCATCGAGGCCGCCGGGTACGGCGAGTACTTCATCCACCGCACCGGGCACGGCATCGGCGTCACCACCCACGAACCGCCCTACATGGTCGAGGGCGAGGAACAGCCCCTGGTTCCCGGCATGTGCTTCTCCGTGGAGCCGGGGATCTATCTGCCCGGGCGCTTCGGCGTCCGCATCGAGGACATCGTCACGGTCACCGAGGACGGCGGACGCCGGCTCAACAACACGTCCCGCGAGATGGTCGTCGTCGACTGACGCGGGCCCGCGGACCGTGCGACGATCCTTCGACCCCGCCCCCGGACGACAAGGGCGCGACCATGAACCCGACACCGGCACCCGCACCGCCACCGACCCCCGAGACCGTCCGTCGGCTGGTCCGCGCGCTGCTCTCCGACGCCGCCGCCCCCGGTCCGGGGCCGGACGTACGGCCCGTCCGCGAGCAGGGCGGACACTTCACCTGGTGGGTGGGCCGACGCCATGTGCTGCGGCTCGCCCCGGACCCCGGGGCCTCCCTGCGCCGCCGCCGTGAACTGCGGCTGCGCGAGCTGATCCGTCCCTTCGTCGGGGGCGTCGTTCCCCTGAGCGTCGCGCGGGGCGACTGGGCGGCCGGGCTGAGCTACACCCTGGACACCAGGGTGCCCGGCGTCTCCGGAGAGGAGCAGGCCGTCTCGGCGCTCGGCGAGGCCGACCTGGCGGACCTGCTGACCGGGCTGCGCGAGGTCCCTGTACGGCAGGCCGAGACGCTGGGGGTGCCGCGGGTCCCACCGCGCTCCCTTGAGGCCCTGCGCGCCACCGCCGTACGGGCCGCGGAACGGCTCCCCGCGGAGGAGTTCGACCCCGCCAGGTTCGACCAGCTCGCCGCGCCCGCGGCCGTCCAGCTCGGCGCGCAGACCGGCCCCGCGGTCCTCGTCCACCACGGACTCCTCGGCGAACACCTCGTGGTCGGCCCCGACGGACGGGTGCGGGGCGTCCTGGACTGGAGCGGCGCGGTGATCGGGGATCCGGCCGAGGACATCGCCGGGCTGGCCCTCGCCGTCGGCGCCCCCGCCGCCGTCCGCGCCGCCACCCTCGCCGGCCACGGCGCCCGCTCCTGCCTGCGCGGCCTGTGGCTCGCCCGCTGCGACACCGTCGTCCGGCTCGCCGACGGCCTCCACGGCGGCCACGACCCCGCCGGGCTTCCGCTCCTGGAGGCCCGGTTGAGGCGCGCCTGGGAGTCGATCCTCCTGGAGCGGGTCACCGACCTCCGGGACACACCGGACGAGGCACCCTAGGACCGGAATCGGCAGGACGGGCCCGGCAGGACGGACCGGCCAGGACGGCTCCCAAGTGGGTCCTCACGCCTGGGTCAGTACCACGCACGACTCGCCCGGCACGTTCAGTACCCCGTCCGGGCCGGGCGCCTCCACCGGTTCCCAGGCGGCGAGGAACCGGACCCGGCGGATGCCGAGGGGAATCGCCGCGGGGTCCTTGTCGAGGTTCACGGCGACGCGGACGTCCCCGCGCCGGACGGCGATCCAGCGGGCCGCCGGATCGTGGGCGACCCTGACCGCCGCGAGATCGGGATCCGACAGGTCGGCCTGGCTCCGGCGCAGGGCGATCAGTTCGCGGTACCAGGCCAGCAGCCGTGCGTGCGGGGCCTGTTCGGGCTCCGACCAGTCGAGACAGGAGCGGTCCCGGGTCGCCGGGTCCTGCGGGTCCGGCACGTCCTCCTCGGCCCAGCCGTGCGCCGCGAACTCCCGCCGCCTGCCCCGCCGTACGGCCTCCGCGAGCTCGGGGTCGGTGTGGTCGGTGAAGAACTGCCAGGGTGTCGTGGCACCCCACTCCTCGCCCATGAACAGCATCGGGGTGAAGGGCGCGGTGAGCGTCAGCGCGGCGGCGCAGGCCAGCAGCCCGGGGGAGAGGGTGGCCGACAGCCGGTCCCCCTGGGCGCGGTTGCCGATCTGGTCGTGGGTCTGGCTGTAGCCGAGCAGCCGCTGAGCCGAGACCCGCGCGCGGTCGAGTGGACGGCCGTGACGGCGCCCGCGGAAGCTCGACCAGGTGCCGTTGTGGAAGAACCCCGACGTCAGCGTCTTGCACAGCGCGGTGAGCGGGGTGTGCGCGAAGTCCGCGTAGTAGCCCTGCGATTCACCGGTCAGCGTGGTGTGCAGCGCGTGGTGGAAGTCGTCGTTCCACTGCGCGTGCAGTCCGAGGCCGCCCTCCTCGCGTGAGGTGATGATCCGGGGGTCGTTGAGATCCGACTCGGCGATCAGGAACAGCGGCCGGCCCAGATCGCCGGCGAGCGCGTCCACGGCCGCCGACAGCTCCTCCAGGAAGTGCAGCGCCCGGGTGTCCCGCAGGGCGTGCACCGCGTCGAGCCGCAGACCGTCGAGGCGGTAGTCACGCAGCCAGGCCAACGCGCTGCCCACCAGATAGGAGCGCACCTCGTCCGAGCCTGGCGCGTCGAGGTTCACCGCCGAGCCCCAGGGCGTCTGATGGGTGTCCGTGAAGTACGACCCGAACGCGGGCAGATGGTTGCCCGAGGGACCGAGATGGTTGTGCACGACGTCGAGGACGACACCGAGACCCAGTTCGTGAGCCCGGTCGACAAAGCGCTTCAGCGCCTCGGGACCGCCGTACGGCTCGTGCACCGCCCACAGGGAGACCCCCTCGTACCCCCAGCCGTGCCGG
The DNA here is from genome assembly GCF_055559015.1 of Streptomyces sp. NPDC024698. Taxonomy (NCBI): domain Bacteria; kingdom Bacillati; phylum Actinomycetota; class Actinomycetes; order Kitasatosporales; family Streptomycetaceae; genus Streptomyces; species Streptomyces sp. NPDC024698. The sequence continues at coordinate 221,453 of NZ_JBVHLK010000005.1, read as the reverse complement.
CCGGGGAACGGGCAGAGCGGCATCAACTCGACGTGCGTGACACCCAGTTCGGCCAGATGCCCGAGCCGGTCCGCCGCCGCGTCCAGCGTGCCCTCGGGCGTGTACGTCCCCACGTGCAGTTCGTAGAGGACCGCACCCGGCAGCGGGCGTCCTGGCCAGTCGGCACGCCACGCGTACCGGCCCTGGTCGACCACCGCGCTCGGCCCGTCGGGGCCGTCCGGCTGGCGGCGCGAGCGGGGATCGGGCAGCACCGGACCGTCGTCCACCGCGAACCCGTACCGCGTCCCGTCCGTCACCTCCGCCTCACCCGTCCACCATCCGGCACGCCCCGGATCGCGTTCCAACGCGCTCGTGACACCGGCGTGATGGAGCGTCATCCGGTCGGCCCGCGGTGCCCACACCTCGAATCGCATGGACGCTTCCCCCTTGTCGGCTCGCAGTGACCCAGCACGTCCATGGTGCTCCACAAGAGATCAATTCGCTTTCGGATCCACCCTTTTGCCGCGTGTTCGTCGCCCTTTGGTCGCGCGAACGGCCGCACGCGGTCCCACCAGCCGTTTCCGGGTCTTCTGGACACGTTGTCATTACTGCCCGACAATCACGAACGTGACGTCGTCCTTCGAGTTCCACCCGTACCCCGCGCGGCTGTCCGACGCGGAGCGCGACCGGGCGCTCAAGTCCCTCCGTGACGGCGTCGCCCTCGGCCGTCTCTCGCACGACACCTTCGTCCACCGCATGGAGCTGGCGCTGGCCGCCCGCCGCTCCGACGAACTCGCCGTGCTCACCGCCGACCTGCCCCCCGGCGACGAACGCGCCGGGCGGCGCTGGTCGAAGCGGGTGTTCGGCACCGTGGAGGCCCTGTCCGGCTTCACGGTCCGGCTGCGCCGGGCCTGGCAGGCCGAGCGCCTGCCCAAACTCCAGCTGCCCGACCCGGGTGACGCCTACCCGCTGCGCATCGGCCGCGACCCGGCCAGCGGACTGCGCCTCAACCACGAGACGGTCTCCCGGGTGCACGCCGAACTGCGCCGCCAGGGCGGTGCGTGGGTGCTGCGCGACCTCGGCTCGACCAACGGCACGACCGTCAACGGGCGGCGCGTCATCGGCGCGTCCGTCGTGAAGGACGGCGACCAGGTCGGCTTCGGCCGCATGATGTTCCGCCTCGCCTCGGCCTGAACCGCGCCTCCGGCCAGGAGGCCTCCGCACGGCCGGCCGGGCGGCACCGCCCTCCCACCCGAGCGGCCTCCGCGCGCCCGGAGAGCGCGTACGGACCGGAGTTCGCCGGCTCGCCCCCACCATCCGCGCGCCTCCGCGGTGTTGACGTACACCCCGAGTCCGTGACTGACTGTGTGGACGTGATGTACATCCGGTGAAACGACGGCACGTACGAGTGGAGGTGTGCTCTGCCGCCACTGCGCCGTTACCCGACCGTCGACGAACTCGGCACCCGCGCCGCCGCGCTCGTCGCCCGGCGCCCCGGTGAGGCCCGGCTGCGCCGGGTGGGCACCTCCCGGGCGGGCGTCCCGATGCTGCTCCTGTCCGTCGGACACGGCAGCCGTCAGGCACTCGTCGTCGCCGGACCGCACGCCAACGAACCCGTCGGCGGCGCGACCGCCCTCCGGCTGGCCGAGCGGGCCCTGGCCGACCCCCGCCTCACCGAGGGCGCGGACGCCACCTGGAACCTCCTCCTGTGCCTCGACCCCGACGGCTCCCGCCGCAACGAGGCCTGGCTCCGGGGCCCTTACACCCTCGGCCACTATTTCCGGCACTTCTTCCGGCCCGGCTTCCGCGAACAGCCGGAATGGCTGCCCGACGGCCCGCGGGGCGCCGCCCTGCCCGAGACCCGGGTCCTGCTCGGACTCCAGGACGAGCTGCGGCCCTTCCTCCAGTGCTCGCTGCACGGCGTCGACGTCGGCGGCGCCTTCGTCGAGCTGACCCGCGACCTTCCCGGCCTGTCCCAGCGCGTCGCGCACAGCGCGGCCCGCCTCGGCATCCCGCGCGAACTCGGCCCGTACGACACCCTGTACTGGCCGGAACTCGGACCCGCCGTCTACCGCGTCCCGCCGCCGCGCACCGGAGACCTGGCCGCCGCCATCACCGAGGCCGCGGTCGACTCCACCTGGTTCCACCCCCAGCGGCACGGCACGGTCACCGCCATCGTCGAGGCACCCATGTGGGGCGTCGCGGCCGTCGAGGACCCGGCGCGCCCCGCCGACCCCGACCCGGCCCTGCGCTCCGTCAGCCGGACCCTGCGCCACGACACGAGGGTCCTCAAGGACCTCCTGGCCCGGGTGCGTCCCGGCCTCGGCGGCTCGCCGGACGTGACCTGTCTGCTCGCGCCGGTCGACGACTATTTACTGGTCGGCCCCGGACTCGCCGACTCCTGGGACCCCGACGTCCGCCACGCCGGGACCCGCGCCCTGCCGCCGCTCGACACCGCCCGGCTCACCGCCCTGCGCCTCGCCGGGCGCCGGGTCGCGCTGCGCACCGCCGGACTGCTGCACCAGCTCGTCACCGCCTCCGGCCAGGACCCCTCCGGCGCGCTGCCCGAGCTCGACCGGCTGATCGACGCGTGGTGCGCCGACTACCGCGACGGCTGCGGAGCACGCTGGATCCCGGTCGCACGCCAGGTCGAGTACCAGGCGCGTGTCGTCCTCTCCGCGTTCGAACTCGCCGGACGCCACGACGGCGTACGTCCCCGTTCGGGTGACTCCGGCTGGACCGCGCGGGCCACGGTGCCGATGCACCGGGAATGACGACAACCCTTCGAGCGATCCGCGCCCTCCTGCTCCTGCCGCTCGCACTCCTCCTCGCGGGCGCGGCCCCCGCGGCCCACGCGTCCCCCCGGCACGGCTTCCCCGGCAACTGGCTCGGCCTCGCGGTCACCCGCGGCGACGCCCGCTCCAGCGACACCCGCGGCGTCCTGCTGCTCTGCGACCCACCCCAGGGCCACGCCCACGCGGCCAGGGCCTGCCGTCAACTCGCCGCCGCCAGAGGGGACCTCGGCCGCATTCCGCGCCGGACCGGCACCATGTGCCCGATGCTCTACGCGCCCGTGACGGCGTCCGCGCACGGCCGATGGAACGGCCGCCGCGTCGACTTCAGGCACACATACGCCAACTCCTGTGTGATGGGCGCCGAGACGGGCGCGGTGTTCGACCTGTCGAGCTGAGTCAGGCCGCGCCCTCGCGCGCGTGACGGGCGGCCGCGATCACCGTACGGGCCTGGTGTTCGACCTGGTTCTCCAGCGGCACCCAGCGCGCGCCGAAGCGTTCGGCGAAGGCGTCGCTCCAGCCGGCGACCAGCTCTTCGAGACGAGGTGCCTCGCGGTCGTCGGCCTCCCGGAGCACGCGCAGCAGCATCGAGGCCGCCCGCAGCGGGATCCGCCGGCCGAACGCGTCCACGCTGCCCACGTACGCCATCGTCGTGTCCACGGGGGGCGGCTGCGACCAGTCGGCGGCGAGCCCGGGCACCAGGTCGAGCGCCCACTTCGCGGCCCGCAGCAGAGGTCCGTCGGGTCCGGGCAGCCGGGGCAGGGCCCGGCCGAGCACCGCCTCCACCTGTGCGGCGTCCGTCACCAGGCGCTGGGCCAGGCCCCGCATCGCCGCCGTGGGGGCGGGGTGCGGCGCCGGATCGTCCACCAGGTCGCTGGCCCACATCGGCACCTCCACGACGGCCGTCAGACCGCCGTACCGGTGGGCGTGGTACCAGGTGCTGTGCCGGGCGTCGTCCGGCATGCTCGGGTACGCCGTGTCCGAACCGGGCGCCGGCATCACATGCACCCCGGGCCCCGAGGCGGGCCAGCCCGCGGCGTCCGAGGCGGCCGTCTCCACCGGGATGCGCAGCTCCGCCGCCGACTTGGCGAACGGCTCGGCGAGACCGGGGACGTCCTTGGTCAACTGCACCCAGCTGCCGCCGAGATCGGTGCCGTGCAGCGTCACCTGGAGGTAGGGCCGCACCTCGTCGATGACCCCGGTCAGCGCCCGGGTCTCCGGCGGGAGCCGGTCGGGCGGCAGGACGGAGGGCGACCACTCCGGCTGCTCGGGTCCGGCCGGACGGAAGAAGCCCAGGTGGTAGTCGAGGAGGGTCCGCGGCGCGGGGGTCACATGGAGGCTCGCTCCGTCCGGGTCCGCGCAGAGCAGGAAATGCCACGAGGTGTCCCTGCGCAACTCCCGCCGGAACAGCACACGTTCGGCCAGGGACAGCAGCGTGGAACCACCGGTCGGCTCGTTGGCGTGGGCCCCCGCCACGACGAGGACGGCACGCCGGGCGTGGCCGACGGACAGCAGGTGGAGGGGTCTGCCCGCGCGCGAGGTGCCCACTTCTCTGAGGACGCACAGGTCGGGCCGGTGAGCCGCCAGCGCCGAGGCGGACGACACGATTTCGGTCACACTGGGGTAGCGCAACTCCGGCAGATGACTCACCCCCGACTTGTCCGCCCTGCGTCGCTTTTGGCAGTACTCCACGGTCTCGGAGAACTGTCAAGGACGCGTCGGCGCGGCACCGGGGGACCCCTGATGGCATTTTCCGGCGGCAAGGGGCAGCGGCGGGTGCGCGCGGATTCCCGGCCGGGGCGGACCACGTCCCGCAGGCCTGCGGGTACCCCCGGCGCGAGCCCGTGCGGGGCGGTCGGCGCGCGGCGACCGGCGTACGCCCCCGCCCTGGGCGGGCGGGCCGGGTGCGACGTACACGATTCACTCGTCCGGGTGTACGGGAACTGCGGTCCCGCCCGGGCGGTGTTCGACTCGGAACAACCGCGCGCGGGTCCGGCGCGCCGACCCGAGGTGGTGGCCCGCGGTGCTGTGTCCACACGGCCTTCCCGTCGAAGGCCCCCCGACGACGATCCCCGCGGGCCCGCCGGGCCCACCCTCGGCGAGCGAGGCGGCCGCGCCCCGCGCCCGCGCGGGACCGGCACCCGCCCCCGGCTCGCCCGCTCCGGCTCCCCCGGACCCGGACCCGGCGCCGTACGCACCGCCCCGCGGCTCCCGCGCGCGCCTGGGTGCTCCGGGCAGCCTGCTCGACCCGGGGACCCGGGATGATCCGCACTCCTTCCACCGCGCCCTGCGCGGCACCTTCCCGCTGTTCCACGACGAGCCGTTCGGGGCCTGGCTGGTCAGCCGGTACGCCGATGTGCGCGCGGTGCTCGGGGACCCCCGGTTCGTCGCCCCGGCGCCCGGACCCGTACCGCCGCACGCGGGCGCGTACCGGGCCGCCCTGGCCTCGGTGCGGCGGGACCAGGTGTCGGCCGCGCTGCGCGCCGGCGCCGAGCGCACCGCCCACGTCCTCGCGAGCCGTCTGGCGTCCCGTCAGGAGGTCGACCTGGTGGCCGAGTTCTGCCAGTGGCTGCCCGCCGCCGCGGCCGTCGCCGCGCTCGGACTGCCGTACGAGGACACGGCCCGCGTGCACGCCTGGTGCCGGACCGGACTCGACCACCTCGGCGGTCACCGCCCCGCCCTCGACGCCTATCTGCGGCCCCACATCGCCCGCCGCCGCGCCCACCCGGGTGACGACCTGCTGTCCGCGCTGTGCGCGGCCCGCCCCGGCGGCGATCCACTGCCGGACGAGGCCGTGACCGGGATCGCCGGGACCGTGCTGGGCGCGGCCGGCGAGACGACGGCACGCGCCCTCGCGTCCTTCCTCGCCAACCTCCTCGACCATCCGCGCCAACTCGCCCTGATCCGCGCCCGCCCCGAGCTGACCGGAGCCGCCTGGGCCGAGTCGCTGCGCCGCGACCCGCCGTTGCAGATCGTGCCCCGCCGGACGCTCGAACCGGTCGGCTCGATACCCGAGGGCGCCACCGTGGCGTGTCTGCTCGGCGCCGCGGGCCGCGACCCGGCCCGGTTCGCCGATCCGGACCGCTACGACATCTTCCGCGCGGACCCCGGCGACCTCGCGTACGGCCGCGGACCGCACCACTGCCCGGGCGCGCCGCTGGCCCGGCTGACGGCGGAAGCGGGGCTGCGCGCCCTGCTGACCGTGCTGCCGGGCCTGCGCAGGGCCTCCGGGCCCCGGCCGCGCCCCGAGGGCCTGGTCAGCCGTTCTCCGCGGACCCTTCCGGTGTGTCCGCGCTGACGCGCTCCAGCAGGGCGACGGGTGCCCCCTCGAAGAGGTCCGCCACGCGCGCGTGCCCGGCGAACTCCCGCTCCGCGGAACCGGAGGGGAGCACATGGGCCCACCGGCCGGGGGGAAGCGCGAGGACGGTGTCCCGCCAGCCGCCCGCCTCGGCGAGGGCCAGCGACAGCCGCGTCACGGCCGTGATCACCTCTCCCGACCGCGCGAACGCCACACAGTGCCCGGCCGCCGGACCCTCGGCCGGCAGCGGCGCGTACGTCCCCGACGCGCCGAAGACACCGGGCCGCCGGGCGCGCAGCCGCAGCGCGGCGGCCGTGAGCGCCGGCTTCTCGGCCGACGGGTCCCGCGGCGCGAACGCCTCCCGGTTGTCCGGGTCCACCAGCGCCCGGTACTCGTCCTCCGTGCCCTGGTAGACGTCCGGCACCCCGGGCATCGTCAGATGGACCAGGGCGGCCCCCAGGACGTTCGCCCGCACATGGGGTGCCAAGGCGGCCCGCAGCGCGGCCACGTGCCGTCCAGGGGGCCCGCACGGCCCGTCCGAGACGAACGCCGCCACCGCGTCCTCGTACGCGGGGTCGCGCTCGGTCCAGGCGGTGCGGGTCCCGGCCTCCCTGACGTGCTTCAGCAGGGCGTCCCGCACGCGCTCGGTGTGGGCCCCGGCCGTCTCCTGCCCGGCGGCCGGGCCGAGGCCGAACACCGTCTGCCAGGCCGCCCACGCCAGCTGCGGGTCGGGGCTCCCCGGAACCTCGTCGCCCGCCACCGCCAGGACCTCGGACCAGGCCTCCGGGCACTGGGTGAGCACGGAGACGGCGGCGCGCACGTCCGCGCTGCGCTTGGTGTCGTGGGTGGACAGGACGGTTCCGGTGGCGGGCCGGTCGTGCTGCACGCGCGCGCAGTAGGCGTGGAAGTCGTCCGGGGACACCGCGGGGCTGCCCGGGTCGCCGCCCACCTCGTTCGCCGACAGTAGGGGTACGTGGCGGTAGAACGCCGTGTCCTCCACCGACTTGGCGCGCAGCGCCGACGACGTCTGCGCGAACCGGGCCCGGAACGCGGCCGCTCCGGGCCCGTCGCCGTCCCGGGCGAGCAGCAGATCCCGTACGAGATCCACCGCCTGCGCCTCCTCGGGCACGGCGAACGCCGACCTGGCCTCGGCGGCGGCCCGCTCGGTGAGCACCTGGGCCGCGTCCGTCGACGGATAGGAGCGGTACACCTCCATCCGGACCAGGAGCTCGCGCAGCGCGGTGCCCAGGGCCCACGGGGCGTGGTCGCGCGCGGCGGGGTCGGGGGAGGCGGCGCACAGGGCGCTCACCTCGCGGGTGAGGCGTTCGGTCTCGGCGGCCAGTTCGTGCGTGATCACCTTGTACGCGGCCCGGCGCACCGTGCTGTCCCAGTGGCCGCCCCGGTCGGCCTGGGGGCCCGCGAAGCGCCGGTAGCGGCCGAGCAGCCGGCTCGCGCCCGTCTCGTCCGTGAAGAGGCCGTCGATGTGCCGCAGCGCGTCGTAGCCGGTGGTGCCCGCCACGGGCCAGGCGGGCGGGAGCGGTTCGCCGTCGGCGAGGATCTTCTCGACCACCGTCCAGCGGCCTTCGGTCGCCCGGTGCAGCCGGCGCAGATAGGCGTCCGGGTCGGCCAGCCCGTCCGGGTGGTCGATCCGCAGTCCCTCGATCACCCCGTCGGCGACGAGCTCCAGGATCTTCGCGTGGGTCGCCGCGAACACCTCCGGGTCCTCGACGCGCACCCCGATGAGCTCCGAGATGCTGAAGAAGCGCCGGTAGTTGAGCTCGGTGCGGGCCAGCCGCCACCACGCGGGGCGGTACCACTGGGCGTCCAGGAGCTCGGGCATCGGCAGGCCCGCGGTGCCCTCGCGCAGCGGGAACACATGGTCGTAGTAGCGCAGCAGGTCGCCGTCGACCTTCAGCTGGCCGGTCTCGGCGCCGAGGCGGTCCCCGAGCACCGGCAGCAGCACCCGGCCGTCCTGGGCGTCCCAGTCGATGTCGAACCAGCGCGCGTACGGGGATCCGGGGCCCTCGCGCAGCACCTCCCACAGGGCGTGGTTGTGGCGCGGGGACATCGCCATGTGGTTCGGCACGATGTCCACGACGAGCCCGAGGCCGTGCTCGCGCGCGGTGCGTGCCAGGGACCGCAACCCCTCCTCACCGCCGAGTTCGGCCCGTACGCGCGTGTGGTCGACCACGTCGTAGCCGTGCGTCGAGCCGGGGACGGCCTCCAGGACGGGGGAGAGGTGCAGATGGGAGACGCCGAGCGCGGCCACGTAGGGCACGGCCGCCTCGGCGCGGCGGAAGGGGAACTCGGGCTGGAGCTGGAGCCGGTAGGTGGCGGTCGGCACGACGGGGGCGAGGGGGCCGGGGACGACCGAGTCCGCGATCGCCGGTTCGGGGCGCTCAGGTGTCATGCGACTCTACGTACCCGTCCGGCCGCCTTTCTGTCATCGCGGCCCGCACAAGGGCACGCACGGCCCCTGCCCGCGCGCGGGGACGGGCTCGTACGGCTCCGCCCCGCGCGCGCGTGCCCCCGGCGAGGCGGCCCCACGCGCGCGGGGCGGGAAAGCGGTCCTCCTAGACGGGCCGCTGAAGCACGGTCAGGCTCCGGTCGACCAGGGTGAGCCGGTCGCCGGCCGTGACCTTGGCGCCCGTCCCGGGGGCCACCCCCTCCGGCAGGGACGTGTCGACGACGACCTGCCACTGACGGCCGTGATCGGCCGGCACGACGAATTCCAGCGACTTGGGGGAGGCGTTGAACATCAGCAGGAAGGAGTCGTCACTGATGCGCTCCCCGCGGGCGCCCGGCTCGGAGATCGCGTTGCCGTTCAGGAACACGGACAGCGCCCGGGCCTGGGCCGACCCCCAGTCGTGCTGGGTCATCTCCTGGCCCTCGGGGGTGAACCACGCGATGTCGGAGAGTTCGTCGTGGGTGCCCTGGACGGGCCGCCCGTGGAAGAAGCGCCGCCGCCGGAAGACGGGATGGTCCCGGCGCAGCCACACCATCGCGCGGGTGAAGTCGAGGAGCTCGCGGTCCTCCTCGGGCCAGGGCACCCAGGCCAGCTCGCTGTCCTGGCAGTAGGCGTTGTTGTTGCCGCCCTGGGAGCGCGCGAACTCGTCGCCGTGGCTGAGCATCGGCACGCCCTGGGAGAGCATCAGGGTCGCGATGAAGTTGCGCCGCTGCCGGCCCCGCAGCGCCAGCACGCCCGCGTCGTCCGTCTCACCCTCGGCGCCGCAGTTCCAGGAGCGGTTGTGGCTCTCGCCGTCGCGGTTGTCCTCGCCGTTGGCCTGGTTGTGCTTGTTGTTGTACGACACGAGATCGTTCAGGGTGAAGCCGTCGTGGCAGGTCACGAAGTTGATGGAGGCGAGCGGACGGCGGCCGTCGTCCTGGTAGAGGTCGGAGGAGCCGGTCAACCGGGACGCGAACTCGGCCAGCGTGCGCGGCTCACCGCGCCACAGGTCCCGTACGGTGTCGCGGTACTTGCCGTTCCACTCGGTCCACAGCGGCGGGAAGTTGCCCACCTGATAGCCGCCCTCGCCGACGTCCCAGGGCTCGGCGATCAGCTTCACCTGGGAGACCACCGGGTCCTGCTGGACGAGGTCGAAGAAGGACGACAGCCGGTCCACCTCGTGGAACTGGCGCGCCAGGGTGGCCGCGAGGTCGAAGCGGAAGCCGTCCACGTGCATGTCGGTGACCCAGTAGCGCAGCGAGTCCATGATCAGCTGGAGCACGTGCGGGGAGCGCATCAGGAGCGAGTTGCCGGTGCCCGTGGTGTCCATGTAGTAGCGGGGGTCGTCCGCCAGCCGGTAGTACGAGGCGTTGTCGAGGCCCCTGAAGGAGAGGGTCGGGCCCAGGTGGTTGCCCTCGGCCGTGTGGTTGTAGACCACGTCCAGGATGACCTCGATGCCGGCCTCGTGCAGGGCCCGGACGGCCGACTTGAACTCCAGCACCTGCTGGCCCCGGTCGCCCCAGGAGGCGTACGCGTTGTGCGGGGCGAAGAAGCCGATCGTGTTGTAGCCCCAGTAGTTGGCGAGGCCCATGTCGGACAGCCGGTGGTCGTTCACGAACTGGTGTACGGGCATCAGTTCCAGCGCCGTGACGCCCAGTTCCGTCAGGTGCCCGATGATCGCCGGATGCGCGAGGGCCGCGTAGGTGCCGCGCAGCTCGTCGGGGAGGTCCGGATGGAGCATCGTGAGGCCCTTCACATGGGCCTCGTAGATCACCGTGTGGTGGTACTCCGTCCGGGGGCGCCGGTCGTCGCCCCAGTCGAAGTACGGATTGACCACGACCGACGACATGGTGTGCGGTGCCGAGTCGAGGTCGTTGCGCTTGTCGGGTGATCCGAACGGATAGCCGTACACCTCCTCGCCCCAGCCGATGGAGCCCGAGATCGCACGCGCGTACGGGTCGAGCAGCAGCTTCGCCGAGTTGGCGCGCTGCCCGCGCTCGGGCGCGTACCGCCCGTGCACCCGGAAGCCGTAGCGCTGTCCCGGCATGATGCCGGGCAGGAACGCGTGCCGCACGAACGCGTCGGTCTCCCGCAGTTCCACGGCCGTCTCCGAGCCGTCGTCGTGCAGAAGACACAGCTCAATACGGTCGGCGGCCTCCGAGAAGACCGCGAAATTGGTACCGGCACCGTCGTACGTGGCACCGAGTGGATACGCCTCGCCAGGCCAGACCTGCATGGATATGACTCTTCCAGTAGTGCCGTGCCCCTGGGGGCGAGTCCGGGCCGAGTCTCCTCGAAATTGATGGAACCTCCTATGACTTACATCCCTCTTACCCCGCGACCAGGCATATCTCGTATGCCGAACCAGTGGGACTCAAACGACTCCTGGGGAAGTAGGGGGAGTAGGGGGAAATGTGCGCAAGATAGTGCACCGCCATCTGGGCAAGGTGGTGGCGGGTGCGGCCATCGCGGTGGCGGGGACGGCCGTGATGATCGGTGTCACCCTTCCGGGGTCGGCGGGGGCCGACGAATCGGGCGGAACGACCGGGAGCGGCGGAGGCGCCGGGACCGCGCAGTCGGGCCAGGACGGGCAGGGCGGCGCCGTGCGGCCCGGAGTCGTCGAGCGGGCGCCGGCCGAGGGCCGAAAGGGCACGGGCCGCGACCCGCTGACCGACGACGAGATGCGGCGCGCCGAACAGATCGCGGTGAGCCGGCAGCTCTTCAACTCCAGCGAGAACGTCGAGGGGGCGCGCGGACCGCAGCGCATCGGAGTCGACCTCGCCGAGCCCGAGACGGCCGATCTGGACAACCCGAACGCGCCACGCCGGGCCGACCTCACGTTCTACGACTACAAGAACGACACGCTCGTCACCAAGACCGTCGACCTCGACACGGGGAAGGTCGCGGGGACGGGCGTCCAGCACGGCGTCCAGCCGCCCATCAGCCGTGACGAGATGACCGAGGCGGCCAGGCTGCTGATCGCCGATCCGCTCGGCGCGGGCCTCAAGGCCGACTTCAAGGACGCGACCGGCAAGGAACTCACCTCGCCCGACCAGCTGATGCTCAACAGCATGGTCTACCGCGCCACATCCGGCGCCCAGCCCGCCGTTCTCGGCGCCTGCGGCGAGCACCGGTGCGTCCGGCTCTTCCCGAAGGTCAAGAACGGGCCCTGGATCGACAGCCGTGACCTGGTGATCGACCTGAGCGCTCGCAAGGTCGGCAAGCTCGGCTGAGCGCCGCCCTTCTTTCCTTCCCACCTTCACAGCTTTCCGCAAGGAGTCGTCTCTTCATGCGCGTCAACAGAAACAGCCGTGCCCGCAGCCGGGCGGCCGTGGGCCTCTCGACGCTCGCCCTGGCGGCCGGAGCCACGACGGCCGCGGGACCGGCCGTCGCCCAGCCCAGGTCCGCGCCGGCCCCGGCGCCCGCGTGCAGCTCCGCGTACCAGATCGAACAGAAGCTCTCCACCGGCACCACCTGGCGGATGTGCTGGCACTACGAGAGCGAGGCCGGGCTCGTCCTGGAGAACATCTCCTACCAGCCCCCCGGCGAGGCCGCCCCGATCAAGGTCCTCAGCACCGCCAAGCTCGCCCAGATCGACGTCCCCTACGACGACGGCTCGGTCGAGTACAGCGACCTGACCGGCGCCGGCTTCGGACAGGGACTGGTCGACATGGTCCCGGCCGAGTGTCCCGGCGGTGCCATCAAGACGGTCAAGGTCCCCGACGCCTGGGACCCGCAGCACGCGAACGTCAAGGGCCTGTGCACCACGACCCGTTCACGCGGTCACGCCTACCGGATGGAGGCCGACACCGGGAACAAGGTCTTCCAGAAGCAGGGCAAGGACCTGCTGATCTACACCGTCAACAAGGTCGGCTGGTACGAGTACATCACCGAGTGGCGCTTCCAGGACGACGGCACCATCAACATGAACGTCGGCGCCACCGGCAGCCTGTCCCCCGGTGACTACGACGCGGGCGACGGCCGCGGCTGGCCGCTCGGCAAGGGTGCCAAGGACTACGCCACGAGCCACAGCCACAACATCTTCTGGCGGCTCAACTTCGCCCTGGACGGCTCGTCCAAGGAGAAGGTCGAGCAGTACGACTCCGTGGTCAGCCCGCCCGCGCAGGGCCAGCAGGCCCCCAGCAACAAGACCACGGTCACCAAGGTCACCAAGGAACTGGCCGGCGACGCCAAGAACATGCGCTGGTGGCGCCTCGTCAGCAACTCGGGCAAGAACAAGGACAACCACGCACGTTCGTACGAGATAGTCCCGGGCGCGACCACCAAGTACCTCGGTCACGCGTTCACCAAGCACGACGTCTACTTCACCGAGTACAACAGTTGCGAGCAGTTCGCGAGCGACAACCTGCGCAACTGCGGTGCCGGGCACGGCAAATCCGTCGACAGGTACGTCGACGGCCAGACGCTCACCCACCCCGTGGTCTGGGTCAACGTGGGCTTCCACCACATCGCCAGGGACGAGGACCAGCAGCCGATGCCGGTCCACTGGCAGGGATTCTCCATCGCCCCGCGTGACGTCACCGCTATGAATCCGCTCACTCCGCCGGAGCTCGCGAACCAGAACGGGCATGTCGAACCTAGGTAGTTGGGAAACGACCTGTGCATCGGGCTGCACCGCTCGCCGCTCCCGGAGTACCCTTCCTTGATCGTTGATTGGGGCCTGGCCCCTGGGGAGTGCTCGGGGGAGCGGAAGGCGGTGCGCGGGTGGGCTCGGGAGGGCTGGAGCTGCCTCCTGGTGACGAGGGTCACGAGGGGAACTCCACAGATGTCCCACCCGGCGCGGTGTCCCTGGCCCGGCCGATGGAGATGGGATCCATCGGACCGGAACTGGACTGGGGCGCCGACGCCTGGCGCGAGGTGCGTACACGCGCCCAGCGCGCCGGGCGCGCCTACATCTGGCTGAACCTGGTCGAACAGCGGCTGCGCGCGGTCGTGGCCGCTGTTCTCCGGCCCATCTACGAACCCGTCCACGGCGACGACTGGGTGGTCGCCGCCGCGGGTCCTGCCGGCCAGGAATGGGTGCAGCGCGCGGTCGCCGTACGCGAAGTCAGCCGCCGCAAGGGGTACTTGCTCGACCCGGCGGACGACAACGTGCTGAGCTTCCTCACGCTGCCCCAGCTGCGCGAGCTGATGGTCCAGCACTGGCCGTGCTTCGAGCCGTACTTCGACGAACGCCGGGACGTCGAACTCGCCCTGGACGAACTCGAAGTGACCCGGAACGTCGTGTCGCGCAACCGTGCCCTGTCCGAGGCCGTACTGAACCAGGCCGAGCGGGCCGCGGCCAAGCTCCTGGAGATCCTCGGCGCCGGGAGCGACGTGCCCTCCGCGCGCCGGCTGCCCGTGGACGCCGTCGAGGACCTGGTGGGCGACCGCTACGGCGACGTCGTCGGCGTGCACTCCGACCGGGTGCGGCTGCTGCGCCAGTTCCCCGCCGAGGACCTCTTCGGCGGAGCCCGGCGGCTCGACGCGATCGGCATCGGCCTGAACCTGCTGGTGCAGAACTTCTCCGGGCGCCGGCTCGTCCGCCTCGCCGAGTCCGGCTGCCGCACCCGGCTGCTGTTCCTGAACCCCGCCTCCAGCGCCGTCAAGCGACGCGAGCGCGAACTCGGAATCAAGCGCGGGGAGTTGAGCCGGTCGGTCGAGATGAACATCCTGCACATGCGGCGGGTGCGGTCCCGGCTGCGCGACCCGGACGCCTTCGAGATCCAGGTCTACGACGAGACGCCCCGCTTCACCGCGTACCTCGTCGACGGGGACGGCTCGGACGGGGTCGCGATCGTGCAGTCCTATCTGCGCCGCACCCGTGGCATGGAGGCGCCGGTCCTCGTGCTGCGCGGCGGGAGCCGGGTCCTCAAACCGGACGAAATGGGTGACGAGGGACTTTTCCCCACCTATCGCGAGGAGTTCGAGGTGGCCTGGGCCGATTCGCGGCCCGTGTCCTGAGACGCCGTTCCTTGCGTCCCGGTGGAACGCGGTCCCGGGATTGTCAGTGGGTCGTGCGATCGTGGAGACCACTGGGGGAAAGCACCACGAGGAAGGGGGGCCACCCATGGGCTGGCACCGGGAGCTGCTGATCGGCTTCGACCTGGAGACGACCGGGACCGATCCGCGCGAGTCGCGCATCGTCACGGGCGCCGTGATAGAGGTCAGGGACTCGGAGCCGCTGGGCCGCCGTGAGTGGCTGGCCGATCCGGGCGTGGAGATCCCGGTCGACGCGGTGGCGGTGCACGGGATCAGCAATGAGCGGGCGACCGCCGAGGGCCGTCCCGCGGACGAGGTCGCCGACGCCATCGCGGAGGTCCTCGTCACGTACTGGCGCACCGGCGTCCCGGTCGTCGCCTACAACGCGGCCTTCGACCTCACGCTGCTCTCCGCCGAGCTGCGGCGCCACGGACTGCCGTCGCTGAGCGAGCGGCTCGGCGGCGTCGACCCCGCTCCCGTCATCGACCCGTACACGATCGACCGCTCCGTGGACCGCTACCGACGGGGCAAGCGCAACCTGGAGGCGGTCTGCACCGAGTACGGAGTGGTCCTGGACTCCGCGCACGACGCCTCGGCCGACGCGCTGGCCGCCGCCCGGCTCGCCTGCGCGATAGCCGGCCGCCACCCCAAGGTCGCCGCCCTCGGCCCGGTCGAGCTGCACCGCCGCCAGATCGAGTGGTACGCGGACTGGGCGGCCGACTTCCAGGCCTTCCTGCGCCGCAAGGGCGAGACGGACGCGGTGGTGGACGGCACCTGGCCGCTGCGGGACCTGGCGGACGAACGCGTCTGATCTCCGGGCGGCCCCGGGGCGGACCCAGGGCGGGCTTCCGACGTCGAGCCGGGGAAGCCGGATAAGCCGGTCAGCCCGGATAAGCCGGTCAGCCCGGATAAGCCGGTCAGCCCGGACGAGCCGGTCGGGCCGGTCACGTCAGAACGGGTACCAGCGCACCGTCTCGTCGCCGTCCCGCAGCGACGCCACCCGGCGCTCGAACTCGGCCAGCGCCTTGGGGTTCGTCGGCGCGTGCTGGGCGACCCAGGCACAGCTGGCCGTCTCGCGGGCACCCCGCAGCACCGAGCAGCCCTCCCACGCCCTGACGTCCCACCCGTACACCTCGGTGAAGGAGTCGTAGGCCTCGGCGGGAAGTCCGTAGCGGTCGCGGGACAGGGCCATGACCACCAGATCGTGCTCCCGCAGATCCGCGGAGACGGTCTCCAGGTCGACCAGGACCGGTCCGTCCGGGCCGACATGGACGTTGCGGGGCAGCGCGTCGCCGTGGATCGGGCCGGGCGGCAGATGCGGGACGAGCGCCGCGGCCGCCGCGGCGAAGCCGTCGCGCCGCTCCCGCAGATACGCCGCGTCCACGGGGTCGATCGCCTCGCCGGCCAGACGCAGCCAGCGCTCCACACCGCCGAGGAGCTCGCGGGGCGGCAGCGCGAAGGAGGGGGAGGGCAGCGCGTGCACCACCCGCAGCAGCTCCGCCAGATCGCGCGGCTCGGCGGGGCGGACGGCATCGGGCAGCCGGTGCCACACCGTCACCGGGTGTCCGTCGACCAGCAGGGCCTTGGGGTCGGCGGCCCGTACCGCGGGGACGCCCGAGTCCGCGAGCCACGCGGCGACGGCCAGTTCGCGGCGCGCCCGGTCGAGGAGTTCGGCGTCACGCCCCACCTTGACGACCAGATCGCCGGAGCCGAACACCGCGTTCTCGCCGAGGGCGAGGAGCGAGGCGTCCCGCGCCGGCCCCAGCAGCACCTTCGCCGCGGCCAGTACGTCCCGCGCCCGTGCCTCGTCCATCACTCGCCTCCATGTCCTCGCGTACCGCCCGCGCGGCCCCCGCACCACGACGGCTCCAGGTGCGCGCCGTCCGTCGGCCAGTGTCGCATTCGCCCAGGCCGGACCGGCGAAAGGGCCTGTCGGCCCCTCCGGGAGGAGGAGACCGGCAGACCCTTCACAGGTGAGACGGGCAGGCCCTGCACAGGCGAGACCGGCGGACGGCTACACCTTGGCCCGCTCGTCCTTCCGCACCGGCGCGGCCACGGCCTCGGGAGCCTCGTCGTGCGTGAGGTCGGGCATCCGGTTCAGCCACTTCGGCAGATACCAGTTGCGCTCCCCGAGCAGCGCCATCACCGCGGGGAGCAGCACACCCCGGATGACCGTCGCGTCGATGAGCACCGCGGCCGCCAGGCCCACACCCATCTGCTTCATGGACTGCATGGACAGCGTTCCGAAGATCGCGAAGACGGCGACCATGATGACGGCGGCGCTGGTGACGACACCGGCCGTGGTGACCACCCCGTGCCGGATCGCGTCCTTGGTGCTGCGGCCCCGCATCCGGGCCTCACGGATCCGGGACACCACGAACACGTGGTAGTCCATCGAGAGCCCGAAGAGGATCACGAACAGGAACAGCGGCAGCCAGGTGACGATGGCGCCGACGCCCGCCGCGCCCACCAGCGACGCGCCCCAGCCGTGCTGGAAGACCGCGACCAGGATGCCGTACGCGGCCGCCACCGACAGGAGGTTGAGCACGATCGAGGTGACCGCGATCGTCAGGGAACGGAAGGACAGCAGCATCAGGACGAAGGCGAACACGACCACGAAGGCGAACACCGGGGTCACCGAGCCGATGAGCTGGTCGTTGAAGTCGCGGGACCCCGCGACCTGGCCGGTGATGGGTGCCTGGAGACCGTCGATCTTGCCGAGCGTCCGCGGGCGCACCGTGTCGCGCAGCAGCTCCAGGCTCTTCTCCGCCTTGGCCTGGTCGGAGCCGCCGACCAGCGGGACGAAGACGAGGGCGACATTGTGATCGGCGTGCACCCTGATGTCGATCGGACCGCGCGAGGCGCCCGAAGTGACCGCCGCCGTACGGAAGTCGGCGAGCGCGGTCTTCACCTCGGCGGCGTTGATGTCCCGCGCCCTGACGACCACCTCGGCCGGCTCGGAGCCGCCGGGGAAGGCCTCGTTGACCCGGTTGTAGGTGCCGACGATCGACAGCGAGTTGCCGAACTCCTTGTCCAGGGTGAGCTGCTGGGTCTTCATGCCGAGGGCCGGAGCGGCGATGGCGAGCAGCACTCCGGTCGCCACGAACAAGGAGACGGCGGGCCTGGCGAGCACCACCCGCAGAACGGCACCCCAGAAACGGCTGCCCTCGTCGGCGGGCCGCCGGTTGCCCCGGCCGGCGCCCGCGGCGCGCCGCCTGGCCCGGTGCAGGAACGGAACGCGGCCCTTCTCGACCCGCTCGCCGAGCAGGGAGAGCAGCGCGGGCAGCACGGTGACCGAGCCGACCATGGCGACGGCGACGACCATCAGCGAGGCCAGGCCCATCGCCTCGAACTGGGCCAGCCCGGTGAAGAGCATGCCCGCCATCGCCACGCACACCGTGACGCCGGAGACGATGATGGCGCGGCCACTGGTGGCGGCGGCGATCCGCAGCGCCGTACCGGCGTCACGGCCCGCCTCGCGTTCCTCGCGCTCACGCCGCAGATAGAACAGGCAGTAGTCGACGCCGACGGCCAGACCCACCAGCAGCATCACGGAGTTGGCCGTGTCGCTCATCGGCATCAGATGGCTGACGATGCCCATCAGGCCCATCGTCGCCATGATGGCGGTGACCGCGAGCGCCACCGGAAGCAGCGCCGCCACCAGCGCGCCGAACGCGATCAGCAGGATGCCCAGCGCCACGGGGACCGCGGAGAGCTCGGCCTTCTGGAAGTCGTCGCCGAACGCGTCGTCGTACTGCTTCTTCATGCTCGCGCCGCCGATCTCCTCGATCCGCAGCCCGGCGTGGTCCTTCTGCACACCCTTGACGGCGTCCAGCACGGGCGCGACGCGATCACCCGCCGTGTCCGCGTCGCCGCGCATGTCGAACTGGACGAGCGCGCTGCGCCCGTCCTTCGAGATCGATTTCGTGTCGTAGGGCGAGGTCACATCGGTGACCTTGCCGGTGGTGCCCACCGCCTCGACGACCGCCGAGACCGCGCTCCTGAACTCGGCGTCCGTGGCCTTGAGGCCCGTGCCCTTCGCCTGGATCAGGACCGTCTCACTGGCCGGCTCCTTGATGCCGGCGTCCTCGATGATCTTCGCGGCGGTGTGCGTCTCGCCCTTGAGCTGGTCACTCTCGTTGACGTCGACACGGCCCGCCGCGGAGCCGAGGCCCATCGCCAGGACGACGAACAGCACCCAGATTCCGACGGCCGCCCATCGGTGGCGGGCGCTCCAGCCGCCTGCTCGCGCGGCGATGCCGCGCACCCGTGTGTCCGTGTTCCCCATGACGGGCCTGCCCCCTTGAGCACGGTGACAGCCCCTGCCGCCACCTTTCCTATCGAAGGTAAGGGCCCGATAAGCCTGTCTCCTCGTACTGTCCGGTGAACCGTCGCGCCTCCCGCTCCTCCCCGCGGACCCCGCGTTCTCCGCACTGGGGAGGACAGAAGCCCCTTACACGTAACGGCACTTCTCGGGGACGCCGCTCAGGGACCGGACCGGCCCGCGGCAGGGGCGGACTGCTCCCCTCGGCACGCGGACGGCTCCCCGCGGCACGGCCGTCGCGCCCACGCCCGGTGGCAGGGCGCCCGGCCTATGGTGTGCGGATGACGACGACGTACGCGGCGCTGCTGCGCGGCATCAACGTGGGCGGTGCGAAGAAGGTGCCGATGGCCGAGCTGCGGACCCTGATGGAAGGGCTCGGGTACGGCGACGTCCGCACCTATCTCCAGAGCGGCAACGCGGTGTTCAGCAGCGGTGCCGGGGACGAGGAGTCGCTCGCCGGGGAGCTCTCCGGCGCCATCGAGGAACATTTCGGCTTCGGTGTCGGCGTCCTCGTCCGCGATCACGCCTATCTGCGGGCCGTCCGGGAGGCCTGCCCGTTCCCGGCCGCCGAGCTCGAGGCCAGGCAGCTGCACATCACGTACTTCTCGCACCCCGTCGACGCCGAGCGTTTCGCCTCCGTCGAACCCGCTGCCTTCCTCCCCGAGGAGTTCCGCCTCGGGGACCGCGCCCTCTACCTCTACGCGCCCGACGGCCTAGGCCGCTCCAAGCTGGCGGAGACCCTGGGGAAGGCCAGACTGCTCAAGGGCCTCCTCGCCACCACGCGTAACTGGAACACCGTCGTCAAACTGGAGGAGCTGACCGGTGCTTGAGCGCAATGCCGCCGTGGAGGCCGCCATCGAGGGCGAACTGCGCCTGCTCGACCCGGCGGTGCGCCGCTCGGCCGACCTCGTCGGCGCGCTGCTGCACCCCGACTTCTACGAGTTCGGTGCCTCCGGCCGTATCTGGGACCGCGCCGCGACCGTCGCGCTGCTCGCCGCCGGCACGGAGGACGGCAGCCGCACCACGACCTCGCATGTGAAGGGCGTGCAGCTCGCCCCCGACCTGGTCCACCTGACCTTCGACACCGACAACAACGGCCGCCGGGCGCACCGGAGTTCCCTGTGGCGGCTCCTCGGCGACGACTGGCTCCTCTACTTCCATCAGGGCACGCCGTACGGTCCCGCCGACGCTGTCGCGTTTGTTCAAGAACCGGCGACTCCCGGTCCCTAGCGTGGACGCCATGAACGATGCGTACGAGAACGTGTATCCGCACATGGCCGAATGCGCCGCCGAGGCGGCCCGGGTGGCCCGCGGTGTCACCGACGCGCAGCTGCCCGGGCCCTCGCACTGCACGGACTGGGACGTCCGCACCCTGGTGAACCACTGGGTCCTCTACACCTCGCACGGCCTGGAGCACCGGGCCCTGCGCAAGCAGCTGCCCGACGAGCTGACCGCGCGCGACTTCACGGCCGAACCCGGCTGGGCCGAGGCCTACGCCGAACAGCTCGACCGCGCGGTCGCGGCCTGGGAGGACCCCGCCGTGTGGGACGGCGAGGTCGAGCTCGGCTCCGCGAGGATGCCCGCGGCGGACATCGCCGCGATGATCGTCAAGGAGATGGCGGTGCACGGCTGGGACGTCGCCGCGGCCACGGGAGGCACGTTCCGCGTCTCGGACGGCGCCGCCCGCTTCGTCCTCGGCGTGGTCGACACCCACGCCGAGCTCTACCGCCGGTACGACGGCTTCGCCGACCCGGTGGACGTCCCTGAGGACGCCCCCGCCTTCGACCGCGCCCTCGCCCACAGCGGCCGGGATCCACGCCTGTCCGCCGTGTAGCGCCCGAGGTCCGAACCGGAGAAGTGGCCCACGTTCTCCGTACGGAAGTGGGCCGGGTTTCCGTGCCACCGGGCCACTAGCGTCGACGGTATGACAACCACCTCGCCCACCCGGGTCGACTTCTGGTTCGACCCCGCCTGCCCCTTCGCCTGGATCACCTCGCGCTGGATCCTGGAGGTCGAGCGGAGCCGTCCGCTCGACCTCCGGTTCCACGCCATGAGCCTGTACCTCCACAACACCGGCAACGAACTGCCCGACTGGTACCGGGATCTGGTGGACCGGTCCATCGGTCCGGTACGGGTCGCGGTGGCCGCCGCCGAGGCGCACGGCGAGAAGGTGCTGCGCGAGCTGTACACCGCCTTCGGCACCCGCATCCACGAGCGCGGGGCGAAGGACTTCGACGCGGTGGTCGCCGAGTCGCTCGCCGAGCTCGGGCTCCCGGCCGCCCTCGCCGACGCGGCCCACGACCCCTCGTACGACGAGGCGGTGCGCCGCAGCCACGACGCCGGAGCCGAGGCGGACACGGGAGCCTATGTCGGCACCCCCACCGTCCACGTCGACGGAACGGTGTGGTTCGGCCCCGTGCTCCGGGCCGTCCCGCGCGGCGAGAAGGCCGCCGAACTCTTCGACAGCTTCCGTGTCCTGGCCGCCCACCCCGACTTCTTCGAGCTCAAGCGGACCCGGACCGGCGGGCTCTCCTTCGACTGACCCCTAGGGCCTGTCTGACAATTCGCGTCTGCCCTGCGACGCCATGCACGCACTCTCGCCGCACCGGCCCCAGACCCGAGTACGTCCAGTACGCAGGCCTGGGGCAGGCACGCCGAGAGCACGCGCCTGACGCCGCAGGGCCGCCCTCCGGGCGACGACGCGAATTGTCAGACAGGCCCTGGAAGGGGTGCCGCGCGCGGGTCAGGCGCCGACCGCGGCCAGCGACGGCATCCGGGCCTCGTCGTAGCGGTCCAGCAGGACCCGCGCCACCTCGGGCGCCGGACCGAGGACATCGCCGAGCACGTCCGCCTCGGCGGCGCCCCGGGCGATGCGGTCCGGCAGGAAACCGGGGGCCAGGACGTACGGGGCGACGGCCACGCGCTCGCAGCCGAGGGCACGCAGCTCGCGGACGGCGTCCTCGGTGCGGGGGAGGGCCGCGGAGGCGAACGCGGGCCGCACGGCGCACCAACCGGTGTGCCGCCACTCCCGCGCGATGTCTGCGATCACCGCGATCGCCTCCGGGTCGGTGGACCCGGCCGAGGCCAGTACGACCCCGGTCCGGGACTTGTCGGCGGGCGCGAGCCCGGCCTCGTACAGCCGTCGTTCGAGCGCGGAGTTCAGCAGCGGGGACGGGCCGAGCACCTCCGCCCGCCGGATCCGCAGCTGTGACGGTGCCTCGCGCAGCACCGCCGGGATGTCCGACTTGGCGTGGAAGGCGCGGGTCAGCAGCAGCGGCAGCGCCACCACGTCGCGCACCCCCTCCGCCGCCAGCGACGTCAGCACCCCTTGCACGGAAGGGATGTTGAAGTCGAGGAACCCGGTCTCCACGCGCAGGCCCGGGCGCTGGGCGCGCACCCTTCGCACCAGGGCGTGCACCGTCGCGGCGTGCCGCGGATCGCGGCTGCCGTGGGCGATGACGACGAGGACGGGACGCTCGGGCCTGCTCATGACGGGGTCAGCCCTTCACCAGGAGTCCGCGGCTGCGCAGCACCCACCGCTCCACCGGACTGAAGACGATCAGGTCGATGGCGATACCGACGAACAGGATGAGGAAGATGGCCAGGAAGACCATCGGCATGGAGCTGGCGTTGCGGCCGTTCTCCAGCAGCTGGCCGAGGCCCACCCCGAGGTCGGGGGAGGAGGCGATGATCTCCGCGGCCATCAGGGAGCGCCAGGAGAACGCCCAGCCCTGCTTCAGACCGGCCAGATAGCCCGGCAGCGCGGCCGGCATCACGATGTGCCAGGTCCCGCGCAGCCCCGTCGCGCCCATCGTGCGGCCCGCCCGCAGGAACAGCGGCGGCACCTGGTCCACGCCCGACACCAGCCCGTTGGCGATCGAGGGGACCGCGCCGAGCAGGATCACCGCGTACATCATGGAGTTGTTCAGGCCGAGCCAGATCACCGCCGGCGGCACCCACGCCACCGACGGCAGGGACTGGAGGCCCGACAGGATCGGGCCGATCGCGGCGCGCACGAACTTCACCCGGGCCACCAGCAGACCCAGCGGGGTCCCGATCACCAGGGCGAACAGGAAGCCGAGCAGACCGCGCGAGACGCTCGTCCAGATGTAGTCGAGCAGGGTGCCTTCGAGCCAGGCGTTCTTGACCTCGCCCCACACGTCGGACGGCGAGGGCAGCTTGGTCGGGTCGTCGACGATCTTGAAGGTGATCAGTGCCTGCCAGGCGGCCAGGACGATCACGAACGCGACCAGCGGCGGCAGCACCTTCTCCCGGAACGTCGTCCCGAAGGAGCGCCGGCCGGCGACGGAGGACTCCAGCGCGTCGAGGCCCGCCTCCAGCCCGCCGAGCCCGGTGTCCCTGACGTCCGCGTCGGACTTCGTCTCAGTGCTGGCCATGACGGCGGATCTCCCCACGCAGTTCTTCGGTGATCTCGATGGACAGCTCCGCCACGGGAGCGTCCTCGATACGGCGCGGCTGCGGGATGTCCACCCTCCACTCGCGGGCGACGCGCCCCGGGCGGGAGGACAGCAGGACCACGCGCTGGGCGAGCCTGACGGCCTCGCGGACGTTGTGCGTGACGAAGAGGACGGACACTCCCGTCTCGCGCCAGATCCGGGTCAGTTCGTCGTGCAGCACGTCCCTGGTGATGGCGTCCAGCGCCGCGAACGGCTCGTCCATCAGCAGGATCTGGCTGTCCTGGGCGAGCGCCCTGGCCATCGCCACGCGCTGGCGCATACCGCCGGACAGCTCGTGCACCCGCTTGCCGTAAGCGCCCTTCAGCCGGACGAGTTCGAGCAGCTCCTCGGCCCGCTCGCGTCGTCCGGGCTTGGCGACTCCCCTGAGCCGCAGGGCGAGTTCGATGTTCTTGCCCGCGGTCAGCCACGGGAAGAGGGCGTGCTCCTGGAACATCAGGGCGGGGCGCCCGTTGGTCGATATGGTGCCGGCCGAGGGCTGGTCGAGACCCGCGACCAGGTTCAGCAGTGTGGACTTGCCGCACCCCGAGGCCCCCAGGAGGGTGACGAACTCGCCCGGCGCGACATCGAGGGTGATGTCGTCGAGGACGAGCTGGGGCCCCGCGGGTCCGGCGAAGGACTTCGAGACGTGCTCGATGCGGGCGGCGTACTCGGTCGTGTCGGCGCCGTCGGCGGCCTTGGCGAGCGTCGTTGCCATGGTCGTCACCTCCTGGGAACTCATCGGGATCCGGGCTTACTTGACGCCGAGACCGGCGTCGTCGACCTTGCTCTCACCCGCGGCGGTCAGGACCTTGTTCAGGAGCGTCAGGTCGTAGATGCCGGTCAGGTTCGGCTTGTCCAGGAGACCGGCCTTCACCGCGTGGTCCGCCTCGGTGCTCAGCGTGGAGGCCAGCGGGTCGTTGGTGATCTGGATGGACTTCCACGCCGGGTCGAGGACGTTCGCCGGCAGTGCCTTGCCCGAGTCGGCCTCCAGCTGCTTGTTCGCGGCGGCCTTGGCGTCGTCCGGGTTGGCGTTGATCCACTTGTTCGTCTCTACGGAGCCCTTCAGGACCGCCTCGACGACCTTCGGGTGCTCCTTGAGGAACTTCTGCGACACGATGATGTTCGTGATCACGAACTTCTTGTCGGGCCACAGGTTCGACTCGTCGAGCAGCACCTTGCCGCCCTCGGCGACCAGCTTGGACGCGGTCGGCTCCGGCACCCAGGCGCCGTCGATGGAACCGGACTTGTAGGCGTCCGGGGTGATCTTGTTGTCGGTGCGGACCACCGACACGTCACCCTTGCCGCTCTGCGCGTCGACCTTCCAGCCCTGCTCCGCGGCCCAGTTGAGGAACGCGATGTCCTGCGTGTTGCCCAGCTGGGGGGTCGCGATCTTCTTGCCCTTGACGTCCTTCAGGGACTTGATCTTCTTGGGGTTCACCACGAGCTTGACGCCGCCCGAGGCCGAACCGCCGATGATCCGCAGGCTCTTGCCCTCGGACTTCGTGAAACCGTTGATGGACGGCGACGGGCCGATCCAGCCGATGTCGATGGAGCCCGAGTTGAGCGCCTCGATCTCGGAGGGCCCGGCGTTGAAGATCTGGTACTTCGCCTGGGTGGCGCCGAGCTCCTTCTGGAAGAAGCCCTTCTGGTTGCCGACCAGTGCGGTGGCGTGCGTCAGGTTGCCGAAGTAGCCGATCTTCACGGAGTCGACTCCGTCGATCTTCTTCGCCCCGGTGGCGACCTTGGCCGCGGCGTTGTCGTCCTTCGCGTCGGAGCCGTAGCTGCAAGCGGCGAGCGTCAGCAGGGGGAGAGCGGTGGCGAGGGCTACGCCGCGGGTCAGCAGCTTGGAACGCGTGGAGCGGATGGCAGGCACGGGAGGTGTTCCTCTCGGTGGCCCGGCGGTCACGTCTTCAATCGTGGCCGGGAAGGTCGGCAGGTCTTCGTCGCATCCGGGACGTCGGGTGGGGGGACGGGGCGCGCAGGCAGTGCGCGTACGTCATCGCGCACATCGCGCGACTCCGCCCTGCCCGCTGCCGAGGGCGCCGCTGCCGACGCGGCCGCCCTCCTTCGCGAACGTGGAGTAGATGTCGATGGGATTCATGTCAGAAGTCCCAACCGTCGTCGTCGGACTCGTCCTTGACCGGCTGCGGCGCGGCGAAGGACTCGCCGACCATGCCCGCGGTCAGCGTGGTGCCGTCGGCCGGGTCGATCAGGATGAAGGCGCCGGTGCGGCGGGAGTCGGCGTACGCGTCGAGCGGCAGCGGCTCCGCGGTGCGGATCTTGACGCGGCCGATGTCGTTGGCGACCAGCCGGCCCGGGTGCGGGTGCAGCGAGAGGTCGTCGAGGGTCAGGCGGGAGGGGATGTCCTTGACGATCGCCTTGACGGTCCGGGTGCCGTGCTTGAGCAGCACCCGGTGGCCGACGGTGAGCGCCTCGTCGGCCACGTGGCAGACGGTCGCCTCGACGTCCTGCGTGGTCGGCGGGGCGTCCTTGGTCGGCACCAGCAGATCGCCGCGGGAGATGTCGATGTCGTCCTTCAGCAGGACGGTCACCGACTGCGGGGTCCAGGCGACGTCGACCGGCTCACCCAGCAGGTCGATGCCGGAGATCGTCGAGGTGCGCCCCGAGGGCAGCACGGTGATCTCCTGGCCGACGCGCAGCGAACCGGCGGCGATCTGGCCGGCGTAGCCGCGGTAGTCCGGGTGCTCGGCGGTCTGCGGGCGGATCACGTACTGCACGGGCAGCCGCGCGTGGCAGTGCGCCAGGTCGTGGCTGACCGGCACGGTCTCCAGGTGTTCGAGGACGGTCGGGCCGCCGTACCAGTCCATGTTCGCGGACGGCTCCACCACGTTGTCGCCGGCCAGCGCGGAGATCGGGATCGCGGTGATCTCGGGGACGCCCAGTTCGGAGGCGTACGCCGTGAACTCCTCGGCGATCGCGGCGAAGACGGTCTCCTCGTACGCGACGAGGTCCATCTTGTTGACGGCGAGCACCACGTGCGGGACGCGCAGCAGCGCGGCGACGGCGGCGTGCCGGCGGGTCTGCTCGATGACGCCGTTGCGGGCGTCGACGAGCACGACGGCGAGGTCGGCGGTCGAGGCGCCGGTGACCATGTTGCGCGTGTACTGCACATGGCCGGGGGTGTCGGCGAGGATGAACCGGCGGCGCGCGGTGGCGAAGTAGCGGTAGGCGACGTCGATGGTGATGCCCTGCTCGCGCTCGGCCCGCAGACCGTCGGTGAGCAGCGCGAGGTCGGGGGTGTCCTGGCCGCGGTTGCGGGAGGCGTGCTCGACGGCCTCCAGCTGGTCGGTCAGGATCGACTTCGAGTCGTGCAGCAGGCGTCCGACGAGCGTGGACTTGCCGTCGTCGACGGAGCCCGCGGTCGCGAAACGCAGCAGGGTGGTCGCCGACAGCTGTTCGACCGACAGGGGCTCGGTGGGTTCGGTGGTGCTGGTCATGTCTAGAAGTACCCCTCGCGCTTGCGGTCTTCCATCGCGGCCTCGGACATCTTGTCGTCGGCGCGGGTCGCGCCGCGCTCGGTGAGCCGGGAGGCGGCGATCTCGTTGATGACGGCGTCCAGCGTGGTCGCCTCCGAGTCGACGGCACCGGTGCAGGACATGTCACCCACCGTGCGGTAGCGGACGAGCCGCTTCTCGACGTTCTCGCTGTCCTTCGGGCCGCCCCACTCCCCGGCGGTCAGCCACATGTTCGACCGCTGGAAGACCTCACGCTCGTGCGCGAAGTAGATCTCGGGCAGTTCGATGCCCTCACGGGCGATGTACTGCCACACGTCGAGCTCGGTCCAGTTGGACAGCGGGAACACCCGGACGTGCTCGCCGGGCGCGTGCCGGCCGTTGTACAGGTTCCACAGCTCGGGCCGCTGACGGCGCGGGTCCCACTGCGAGAACTCGTCGCGCAGCGAGAACACCCGCTCCTTGGCCCGCGCCTTCTCCTCGTCACGGCGTCCGCCGCCGAACACGGCGTCGAAGCGCTCGGCCTGGATCTTCTCGGTCAGCGGCAGCGTCTGGAGCGGATTGCGGGTTCCGTCGGCACGCTCGCGCAGCACACCGCGGTCGATGTAGTCCTGCACCGAGGCCACATGTAGCCGCAGCCCGTGGCGCTCCACGGTCCGGTCGCGGTATTCGAGGACCTCGGGGAAGTTGTGCCCGGTGTCCACGTGCAGCAGCGTGAAGGGCACCGCGGCCGGCGCGAACGCCTTCAGCGCCAGGTGCAGCATGACGATGGAGTCCTTGCCACCGGAGAAGAGGATCACCGGCCGCTCGAACTCACCCGCCACCTCACGGAAGATGTGGACGGCCTCGGACTCCAGGGCGTCCAGGTGCGACAGCGCGTACGGGCTGCTCTCGGTCCCCTCGGAGACGCTGGCGACGGTCGTCATGCGAGACCCTTCTCGGTGAGCAGCGCGTGCAGCGCGGCGGCGGACTCCTGCACGGTCTGGGTGTGCGACTCGATGCGCAGGTCGGGCGACTCCGGCGCCTCGTAGGGGTCGTCGACCCCGGTGAGCCCCTTCAGTTCGCCCGCCGCCTGCTTGGCGTACAGACCCTTCACATCGCGTACGGAGCAGACCTCGACCGGGGTCGCGACGTGCACCTCCAGATACGTCGTGCCGTTCTCCTCGTGGCGCCCGCGCACCGCCTCGCGGCTGTCGGCGTAGGGCGCGATGACCGGGACGAGGGTCTTGACGCCGTTGCGGGCGAGCAGTTCGGCGAGGAAGCCGATGCGCTGCACATTGGTGTGCCGGTCCTCGCGGCTGAAGCCGAGGCCCGCCGAGATGAACTCGCGGATCTCGTCGCCGTCGAGCACCTCGACCCGATGGCCCTGCTCGCGCAGCCGGCCCGCCAGTTCGAAGGCGATGGTGGTCTTGCCGGCGCTAGGCAGTCCGGTGAGCCAGACGGTGGCTCCGCTCGTCACGTGCCGCTCCTGGGAAGTCGTGGGGTCCGCGGCGGGCGCGGTGTTCGTCGTCATCCGTGCAGTCCGCACTCGGTCTTCGCGCTGCCCGCCCAGCGGCCGGCGCGCGCGTCCTCGCCCTCCAGCACCCGGCGGGTGCAGGGGGCGCAGCCGACGGAGGCGTAGCCGTCCATCAGCAACGGGTTGGTCAGTACGCCGTGTTCGGCGACGTACGCGTCCACGTCGTCCTGCGTCCAGCGGGCGATCGGGGAGACCTTGACCTTGCGGCGCTTCTCGTCCCAGCCGACGACCGGGGTGTTCGCCCGGGTGGGGGACTCGTCGCGGCGCAGGCCGGTCGCCCAGGCCTGATAGTCGGTCAGGCCCTCTTCCAGCGGCTGGACCTTGCGGAGCTTGCAGCACAGGTCCGGGTCGCGGTCGTGGAGCCGCGGCCCGTGCTCGGCGTCCTGCTCGGCGACGCTGCGACGCGGGGTCAGGGTGATGACGTTGACGTCCATCACGGCCTCGACCGCGTCCCGCGTGCCGATCGTCTCCGGGAAGTGGTAGCCGGTGTCGAGGAAGACCACGTCCACACCGGGCCGGGCGCGCGAGGCGAGATGAGCGACCACCGCGTCCTCCATGGAGGAGGTCACGCAGAACCTCGCGCCGAAGGTGTCCGCGGCCCAGCGCAGGATCTCCAGCGCGGAGGCGTCCTCCAGGTCGCGTCCGGCCCGCTCGGCCAGGACCTTCAAGTCGCCGTCCGCGCGCTCGTGCTGAACGACCGTCATATCTCCGCCCCTCCACGCTCTTCCCGCTGGACGCCCCGGGACAGCAGCCCCAGGAACTTCAGCTGGAAGGCTCGGTTGCACGCCGCGCATTCCCACGCCCCGTGGCCCTCCTCGCTGGGCCGCAGGTCCTCGTCTCCGCAGTACGGGCAGTAGAAAGGTGCCGCGCGCTCGCTCACGACAGGGCCTCCTCGGAGGCACGCGCCGCCCAGAGAGCGAAGCGCTCGTCCGTCTCGCGCTCCGCCTGGAAGCGCTTGAGGACACGCTCGATGTAGTCGGGCAGTTCGTCCGAAGTGACCTTCAGGCCGCGGACCTTGCGGCCGAACCCGGCCTCCAGGCCGAGCGCGCCGCCCAGGTGCACCTGGAATCCCTCGACCTGCTCGCCCGCGTCGTTCAGGACCAACTGGCCCTTGAGGCCGATGTCCGCGACCTGGATACGGGCGCAGGCGTTGGGGCAGCCGTTGATGTTGATGGTGATGGGCTCGTCGAACTCGGGGATGCGGCGCTCGAGTTCGTCGATCAGGGAGGCGCCGCGCGCCTTGGTCTCGACGATCGCGAGCTTGCAGTACTCGATGCCGGTGCAGGCCATCGTGCCGCGCCGGAACGAGGACGGCCGGGCGGTGAGGTCCAGCGCCTCCAGGCCCTCGACCAGCGAGTCGACCTGCTCCTGCTCGATGTCGAGGACGATCATCTTCTGCTCGGCGGTGGTGCGCACCCGGCCCGAGCCGTGCGCCTCGGCCAGCTCGGCGATCTTCGTCAGGGTGGCGCCGTCGATGCGGCCGACGCGCGGGGCGAAGCCGACGTAGTAGCGGCCGTCCTGCTGCCGGTGCACTCCGACGTGGTCGCGCCAGCGGGCGACGGGCTGGTCGGGGGCGGGGCCGTCGACCAGGGGGCGCTTCAGGTACTCGTCCTCCAGGACCTGGCGGAACTTCTCCACGCCCCAGTCGGCGAGCAGGAACTTCAGCCGGGCGCGGTTGCGCAGCCGCCGGTAGCCGTAGTCACGGAAGATCGAGATGACACCCTCGTAGACGTCCGCGACCTCGTCGAGCGGGACCCAGGCGCCGAGGCGCTGCCCGATCTTCGGGTTGGTCGACAGACCACCGCCGACCCACAGGTCGAAGCCGGGGCCGTGCTCCGGGTGGTTCACACCGACGAAGGCGATGTCGTTGATCTCGTGCGCCACGTCGAGCAGGGGCGAGCCGGAGATCGCGGACTTGAACTTGCGGGGCAGGTTGGAGAAGTCCTTGTTGCCGATGATCCGGCGCTGGATCTCCTCGACGGCCGGGGTGCCGTCGATGATCTCGTCCTCGGCGATGCCGGCGACCGGTGAGCCGAGGATGACACGGGGGGTGTCGCCGCAGGCCTCGGTGGTGGACAGACCGACGGCCTCCAGGCGCTCCCAGATCTCCGGGACGTCCTCGATGCGGATCCAGTGGTACTGGACGTTCTGGCGGTCGGTGAGGTCGGCGGTGCCGCGCGCGAACTCCTGCGAGATCTCGCCGATGACCCGCAGCTGCTCGGTGGTCAGCCGGCCACCGTCGATGCGCACCCGCAGCATGAAGAACTTGTCGTCCAGCTCCTCAGGCTCCAGGATCGCGGTCTTGCCGCCGTCGATCCCGGGCTTGCGCTGGGTGTAGAGACCCCACCAGCGCATCCGGCCGCGCAGGTCGTTGGGGTCGATCGAGTCGAATCCCCGCTTCGAGTAGATCGTCTCAATGCGTGTCCGCACATTGAGACCGTCGTCGTCCTTCTTGAACTGCTCGTTGCCGTTGAGCGGGGTGAAGTGACCTACGGCCCACTGGCCCTCACCGCGGTGACGGCTCACCTTGCGGCGGGGCGCGACAACGGGATCCTGCGGGGTGGCGGCCATGGCTGTTACGTCCTTCGAGACTGCGGGGCAGGTCTGATCTGCGGCTCTGACCTGCGCATACGGGTGCATACGGAAGAATGGGCGCAGCACTGCGCAAGGGTCGCAAAAAGAAGAGGATCGGCGGTGCTGGGCTGATCAGCTCGCCGGACAGATGGCGCTGGACATGCGGCCGAGGTCGACGTGCCGCCGACTCACCAAGGCAATTCCAGTTCCAGACATGACGGAAGCGTGTCACGGGGATCTCGGGGCAGTCCACCGTCATCCATCATGTGGACACACTGGTCCCGAATCCTGAGATGGGGTGGTGCCGGTCACATGACCGGCCCTCCCGCGGTGCCGTCAGGAGGGCCGCGAGTCGTGGACACGGCGGTGCAAAGCGGGTCAGACGGTGTACGCGCCCGGCCAGGGACCCGGGGTGAGGGCCTCCGCCTCCTCCTCGACCTTGGTGTCGAAGAGCCGGAAGCCGCGCCGCAGATAGTTGTCCATGGCATGCTCGCCGTCCTTGCTGCACGTGTGCAGCCAGACCCGCTTCGTCCCGGCCCGCCCCGGCCAACGGTCGGCCAGGTCCCAGGCGCGCGCGACGCCGTACGACAGGAGGTGCCCCCCGATCCGGCGCCCGCGGAACGCGGGGACGAGCCCGAAGTAGGCGATCTCCACGACCCCGTCGTCCTGGGCGTCGAGTTCGATGTAGCCCGCCGGGGTGCCCCGGTCGTAGGCGACCCAGGTCTCCGTGCCCGGCTTGCCGAGGACCGCCTGCCACTGCGCGTACGTCCAGCCGAGCCGGTCCGTCCAGAGGATGTCGCCGCCGACCGAGGCGTACAGGAAGCGGCTGAACTCGGGGGAGGGGATCTCGGCGCGGACGATCCGCAGATCCCCCTCGGGCACGCTCGCGGGGAGCAGGTCGGCCGGGGCCGTCTGCTCCAGGGACCAGGTGGTCACACTGATGTCGCTCATGACGGCCAGGGAATCACGGGGGCGGCCGCCTCTCCAAAGGCGCCCGCCCGACCCCGCCGCCCCGCTAACCGAGCGAGCCGTCGACCGACGACAGCGGCACCGCGTAGAGCACCCTGCGGTCCGCCCTGTCGCTGAGACTCCACAGCTCGCCGGTCCGCTGCCAGTACGACAGCGACCCGGTACCGAGGCCCCAGCAGGCGTGCGACTGGTCCGCGGTGCAGGTGGCCGCCCCGGCACCGTGTCCGCTCTGGCGCCACAGAGAGCCGTGCCCCTCACGTCTGTCGGACGGCCGTCCGATGTACCACTGGGCCTCGTGGGCCCCGGCGGACCGGTGCGAGAGGGCGCCGGAGATCCCGGACCCCTTGGTCGTGTAGGCCTCGGCCGCGTCCACATGCCCCTGGGCGTCGGCGAGCAGCCCGGTGCGGTACGCGGCGGTACTGAACGCGTACCGCCAGATACGGGTGCGCTCCGGGCGGTCGCCCGGGGCCTCCGTCGCGACCAGGCTGTCGGGAGCCGTCGTACGGTCGAGGGAGAGCGAGCCGATACAGGGGACCGCGTGGTCACGTCCGCGGGTGCACGAGCCGCCCTCCGGGTCGTACGAGCCGATGGCGGGGAGCACGTACCGGTAGCCGGCCGCCGAGTAGCCGTGGCCGACCCGGCCCACGGCGGGACCGTCCACGTCGGTCCGCAGCAGCCGGTGCAGGTCGAAGACGAGCAGGCCGTCGCCGTGGTCCGCGGTGACGATCAGCTTGTCCCGGTACCAGACCATGCCGCCGAGGCCGGTGCGGACCGCCGTGAAGTCCCTGCCGCCGGCGCGCGGGACGACGAGCAGGACCCAGCGGTAGCGCAGGGTGTCCGGGTCCGTGGCGTCGACGAACGCGATCCGGGCCAGTCCCTCGTCCCGGTCCGGCGCGGCCGCCTGTCCGTCGCGGTGGGTCCAGCCGGCCAGGATCACCTGGTGTGTGCCCCACGCGCCGTTGTACTCGGCGTCACCGGAGGTGGTCACCGAACGCGGCCGCCACCGCGCGGTCCCGGCGTCGACGTCGTCCCAGCAGTACGCGCGGGTGGCCGTCGGCTCTACGGGCAGCGCGGTCCGCTCGTCCGTCGTGCAGTCGGCGGTGTTGCGCATCGCGTGGTCGGTGTCGCCGAGGACCCCGTCGACGCCCACGTTG
This sequence comes from Streptomyces sp. NPDC024698, assembly GCF_055559015.1. Classification (NCBI taxonomy): domain Bacteria; kingdom Bacillati; phylum Actinomycetota; class Actinomycetes; order Kitasatosporales; family Streptomycetaceae; genus Streptomyces; species Streptomyces sp. NPDC024698. The sequence continues at coordinate 188,489 of NZ_JBVHLK010000005.1, read as the reverse complement.
CCGCCCATGTTCCCGCTGAGCGTGTCGAGCGTCTCCCGGGAGGTCAGGTTCTCGTGGAGGCGCAGCTGCGAGGAGGTTCCGGCGCGCAGCGCGGTGAGGTCGCCCGGGCTGTTGGCGCCGGTGGCCTGTGAGGTGCTGATCAGCGTGGCGGCCGCGGTGAGCGCGAGCGCGGTTCCGGCCAGGCCGGCGCGCAGCGCCTGACCCCTTCTTCGGCGACGGTGCCTGCCGCGCTGCTTCATGCGTCCTCCCGGATAGGCCAACTGCCTCCCCCGCCGAGGGCGTTGACGGAGAGACGGGTGGGGTGGCCCGTGGAGTGGATGCTACGGCAGTGACCCCCCGGCCAGGACAAAGACGGCGGAAGACGCCCACGAAATACGCTCACGCCGTCACCCTCGCCCCACTCGCCGCCCTCGCCCCGCTGGCCTTGCTCGTCACCGTCGCCCCGCTGGCCTTGCTCGCCACCCTCGCCACCCCGGCCCCGCTCGCCACCCTCGCCACCCCGGCCCCGCTCCCCGTCCCCGTCTCCGCCCCGCTTCAGGACGCCTCCCCAGGACCCCTCCTCAGGACTCCTCCTCAGGGTGTTCCCGGTTCGGCCGGTGTGCGGGCGCCGAGCACCGCGGGCGCGGTCGAGTGCGGCAGCAGGTCCCGGGGGTCGTGGGGCAACAGCACCTCGACCTCCACCTCCTCGCGGAAGCGGTACGGCCGGTGGTCGAGCAGCCCGATGAGCCGGCGGCGTACGCGGGACAGTTCGGCGCGGACCGTGACCGTGCGGGTCGGGTCGCCGAAGAGGTCGACCGCGAGCTGGGCCGCGCTGCGCCCCTGCCGGTGCACGGCGAGGACGTAGAGCAGCTCGGCGTGCCGCGGGCTCAGGTCCTGGGCCCAGCTGCCCGCCGTGCCCGAGACGGTGATGTGCGGGCGCCGGGGTTCGCCGAGGTCGAGGACGACCCGGCCGGCGCTCCCGAGGTCGTCGGCGCCGGTGACGCGCAGCAGCCAGCCGCCGGGCATCGGCTCGGCGACACACGTACCGAGGGAGGGCAGCCAGCTGCGGCCCGCGCGGAAGGAGTCGGGCAGCGGGACCCGGTCCACGGGCGGCATCCCGGTGACCGCGGCGAGCCAGCCGTGGGAGTCCACCACGAGGGCCGGACCGTCCAGGCGGCACAGCAGGGGCGCGGCCACCGCGCGCAGCCGCTCGATGGCCGTCAGATGCGCGGCCCGCAGTTCGCTTTCGGCCAGTCTGGACACCGTGTCGACCAGGGCCAGGGTGGCGGGATGGAAGGTACTGCCCGGCCCGCTCACGTCGATGATCCCGAGCAACCGTCCGTCGCGCGGGTCGTGCACGGGCGCGGCCGCGCACGTCCAGTCGTGCAGGGCGCGCACGAAGTGCTCGGCGGAGTGCACCTGGAGGGGGAGGTCCGCGGACAGGGCGGTTCCGATGGCGTTGGTGCCCGTGGCCTCCTCGCCCCAGGCGGCGCCTTCCTCCAGGCAGATGGCGTCGGCCCGGCGCAGTACCCCCGGGTTCCCCGAGCGCCACAGGACCCGGCCCTCGGCGTCGGTGACCACCATGATCTGGAGCGAGGCGTCGGCGACCGTCCCGAGGCCGCCGTGCAGGGTCGGCATCACATCGGCGAGTGCCGTGGACGTCCGCCGGTGTTCGAGTTCGTCCGGCTGGAGCAGGATGCTGTCCGTTCCCTGTTCGGGTTTGATGCCGAAACGTTTCGCTCTCTGCCAGGACCGGCCGATCAGCGGACGCGGGGCGAACGCGCCCCGCCCGCCCTCGGCCGACGCGGTCCAGGTCTCCTTGAGATGGCCGGCCTTCCCGGACGCGTCGGACGGTGCGACACGGGCTGGGTCGAACGATGTGGTCTTCACAGAGCACTCCCGAAACAAGGACCTCGTACGGGTCGCGGCACAGCCGTCTTCCCACATCGTGCCTGCTCTCGGGGCCGTCCGCCGGAGCTTCGCACAAGGTGCACAAAGGAATGCAACGGTCTGCAACTCTCGCCAACGGTCACAAGGTTCCTCGAAACTGACAGCGACGCCGCCCGTGCGGTGTCCGAGCTCCTGAACGGGGGCGAGCGGCGGGGGTGGTGCCGTGTCGGCGCAGCACCACCCCCGCGTCAGCGCCTCCTCAGACCACCGGCCGGGCCCGCTCCACCACCGTGGCCAGATCCAGACTGTGCGGCAGCGTGCCGAACCCCGTGCCCCAGTCGCCGCCCAGGCGTGAGGCGCAGAACGCGTCGGCCACCTCCGGCGGCGCGTACCGCACGAGCAGCGATCCCTGGAGCACCAGCGCGATCCGCTCGACCAGCCGGCGGGCACGCGCCTCGATCCCGTCCAGGTCGGCGAGTTCGGTCAGCAGGTTCTTGATGGCCCCGTCCAGCCGGTGATCGGCGCCGCGCGCCTGGCCCACCTCCCGCAGATACGCGTCCAGGGCCCCGGGCTCCCGCTGGAGGGCGCGCAGGACGTCCAGTGCCTGCACGTTGCCGGCGCCCTCCCAGATGGAGTTGAGCGGAGACTCCCGCAGCAGTCGAGGCATGCCCGACTCCTCGACGTAGCCGTTGCCGCCCAGACACTCCAGTGCCTCCACCGCGACCGGCGTACACCGCTTGGTCACCCAGAACTTGGCGGCGGGCACCGCGAGCCGCAGGAACGCCCGCTCCTGCTCGCTCCCGTCGTCGTACGCCGCCGCGAGCCGCATCGCCAACGTCGTCGCCGCCTCCGACTCCAGCGCCAGATCGGCCAGGACGTTGCGCATCAGCGGCTTGTCGATGAGACGGCCGCCGAACGCCTCGCGGTACGTGGAGTGATGGATCGCCTGCGCGACCGCCTGCCGCATCAGCGAGGCCGAACCGAGCACACAGTCGAGACGGGTCGCCGCGACCATCTCGATGATGGTGCGCACCCCGCGTCCCTCGTCGCCCACCCGGCGCGCCCAGGTCCCGTCGAACTCGACCTCGCTCGACGCGTTGGACCTGTTGCCGAGCTTGTCCTTGAGCCGCTGGATCCGGAAGACGTTCCGGGTGCCGTCCTCAAGGACCCGCGGCACCAGGAAGCAGGTCAGCCCGCCCGGGGCCTGCGCCAGCACGAGGAAACCGTCCGACATCGGTGCCGAGCAGAACCACTTGTGCCCGGTCAGCGCGTACGTCCCGTCCTCGGCGAGCGGCCTCGCCTCCGTCGAGTTGGCGCGGACGTCGCTGCCGCCCTGCTTCTCCGTCATGCCCATACCGAAGAGCGCGCCGGCCTTCTGGGAGGCGGGGCGCAGCTCCTGGTCGTAGACGGCCGACGTCAGACGCGGCACCCACTCGGCGGCGAGCGCCGGGTCGGTGCGCAGCGCGGGCACCGCCGCGTGGGTCATCGACAGCGGGCAGCCGTTGCCCGCCTCGGCCTGCGTCCAGATCACGAAGCCCGCCGCGCGCCTGAGATGCCCGCCGGGCCGGGTCCACGCCGATGTCAGCCCCGCCGACACGCCCTTGCCGAGCAGGCGGTGCCAGGCCGGGTGGAAGTCGACCTCGTCGACCCGGTTGCCGTAGCGGTCGTGGGTGCGCAGCTTCGGCGGGTTCTCGTTGGCCAGCGCACCCCATTCCTGGACCTGGGCGGACCCCGTCGTCCGGCCGAGCGACGACAGTTCCTCACGCGCCTCCTGGAGAAGCTCTGGATCGAGATGCCGGTCGACCGCCTCGACGAGGGCCCGGTCGGCGGCGAATACGTCATATCCGACCAGGGGCGGAGCCTGGTTGGTCACGGTGTGGGTGCTGGCTGCCATACCGCTACCGTAAGGACGTGCACCAGGCAAAAGAAACACCTGAACGGCCTCGCTCGGGCCGCTTCCACCGCGCTCGCGCGCTCTACCGGAACGTTTCCAAGCGCAGGACCGCCTGGCTGCTGCTCAAGGACACCGTCAACTCGTGCATGGAGTACCGGATCCTCGGACTCGCGGCGGAGGCGGCCTTCTTCACGCTCCTGTCCGTCCCGCCGCTGCTGCTCAGCATGATCGGGCTGCTCGGATACGTGGACGCCTGGACCGGCGCCGACACCATCGCCAGCCTGGAGTCGAACCTCCTGAACGCCTCCCGCACGGTGCTCACCGAGAAGGGCGTCCACCAGATCGCCGAGCCGATCCTGCACGACGTGATGAAGGGCGGGCGGCCCGACATCATCTCCCTGGGCTTCCTGTTCGCCCTGTGGTCCGGCTCGCGCGCGGTCAACGTCTTCGTCGACACCATCACCGTGATGTACGGGCTCGACGGCACCCGGGGCATCGTCAAGACCCGGATGATGTCGTTCCTGCTGTTCATCGTGGCGCTGCTGATCGGCTCCGTCGCGCTCCCGCTGATGGTGGCCGGCCCGGACGCCGTGGTGAGCGTGGTGCCGTGGTCGACGACCCTCGTGCAGGTCCTGTACTGGCCGGTCGTCATCGTCCTGTCGGTCGCCTTCCTGACCACGCTCTACCACGTGTCCGTGCCCGTCCGCTCACCCTGGGTCGAGGACGTGCCCGGCGCCCTGGTCGCCCTCGCCATGTGGGTCCTCGGCAGCTTCCTGCTGCGCATCTACCTGACGAACACCATCGAGGGCCCCACCATCTACGGCTCCCTCGCCGCGCCCGTGGCCGTCCTGCTGTGGATCGGTGTCGCCGCCTTCGCCGTCCTGGTCGGCGCGGCCGTCAACGCCGCCATCGACCGGGTCTGGCCGGCCGCCGCCACCGCGGCGGCCCGTGCCGCCAACGAACGGCTGCGCGAGGCCCAGGCCGCCGAGTACGTGGCCCGCGTCGCCGCGCACCGCTCGTACGACGCCGATCCCGACGACCCCGACATGCCCTCCGAGTTCCCCGAACGCTGGTCGCGCTTCCTGCCCCCGGAGGACGTCACCTCCCGCCTGCGCACCCACGCCAAGAACACCCACCACCCCCACCACGCTCCGAAGAACGGCGAGGAGCACCCGCCGGAGGACTGACCCCGGCCGGTCCCCCGCGCGCGGGCCTTCGCCGTCCGTGCCGCCCTCTACGCCGGCCGCACGGACGCTCCGCCGCACTCGGACATGCGCCGTGTCGGCCACGGCAGCGCCTTAGTGCTCTCCGGCGCCTTCGAACGGGTGTACGGCATCAGTCCGCGGGAGCACCGGACCCGCCCGGCGTAGCCTGGCGGACATGTACGCGGAACGGGCGTCCCGGCTGCCGGGCGCGGTGCTCTGGAGCCGGACACCGCCCGCTCCCGCACCGGACACGGCCGCGGGGGAGGGCGTCCGGGACGCCGTGCTGCCCGACGGCTGCATGGATCTGCTGTGGACCGAGGGCCGGCTGCTCGTCGCCGGTCCCGACACACGGCCCCACAGCCCGGACGAGGTGCCCGGCGGCTGGGCGGGCGTCCGCTTCCACCCCGGCACCGCGCCCGTCCGTCTGGGCGTACCGGCGTACGAACTCCGCGACCGGCGGGTGGAGCTGACCGACCTGTGGCCGGCCGCCGAGGTGCGCCGCCTCACCGCCCGGATCGACGCGGCCGCCGACCCCGTGGTCGCGCTCGAAGAGGTCGCGCTGCTCCGGGCGGCCGGGGCACCGCCCCCGGATCCGCTGCTCCTGGACGTGGTGGCAGCCCTGGACGCGGGCCGCCCGGTCGCCGAGACGGCCGACCGGCTCGGCCTGGGGGCACGCCAGTTGCACCGCCGCTCGCTAGCCGCCTTCGGCTACGGGCCCAAGACCCTGGCGCGGATCCTGCGGCTTCAGCGGGCGCTCGCCCTCGCCCGCGGCGGTAGGCCCTTCGCGGAGACCGCGCTGCGCGCCGGGTTCGCCGACCAGGCCCATCTGGCCCGGGACGTCAGGGAGTTGACGGGAGCGACGCTCGGTGCACTCGTCGGTCGCCGGTGACTAGCGCGAGGCGTCCGCTTCCGCGGGCAGCGGGGCGAACAGGTCGACGCCGTTGCCGTCCGGGTCGTGCACGACGGCGTACCGCATGCCCCAGAAGGCGTCCCACGGCTTGAGCTCGCCGTGGTGGCCCGCGCCGACGAGTTCCTCGTAGACGGCGTCGACCTCGGCGGGGCTCTCGCAGCGGAAGGCGAGCGAGGCCCGGCCGCCGCCGCTCGGAGGCCGCCACCCGCTGTGGAACGACCGGATGGTGTCCTCCGTGTCCAGCGCGAGGCGCAGCCCACCGGGCAACGGGGCCTCGACGTGCGGTTCGTCCGGCGCGCCCTCGGGGAAGACGAGCCCGAGACGGCCGTAGAAGGCGACGGAGGCGGCCATGTCGGAGACGGCCAGCCCGATCACATCGAATCGTGGAGTCATACGGCCACCGTAGGCGTGCCGCGGGCGCCCGGTCTTGAAGGAAACGGACACCGCCCGCAGCCTGCCCGCCCCTGGGTGCGCGGCCGCGGGACCGGGCTGACCGGTTCGCCCGAGGGGCTGGGGTGACCGGCCGGGTACGACCTAGGCTCCGGGCATGGTCTTCCGCGTTCTCGTGTACACCCGTACGACCGGCTACCGGCACGACTCCATCCCGGCCGCCGTCGGTGCCGTGCGCGCCCTCGGCCGTGAGCACGGCTTCGAGACCGACGCCACCGAGGACCCCGCGGTCTTCGAGGCCCCCCTCGCCCCATATGCGGCCGTCGTCTTCCTGTCGACGAGCGGCGAGGTGCTGACCCCGCAGGGCCGTGACCGGCTCGCCGCCCATGTCGAGGGCGGCGGCGGTTTCGTCGGGGTGCACGCCGCCGCCTGCACCGAATACGACTGGCCCCACTACGGCGAACTGCTCGGCGCCCGTTTCGACCGGCACCCGGACCTCCAGCCGGGCCGGGTCCTCGTCGAGGACCGCGGACACCCCGCGACGCGGCTCCTGCCACCGGTCTGGGAGTTCACGGACGAGTGGTACGACTTCCGCTCCAACCCGCGCGATACGGATGGCGTGCGGGTGCTCGCCACCGCCGACGAGGCCTCGTACCGGGGCGGGGGCATGGGCGCCGACCATCCCTTGGTGTGGTGCCGGGAACAGGGCGCGGGCCGGGTCTTCTACACGGCGCTCGGCCATGCCGCGGAGGCGTACGAGGATCCGGACTTCCGTCGGCATCTGCTCGGCGGCATCCTCTGGGCGGCCCCGGACCCCTTCGCGACCGCTCAGGACCGGGGCCGCTGACCGGATCACGGGTCCGGTCCGGCCCCTGTCGTACGGCGGTGTCGGCCGTCCGGGGGACCTCCGCAGGAATACCGGGACGCGTTGTGGTGCTCTGATCTCTACAGCGCGCGACGGTGAGGAGCTGGTCCCGGATGGCGGTGGACTCGGTGGATCCGGTGGCGGAGACGAAGGACCCGGTGGTCTCCACCCCCTACGGCGCGGTGCGCGGCCGGTACGAGAACGGGATCGCGGTCTTCCGGGGCGTCCCGTACGCTGCCCCGCCCTTCGGTGCCCGCCGCTTCCTGCCCCCCGTCCCGCCCGAGCCCTGGGACGGAGTCCGGGACGCCGGCGCGTTCGGGCCGACGCCGCCGAAGCCGCCGTACTCCGAAGCGTTCTCCCGGCTCCTCGCCGACCCCGTCGTGCCCGGCGACGACTGCCTCAACCTCAATGTGTGGACCCCGGCGCCCGACCCCGCCGCCCGCCTTCCCGTCATGGTCTGGATCCACGGCGGAGCCCTGACCCGGGGTTCCTCGGCCGTGCCCGTGTACGACGGGCACGCCTTCGCCCGCGACGGCGTGGTCCTCGTGTCCGTCAACTACCGCCTGGGAGTGGAGGGTTACGGCCTCTTCCCGGATGCTCCCGCCAACCCCGGGCTGCGTGACCAGCTGGCCGCCCTGGAGTGGGTGCGGGAGTCCGTCGCCCGGTTCGGGGGAGATCCCGGCCGGGTGACCGTGTTCGGCGAGTCCGCCGGGGCCATCAGCATCGGCGCGCTGCTCGCGAGCCCGCGCGCCCGGGGCCTGTTCCGGCGTGCGGTGCTCCAGAGCGGGCCGCCGGAGGCGAGCGACCGCGACAAGGTGCGCCGCATGGTGCGCAGGATGGCCACCCGGCTGAAGATCCCCGCTACGGCGGAGGCGTTCGCCGCCGTGGACCGGGATCTGCTGCTGCGCACCCAGGCCGAGGTGGGCAGGCTCAGCAGCCCGGTTCTCGGCGGTCCCGCCTTCGGCATCGTCGTCGACGGCGACCTCGTGCCCCGCGACCCGCTGGAGGCCCTGGTCGAGGGTGCCGCGGCCGACGTCGGCCTGATGCTGGGCTGGACCCGTGACGAGTACCGGCTGTGGCTCGTGCCGGGCGGGCTCCTGGAACGCGTCGACCGGCTCGGTCCTGTCGCCCTGGCCGGTGCGATGGCCCGCTGCCACTGCGGTCACGAGGTGCCCCGCGGCTACCGCGCCCTCCACCCGGAGTGCGGCACCGCCGATCTCGTCGGCCAGATGATCACCGACCATCTGCTGCGGGTGCCGCTGCACCGCCTCGCCGACGCGCGGAGCGGCACGTGCACCGGGCCTCCCGGCGCCGACGCCCCCGGCGGGGACCGGGCCCCCGCGCACGTCTACGAATTCGCCTGGCCCTCCAATGTGCCCGGCCTCGGCGCCTGTCACGCCCTGGAACTGGGCTTCGTCTTCGACACGGCCGGTGTGCCGGAGGCGGCGAAGCTCGCGGGAGAGGGCGCCCCGCGGGAACTGGCCGACGCCATGCACAGCGCGTGGGTGCGGTTCGCGGTCGACGGTGACCCTGGGTGGGCCGCGTGGGACGCCTCGCACCCGGTCCGCGTCTTCGGCGAGGGCGACGGCCGCGACGAGCCGCACACCGCGCACGGCCCGCGCGACCGCGAACTCGCCCTGTGGGAAGCCGAATCGGCCAGAGCGGCGGCCAAGCCCGCGACCGGCTCCACCCGCAGGCACACAGGCGGATCCACGGTCGGGACCATGAGCACGCCGATCCTCACGACCGCCGGCCGGCCCGCGGCGGGAGCGGACACGGTTCCCGCTGCCGGTGCGGACACCGGTCCCAGCACCGCTTCCGGCTCCGGCTCCGCTTCCGTCGTGGCTCCCGCCCCCGGAACGGATCGCGCGGACGGTCCGCCCGGCACGGCAGGCGCGAGCGAGGGCGCGTCCGCGTCGGCCCCTCCCGTAGCCGACGCGCCCGTGCGCATCACGGCACCGCTGGCGGCCGTCCTCCGATTCCGCCGCCCGGGCTCCACGGGGCGACGCTGAGCACCGCTGAGCCCGCCCGCGTCCGCGGGCGCTCCGGGGTCCCTGTGCACCGGGCGGGAGGTCAGGCGGCTCGCAGCGCCGACGAGATCCCCGTGATCGCCTCAGGACCCACCCGGCAGCAGCCCCCGATCAGCCTTGCTCCGGCCTGTTCCCACGCGCCGACCTGGGCGGCCGTGAACGTGGAGTCGCCTCTCCAGGCGCGGGCCGCCGCATCCCACGCCTCGCCGCTGTTCGGGTAGACCACGACCGGCTTTCCGGTCACCCGAGCCGCCGTGGCGACGGCCGCGTCGACGTCCTCGGGGGCACAGCAGTTGACCCCGACCGCGATGACCTCGTCCGCCTCGGCGGCCAGGGCGAAAGCCTCCTCCAGTGGCTGCCCGGCCCGCGTACGGTCACCGGCGACGCTGTACGACAGCCACGCCGGTATGCCGAGCCCGCGTATCGCCCCGAGCAGCGCCCGCGCCTCGTCGGCGTCCGGAACCGTCTCCAGGGCCAGCACGTCGGGCGCGGCGGCGGCCAGCACCTCCAGGCGCGGCGCGTGGAACCGCTCCAGTTCCGCGACGCTCAGCCCGTACCGCCCCCGGTACTCGGAACCGTCCGCGAGCATCGCCCCGTACGGGCCCACCGACGCGGCGACCCACAGGGGCCGCGTCGCGCCCTTCGCGTGTGCCCGCCGGGCCGCCTCGCGGGCCGCCTCGACGCTGAGACCGAGCAGTTCGGCGACGCGTTCGCGCGGGATGCCGCGCCGGGCGAAGCCCTCGAAGGTCGCCTGGTAGCTGGAGGTGATCGCCACGTCCGCGCCCGCCTCGTAGTAGGCGAGATGCGCCTCGACGACGGCCTCGGGCCGGTCCGCGAGCAGCCGTGCCGACCACAGCGCGTCACCGAGGTCGTGCCCGGCCGCTTCGAGCTGGTTGGACATGCCTCCGTCGAGCACGACCGTGCCGGAGGACAGCGCGGCGGCGAGGGTGAGGGCGTTGTCACTGGCCATGGCACGACGCTAACCGATCGGGGCATCCCCGCCACGCGCCGTCCACCTGCTGGGCGACCGTCCCGAGGGATGAGAACCGCCGTCACTCCGGTCGGCCGAGGGACGCGGGTCAACGCCTTCCGGGGATCGGCGCCGATCCCCGGCCGTCACGCGGTCGTGCCGTCCCGCGTCTCGTTGCCGGGAGGAAGCGAGGTCACGTCCGGCAGCGGATCGTCGCGAGACCGGCCGGTCAGCAGGGCGCCCTGGAGCGCGGCGCCGACGACCACGCCCTCGGGAACGACAGCCCGGATCGGTTCACGGCCACCCGCCAGCTCCTTGAGGAGCCCGGTGATCGCCGGCATCCGGGTGGCACCGCCGACCAGGATGACGTGGTCGACGTCCTCGACCCCCTCGATGCCCCGGGCGGTCTTCAGAGCCCGCCGCACCGGCTCCGCGCAGCGCTCCAGCAGATCCTTCGTCAGCATCTTCACCTGCGCGCGCGTCAGCGTGACGTCCAGGTGCACCGGTCCTGACGGGGAGGCCGCGATGTACGGCAGGTCGATCGTGGTCGCCGTGGCCCGCGACAGCTCGATCTTCGCGGCTTCCGCCGCCGCGGCCACCCGCTGGAGGGCGGTCCGGTCGATGAGCCGGACTCCCCGGCGCAGGGCGAGGTCGCGTACGAGGTGATCGACGATGCGACCGTCCCAGTCGCTTCCCCCGAGCTCGCTGTCGCCGCCGGTGACCAGGGTCTCGACGCCCCGGGCGCCGATCCCGAGCACGGACACGTCCAGGGTGGCCGCGCCCAGATCGAACACCAGGATGTTCTCCTCGTCCCGGCCGAAGCCGTACGCAAGTGCCGCCGCGGCCGGTGCGTCGAGCATCCTGACCGTTTCGATGCCCGCGAGGGCCGCGGCGTCCGTCAGGGCCGCGCGCTGGACGCGGGTGAAGTGGGCGGGCGCGGTGAGGACCGCCCGGGTCACCGTCTCGCCGAGGTGGGCTTCCGCGCTCCGGCGCAGATCGGCGAGGATCCAGGAGGCGACCTCCTCGGCGGAGAAGCGGTCCACTCCTTGCCGGTGGGTCCACCCCGTGCCCAGTTCCCGTCTGACCCGGTGGATGCCGCCGCCCGGAACGCGCGCGGACTGCTCCTCGGCGGCCTTCCCCACGAGCAGCGTCCCGTCCTCGGCGAACGCCACGACGCTCGGAGTGGTGAGCTCCCCGTGGCGGTTCGGGATGACCCGCACCTCGCCTTCCAGGAACACGGCCACCGCGCAATTGGTCGTCCCGAAGTCGATGCCGAGGATCTTCGATCCGTCCGCGGTCGGCCTTGTGGGTCGCGGCGTCCGGGGGGCGGTGCCATGTGCACCCGGCGGCGGTTCGTCGAGGCCATGGCCGCGCCGGAGCCGCTCGGCCTCGGCGGTACGGAGCGTGCCGGGGTTGCGCGTCAGATAGAGGGTGCCCTCGGCGTTGTTGACGCTCAGCGTCGGTGTCTGGCTGGGTAGCTGTCCGCGCACGCGGTCGTGGACGAAGGAGTACAGCTCCTCCACCGACACGTACCCGTCCCCGTCCAGGTCGGCCGTGCCGTCCCGCAGCCCTTCCACCACGGCGGCGGTGAAGACGGACGGCTCGGCCCGCTGTCTGCTGGTCAGTTCGCTCTCGTGGCTGTACTGGAGGGCGGTCGATGAGGTGATGACGACCCGGCCCTGCCCGGAGAAGGGCTCCCGCACGTCGACGGCGGGCGCGGCCCCGCGGGTCCTCAGCCCTTTCGCGAACGCCCCGCTGTAACAGCAGTCCAGCAGGACGACGGCCCGGCGGCAGAAACTCTGCTCCAACTGGTCCGCGACGAACCGGGAGGAGACGGCGGTCGCGTCCAGACAGGCCTCTTCGGTGTCCGAGGCGATGAAGTGCAGCCGGCCCCGCGGGTCCTTGCGCCCGTGGCAGGAGAGGTGGAGCAGGAGCAGGTCCTGGCTCCGCGCTCGGGTGAAGAAGGACTGGATCGCCTTGCGGATCTCCAGCGCCGTGCCGTTCTCGACGACGGTGACCTCGAACGCGCCGACGGCCGGGTCGCCGAGCACGGCGGCCAGGTGCTCGGCGTCCGCCGCGGCGCCGGGCAGTTCGTCGAAATGCCCGTCCGCGTAATGCTGGTTGACGACGAGGAGCGCCGCTCTACGCATCGGACGTGCCGGCATCACGCGGGTCTCCGGCGCCTCGCGGCTCGCGGGCGTCACGCGGGTCTCGGACGTCCGGCGGGGCGTGCCGGGCGGCGAACAGTTCGACGGCGCGCCGCTGGTCCGCGCGGGAGACCGACGTCAGACGCAGCTCCTCACCGTTGATCGTCAGGTCGATCGCACCCGAGTTGCGGCGCGCGAGCCAGTCCTGGAGCAGTGCGAGGAGTGCCCGCAGCGTCGCCGCGCTCGTCATGCCGACGAGGAGCGTCGTGAGGATCGCCGTCTCCCCTGCCCGGGTGCCGCCGGGAGCGGGGCCGCCCGACGGGTGCCGTACGGAGGACAGGTCCAGCAGGGCCAGTTCCTCGGCCAGGAGGGCCACGGCGTCCTCCGTGCCCTCGGAGTCCGCCTCGTCGGTGAACGTCAGCGCGGCTTCGCATCGCGGATCGCTCAAGGTTTCCTCCCCGTCGGCCGTCCGGGCCCCCACCCGGAAGAGGCCAGTGTGGCAGCCCGGAGCCTGCCGTTGGACGGAACGGGGCAAATGCGTCCCTCGGCCGACGGGCTGTATAGGGTGCCGCCCCCACGGCGGGCCGCGGGCCCGGGGCGTCGGTCGATGCCCCGGCGTCCTCGGGACGCACTCTGGAAAGCGTTTGCCGTGGGGCGGTACCGTCGGGGCCGGACCGGAACAGGAAGGCCCGTGATGCCCGTCGAGCCCGCCGAGGACAGGTCGCTGAGCCCGTACACCGGCCGCACGCGCGCCCATTGGGAGGCGGTCGCCGATTCCCTGCTCGCCGCCGTCGCCCCGTACGCCACCGCCGACCAGGCCCTCTACCACCTCCCCGGGGAGCGCACGAGCAGCGCCGGACGGCTCTCCGACGGACTGGAGGGCTACGCCCGCACGCTGTTGCTGGCCGGCTTCCGCCGGGACGAGAAGGTCCTGGAGCGCTACGCGCGAGGGCTGGCCGCCGGACCGGCGGGCGTCTGGCCCCGGGTCGAGGACCGCGGCCAGCCCCTCGTCGAGGCCGCCTCGATCGCGCTCGCGCTGCGGCTCACGCGTCCGCTGCTGTGGGACCGTCTGGACGACGCGGTGCGACAGCGGACCGCCGCCTGGCTCGGCGACGCGCTGACGGCCGAACCGTGGCCCTGCAACTGGGAGTTGTTCCCGGTGACCGTCGGCGGCTTCCTCCAGGAGGTCGGGCACGAGCCCGAGGCGTCGCGCGCCGCGATCGACCGGGGCCTTGAGCGCATCGAACAGTGGTACCTCGGCGACGGCTGGTACACCGACGGCCACGGCCGCAAGTTCGACCACTACAACGGCTGGGCGATGCACTTCTACCCGGTGCTGCACGCGTGGCTGGCCGGCGACACATCGCTCCTGGACCTGTACGCCGGCCGTCTTGAGGCCCATCTCGCCTACTGCGCCCGCCTGTTCGGCGGCGACGGCGCCCCGATGCTCCAGGGCCGCTCGCTCACCTACCGCTTCGCGGCCACCGCCCCGCTGTGGCTCGGCGCGCTCACCGGCCGCACACCCCTGTCCCCGGGGGAGACCCGCCGCCTCGCCTCGGGCGCCCTGCGTCACTTCCTCGACCGGGGTGCCGTGGACGGCGACGGCCTGCTCACCCTCGGCTGGCACGGCCCCGACCAGGCGTTCCTCCAGCACTATTCCGGCCCCGCCTCGCCGTACTGGGCGAGCAAGGCCTTCGTCGCCCTGCTGCTGCCCCCGGAGCACGCGCTGGACGGCCACCGAGGAGCCGGGCCCGGCGGAACGCGCCGACGCCGTCACCCCGGTCGGCCCGCCCAACTGGCTTCTCCAGTCGACGCGTTCGGACGGTGTGGTCCGCCTCCACAACCACGGCAGCGAGGACGTCCGCTACGACCCCTTCTACACGCGGCTCGCCTACTCGACGGCGACGAAGCCCTCACCCTCGTACGACAACAGCGTGATCGTCGGTGGCGAGGCGAGCCGTACGGGGATCGTGCCCCTGGGCGTGGGAGAGGGCTGGGCGGCCTCCCGGCACACCGTCTCGGACGGCGTCGAGGCGGTCTGCCTCGTGGTGGCGCGGGGTGCCGTGGAGGTGCGGGCGCATCTGGTGTCGGGCGCGGATCCCGGGACGCCGGTACGGGTCACGGGCTGGGCGGCGTACGACGGCGCGCGCCCCGAACTCCGGCCCGCGCACGGTCTGTCGGCCACCGGGGAGGGCGTCACCGGGGACGGCCCCTCCCTTTTCGTCGCCCTCGTCCGCCTCACCGCCGACCGGGACCCGCTCCCGCTCCCGGACCTGGTGTCCGTGCGGGTGACGACGCCGGAGGGCACGGGAATCGGCACGTACGACGTGACGGTGACCTGGGCCGCGGGAGGAACGGCGGCCTTCCGCTTCGACGGCGTCGGCGGAGTGGTGCCCCTGGACGGCGGCGACCTCACCGGCGTTGCCTAGAGTTCGCGGTGAGGCGGAGACGGATCGGCCGGAGCAGGGGGGTGTGTCATGGGTGGTTCCGACGTGGGCCGGAGCGAGGGCCCGGTGGGCGCGGAGCAGATGATCGCGGAGGCGCGGAAGGCGTTCTTCGTGATGTTCGGGTTCCTGGCGGTCCTCTGGCTGGTACAACTCGCCAACTACGCCGACCACTACGCCCTCTCCCGGGACTACGGAGTGGTGTCCGGCGATGTCACCACCCTGCCCGACATCCTCACCGCGCCCTTCCTGCACTGGAGTTGGGCGCACATCGAGAGCAACTCCGGACCGCTGTTCGTCTTCGGGTTCCTCGCCGCCTACCGGGGTGTCGTCCGCTTCCTCGGCCTGAGCCTGTTGGTGGCGCTGGCCAGCGGTTCGGTCGTCTGGTTCTTCGAACGCGGTGATGTGGACACGGTCGGCGCGAGCGGCCTGATCTTCGGGTACTTCGGCTATGTCGTGGTCCGCGGGATCTTCGACCGGCACCTGATCGACACGCTGATCGGTGTCGTCATGGCGGCCTCCTTCGCCTACATGGTCACCGTGGCGGTGCCCGGAACTCCGGGGGTGAGCTGGCTCGGCCACCTCGGCGGTCTGATCGGCGGCCTGGCCGGCGCCTGGATCTTCCGCGACCGCCGCCCGGGTCCCCGCCCGGCCGGCGGCACCGGCTCCGGAACCCCCGCCCACCGCACCACCACCCAGGACCCCGCCGCCCCGCGTGCCGACCTGCACAAGGAACTGGGCGATCTGGGACTGCTCTGACCGGGAGGGCGGGTCAGCGTGCTGCGCAACAGGCGGACTGCGTCGGTCAGATCGGGCTCGGACAGCCCTCGACTCCGCGGAATTCGTGACGCAACGGACAGGGCGCACACCAACATGCCGACAGATATGGCCAGTTGACCGATTCAGGTCGTCCCGCGCACACGAGGGAGCCGTCCGCCGTTCATGCTCCACCCCGAATCTCCTCATGACGCGCCCGCAGGGGCGGGGCTGGACTCAGGAGGCGGTCATGGGGCACACGCACGGACACGAGCACGGGCACCACCATCACCACCCGCACGGCCACGAGGGCACGGACACCCCGCTGCCCGCCGCCTTCGACACCGCGGTGCCCGACGAGGCCCTCACCCCCGAGCAGCGCTCGCGCCGCTCGCTGCTGCGCCGCGCGGGACTGCTCGGCGCCGGCCTCGCCGCCGGAAGCGTCCTCGCGCAGGGGGCCACCGCCCCCGCGTACGCCTCCACGGGCGGCCGCAGAAGGAACGGCTACCTCTGGCTGGCCGGGGACCACCACATCCACACCCAGTACAGCAGCGACGGCAAGTACCGCGTCGGCGACCAGGTCCGCCAGGGTGCCGCGCACGGCCTGGACTGGATGGTCATCACCGACCACGGCAGCGACACCCACGCCAAGATCGGTGTCGACAAGGTCAACCCGGACATCAAGGAGGCCCGGGACACCTACGAGGACACCCTCGTCTTCCAGGGCCTCGAATGGAACATCCCGGCCGCCGAGCACGGCACGGTCTTCGTCCACCCGGGCCGCAACGAGGTCGCGGTCCTCAAGCAGTTCGAGACCGACTACGACGGCAGCGTCAAGGGCGCCACCGACTCGACGCCCGCCAACGAGGCGCTCGCCGTCGCGGGCCTCAACTTCCTTTCCGAGCAGGTCAGGAGCCGTCGCGTCAAGGACATCCTGATGCTGGCCAACCACCCCGCCCGCAAGGGCCTCGACTCCCCGCACGAGATCCGCGCCTGGCGCGACGCGACCCCCGCCTCCCACCAGATCGCCGTCGGATTCGAGGGCGCCCCCGGCCACCAGGCGGGCGGCATCGAGAAGACGTACGGCATGGGCGTCGCCCGCGGTCTGTACGACAACAGTCCGAGCGCCAACTCCTTCGCCGGCTACCCGCTGGAGAGCTACCGCACCTGGGGCGGCTTCGACTGGATGACCGCCACCGTCGGCGGCCTGTGGGACAGCCTGCTCGCCGAGGGCAAGCCCTGGTGGATCACCGCCAACTCCGACTCCCACCAGGTGTACACGGACACCGCGGTGCGCGGCGGGCCGGACAGCGACTTCAACCTCAACGGCCGGCACACCGACCCCGTCTACGGCGGCAAGGTCGACCTCACCCAGGGCGACTTCTGGCCCGGCCAGTACAGCCGTACGCACGTCGGTTCCGACGGATTCTCCTACGCCGCCGTGATGGACGGCATCCGCGCGGGCCGGGTCTGGGTCGACCACGGCCGGCTCATCAGCGGTCTCGACGCCCGGGTCTCGGGCGGCGGCCGCTGGGCCACCCTCGGCGGCGCGCTGCACGTACGCAAGGGCACCCGGGTCACCCTGACCGTGGACATCGGACTGGCCGGCGGCGCCAACTGGGCCGGATTCGTGCCCAAGTTGGCGCGCGTCGACGTCATCGAGGGGGATGTGACGGGTGCGGCCTCCGACCGGGACACGCTCGCCGCCCCCACCGCCCGGGTCGCCAAGTCCTACGAGGTGAACAAGTCCACCGGCACGGTCCGGCTCACCTACGACCTCGGCGCCGTCGACCGCCCGGTGTACGTCCGGCTGCGCGGCACCGACGGCAACCGGTCCGCCGTCGGCCTCAGGGGCGCGGCGATCGACCCGGCGGGCCCCGCCGTCGACGTCCTCGGCGACGCCGACCCGTGGAAGGACCTGTGGTTCTACTCCAACCCGGTGTGGGTCCTGCCCTCGTGAGCGAGCGGTACGTCCTCGGAGTCGACACCGGTCACACGGGTCCCCTGCGGGAGGCCGACCATCTGCTGCGCTCGCTCGCCGCGGAACTCGCCGCGGAACTCGCCGAGGAACTCGCCGAGGAACTCGGCCTGGAATCGGAGGTGTCGGGCTGCACGCACCACGTCCGGGACGGACTGCGCCCGCACACGGCACTGTCCTTCGCCCTGCCGTCGGAGCGGGCGGCCCGGGCGGCCTGGCGGCGGCTCACGAAGGACGGCTCCGGCCGGTCCGGTGACCGCCCGGGCGTCGCCCTCGGCGACGACCGGCACGGTCCCGACGAGCTCGCGGCCGGAGCCGCCCACGCGGCGGCCGAGCACGCGGCCCGCACGGGCGGCCGTGCCGTCCTGTACCCGGGGTCGGGCGCCGTCACCGGCGTCCTGACCGTCGCCCGCCTCCTGGAGGTCTCCGCGGTGGAGCGGGTCACCGTGCTCGGCTCGCCCGAGGGGGCCTGTCCGGAGGCGAGGCTGGTCACGCGCGAGCACGTGCGCCCGGAGTGGCGTGAGGGCCGGCTCGTCCTCGCGGCGATGCCGGCCGCCGGCGGCACCCTGGTGCCCTTCGAGGTGCCGGACCCGACACCCTGCTGCGCCGGCCACTGACGGGCTGATGCGGCCGGACGGCCGAGGAGGGCCGTCCGGCCGCGCTCCGGACGCGGGCCTCAGTCCGGGATCTCGGAGAACACGAAGGAGAACTCCGCCGGGGCGGACCACAGTTGGTACCGCGGAAGGGCGCCGGGACCGCAGGACCGCGAACCGATGCCCTGCTGGCCGTGGTCGAGGTTGACCCAGACCGTGTCACCGGGGCGCAGATCGGTCCTGTGGTCCGCCGCGTCCAGTTGCTCGGTCGTCCAGCGGCGCGCGGTGAACCAGAACGCCGGATCGCCCTCGATCCGCAGCCCGCCGATCTCGGCCCGGCGGACGTCGGGCCGGGCGCCGTTCTCCTGAGGGCGCACGTACGGCGTTTGCAGGGCGTCGACCGTCGATTCCCAACGCCCTTGCATACAGGCCGACTTGGTGTCCGGGTAGCCCTCTCCCGGGCCGCCGCCGAGCCAGCTCACCCGGTCCGCGGAGCCCGCGAGCCCGAGCCGGACGCCGAGCCGGGGCAGGGGCAGCGTCCAGCGGCCCTCGGGCACCACGGACACGGTCAGCCGCAGCCGGGTGCCGTCGGAGGTCCAGCGGTACTCCGTGCGCAGACCCTCCTCCCGGGCCGCGGGCGCCACCCGCGTGTGTACCGTCAGCCCGTTCCCGCCCGGCTCCACGGCGTCCAGGCGGTGCCGCATCCGGTGCAGGCCCAGGGTGCGCCAGAGGGGCCCGTGCCGGGTGTCCGGCTGCCAGTGCGCGCCGTCGTCGTTGTCGGTCGGCGCGCGCCACACGTCCAGGCGGGGGCTCGTGACCTCGGTCCCGCCGACGGCGAGCAGCGCACCGGTGCGGGCGTCGAAGGTGCCCGGCCCGAGGGTGATCACCCGCCCGGCGGTGACCGGAGCCGCGGACGGCGTGAAGGCGGGCGGGACCGGTTTCGCCGCGAGCAGTTGGGTCCAGGCGACGACATGGCCGCGCTCCGCCCACGCCGTGTCCTCGGCCAGCGCCGCCCGCACCGTCCACCACGCCTCGGCGCCCCGCGGGTCCACCGGGGGTGCCGGAAGCGGGACGTCGGCCGACTCGCCCGGCGCCAGCACGGGCACCACGAGCGGGCCCGACCCGACGCTCTCGCCGTCCACTTGGTAGGACCACGCGAAGGCCAGATGGGAAAGGTCCGCGAAGTCGTACCCGTTGGTGACCCGTACGGCGCCGGCCGGGCCCGAGCCGTCGATGCGGACCGGCTCGGTCACCTTCTTGTACTCGACGAGCCCGGGGGACGGCGTGCGGTCCGGGAAGAGCAGCCCGTCGCAGACGAAGTTCCCGTCGTGCAGTTCCTCGCCGAAGTCCCCTCCGTAGGCGAACCCGTGGCGCTCGTCCTCGATGCCGTGGTCGATCCACTCCCAGACGAAGCCGCCCTGGAGCCGCTCGTACGAGGCGAACAGGCGCTGGTAGTCGGCGAGTCCACCGGGGCCGTTGCCCATCGCGTGCCCGTATTCGCAGAGAATGAAGGGCAGTTGGCGTCGTTTCGGGTCGCCGCCGTCCTGGCGCCGGCCGATCCGTTCGACCTCCGCGTGGTCGGCGTACATGCGCGAATAGACGTCCGTGTCCCGGCAGTCGTGGTCCCCCTCGTAGTGGAGGAGCCGTGAACCGTCGCGGGCGCGGATCCACTCGGCCATGGCGGTGAGTCCGCGCCCGGTGCCGGCCTCGTTGCCGAGGGACCACAGGACCACCGAGGGATGGTTCTTGTCGCGCTCGACCATGCGCGCGGCCCGGTCGAGCAGGGCGGGCGTCCAGCGGTCGTCGTCGACGGGATTGCCGCGCCAGTCCTGCACGGTGAAACCGTGGGTCTCCAGATCGCACTCGTCGACGACCCACAGCCCGTGGGTGTCGCACAGGTCGAGGAAGGCGGGGTGCGGCGGATAGTGCGAGGTGCGCACGGCGTTGATGTTGTGCCGCTTCATCAGCAGCACGTCGGCGAGCATGGTCTCGGGGTCGAGGGCGCGGCCCCTTTGCGGATGCCACTCGTGCCGGTTGACGCCCTTGAACAGGACGGCCCTGCCGTTCACCTTGATCAGACCGTCCGCGAGTTCGACCGTGCGGAAGCCGACGCGCAGCGGGACGCGCTCGCCCTCGGTGACCAGTTCGCCCTCGTACAGCCGGGGCGTCTCGGCCGTCCAGGGCAGCACCGGGACGGTGACCGGTGTCCCGGTGACGACATCGATGTCCAGCGCGGGCACGAGGACCCGCCCGTCGACGTCGGAGTCGACGCGCAGGGTCCCCAGACCTCGGCGATGGTCGTAGGAGGCGTGCGCGAAGAAGTCGAGCACGCCGCCCGGCGGCCGGTGCAGCAGGGTGACGTCCCGGAAGATGCCCGGCAGCCACCACTGGTCCTGGTCCTCCAGATAGGAGCCCGCGGACCACTGGTGCACCCGGACGGCGAGCACGTTGCCGCCGGGCCTGAGCAGATGGCCCACGGCGAACTCGTGCGGCAGCCGGGAGCCCGTGAACGCGCCGAGGTCCGTGCCGTTCAGCCAGACCCGGGCACAGGACTCGACCCCGTCGAAGCGCAGGAGCGTACCGCCGTCGGCCGGCCAGTCCGCCGGCAGGTCGAAGCGGCGCAGATGGTCACCGGTGGGGTTCTCGGTCGGCACGCGCGGCGGGTCGACCGGGAACGGGTAGCGGTGATTGGTGTAGGCAGGCGATCCATGGCCCTGCAACACCCAGTGGCCCGGGACCTGGACCTCGGCCCAGCCCTTCGGCGCGTATTCCTCGGCGGCGAAGGAGTCGTCCTCGGCGTCGGCGGTGGGCGAGAGGCGGAAGTCCCAGCGGCCGTTCAGGGAGAGGGACCGGGCGTCCGAGGCCGCGTACCAGGCGCGGGGCGCAAGAGCGCCGCCGCCGGGGGAGACGTCCTCGACGTAGTCGATGGCGGACGGGGGAGAGGCCGGTGCTCCGGGCGAGGTGCGGAAGGACATGCGTCTCCTCGGTACGGGGGCAGGACGGGCGCTGCCCGGGGTGCCGGTCGACGGCCCCGCGCACCTCACGCGGCAACGGTTCCCGGGGCCCGCCGGCCCCCGTGACGACCAAGGCTAGGGTCGGCCCGGAACACGCGACAAGGGGGTGGAGGAAGGGTCAGTCGCGCGGGTGGAGAAAGTCCCGCACGAACGCGTTGGTGAACGTGCCGGCCGGGTCGAGTTCGCCCACCAGCGCCCTGAACTCGGCCAGCCGGGGCGACCTTTCACGCAGCACCGCGGGCGGCACGGTGAAGACCTTGCCCCAGTGCGGCCGCGGTCCGAACGGGTCCAGCGCGCGCTCGACCCGCCGCACCACAGGCAGTACCGCCTCCGTGTCCTCGATCCAGGTGAAGTGCAGCGCCACCGTGTCCCGGCCGTACGCCGGGCTCAGCCACTGCTCGTCGGCGGCCACGGTCCGCACCTCGCAGATCTGGAGCACCGGCGCGATCGTCTCCCGGATCGCGTCCAGGGCGTGCAGCGCCGCCATGGCGTCCGAACGCGCCAGCAGATACTCCGACTGGAGCTCGGAGCCGCTGCTCGGGGTGAACTCGGCCCGGAAATGCGGCAGTCGCTCGTGCCAGGGCCCGGGGACCCCGAGTTGCTCGGTGCAGTTGCGGGCGGGCATGCCCGGCACCGGATGCAGAGCCTCGGTGGCGGGCGCCGCCCACGGGAAGTCGGTCGACGGCCGGTCCGTGCGCCGTTTGAGCCACACCTGCCGGAAGCCGGGGCGCCTCCAGTCCGTGAACAGGCTCACGCTGTACGCGGCCGCCGCGACCGTCTCGAAGTCGAGCCCCTCCAGGGGGAGTTCGGTGAACACCTGCTGGCTCACCCCGAAGTCCGGTTCGAGGTCGAGCGTGAGCGCGGTGACCACGCCGAGCGCGCCCAGCGCCGTCACGGCGCCGCCGAACCGCTCATCGCCCCGGCCGACGACCACGGACGAGCCGTCCGCCGTGATCAGTTCGACCTCGCGGACCGCGGCGGCGAGGGACCCGTTCGTGACCCCGGACCCATGGGTGCCGGTGGCGACCGACCCCGCGACGGAGATGTGCGGGAGCGAGGCCATGTTGTGCAGCGCGAGTCCGTGCCCGTGCACCTCGCGGGCGAGTTCGGCGTACCGGACACCGCCCGAGACCCGTACCGTACGGGCCGTCGTGTCGACGTCCACCGAGGGCGGCAGCCCGGTCAGCGACAGCAGGACACCGTCGGCGCCCGGTTCGGCGAGCTCGTTGAACGAGTGCCCGCTGCCCAGCACCCGGACCCGGGAGCTGTCGGCCACCAGAGCGCGCAGCGCGTCGAGCGAGGAGGGCCGGTGCAGCTCCTTGGCCGTGTACGTGATGTTGCCGGCCCAGTTGGTCAGGGTCCGAGTCATCCCTGTCGTCCCTCCCCGGGAGTCGCTGTACGTGGCCCATGCAAGGACCACCGGGCGAACCTACCCCGTCGGTCCGCCACGGTGGCAGACCGGTCCGTTGACCCTCTCACGTGGCGCGATCTACCGTAGAGAGCGGTTGCTGTCCTCGGCGTCACCGAACCGGAAGGCCACCCCCTTGCCCGAGCGCCCTGCGGCGATGCCGTCCGAGCGACCCGTGGCGATGTTCGCCATGGCCGCCGAGAACGTGCCGCGGATCTTCCCTCAGGACACCCTCGCCCGGCTGCGCGAACTGGTCGACATCGACCCCTCCGCGGTGGCGTGCGACTTCACCGACCCGCGGGTACGGGCCCGGCTCGCCGGCACCGAGATCCTGATCACCGGCTGGGGCTGCCCCGTGCTCGACGCCGACACGCTCGACGCCGCCCCGCGACTGCGGGCCGTCCTGCACGCCGCCGGCTCAGTGAAGGGCTTCGCGACACCGGCGGTGTGGGAACGCGGGATCGTCGTCTGCTCGGCCGCCGCCGCGAACGCGCTGCCCGTCGCCGAGTACACGCTCGCCATGATCCTGCTCGCGGGCAAGGACGTCTTCGCCCACCGGGAACGTCTGCGCGCCGAACGGGCGTTCCCTGACGATGCGACGCTCTCCGGCACCGGCAACCTCGGGCGCCGGGTCGGTGTCGTGGGCGCCTCCCGTATCGGCCGGCGCCTCATCGAACTGCTCCGCCCCTTCGATTTGGCCGTGAGCCTTGCCGACCCGTACGTCGACGAGGCCGGGGCGGCCGCCCTCGGGGTGCCCCTGCTGCCGCTGGACGCGCTGCTCGCCGGCAGCGACATCGTCACGGTCCACGCCCCGCAGACCCCCGAGACCCGGCACCTGATCGGCCGCCGCGAACTCGCCCTGATGCCGTCCGGATCGGTGCTCGTCAACACCGCGCGCGGCTCCCTGGTCGACCACGACGCCCTGGTCGAGGCCCTGCGCGCGGGGCGCGTCAGCGCGATCCTCGACGTCACCGACCCCGAGCCGCTCCCCGCCGACTCTCCGCTGTACGACCTCCCGAACGCCTTCCTCACACCCCACCTGGCCGGTTCGCAGGGCAACGAACTCGCCCGGCTCGGCCTGACCGTGCTGTCCGAGGCGGAACGCCTGCTGTCCGGGAAGCCGCCCGCATTCCGGATCGGTCTGAAGGACCTGGAACGGGCCGCTTGACCAGCCGCTTTCCGGACCGCCGCACCAGCGCCTTCCGGACCCGCCGGACCAGCCGCCTTCCTGGCCGCCTCGCGGCGCACGGGGGACCCGGCACGGCCGATGTCCGGGCGGGGGCATACCGTGAGGAGTCGAACACGACAGACGAAGCAGGTCGGGAGCGAGGAGAACGGAATGGGCAGCCG
Organism: Streptomyces sp. NPDC024698; assembly: GCF_055559015.1. Classification (NCBI taxonomy): domain Bacteria; kingdom Bacillati; phylum Actinomycetota; class Actinomycetes; order Kitasatosporales; family Streptomycetaceae; genus Streptomyces; species Streptomyces sp. NPDC024698. The sequence continues at coordinate 164,666 of NZ_JBVHLK010000005.1, read as the reverse complement.
CACCGCGCTGGTCGAGGATCTGATGGAGCGGTTCCCGCATGTGCCGAGGGAAGCCGTCATCAAGGAGGACCTGCTCCGCGGGGGCGTGGCCTTCGACGCGTCCGCCCTCAGCGACAACGAGAGCGGCGAGGTCAAGCCGAAGTCGTACTTCATCTTCTCCTTCGACCACGGCACCCTGCCCGAGCTGGGCGAGGCGGCGCTCCGTCGCCCGCCGGAGGAGATCATCCTCACCGGCGGTCCGTACGGCCTGCGGCGCACCGTCGTCTCCGTGCGGGTCAATCCCGCCTCGCCGTACCGCGTCGCCGCCGACGACGAGGGCGTCCTCGGCCTGTACCTCGACGGGAAGCGGATCTCCGACGTCGGCGTGCCGCCGATGCCCGAGTACTACCGGCACAAGCTCTCCAACGGGAAGTCCGTGATGGAGGTGGCCCCGACGATCCAGTGGGGCTATCTCATCTACCTCACCGTCTTCCGCGTCTGCCAGTACTTCGGCGCCAAGGAGGAGTGCCAGTACTGCGACATCAACCACAACTGGCGCCAGCACAAGGCGGCGGGCCGTCCCTACACCGGGGTCAAGGACGTCGAGGAGGTCCTGGAGGCGCTGGAGATCATCGACCGGTACGACACCGCCAAGGCGTCGACGGCCTACACCCTCACCGGCGGCGCGATCACCAAGACGGTCGCCGGACGCGACGAGGCCGACTTCTACGGCCACTACGCCAAGGCCATCGAGGAGAGGTTCCCCGGGCGCTGGATCGGCAAGGTGGTCGCCCAGGCGCTGCCCCGCGACGACGTACAGCGGTTCAAGGACTACGGCGTGCAGATCTACCACCCCAACTACGAGGTGTGGGACGAGTATCTGTTCAAGATGTACTGCCCCGGCAAGGAGCGCTACGTCGGCCGGGACGAGTGGCACAAGCGCATCCTGGACTCCGCCGAGATCTTCGGCGCCCGCAATGTGATCCCGAACTTCGTCGCGGGCGTGGAGATGGCCGAGCCCTTCGGCTTCACCAGCGTCGACGAGGCGATCGCCTCGACGACCGAGGGCCTGCGGTTCTTCATGTCACAGGGCATCACGCCCCGCTTCACCACCTGGTGCCCCGAGCCGACCACCCCGCTGGGCAAGGCCAACCCGAACGGCGCGCCGCTGGAGTACCACATCCGCCTGCTGGAGGCCTACCGCGCCACGATGGACGACTTCGGGCTCCAGTCGCCGCCCGGATACGGCGAGCCCGGTCCCGGCCGCGCGGTCTTCTCCGTCAGCTCCTTCATGGACAGCCTGCCCGCGCAGGAGCCCGCCTCCCCCGTGTGACCCACGCGGCGGGGGAGCGCGGCGGCCCGGGAAGGGCGGGTCCTGTGAAGGTGGCGGTGATCGGTTCCCCTCGGGCCGGCGTTCCGTACGACACTCTGGCCACCGGAGCCCCACAGATGGCCGAACGGAGTCCGCCGGCCGATCCTGTGATCGCGCGAACGCATGATGTGACTACGTCGCTTGTCAGTTGTGTCGATCGCGTGAAAGGCTCTGGCCCGTTGTCGAGACGGACCCCAACTCCCGCTGAAGCCAGGCGAGTTGGGCGTCGTGTGACGTGCACATGGACGCCGGATGCAGGAGCCCCCATGCCCGACCTGCCGACCCCCCAGGACGCCGCCGAGGCCGCGCTGTTCTCGGAATGCTGGGACGCGGTCCTGTCGTACGCCGATCTGTGCACGTCCGGATCCGCCGCGGCCACCCAACTGGCCACCGAGGCGTTCACCCACGGCATCCACGAGGCGCGCTCGGCCACGGACCGCACGAAGACCACCGGACGCAGGAACCCCCGGCTGCCCCGGATTCCCCTGCTGCTGAACGCGGTTCGGACCACCGCCGCCGCCTGGGAGGCGCACGGCCAGGGACACCGGCTGGACCCGGACCTCAGACTGTGGCTCAACTCCGAGAAGGCCGCCCGCTACACCGGACCGCCGCTGCACCGTCCGGTCGCGCTGCGCGGTCTGAGGGACCTTCAGGAACCCGACGCGGCCCTGCTGTGGCTGGTCGAGGTGGAGGCGCTGCCGCTTCCAGCGGTGGCCAGGCGGCTCGGCCTCGACCCGGTGGCCGCCGCCGAGGAACTCGGCCAGGTGCGGGCGCTGTTCAGGGACCGGTGCCACCGCAACCACCTCGACACGCCGATGGACGCCGACTGCCGCAGCTATGCCCGGCTCCTCGACGCGGTCACCCGCTCGCCGAGCGCCGAGACGCCCGAGGACCTCTCGCAGCACCTCGCCCGGTGCGTGGAGTGCGCGGAGGCCGCGGCCTGTCTGCGGCTGCACGGCGGCGGGCTGCCGTCCGCGCTCGCGGGCGGCGTGATCGGCTGGGGCGGCCTCGCCTATCTGGAACGCAGACGCCGCGCCGCCGAGGCGGGGCTCGCGGGCGGACGTACGGACGCGGCCGTGGACACCGGTCTCGCCGAGATCAGGGAGGCCGCGCCCCGGATCGGCCGCACCGGACTGCTGGTCGCCGCCGTGATCGTCTCCGGCCTCGCCCTCACCGTCTCCCTGATGCCCTTCGGTGCCGGGAAGGACGGGGCCGTCTCCGCGCGCGGCGAGACGGCCGACGGCAGGCCGGTGGCCGACCCGGCCGTCTCGTCCCCGCCGGCGACGCGACGCGCCGAGGGCTCGCTCGTCTCGTCCGACCCCGTGGACCCCAAAACCGGCTTGAAGTCCGACCCCGAGCCTCAGGGGACGACCTCGTCCCCGGCCCACGCCACGCGTACCGCGACCCCGGGATCCGAAGGCTCCACGAAACCGTCCGGCGGCTCCACGAAGGGCCCCGCGTACTGCGCGGTGACGTACGACCTCGTCGACGAGTGGACGGACGGCTTCCAGGCCACCGTGACCGTCACCTCCGTCAAGGCCCTCGACTCCTGGCAGATCGGCTGGAGCTTCGACGACGGTCAGCGGGTCACGCAGATGTGGGACGGCACCGTCGCCCAGAGCGGCTCCCACGTGACCGCGACGGCCGAGGAGTACAACAGGTCGGTCGCCGCGGGCGGTTCCTTCACCGTCGGCTTCCTCGGCAGCCGCCACGACGGGAACAGGTCCCCGGACACCTTCACCCTCAACGGCGGCCGCTGCACGACGGCTCATTGACCGGCGTGCGCGGGCCCGACGACTCACCGCGCCGTCCGGGGATCCCCGGCGCACCGGGACCGGCGCTCGGCCCCGCAAGCCGCGGAACCGGCGGCGCGACGACCGGCCTCCGAGAAAAACATTGGCGTCCCGCGACGGGGCGACGCTAGGCTTCCGCACGTACCGATGGTGGCCGTCCGGCCGTCGTCGCAGGCTGAGCAGGACCAGGAGGTGTGACCGATGGCTGTCGTTGCGATGGGCGCTGCCCGCATCCAGAAGTTCATCAAGTCCACCTCCGTGGCCGCCGGCTGACCTTCCTCTTTCTTCGCGCCGCAGTGCGCGTCGCCGGGGCCGCCCTTGTGAAGGGTCTCCCTTGACTTCCAGCTCCGCTTTCTCGACCCCGTCCGCCTCCCTCGGGCTGTCCCCGCTCGTTCCGTACGGCTGGGACGACGCCTGGGCGGACGCGTTCGCTCCCTACGGCGCCGAAGGGTTCGTCGCCGGACGCGTGATCCGTGTGGACCGCGGCCAGTGCGACGTCGCCACCGCCGACGGCGTCATCCGCGCCGACACGGCCTTCGTGACCCCGCACGATCCGCTGCGCGTCGTGTGCACCGGTGACTGGGTCGCCGTCGAGCCGGCCGGCACCCCGCGCTATGTGAAGGCGTATCTGCCGCGCCGCACCGCCTTCGTGCGTTCCACCTCCTCCAAGCGGTCCGAGGGGCAGATCCTCGCGGCCAACGTCGACCACGCCGTCGTGGCCGTCTCGCTCGCCGTCGAACTCGACCTGGGCCGCGTCGAGCGCTTCCTCGCGCTGGCCTGGGAGTCCGGCGCGCAGCCCGTGGTCGTCCTCAGCAAGGCCGACCTGGTTCCGCAGGCCGCGACCCTCGCGCACCTGGTCCAGGACGTGGAGACCAGCGCGCCCGGGGTTCCCGTGCTCGCCGTCAGCTCCGCGACCGGAGAAGGGCTCGACGTCCTGGAAGCCGTGCTCGCCGGTGGTACGGCCGTGCTGCTCGGGCAGTCGGGCGCGGGCAAGTCGACCCTGGCCAACGCGTTGCTGGGCGAGGACGTCATGGACGTCCGGGCGACCCGTGACATGGACGGCAAGGGGCGGCACACCACCACGACCCGCAATCTGCTCGTGCTCCCGGGCGGAGGTGTCCTCATCGACACCCCGGGGCTGCGCGGAGTCGGACTCTGGGACGCCGAGAGCGGGGTCGGACAGGTGTTCGCCGAGATCGAGGGGTTCGCCGCCGACTGCCGCTTCCAGGACTGCGCCCATGTCGCCGAGCCCGGGTGCGCGGTGCTGGCGGCCCTCGACTCCGGCGACCTGCCGGAGCGGCGGCTGGAGAGCTACCGCAAGCTGCTCCGCGAGAACCAGCGGATCGTCGCCAAGACGGACGCGCGGGTGCGGGCGGAGATCCGCCGTGACTGGAAGCGCAAGGGGGCGGAGGGCCGCGCCGCCATGGAGGCCAAGCGCGGCCGCTGGTAGCCCCGGCACGGGGTGGAGGACGCGGGAGTGGACGCGGCGGGGGCGGAGGACCCGGGGTGCGCGACCCGGGCCTCCGCGGCCTTCACCCCGGCCCGCCGGAACCCGGCTCCGCCCGTACCGCCGCGCTGTGTGGCGGTACGGGCACCGGGCTCCGCCCCGCTCGCGGGCGCGGTGTCCGATTTCCGCCAGCCCCGGTGCGCGGGCGGGGCCACACTGGAAGGGTGAACGACGAGGACACCAGGTACGAGGCCGTCCGGAGCCGGGACGCCCGGTTCGACGGGGAGTTCTTCTTCGCGGTGCGCACGACCGGGATCTACTGCCGTCCCAGCTGTCCCGCGGTGACGCCCAAGCGGCACAACGTGCGGTTCTACCCGACGGCCGCCGCGGCGCAGGGCTCGGGGTTCCGGGCCTGCCGCAGATGCCGTCCGGACGCGGTGCCGGGCTCGGCCGCCTGGAACGTACGCGCCGACGTCGTCGGCCGCGCCATGCGCCTGATCGGCGACGGAGTGGTGGACCGCGAGGGCGTCGGAGGCCTCGCCGCGCGGCTCGGGTACAGCACCCGTCAGGTGCAGCGGCAGCTCACGGCGGAGGTCGGCGCGGGCCCGGTCGCGCTCGCCAGGGCCCAGCGGGCGCACACCGCGCGGATACTCCTCCAGACCACCGAACTCCCCGTCACACAGATCGCGTTCGCGGCCGGGTTCGCCAGCGTGCGCCAGTTCAACGACACGATCCGTACGGTCTACGCCTCGACGCCGAGCCAGGTGCGGACCGCGGCGCCGCGCACCGGCCCGGCAGCCCGGAGCGCGGCGACCGCCGCCGCCGGGGTCCCGCTGCGGCTCGCGTACCGGGGCCCCTACCAGTCCACCGCCGTCTTCGACCTGCTGGCCGCGGAAGCGGTCCCCGGCGTCGAGGCCGTCGAAGGCGTCCGCGGCCGGCGCACCTACCGCAGGACGCTCCGGCTGCCGTACGGCACGGGAATCGTGGCCGTCCAGGAGCGGCCGGTCGCCGGCGCGGGCCGCCTGCGCGCGAGCGGGACGGGCCGCACCGGGCGGGCACCGGGCCCCGGCGACGCCGCCCACCCCGGCGGCTGGCTGGACGCCCGGCTGCACCTCACCGATCTCCGGGACCTCACCACCGCCGTACAGCGGCTGCGACGGCTCTTCGACCTCGACGCCGATCCCTACGCCGTCGACGAGCGCCTGGGAGCGGACGCCCGGCTGGAGCCGCTGGTCGCCGCGCGTCCTGGCCTGCGGTCGCCGGGCGCCGCCGATCCCGACGAACTGGCGGTACGGGCGCTGGTCGGGGCGGCGGAGGCGGAGCGGCTGGTGCTGCGGTACGGGAAGACGCTGGACGCCGGGTCAGGGACGCTCACCCATCTCTTTCCCGAGGCCGCCGTGCTCGCGGAGGCGGAGCCCGGCGGCCCGCTGGGCGCGCTGGCCGCGGCCCTCGCCGACGGCACCCTGCGACTGGACCCCGGGGCGGACCGCGAGGAGGCCAGGACGGCGCTCCTGGCGCTGCCCGGCCTGGGCGAGGACACCGTCGCCGTGATTCTCACCCGGGCCCTGGGCGACCCGGACGTGGCACCGCCTGGCGTGGACGCCCCGGACACCTGGAGGCCGTGGCGCTCCTACGCCGTCCGTCATCTCCGGGCGGCGGCGGGGGAGTTCAGTCCTCCAGGCCCCAACTGTGAATCCGCCGGGGATGGATCCGGATCAGCTCCTCGCTGAAGTGCGGGCCCAAGTCATGCGCGCCGGTGAGGAGTTCCGCCTCTCCGCGGATGTCGACGCCGCGGACCTTCCACGGCTGGACGCTGACGATGTCGTCGACGACGAGCGCGACCTTCGGGTTCTTCCGGAGGTTGCGCCATTTCTTCGTGGTGCCCATCGAGTAGCCGCCGATCAGGATCGTCCCGTCGTCCTGGGGGAAGAAGCCGACGGGGTTGGCCTGCGGCTGCCCTAGAGGGTCGACGGTGGCCAGCCGTCCCAGCCGCTGCGACCTCAGATACGCGCGCTCGGCCTCACTGAATTCGGTCATGACAGCAGTTAAGTACGCCGCCACCGCCCGGCGCATCGGGTTCCGGTCCTAGGACCGAAGGAGGAGAGCCGTCCCCCGGGGCTGCCTGCTGTCCCGTTCGGGCGCGTCCGACAGTGTGACCATGTGATGAGGTCGGGTGCGGGTGGGGAACCGATCGCCCCATGTCCCGCGCGATCATGTTCCGGCGTCTTCTCGTCCCTCTGGCGACCGCCCTGGTCCTCACCTCGACGGGGGCCACCGCCGAAGCGCGGTCCGTCTCCGGCCGGATCGGCACGCAACCGGTCCGGACCCGGGCGGTTGCGGGGGCGGAAGCCCGGGCGACTGCCGGGGCGCGAGATCGGGCGGGGGCCCGGACACAAGCTCGGGCGGCTGCCGGGACGCGAGCTCGGGCGGGGGCCTGGACCGGGACCTGGGAGGCCGCGGCCTCCGGTACGGTGCCCGCGCTGCCCGGCGCCTCGATCCGCAACGTCGTCCACACCAGCGTCGGCGGCCGGGCCGCGCGCGTCCGCCTCTCCAACCGCCTCGGCACAGGACCGCTCCGGCTCGGCTCCGTGACGCTGGCGTTGCAGCGCCCGGACGCGGAGGGGAGCCCCCGGGCCCTCACCGGTTCCGTACGCGCGCTCACCTTCGCGGGAGCCGGGTCGGTCACCGTTCCCGCCGGCCATGACGTGGTCAGCGACCCCGTCGCGCTGTCCGTCCCCGCCGACGCCAACCTGCTCGTCTCCGTGCACACCCCGGCCGACCCGGGCCCGGCGACCTACCACCGCTCCGCGCTCCAGACCAGCTTCATCGCCCCCGCCGGCGACCGGACCGCCGAGGAGAGCGGCGCCGGCTACACCGGCACCGTCGGCAGCTGGTACTACGTGACCGGCGTCGACGTCCTCGGCCCCGCCGCGGCCGCCGGCAGCGTCGTCGCGCTGGGCGACTCGATCACCGACGGCATCGGCTCCTCCTCCGGCGCCAACCACCGCTGGCCCGACCTGCTCGCCGCCCGCTTGCGCGCACGGCCCGCGCACCGCGGGCCCGGCGTCCTCAACGCGGGCATCTCCGGGAACCGCCTCCTTCTCGACGGCCAGGGTCCCGGCGCGCTGACCCGGCTGGACGCCGATGTCTTCACCCGGGCGGGCGTCCGCACCCTGATCGTGCTGGAGGGCATCAACGACATCAAGGGAACCCCGGAGCAGACGGACCCGCGGGCCCTGGAGGACGCCTACCGGCTGCTCGTGCGCCGCGCCCACGCCCACGGCATCCGGGTCATCGGCGGCACGATCACCCCGTACGGCGGTCATGCCGCGTACACACCGGCCCGGGAAGCCGTGCGGCAGGCCGTCAACACCGCCCTCCGCACGCACCGGATCTTCGACGGGGTCGCGGACCTCGACGCCGCCGTCCGCGACCCGTCCCGGCCGGGCAGGATCCTTCCCGCGTACGACCCCGGGGACCACCTGCACTTCAACGACGCCGGCATGCGCGCCCTGGCCGACACGATCGACCTGCGCTCCCTGCTGACACCGCCCGGGCCTCGGCCGCGGACTCGGACGACAGCTAGCCCCAGATGACCGCTCCCAGCCACGCGCCCATGATCAACAGGCAGGCGAAGAGTTCCGTGAGCACGCTCCAGCCGCCCGCCCGCATCGCGGTCCGCACCGAGGCCTTCGCCGGGCCGTGTCCGCCGAGGCGAAGCCGCTCGCCGAGGTAGATCCCGCCGATGAAACCGGGCACGGCTCCGACCACCGGGACCAAGAAGAAGCCGAGGAACGACCCGGCACCCGCGTACACCGCCATCCGGGTGGTGGCGCCGCTCTCGCGCAGCCGTCGTGGCGGCAGCATCCAGCGGATGGCCCGGGAGAGCAGGAGGACGGCCGTCGAGGCGACCAGGACGGACCAGGAGAGCTTCTGCGGACAGCTCAGCGCCCACCACAGCACCGCGGCCCAGACGAGCCACGAACCCGGCAGACCGGGCACCAGTACTCCGACCAGGCCGAGCAGAATCACCACGCCGACCAGCAGGAGTTCCCACACTCCCATCTGCCCAGCCTGCCCGAGCGGACCGGAGACCGCAGGTCAGGACCCGGGCGCCAGCCGGTCCGGGCCCGGGCACGCCCCGGTCAGGCCCGGGCCACCCAGCCGCGCTCGTAGGCGTGCCAGCCCAGTTGCAGCCGGGTCGTCACACGGGTCAGCTCCATCAGGTGCTTGACCCGGCGCTGCACCGTGCGCAGGCCCAGATCGAGCTGTTTGGCGACGCTCGCGTCGGTCAGCCCCGCGAGCAGCAGGGAGAGGATCTCCAGGTCGGTGGTGTCCGGGCCGTCCGGTTCCTGCTCCAGCACGCCCCGGCTGCCCAGCCGCAGCGGCAGCGCGTCCCGCCACACCGACTGGAACAGTCCCGACAGGAGTTCCAGGAGTCCGCTCGCGTGGACGACCAGCGCGGCCGGCTCCGCCGTGTGCGAGGTGAGCGGCACCATGGCGAGCGCCCGGTCGGCGATCACCAGTTTGGTCGGCACCCGGTCCACGACCCGCACCTGTTCGTCGCGGCCGAGCGCGGCGGACAGCTCGGTGATCCCGCTGGGCTGGTCGAGGACGGCCCGCTCGACGACCACCCGATAGCCGACACCGCGGCCCGCGGCCTGTTCCTCGGCGTCGTTGTCCGTGCCGGAGACCACCATCGGGGTACCGGTGACCAGTGCGCACACCTCCTCGACGGCACCGAGCTGGAGCTGGAGGAAGCGCTGCGAGACCGCCGCCGCGCCGATCACCACCTCGACCAGGTCGTGCACGGCCGGTTCGCCCGCCGCGCCCCGGTACTCCTCGGCCAGCAGCGCGGCCGCCAGTTCCGCCTTCTCCAGTTCGTGGCGCTGCTGGGTGAGCAGCGCGCCGAGGGCGACCCCGGGCGGCGCGGCGACCCAGCGCCCCGGTCGCGCCGAGGACTGCGCGGCCAGACCGCTCAGCTCCAGCCGGCGCAGGGCGCGCTCCGTCTCGTGTTCGCCGAGCGTGAGTCTGCGCGCGAGATCGGGTACCTCGGCGGCGCCCACGGACACCAGAGCGCGGTACGCCGATTCGTGGGTCTCGTCCAGACCTATCGCTCCCAGCATGCGGCGATGCCCTCCCGTGGCTGTGTTCCGTCCGGGCGGCGGAACCGTGGCGGAAACCGGCCACGGCGTAAACCCGCCCCGGCACATCATGTCCGTACCCCCCGCCCCTCTGACAAGCTCACGTCACCGAGGTGCCGACCGGCGTCCGTGATCCTCCGGTTGGATCCGGCCTGCGGGGAGGCGGCCGTGCCCGCGTGCCGAACCGGCCGACGGCGGCGGCCACTTGGTCGTGCGGACCGTGACCCGGGGCCGCCCACGACGGGCGTGGGCCCCGGTCACCCAGGCGCCGCCGGGCGGTTCTCCCGTGGGGGGTGGTGCCGCCCGGCGGTCAGGCGTTCGGGCACTCCGGTGCGGATTCCTGTTCGACGGTTCGTCCTGCGGGTGTCGTTCGACGGCACGCACGTTGGCCGGTTTTTCCGGATGCCCCGTTTTCAACCGGCTGTCTCGGTGGACAATCGGGAGCATGAGCCAGCAGGGGGAGAAGCCCACCGGTCACGAGGACGACTGGTGGCGGCAGTTGTACGACGACTCCACCGAGGACACGGGACCCGCGACCGTGGCCGATTCCCTCGACGACCGGTTCGCGTCGGCGTCCGGGACGCTCGGGGACGGACTCGACCCGGGCCCCGAGACAGGGCCGGACGCCCGGCCCGCGCCGAAGCGCGACCGCGGGCCCGATGCCTGGCCCCCGTCGGCACGGAGGCCGCAGCCCGATGCGGGGTCCGCGCCGGAGCGCAGGCCCGTGTCGGACCCCCGCCCGGCGCCGGCGGGCAGGCCCGCGCCGGATGTGCCGCCCGCGTCGGAGCGGAGGCCGGTGTCGGATCAGCCGCCCGCGCCGGATGTGCCGCCCGCGTCGGCGGGGAGGTTCACGCCGGACGTGGCGAACGGGTCGGAGCGGAGGCCCGCGTCGGCGGACGCGAGGTCCGGGGTGGATCCGAGGTCCGGAGCGGACCCGGTGTCCGGTCCTCGGCACGCGGACACCCGGAGGCCCGGCGCACCCGGGTTCGACGGTCCGCCGCGTCCTGAGCGGCCTCCCCATGTGCCGGAGGCGGCGCCTCCCGAGCCGGGAACCCAACCGCCCCCGCAGCCGCCCCGGCACCCCGCAGGACCGGGCCCGCGCCACGGCGCCCCGCCCGCCGGGAACCCGCCCGCCGGGACGCCGTCCGACGAGCCGGCGTCCCGGCCCGGCCGCTGGGAGCGGGGCCCGGTGCCAGGGCCCGGCGCGGACACGGGTCCGCCCGGCCGCGAGGCGCCCCCGTCGGAACCCGCGTCCTGGGAGCCCACACCGTGGGAACCCACGCCCTGGGAGCCGCCGTCCTGGGAACTCCCGCCCTCGGGTCCGGCCCCGACCGCTCCCTCGGCCGGGCAGGCCCCGGTCGCCCCGTCGGCCGCGCCGCCCTCCGGGCCTGGCCGGGCCGCCCCCCGGGCTCTGCCGTCCGGCCCGAAGCCGCCGGGGTTCACCGCGCAGGAGCCCGGCCCGGACGCGTCCCGGGACGCCGGGGGAGACCCGTTCGCGGCGCCTTCCGCCGACCGGGTGCCCGCGTCGAGGACGCCCTCGGACGTTCCGCCGAAGCCCGTGGCGGCCCCCGCAGGCCCCCCGGTTGCCGAGCCCACAGGACGACCCCCGAGGCACGCTTTCCCCGCACACGCGGGTGCCGCTTCCCCCGCACCCCCAGGTCCCGCGTCCTCCGTATCCCCGGGTCCCGTGCCTCCCGTACCCCCGGGCGCCCTGCCCCCCGTACCCCCGGGTGCCGCCCCAGGCGTACCCCCGGCGGACGTCCTGCCGAGCACCACCGGTGGCTTCCGTACGCCTCCGCCCGAGGTTTCGCCCGAGGATCTGTCCGCGGACGAGCGCCGGGAGTCGGTTCTCTCCGTCGTCGAGCCGCCGCCGCCCGCCGGTCACGTCGGCTCGGGGCCGCCCACCTACCACCCGGAACCGACCGCGCTGCCGTCCGCCGAGCCCGACGAACTCGGCGACCTGGCCGCCGACACCGTGCTGGACGGCGCCCGGTACGGGACGAGTACCCTGCGGGCCGTGTCCGTCCGCGGGGACTCCGCGCGCTACCGGGGCGAACCGCGCCGGGACGCGCTCCTCACCGCCCGGTTCGGAACGGGCGAGGCCGCGCTCGTCCTGGTCGCGATGGCGACCGGCGCGCGGGCCACCTCAGGTGCCCACCGGGCCGCGGCGGAGGCGTGCCGCTGGATCGGGGAGGCCGTCGGGCGCAGCCACGAACGGCTCGCGGACGACATCAGGGCCGCCCGGCGCGGCGAGCTGAAGTCGGGACTGCACCGGCTCACCGACCGCAGTCTCGGCAAGCTGCGCGCGAGCGCCGCCGAGCAGGGCGTCGAACCCGAGGAGTACACCGCGGGCCTGCGCTGTCTGCTGCTGCCGGCCGACCCCCAGTGCCGTACCCGGGTGTTCTTCGGTGTCGGCGCGGGCGGACTGTTCCGGCTGCGGGACGGTGAGTGGCAGGACATCGAACCGCGGGTCGCCGACACGACCGGGGAGGCCGTCGTCGGCTTCGGGTCGCCGCCCCACGAGACCCCCGAGGGCGACCGCCTCACCATGGACCTGGGCATCACGACGCCACCGAGCCCGTACGAACCGGCCCCCAGAGCGCCGCGCGCGCCCTTCCGGTTCCGCGCCTCCGTAGCCCGGCCGGGTGACACGCTCCTGCTGTGCACGGGCGGCCTCGCGGAACCGCTGCGCGGCGAGCCCGAGCTGTCCGATCACCTGACGACCCGGTGGTCGGGGGCGGAGCCGCCCGGCCTCGCCACGTTCCTGGCGGACGCGTCGGTACGGGTCAAGGGGTACGCCGACGACCGGACGGCCGCCGCCGTGTGGGAGGCGTGACCGCGCGCCGTGTGAATTCATGGAACCGAGGGATGAGCCGGGGAACCAGGGGACCCGTCGCACCCGAGGGCTCCGAGGATCACGAAGAGGTGGGTGCGGCATGGCCAAGCAGAACGTCGCCGAGCAGTTCGTCGACATCCTCGCGCGGGCCGGCGTCAAGCGGCTGTACGGAGTCGTGGGCGACAGCCTCAACCCGGTCGTGGACGCCATCCGGCGCAACGCGGCCGTCGACTGGATCCAGGTCCGCCACGAGGAGACGGCCGCGTTCGCCGCGGGCGCCGAGGCCCAGATCACGGGCAGGCTCGCGGCCTGCGCGGGCTCCTGCGGTCCGGGGAACCTCCACCTGATCAACGGCCTGTACGACGCGCACCGCTCCATGGCTCCGGTCCTGGCTCTCGCCTCGCAGATCCCCTCCGGCGAGATCGGCCTCGGCTACTTCCAGGAGACCCATCCCGACCAGCTCTTCCGCGAATGCAGTCACTACAGCGAACTCATCTCCAGCCCTCGGCAGATGCCGAGACTGCTCCAGACCGCCATCCAGCACGCCGTGGGCCAGTCCGGTGTCAGCGTGGTCTCGCTGCCCGGCGACATCGCCTCCGAGCCCGCCCCGGACAAGCCGGTCGAGACCGCGCTCGTGACCTCACGGCCGACCGTGAGGCCGGGCGACGCCGAGATCGACCGGCTCGTCGCGATGATCGACCGGGCGGAGAAGGTCACCCTGTTCTGCGGCAGCGGCACGGCGGGCGCGCACGCCGAGGTCATGCAGTTCGCCGAGAAGATCAAGTCTCCCGTCGGACACGCGCTGCGCGGCAAGGAATGGATTCAGTACGACAATCCCTTCGACGTCGGCATGAGCGGGCTCCTCGGCTACGGCGCCGCCTACGAGGCGACCCATGAGTGCGACCTGCTGATCCTGCTGGGCACCGACTTCCCGTACAACGCCTTCCTCCCCGACGACGTCGAGATCGTCCAGGTCGACGTGCGGCCGGAGAACCTGGGGCGCCGCTCGAAGCTGGATCTGGCGGTGTGGGGCGATGTGCGGGAGACGCTGCGCTGTCTGATCCCGAGGGTGCGGCCCAAGGGGAACAGGCGCTTTCTCGACAAAATGCTGAAGAAACACGCGGACGCCCTCGAAGGGGTCGTCAAGGCGTACACCCGCAAGGTCGACCGGCACGTCCCGATCCACCCCGAGTACGTCGCCTCCGTGCTCGACGAACTCGCCGACGAGGACGCCGTGTTCACGGTCGACACCGGGATGTGCAACGTCTGGGCTGCCCGCTACATCTCGCCCAACGGCAGCCGCCGGGTGATCGGTTCGTTCTCCCACGGGTCCATGGCGAACGCGCTGCCGATGGCGATCGGCGCCCAGTTCACCGACCTCGGGCGCCAGGTCGTGTCGATGTCGGGCGACGGCGGATTCTCCATGCTGATGGGTGACTTCCTCACCCTCGTGCAGTACGACCTGCCGGTGAAGGTCGTCCTCTTCAACAACTCCTCCTTGAGTATGGTCGAGTTGGAGATGCTGGTCGCCGGGCTGCCCTCCTACGGCACCACCAACAAGAACCCCGACTTCGCGGCGGTGGCCCGCGCCTGTGGGGCGTTCGGCGTCAGGGTCGAGAAGCCCAGGCATCTCGCCGGCGCCCTCAAGGACGCGTTCCGGCACAAGGGCCCCGCCCTCGTCGACGTCGTCACCGACCCGAACGCGCTCTCCATCCCGCCGAAGATCAGCGCGGACATGGTGACGGGCTTCGCGCTCTCGGCGTCGAAGATCGTGCTGGACGGCGGCGTCGGCCGGATGCTCCAGATGGCACGCTCCAACCTGCGCAACGTGCCCCGCCCGTAGAGCCGTTCGGGCGGGCGCGCTCAGTCCGGTATCCGGGTCCAGCCGCCGTTCGCGTACCAGTAGTGCGGCAGGCCCTTGATCCCGCTGGTGCGGAACGGCCGGCCGTGGTCGTCGATCCGCACGGTGCCGGCCCGGCCCTGCGAGGACCAGTCGAGCTCCAGGAACCAGCGGCAGTCGCAGCCCTCGGTCTCCGCGTCGACCGTCAGCACCTCGGGATCCGTCGCGGACACCCGGTACGGCAGATGCCTCGCCGGAGTCGTGGTCGGGCCGTCGTGGCTCGCCACCGCGTGGGCGATCGGCCGGTCCACGTCCAGATCGACCTTGAACGAGCCGGGGGCGAGGTCGCCGCCGCAGCCCTGGCCCGTGAAGTAGTCCGTCCCCTTCAGCGGGGCCGAACGGCCGACGACTCGGACCCGCAGCGCCTCCAGGACCACGGCCGTGCCGGTGCGGCCCTGCACGGAGAGCTCCACGAGTGTCTGGCCGCCGTGCACCGCGTTCTGGGTCCGCGCCCAGGGGGCGGCGTCCTGCGGGGCCGGGGGCGGTGGCACGTCCTCGGGTGCCTTGTCGATGACGTAGTCGTGATCGCAACCGGTCGCCCAGAGCTGGGAGTTCACGGTCCAGGCGATGGGGGTGACGGCGGAGCCGGCCCCGGGGGAGGAGCGTGCGGTCGGACCGGGGGAGGCCTCGCCGCCGCCGGACGCGCCCGGGGCCGGGGTGCCCGACGTCGGCCCGTGCGGGGTGGAGGGAGACGCGGACGGGCTCGCCGAGCCGCGCCGGGTGCCGGCCGCGCTCGCGGTCGGCGCGCCCGGCACCTGGTCGCCCGCCTCACCCGTGTGACCCGCATCGCTCGTGGAGTGCCCGGACGGCAGGGCGGACAGAGCGCCCAGGGTGGCCAGCAGCGCGGTCACGACCGCCGCGGCGACGGCGACACGGCGTCTGTACCAGGACGTGCGCGGCGCTCCGGCCCGCTCGCCGGGGGCGGACGCGAGGGCGCTGCCCGGCGGAGGAGTTGCGGGCGTGCCCTGCCCGGGCTGCGGCGGCAGGACTTCGGACGCGTTCCGGTCGGCCCGCGGCAGGCCTTCGGCCGGATCCTGGCCGGGCGGTGGCGGCTGGTCCCCGACCGGTCGCCCGACCGGTCGCCCGGACGGGTCGGACGGGTCGGACGGCTTGGACAAGTCGGTCGGCTTGGACAGGTTGGACCGGTCGGACGGATCGGACCCCTCGGACGGGTCCGGCGAGCCCGGCGGGGCGGACCGGTCCGGGGGGCCGGGGGCGGGCGCGGTGGCCGGAGCCGTCCGGGGCCGCTGGCGGGCCGCCACCGCGAGGATCCACAGCCGGTGGAGTTCGCCCCGCTCGGCCGGACTCGCCCCGCACATCGCGGCGAACCGTTCCACGGGCGCGAACCCGAGCGGCACCGCCTCCCCCGCGCAATACCGGTGCAGCGTCGAGGCGTTCATGTTCAGGCGACGGGCGAGCGCGGCGTAACTGCGGTCGGAGCGCTCCTTCAACCGCCGCAGCAGAGCCGAGAATTCCTCGACATCGTCCTCGGATGGCACCGGCTTCCCCCGCTCCCCGTCCCAGGACGGCATCCCAGGCACTCCCCATAAAGAGAGGTCGGACGGCCTGGGACGGTTCCACCGTTGCGGATGAGGTGCCGTTCGTTGTGCCCGGACCCAGGGGCGGCCGAAGCTCCTGGTGTCGCCGAGAGCAGGCGGCGCGACGCCATCCAGCACTCATCGAAATCGGGGAAACACGCGCATGAACCGCACCACGACCGCCCGCAAGCACGTCCGCCGCACCGCGATCGTCGCCGGCCTCGTCGCCGCCGTGGCCCTGCCGCTCGGGCTCACCGCGTCGGCACAGGCGACCCCGGCGGGGACGGTCGCCGCCTCCGCCGCGCAGGGCACGGTCACCGGCAAGCTGTCGGACAACGTGACCCTGGTCGCCGACTTCTACGGCGCCTACATCGACGCCCACAGCGACTCGCCCAACGGCAGGCTCTCCACGGAACTCCGCAAGTTCTACGTCCGGTCCGACTACCTCCGTCAGCTGTCGGCGTGGGAGGACCGCAACCACGCGGACGGCGTCCTGCACGCCCAGAACATCCCGGCGAAGTGGACGGTCAAGGACACGGGCGCCGCCGGGCACGCGAAGATCGGGGTCACCCTGACCTGGGGCGGCGGCCGTACCACCCGGCTCGTCGTCGGACTGGACCGCAACCACAAGATCATCCGTATCGACGGCAACTGACCCGCCGCCCCTGAGGGAACCGAACGGCCGTCCTCCGGGGACCAAGGGCCGGGTCCGCGCACCGCGGGCCCGGCCCCTTCGGGATCTCGGAGGGGCCGGTCAGCCCACCTTGGGAGGGGTGAGCGGCACCTCCGTCTCGACCCCCACCTTGACCCCCTCGGCCACCTCGGCCGACACCCCCGCCGAGAACGTCAGCCCCTTCTCGTCCACCGTGAAGCCGAACTCGACCTCGATGCCCTTCAACAGCGCGCACGGGTCGGGCAGTTCGGGTTCCCCGCCGGAGTCGCCCTTTCCGACCGCCCGGCCCTCGGCGTTCGCCTCCGCCCCCGCCTCGGCCTTCGCTTCCGCCCCCGCTTCGGCGTCCGCCTCCGCCGAGCCTTCGCCCTCGGCGTCCGCTTCCTCCTCCGACTCGCCCTCGGTCTCGAACCCGGCCTCCGCTTCGGTCCCGATCTCGGCCTCCGCTTCGATCTCGGTCTCGAACTCGGCCGATGCCTCGGCCTCCGCCTCCGTCACCGCGTCGAGTTCGGCCCGCGCCTCGGTACCCGCCTCCGTCTCCGTCCCCGCCGCGCTCGCCTCGGCGTCGGCCTCCGCCGCGACCGCCGCCTCGGCCTCCGCGTCCACCTCCACCTTGGTCCTCGCCTCGGGCTCGGCCTCGGCGTGCCCGGAGAAGTCGAACTCCATCGGTTCGGGCAACTCCGCCTCGGCGGCCGCCTCGACCCCCTCTTCGACGGCCGCCTCGGCGAACTCGGCCGCCGACTCGACGGCCGGCTCCACCGCCCAGGACCGCTCCGACACGTCAGCTCCCCTTCCTGGCGGCGGCCGCGTGTCCCGCCGGGCTGTCGAGGTAGCGGCGGAACTGGCGGACCCATTCGGCCGCCCGCCGCGCCGCCACCGGCTCCGCCGACGACTTCGGATACGTGGCGGCGTGGACCGCCCGCAACACGGCCACCCGCCAGTGGGGGTCGCCCGGCGGAACGTGCCGTGGCCGATCGGCTTCTCCCGCCCCGTCGATGTAGTCGGCCAGCCGTTCCCACCAGCCGACCGCGAACCGCTCGGCGGTGCCCGTCTCCATCAACCGGACGAAGCCCGTGGCCTGTCCGGCCGCCCGCTTCGCGAGGAACTCCAGGGCGCAGTCCACCGGACAGAAACCGCACGGTGCCTGCGGGCGCAGCGACTCCGCGACGACCGGGGAGTCCTCGGCCCACCGGGCGTGCCTGCGGGCGAGTTCCGCCCGGTCGGCCAGCGGCGCGCGCTCGGTACCCAGCCGCTCCGCGTCCTTCGCCCGTACGTCGGGGACCTCCACCAGCACCGGACGGTCGATGCGCGAGTGTGCCGCGTACGCCGACATCATCGGCAGCACGGCCGCGTGATCACGCTGGTCGTCGCTCATCAGCATGGTGTCGCCGACCAGCCGCCGGTCCTCCTCGGCCTTGAGCTGGTGGACGATCTTCAGCGCCGTGTTCTTGTACGCGTCGGGGATCAGCTTGGACGGATCCTGCTCGATCACCACCAGCCCCTCCCCGTACTTACGGTTCTCCGCGAGCGTGTTGGCGAACGCCTCCGCCGCCCGGGCCGTGGCGTCGCCCTCCTTCGCCGAGCCCGCTCCCGGCTGCGGGCGGCGGAGCAGCCGGTGGGCCTCCTCGACCAGCGTCACGTGTGCCAGCCGCGAGGAGTTCCGGTGCACCTTGTAGTGCTCGGTCATCGCGTTCAGGAGCAGCGCCATCACCAGTGCCTGCTGCTGGGAGTCACCGAGCGAGGCCAGCTCCACCACCACGGGGCGGCCGAGCAGTTCGTCGATCGGCATGGAGCGGGGGGCCGACAGCACCGGCCCGCACGCGCCTTCGGCCAGCGACCGCGCGCGCAGCCGGGAGGCCGCCACGATGTTGGCGCGTGCCTCCCCCGCGTAGTCGTAGCCGTCGGCGACGTTCTCCATGACGTCGACGAAGTCCGCCAGCACCGGCCATTGCTCGTCGCCGCGTGCGGTGGCGTTGACGTCCAGGCCCTTGCGCCGATAGGTCTCGGTGAGTGCCGTGCGGTAGAGATAGGGGAGCGGGTCCCACAGGCCGAAGGCCGCGTCGAAGCAGTCCAGCAGGTTGCCCGCGTGGGTGGAGATCCGGACGCCGGCCGGCACCTCGAAGGGGTTGATGCGCAGCGGGGCGGTCTCCTCGTCACCGGCGGTCAGGACGAGCATCTCCTCGAAACCGGGGAGGGTCGCGAGCCACCGGTAGTCGTCGTGGTCGGTGTTGACCGGCTCCAGGACGGTGAACGGAATCCGGTGGTCGGCCCAGAGCTGACGGCACAGGGACAGCGTCGAGTTGGTCTTGCCGGAGCCGCTGCCGCCGACGATCAGCGAGTGCCGGGTCAGGTCGTCCAGTTCGACGCCGAGCGGTGTCCCGGTCCGGCCGTCGGCCGCGTGTCCGAGGACGACGTGCGGGGCCCGGGGCGCGTACGCCAGGGTCGTGGCCTGTTCGACGGACCGGACGGGGAAGCCGGGCACGAAGCCGTTCAGGGCCAGCGGCAGCCGGAAGACCGCGCTCGCCTCCTCCAGGTCGGCCAGCCATTCCAGGGGCTGGAGGGCGGGGGGCATCGCCTGTGCCCAGCCGCCGTCGTCCCCCCACAGGGTCGAATCGAGCCAGCCGGTGTTGCCGGCGAAGACGGAGGCCTGCGCCGGGTCGGCGGGGCGCACCAGTCGGTAGGCCGGGCCGAGGGCGGCCGGGTCCAGCCGGCCGTCGAAGAGCCCCGGCGCACCACGCGAGAAGGTCTCGCCCGCCAGTGAGGGCAGAGAGTCGTCGAAGGGCTGGGGGGACCAGCACGACAACCGCATCCGGAACGCGTTGGTCACGTAGCGCAGCCCGGCGTCCGCGTACAACTGCTCGGCGCGCACGGCGAAGGCGTCGGCGGTGACCTTGACCTTGCCGTGATAGAGCGAGCCCGACTCGAACTCGCCGTCGGTGGCGAGGCGTTTGTAGGCGGTGGCGCAGTGGGCGACGGCGGTGCGCGTCGAGGCCGGCACCGCCACCGGGGTGAGGGCGACGCTCAGTGCGATCGGGTGCGGGTGGGCGGTGAGCGCGGTGAGCAGGCCCTCCCAGTGCCGTGAGGCGCCGGCGAACGGCTGGGTGGCGGCGTAGAACCGCACCCCGGCGTCGGGCCGGTTGGGCGTCTCGGTGAACAACCGCCTGCGGATCTCGGCGGCACCGCCCGGCGCGGCACCGAACGGGGCCAGCACGGTGCGCAGTTCGGTGCCGTCCAGTGGCTCGGTCACCACGTGCGGCGCGGTGCGGGCGAGCCGTTCCGCCTCCGCGCGGGCCGCCGCGTCCGCCGTCGCCGGGTCCGGCCCCCACACCCGGGTGAGCAGATGAGCGTGCAGCCGGCTCGACGCGGGGTCCCACAGCCAGCGCAGCTCCAGTACGGAGCCGGCCGGCCCGCCCAGCCGGCCCGCGAGGAACTCCGACTGTTCCCGCACGGCACGGGCCAGCCGCTGATCCTCGGGAAGGGAGGCGTACTCCTGGCTGCGCGTGAGATCACGGGCGGCGGTCAGCCGTAGCCCCGCCCAGGCCCAGTTGCCGTGCGGTGTCGCCGGAGCGATCACCGTGGCGGCCTGCCGGTCCTGGACGGGCGGCACGGAACCGCTGCTCACGAGGCGGGCGGGGAGGCCGGGGCCGGCGGGAGGAACGGGGCGGGCGGCTGCGCCGCACCCGGCCAGGCCGCCGGGGCCGCCGGGGCGATCGGGGCGGCCTGGGGCGTGTTGACGGTCTCGACCGGGATGTCGTGGCCGAAGGTCTGGCTCAGCGGGACGTGCAGATCGTGGTTGGCGGCGTCGATGCCCTCACGGACCGCCGAGTGGACCGCCTCGCGCAGCGCCCGCGCCCGCTGCGAGGAGAGCTGCCCCTTGAACTCGCTCTGACCCTTGAACGGGCTGGAGAGGGAGTCCTTGAGGAAGCGGCCGAACATCGCCATGGGGCGGCGGCTGCTCCACAGGGACCAGCCGACGTAGAGGCCGGTGCCGTAGGCGAAGACCGAGACGTAGGCCTGGTACTCGCGGTCGGTGATGACCAGGAAGTTCTTGATGGTGGGGTCGTGAGCGGTACGGAAGCGGCGGGGCACCACGGAGACGGGCAGCTGCCGGGTCCTGATGACCTGGTAGATCACACCGTAGGCGGAGTCCGCGGCGGCGCCCTTGCCGTCGACGACCAGCTGCCACTCCGACAGGCCCTGACGGCTGGGTATGAAGAACGTCGCCAACGAGGCCACCAGCGGCACGAACAGGGCCGCGATCGCCCCACCCACGCTCTGGGTGATCAGGACCAGGAGGAGCGCGACGGGAATCATGAAGAGCACGGCCGCCATGAAGGCCCAGCGGGCGCGCTTCAGGAAGGACTGGAGGTCGGAGGGGTCGACGACGCCGGAGAGCTTGCCGTCGACCTTGTCGCTGTACTTGAGCTGGTTCCCCAGGTAGGTGGCGTTGGAGAGGGATTCTGCCTGGGCCGCGAAGGCCGGGGTGGTCATGGTGGCGGTGTTCCTTGTCATGGGTGGGAGGGACGGCCGGGGGTCAGACAACGCTGTCGTTCGCCAGACCGATGCCGCTGATCGCGATGTAGGGGAAGTAGGCGTCGGGATTGCCGGTCTCGACGATGTCGAGGGTCGCGCTGTCGGCGGTCACGGCCGACGGCAGACCGATCCACGCCATCGCCTTGCCGGGTTCGTCGATCACCTCGGTGTACCGGGCGACCTCCTGCCCGTTCAGGAGGAACGTCCACCGCGCCTTCGTCACGGTCAGGTTCTTGGTAAACCAGTCCGTGCCGTCGGGGTCGGTCTTGTCGTAGCCGGGAACGAGTCCCACGTCGGTCAGCCGCGTGGCGCCGCCGAGGTCCAGGGACAGCCGTCCGGTCCGCCGGCCGCACCGCCAGGCGGTGTCGTCCAGTTTGTCGGTGGCGTTGTCGGGCTCGTAGGAGAAGGACCGGCCCGTGGTGTCCTTCTGGTCGGGCAGGACGCAGTCGGAGGTCGCGTGCGGCGGGAAGAAGACGTAGCCGGGCTCGATCGTGCTGTCCGCGTGCACCTCCGTGTCGTCGGTGCCGTCCGGTGCGCGCGTGCCGTCGTCCCCGGTGCCGGGGTCGGTGGCGGTGTCCGCGCCGTCCCGCAGCGTGCTCGCCTCGGGAGCGGCTGACGGTGCGGTCACGTCGGCACGCGCGTCCTGCGCCGGCCTCTGCCCGGACCCCGCCGTGCCGCCGTTGCCCAGCAGGAAGCCGGCGACGAGCGCTCCGGCCACGGCTGCCACGACACCGGTCGCGGCCCACAGGCGCCTCCGGGACCCGGCGGCCTCGGGGGCGGGCGGCCCGGCGACGACGGCCGGAGCGGGGGCAACGGTCGGAACGGCGGCAACGGCCGGAACGGGGACGGAAGGCGCGTCCGGCGGTGTCGTCGGCAGGGGCACCGGATCCGCCGGAGGCCTGGGCGGAACGACGGGCGGCTGTGCCTGCGGAGGGGAGGGAGCCGCCTGGGGCGCCGGGGCGGCCTGGCCCTGGACGGGGGTACCGCACTGACGGCAGAAGAATCGCGCCTCGGCGGCGGCCACCGCGCAGCCCGAACAGCTCTCCATGGATCTCCCACGTTCGACACGCCTTGTACGCAAGCTCCTGGAGCTCTTCACGAGCTCCAAAAAATGCGTGGCCATGTAAAGGAAATGTGTGAAAGATCTTTTAGCATCACGGAGACGCCCTGGTCAACGCCGCGACCGAGGGCCGAGATCCGGGTGCATCATGGAGGAAACGTGAAGTCAGCGGGTGGGTCGCAGCCGCAGGGTGACGATCTGGAACGGCCGCAGCTCGATCTCCGGCGGGGCTTCGTACAGCGGTCGTTCCAGCAGGTCGGTCACCTCGGCCCGGGACACCGGGAATCCGGCGGCCACCTTCGCGCGGGCCCGCCCGCCCCGTGACTCGTACAGCCGCACCACCACATCCCCGCTGCGGTCCTCCGCGAGCTTGACCGACTCGACGGTGACCGCCGGGTCCTCGACGCTCACCACGGCACCGAGCACCGGCGCCGCGGCCCGCCGCAGCGGCAGATTGAGCGCGAGCCCTTCCGCCACGGCGTCCCCCACACCGGCCCCGGGCAGCAGCGCGTACGTGAACCGGTGCGTGCCGAGATCGGTCTCCGGGTCCGGGCTGTGCGGGGCGCGCAGCAGGGTCAGCCGTACGGTGGTGCCGAGGCCGTCGGCATGCGGAGTGCGGGTCACGTCGTGGCCGTACGTCGAGTCGTTGAGCACCGCGACGCCGTACGACTCCTCGGCGACCCGCAGCCAGCGGTGGGCGCAGATCTCGAAACGGGCCGCGTCCCAGCCGGTGTTGGCGTGGGTGGGACGGTGGACGTGCCCGAACTGGATCTCGGCCGCCGACCGTTCGGCCTGGACGTCCAGCGGGAAGGCGGCCTTGAGGACCTTCTCCGACTCCCGCCAGTCGACATCGGTCACGAAGTCCACCCGGCGGCTCGCGGCCGTCAGCCGGATCTCCTGGACGATCCGGGAGGAGCCGAAGGTCCGGGTGACGCGCACGGCGGCCCGCAGCGGACCGCTCTCCACCAGCTCCACCGACGCGGCCTGCGTCAGGTCCGTGCGGGTGCGCCGGTAGTGCCGGTCGATGTCCCAGGCGTCCCAGGAGTTGGGATGGTCGGGATGGAGCTGGAGCAGATTGCCGGGACCGCACAGCGCTTCGCGGCCGTGCGCGAGATCCCGTACGGAGGTCAGCAGTCCGTCCGCGTCGATCCGTACCCGCAGCCGGTCGTTCTCCAGCACCACGGCGCCGTCGTGCCGTTCGGCCCGGACCGTGGCCGCGGGGCCGGTGGTCACGGCGGCGGAGCCCAGCCCCGGCACCGTCACCAGGGCGTCCCCCACCACCTCGGTCCGCTCGTACGGCGAGGCGTTGAGCACCGCGGGCGGGCCGGACCCCAGGGCCCGTACCGCGTCCGCGGTGATCTCCTCCAGCTCCGCGAGCACCCGGGCGTAGGTCTCGCGTGCCTCCCGGTGCACCCAGGCGATCGAGGAGCCGGGCAGGATGTCGTGGAACTGGTGCAGCAGCACGGTCTTCCACAGCCGGTCGAGCACGTCGTACGGGTAGCGGTACGACGGATCGCGCACGGCGGCCGTGGTGCACCACAACTCGGCCTCGCGCAGCGCATGTTCGCAGCGTCGGTTGCCCTGTTTGGTCTTGGCCTGGGTGGTGTAGGTGGCCCGGTGCAGCTCCAGATACAGCTCGCCCGACCACACCGGCGCGCGGGCCCCGTACTCCTCCTCGGCCGCCGCGAAGAACGCCTCCGGCTTCTCGATCCGGACCGTGGGCGAGCCCTCCAGGGAGCGCAGCCGGCGCGCCTTCTCCAGCATCTCGCGGGTCGGGCCGCCGCCTCCGTCGCCCCAGCCGAACGGGGCCAGGGAGCGCGTGGCGAGCCCCTTCTCCGCGAAGTTGCGCTCCGCGTGGGCGAGTTCACGGCCGTGGAACTGGGAGTTGTAGGTGTCCACGGGAGGGAAGTGGGTGAAGACCCGGGTGCCGTCGATGCCCTCCCACCAGAAGGTGTGGTGGGGCATCTTGTTGGTCTGGTTCCAGCTCAGTTTCTGGGTGAGGAACCAGCGCACGCCGGCCAGCTTCGCCAGCTGCGGGAAAGCGGCCGTGTAGCCGAAGGAGTCGGGCAGCCAGATCTCCTCGGTCTCGACGCCCAGTTCCTCCCGGAAGAACCGCTTGCCGTGCACGATCTGCCGGGCCAGCGCCTCACCGCCGGGCATGTTGGCGTCGGACTCCACCCACATCGAACCCACGGGAGCCCAATTGCCGTCCTGCACCGCCTTCTTGATCCGCTCCCAGATGTGCGGCTGGTGCTCCTTGACCCAGGCGTACTGCTGGGCCTGGGAGCAGGCGAAGACGAGCTCCGGATAGTCGAGGGCCAGCGCGGTGACGTTGGCGAAGGTGCGGGAGGCCTTGCGGACCGTTTCCCGCAGCGGCCACAGCCACGCCGAGTCGATGTGCGCGTGCCCGGTCGCCGAGACGCGGTGCGCGCTGGCCGACGCGGGCCGCGACAGCACCTCCGTCAGCTCGGCCCGTGCCGCCACCGCCGTGCCGGACACGTCGTGCAGATCGAGGGCGTCCAGCATGGTCTCCAGGGCGCGCAGGATCTCGTGCCGGCGCGGCCGCTGAGCGTCCAGCTCGTACATCAGCTCCGAGAGGACCTCGATGTCGAGGACCAGCTGCCACACCTCCTCGTCGAGTACGGCGAGATCGGCAGACGCGAATCGGTAGATCGGCCCATCGCCCGCGGTCAGCACGTCTCCCAGGCGCGTGGGCTCGAAGCCGTGCAGGACGGCGGGGTTCGCCGCCGCCTCCAGGAGCAGGGCCACCTCCTCGCCACCGCTCGCCGGGGCCCCGACCGTCAGATGGCGGTTGCGCGGGTGGATGCCCTTGAGGGGGACGCCCGCGGTGTCGTACAGCAGCCCCTCCGCCTGGAAGCCGGGGCCGTCCCCGGTGAACCCGGGGTCGATCACCACCTCCACGGGACGGCCGGCCCACGCCTCGGGCACCCGGCCCTCGATGCGGAACCAGCTCGTCGACCAGGGCTTTCCCCAGGCCGTGCCGGTGGTGAAGGGCTCGTAGGGGGCCTGGAGGGCCTGTCCGACGGGCACCGGCTCGCCCGGCACGTGCCACACGGAGAGCGTGAGCGGCACCCGCTCCCGGTACTGCGCGGGGCGCAGGAACTGCCGCAGCGCGCGCTCCAGCCGGGCCTCCACCTGCGAACGGTCGTCGTGCACGGGGGCTCCTCGGCGCTCGGACGGCTCTGTCGGATCCTTCACTTCCCCGTGCGGCCGTCGCGCACCCGTGTCCGTACGGCGACCGGTCGATGATTCGACATGACTGTCACGATCCCGAAGAGGGCATGGATCCCGTGAACGTGTTCGAGCAGAGGGGACCCGACATCGGCACGCAGGCGGGGGTCATGAAACGGCAGGCACCAGGAGGTGGTCCCATGACCAAGGGGGCCTTCTCCACCGATCCAGTGGAGGAAGCGTCCGAGGGGGCGATACGAGGACCGGACGGCCCGCAGCTCAGGCGCCGGCTGGGCAAGGCGGATCTGAGGGCGGTGCCCGAGGCGCGCAGGGCGCTGAGGGAGCACTTACGGCACTGGGGGAAACCGGGCCGGGCCGAGACGGCGGAGCTCTTGACCAGCGAGCTCGTCACCAACGCGCTGATCCACACGGATGACGACGCCGTCCTGACGGCGACCATCGGACCGGGCGGACTGCGCGTGGAGGTCCGGGACTTCGTGGGACGCAGGCCCAGACTGTGCGTACCGAACGCCGACGACGGTACGCACGGCAGGGGGCTCGTCCTCGTCCAGTCCCTGGCGGACGCGTGGGGCGTACGGTCCCACGGGGTGGGCAAGGCGGTGTGGTTCGAACTGAACGGCGACGCGGTGTAGGAACACCACGTCGCCGCTGTCGTGTCACGGCCCGTCCGGAGCACCGGACGGGCCGTCAGGGCTGACGCCCGGGGCCGGGCGTGCGCGGACCGGCTCAGCCGAACTGCTGCTCCAGATCCTTGAGCTTGCGCTCCAGCGAGTCGAGCCGGGGCAGGGCCATCGTGTCGTCCTCGGTGGTGAGGTCGACGGTGATCGGCTCAGTGCTCTTGCGGACGGGGGTGAGGGAGGGCCGCGATCGTACGGGCAGCTGCTCCGCGGTGGATATGGCAGGCTCCGTGGAGGCACCGGCGGGCGCGCGCTCCACGGTGGTGGTCTCCAGTTCCCGGGCGGCGCCGCGTCCGGGGAAGCCGCGGTGACCACGGCTGAGCGCCTTGAGGTGCGCCCGCTCGACCCGCTCCTCGTTGCGCCGGCGCAGCCGGTTCTGCTCCTTCTGGCGCCGGTCCTCACGCACCTCGTCCACGGCCTCGTCCAGGGACCGGACGTTCTCCAGGAGCATCAGCGACCAGGCGCTGTACGTCTCGCGGGGCGCGCGCAGCCAGCGGACGATACGGATCTGCGGCAGCGGACGCGGCACCAGACCCTGCTCGCGCAGGGCGGCCCGGCGGGTCTGCTTCAGAGCCCGGTCGAACAGGACGGCCGCCGAAAGGGACATGCCCGCGAAGAACTGCGGAGCCCCCGCGTGGGCCACGCCCCGGGGCGCGTGCACCCAGTTGAACCAGGCCGCGGCACCGGCGAA
The DNA here is from genome assembly GCF_055559015.1 of Streptomyces sp. NPDC024698. Classification (NCBI taxonomy): domain Bacteria; kingdom Bacillati; phylum Actinomycetota; class Actinomycetes; order Kitasatosporales; family Streptomycetaceae; genus Streptomyces; species Streptomyces sp. NPDC024698. Next base: position 137,813 of record NZ_JBVHLK010000005.1, on the reverse strand, counting down.
GGTCCACACCAGTATGCGGGAGCCGAGGGCCGCGTCACCGTGGCTGGCCTCGCGCACGGCGAGGACGGAACAGAACATCGCCGCGCCGTCCAGGCCGAACGGGACGAGGTACTCCCAGCCGCCGGAGAGGCCGAGGTTCTGCTGGCCGAAGCCGACCAGGCCGTGGAAGGAGAGTGCCGCCGCGACGGCGGCACAGCAGAACAGCAGGACGTACGAGGCCGTGCCGTAGACGGCCTCCTTACGCCTGCGGCGCTCCTCGGTGCGCTCCCACGAGTCGTCGCTGCTCGCGCTGTCCCCGGACCGCTTGCCGCGTGCGAGCACCGCCACCGCCGCCAGCAGGCCCAGGAGCAGAACGGCGCCTGGAAGCAGCCAGTTCAGCGATATGTCGGTCAGTCTCATCGGGGGTCCCTTGCATGGGGAGAGGGCGTAACGCCCGCCATAGTGGCCCAATCACATCGGCCCTCAGGGGGTTTCGGGGCAAGAGGCCGCCAAGGAAGTGCAAGAAGGTGCGCAGGGCGACTTTCTGCTCGAACTGCCGCGCGAGGGGCTGGAGTTGAGTACGAACAACACTACCCATACGGATGGTTCCGTGGAGAGTTCCCGTGACAAGTGGGGAATTCGTGAAGTACCTGTGATCTGACGTCTCCCGACTCGGTCCCGCGACCGTCAACCTGCCCCGGCGGCCGTCAACTTGGCGACGCGGTCCGCGTCGCAGGTGCGCGGGCAGGTGACGCAGGTGTCGGCCGGGCGCACGGTGTAGAAGAGGCAGCAGCTCACCCGGTCGCGGGTCGGCAGGGGCTCCCCGCCGGGGCCGGTCAGTTCACGGAAGGCCGCCGAACCGACGTACGGCCGCGTCGAGCCCGGCAGCAGCAGTTCCAGCTCGCGCGTCGCGCGCCGCTCCTCGCCGAACAGATGGGCGACGTACCAGAGGCCTTCGGCGATCTCGTCGGTGGCCATGCCCCACAGGGCCCGGCCGCGCCGGCGCATCCGCGGTCCGAAGCCGCCGAGGACCGGCTCCAGGTGCTCGGCGACCGCGGCCCGCACCTCGGCGCGCAGCGCGTCCTCGTCCGGCACCACCCGGGCCCCCGGCAGGGTGGCGGCCGGGTCGTCCGGCAGGCAGGCGAACGTGGTGACCCGGACGGCCATCCGGCCGAGCTCACGATGGAATGTGACGTCCTCCACAGGAAGGCGCGGCACCCGGCGCTGGAGGAACCACGGCACGGTGATCAGCAGACAGGCCGGCCACGCGTACCGGTGCAGTCCGAAACCGGCCACGACGTCCGGCCGTGCCCGCTCGCCGTAGTCCCGGACCACCTGGGCCTCGTCCCAGGCGAGGAAGGCGTCGAGGTCGGGTCCGCCCTCGGCGAGCCGGGCGGCGGCGGCCCAGCCCGCGCCCCGCGGGGCCGCTTCCGCCGCCCCGAGCTCGGTGACACCCAGTCCGGGGAAGACCTCGGCGAGCCGCGCGTAGGCCTCGGCCACGGGCGACAAGGAGACCGGCGTGTCCGTGCCGGCGGTGCCGGCCGTGGTCGCCGTGGCGTGTGCGGCGCCTTCGGCGGACAGCGTGGGAGTGGGCATGCGGAACCATCGCTTCACGATCGTTAGCAGGTAAGCCTTACCTTACCCCGCCGTCCGGGTGTTTGAACTGAGCCCATGTGCGCCTATCGTGCTTGACGGACGGGTAACAACCGCCGCTTTCACCCTCGGCGACGACCCCCGCACCACCGGCCCCGAGGATCACAGGCCCCGAGCACCACCGGCCGCGAGCACCCAGTACCACCACACCCGGCACCACCGAACCCAGTACCACCGACCCGGAGGAGGAACCGTGGAGCAGTCCGGTCCGCGCGGCGCGCACGGCTCCGCCGGGACGTGGGTCCCGGAGACCCGCATCGGCGCCTTCCGGGTACCGCAGCAGGCGGGGCCCGTGGACGCGGGACGGGTCGGGGGAGTGCCCGCGGGCGTCGTGGGCGACGGTTCCGGCCGCGGTACGGGTGCCGGGCCGGACATCGGCGGCCCCGTCACCCTGGCCTCCGCCCGCGGTGAGCACACGCACAGCGAGGCGCCGATCCCGCACCCGCGCTCCGAGGCCCCCCGGCCCCCCGTGCACGGCGACGACATCCGCCAGGCGGTACGCATCGACGGCGCCGTCAGGGCCGTACGCACCGACGACACGCGCCCCGCCGGTATCCCCGGGAACCCCGGGGGCGTCGGGCCCGTACGCGCCGATGACGCGCACCCCGCCGTCCGCCCGGAGAACGCCCGTCCCGTCGTGCAGCGCGCCTCCGTGCGCGGGCAGATCCTCGACGCCCTGCGCACCGCGCTCGTCGCCGGTGAACTCGCCCCCGGCGAGGTGTACTCGGCGCCCGCGCTCGGCGAACGCTTCGGGGTGTCGGCGACGCCCGTCAGGGAGGCGATGCAGCAACTCGCCCTGGAGGGCGCGGTCGAGGTCGTCCCCAACCGGGGCTTCCGCGTCATCGCGCGCGGCACCCGCGAACTGGCCGAACTCGCCGAGATCCGGGGCCTGATCGAGGTCCCGGTGATGCTCAGGCTCGCCCGCACCGTGCCCGCCGCCCGCTGGGCCGAGCTGCGCCCCCTCGCCGAGGCCACCGTGCGGGCCGCCACCTCGGGCTGCCGCGCGACCTACGCGGAGTCCGACCGGTCCTTCCACCGGGCGGTGCTCGCCCTCGCCGGCAACGAGCAACTGGTCCGCATCGCCGACGATCTGCACCGCCGGGCCCAGTGGCCCCTGGTCGGCGGTCCCGTCTCCCGGGGCCGCGCCGACCTGGTGGCCGACGCGGCCGAACACACCGCCCTGCTCGACGCGTTGATCGCCGAGGACCTGGCGGTCGTCCAGGTGCTGGTACGGGAGCACTTCGCCGGGGCGTCCTGACGGAGCCCCCGGACGGACGCGGGACCCCGCCCGGAGCTCCCGCCCCGCGCGATCAGGCCGTGGCCGCCGGTGGCGCCGGGGCCAACTGGTCCGCCAGCCACAGGGGGACGCCCCCGAGCAGCCGGAACAGCCGTCCCGCCTCCGCCCGCAGCCGCGAGGCCTCCGGTTCGGTCTCGGCGTCGGCGAGCGAGGCCAGTGCCGGTGCCGTACCGACGAGATAGCCCAGCTCCTCCCGGATCCGCAGGGATTCGGCGAAGCCGTGCCGGGCCTCCGCCAACTCCCCCTCGCGCAGGGCGATTCCGGCGAGGTGCCGCCAGGTGAAGGACAGCAGCAGCGCGTCGTTCTGGGCGGTCGCGCCCGCGTGCGCCCTCCGATACGCGGCACGGGCCGCCTGCGGGGCGTGCGCGAGGTTCTCGGCGAGCAGTCCGCGCCGGAAGTCCAGCAGGGCCCTGCCGGGCGCGCCCGGCGCGAGCAGCGCCGCGGCCCGGCCGAGCGCCGCACGTGCCTCGTCCGCCCGATCGCGCACCCTCAACAGGGTTGCCGCGTACGCGAGTTGACCTCTCTCGCAGGCTGCCGCGCCCCGCTCGTCATCGCTCTGTGCGAGCGCCTCGGCGGTGCGCAGCGCGTCCTCCGCCTCGGCCCAGCCCTGCTCGGTGTAGAGGCAGCGCTCCACCAGGAGCGAGGCTCTCTGCAACGCGGGTCCCGCCGCGTGCGGCTGGATCAGCGCCGCCGCGTCGGCCCAGCAGGCGCGCGAGCGCAGCCGCCATACCGCGGTCTGGAGTGGATCGTCACCAGCGGTCGTTCCGGTACCAGACATGGCGGAATGCGCCACGTTGCCCTCCCCGAGCACACCATTGAGCTGTTGAGTGGTGGCATCTCAGCACGGATCACCGGGCCCGGCCAAGAGGGTAGGTGAAGGATTTCACAAAGTCGTCGGTCCCGGGCCGGGCCTCCCGGGGCCTCCGGAGTCAGCTCATCCGCAGTGCCAGGAAGAAGTCCAACTTGTCTTCCAGGCGCGACAGATCACGACTCGTCAACTGCTCGATACGGCCGACGCGGTAGCGCAGCGTGTTGACGTGCAGGTGCAGCCGGGCGGCACAGCGCGTCCAGGACCCGTCGCAGTCCAGGAACGCCTCCAGGGTCGGGATCAGCTCCGCGCGGTGCCGGCTGTCGTACTCGCGCAGCGGGTCGAGCAGCCGGGCGGTGAAGGCGCGGCGCACGTCGTCCGGGACGAACGGCAGCAGCAGGACGTGCGAGGCGAGTTCCTGGTGTCCGGCCGCGCAGACCCGCCCGGGCCGTGCCGCGGCGACCCGGCGGGCGTGCCGGGCCTCCTCCAGGGCCCCGCGCAGCCCCTCGGCCGAGTGGACGGCCGCGCTGACGCCGATGGTGAGCCGGCCGTCGTCGTTCAGACCGGCCGACAGCGGCTCCCGTACGGCCGCGAGCAGGGCGTCGGCGTGCAGTCCGGGCTCGGCGCCCTCCTCGTCGGAAGGAACCGCCGGAAGGGGTACGAGCGCGACCGCCTCGTCCCCCGTGTGGGCGACGGCGATCCGGTCGGAGTGCTCGGGTCCGGGCGACAGCGGGTCGACGAGGATCTCCTCCAGGAGCGCCTGGGCGACCGGGCCGCACTCGATCCCGCCGCCGTCCCACTCGACCCGCGCCACCACGACCTGCCAGTGCGGGGCCACGCCCAGGCCCGGCAGCAGCACCGGCGCCGCGACCCGCAGCCGGGCCGCGATCTCGGCGGGCGCGGCCCCCGTCTGGACCAGTTCGAGGACCTCCTGGGCGAGCCGCCTGCGCACGGTGCGCGCCGCGTCCCGCCGGTCCCGCTCCACCGCGATCAGCTGGGTGACGCCCTGGAGCAGGTCGAGCCGCTCCTCGGGCCAGTCCCCGGCGTCGGCCTCGACCGCGAGCAGCCAGTCGGAGAGCACCGTCTCGCGGAGGTCCCGGAAGGCGCCCGTGGCCCGTCCGGAGGAGCGGACCGGGAAGAGCGAGTACATCGCCGGGCCCACCGTCACCCGGTGCGGTCCCCGGCGCCCGGAGCGGACCCCGGCGAGATGGGCGGCGGCCAGCTCGGCGCGGGTGGCCGCGGGCAGCGGGCCGCCCGCGAGCCTGGAGCCGGCGATGGGCCGTCCGGCGGGGGAGAGGACCCAGGCACGCAGGTCGAGGTCGGTTCCCAGGAGGTCGAGGACCACGTCGGGTCCGCCGCCCGCCGGACCCGAGGTCATCATCCGCCGGTGCCGCTCCACCACGGCGGCCAGATCCCCGGCCCGCTCGCCCGACACCTGGCGCACGACGTGCTCGGTGATCGTGGCGAAGGCGACGGACTCGTTCACGGCGAACAGGGGCAGCCGGTGCCGGGCGCAGGCCACGACCAGGTCGTCGGGGATGTCGCCGAGCTCGGCCTCGCCGGCGGCCAGGGCCGCGACCCCGGTGCTCGCGAGGATCCGGACGAACGGCTCGGAGTCCTCGGCGTCGTGCCGCCAGGCGAGGCCGGTGAGGACCAGCTCGCCGCCGGAGAGATAGCGGCTCGGGTCCTTGAGGTCGGTGGTCATCACACCGCGTACGGTGCGGTCGAGCTCGTCCTCGCCGCCGAGCAGCCGCAGGCCCAGCGCGTCCGTGTCCAGCAGTGCGCGGAGCCGCATTCTCGTCGCCGCCGTTCTTTGTCTCGAAATCTACGATGGATGGGTACGAGGCCCTTCGGCGTCCCGTGGCTCCGCGGGAGCGGCCGCGGGACCCGGAACCGGCAGCCGCCGACCCCTGGGCCTCCGGTTTCCGGACGGCCGGTCCTCCGCTTCCGGATGGCCCGTGCTCTGTTTCCGGAGGATCACTGCTCTGTTTCCGGAGGAAAGCGAAGAGGTTGCCGATGACCTCGGTTCATACGAATCTACAAGATGCGCGGGCTGGCCAGCGAACTCCTTCATGGTTTTGGTGACTGACCCCGGTGGCGTACACCGCTGTGTACTGGGCCCACTCCACTGTTGAGACCTCCATGAACGAGCCGAGGACGCCGCACCCGAACTGGCTTGATCACAACGCTCCACGACACGAATGAAGAGAGCCGCTCATGGACTTCCTTCGCCCCGCCAGTTGGGAGGAGGCGCTCGCCGCCAAGGCCGAGCACCCCACCGCCGTGCCGATCGCGGGTGGCACCGATGTGATGGTCGAGATCAACTTCGATCACCGCAGGCCCGAGTACCTCCTCGACCTGAACCGCATCGGGGAGCTGAGCGAGTGGGAGGCCGGCGAGGCGGGCGTGCGCCTGGGCGCCTCCGTCCCGTACACCCGGATCATGGAGAACCTGCGCCGTGAGCTCCCCGGGCTGGCCCTCGCCTCCCACACCGTGGCCTCGCCGCAGATCCGCAACCGTGGCGGCGTCGGCGGCAACCTCGGCACGGCCTCCCCGGCCGGCGACGCCCACCCCGCCCTGCTCGCGGCCGGTGCCCAGGTCGAGGCCGAGTCGGTGCGCGGTTCGCGGCTGATCCCGATCGACGACTTCTACACCGGCGTGAAGCGCAACGCGCTCGCGCCCGACGAGCTGATCCGCGCCGTCCACGTCAAGAACGCGGACGGACCGCAGCAGTACTCCAAGGTCGGCACCCGCAACGCCATGGTGATCGCGGTCTGCGCCTTCGGACTGGCCCTGCACCCCGAGACCCGTACGGTCCGCACCGGCATCGGCTCGGCCGCGCCGACCCCGGTCCGCGCGAGGACGGCCGAGGAGTTCCTGAACGCGGCGCTTGAGGAGGGCGGCTTCTGGGACAACGGGAAGATCATCACCCCGTCGGTGGCCAAGCAGTTCGCCACGCTGTGCTCCGCCGCCTGCAACCCGATCGACGACGTCCGCGGCACCGCGAGCTACCGCCGCCACGCGGTCGGTGTCATGGCCCGCCGCACGCTGATGTGGACCTGGGAGTCCTACCGCGGCACCGCCGCCCGCACGGAGGGAGTCGCGTAATGCGTGTCAGCTTCACGGTCAACGGCCGCAGGCAGGAGGCCGACGACGTCTGGGAGGGCGAGAGCCTCCTGTACGTCCTGCGCGAGCGCCTCGGCCTGCCCGGCTCCAAGAACGCCTGCGAACAGGGCGAGTGCGGCTCCTGCACCGTCCGCCTGGACGGCGTGCCCGTCTGTTCCTGTCTGGTCGCCGCCGGCCAGGCCGAGGGACGCGAGGTCGTCACGGTCGAGGGACTGGCCGACTTCGCCAAGCAGCGTGCCGAGCACGCCGGTTGCGCGACCGACGCCTGCAACACGGCCGGGGCGACGGGTGTTTCGCTCGACGAGGCCCAGAGCTGGGCCGCCAGGGGACACGACTCGCAGACCGGCGAGGGCGACGAACTCTCGCCCGTGCAGCAGGCGTTCATCGACGCCGGAGCCGTCCAGTGCGGCTTCTGCACCCCGGGCCTGCTGATCGCCGCGGACGAGATGCTGGAGCGCACCCCGAACCCGAGCGACGCGGACATCCGCGAGGCGCTGTCGGGCAACCTGTGCCGCTGCACCGGCTACGAGAAGATCATGGACGCGGTCCGCCTCGCGGCCGCCCGGCAGTCCGAGGCGGTCTGACCATGGGAACGACCGGCACACCCACGAACATCACCCAGGGCACCGGGACCAGGGGCGGCGTCGGCGAGTCCACGCTCCGCCCGGACGGCACCCTCAAGGTCACCGGCGAGTTCGCGTACTCCTCCGACATGTGGCACGAGGACATGCTGTGGGGCCAGATCCTGCGCTCCACGGTCGCCCACGCCGAGATCGCGTCCATCGACACGGGCGAGGCCCTGGCCACCCCCGGCGTGTACGCCGTCATGACGTACGACGACCTGCCGACCGAGGTGAGGAACTACGGCCTGGAGATCCAGGACACCCCGGTCCTCGCGCACGGCAAGGTGCGCCACCACGGCGAGCCCGTCGCCATCGTCGCCGCCGACCACCCGGAGACAGCGCGCCGCGCCGCCGCCAAGATCAAGGTGGAGTACCGCGAGCTGCCGGTGATCACCGACGAGGCCTCCGCGACCGCGCCCGGCGCGGTCCTCGTCCACGAGGGGCGCACCGACCACCACATCGGCCACGTCCCGCACCCCAACATCGTGCACCGCCAGCCGATCGTCCGCGGAGACGCCGAACGGGCCGCGGGGAAGGCCGACTTCGTCGTCCGGGGCGAGTACACCTTCGGCATGCAGGACCAGGCCTTCCTCGGCCCCGAGTCCGGTCTCGCCGTGCCCTGCGAGGACGGCGGTGTCGAGCTCTACATCGCCACCCAGTGGCTGCACTCCGACCTGCGCCAGATCGCCCCGGTCCTCGGCCTGCCCGAGGACAAGGTCCGGATGACGCTCTCCGGGGTCGGCGGCGCGTTCGGGGGCCGCGAGGACCTGTCGATGCAGATCCACGCCTGCCTGCTGGCCCTGCGCACCGGCAAGCCCGTAAAGATCGTCTACAACCGCTTCGAGTCGTTCTTCGGACACGTCCACCGCCACCCCGCGAAGCTGTCCTACGAGCACGGGGCGACCAGGGACGGCAAGCTGACCCACGTGAAGGCGCGGATCGTGCTCGACGGCGGCGCGTACGCCTCGGCCTCTCCGGCGGTCGTCGGCAACGCCTCCTCGCTCGGCGTCGGCCCGTACGTGGTCGACGACGTCGACATCGAGGCCATCGCGCTCTACACCAACAACCCGCCCTGCGGCGCCATGCGCGGCTTCGGCGCGGTCCAGGCGTGCTTCGCGTACGAGGCGCAGATGGACAAGCTCGCCGACCAGGTGGGCATGGACCGGGTCGCGTTCCGCCAGCTCAACGCGATGGAACAGGGCTCGCTCCTGCCGACCGGGCAGCGCGTCGACTCGCCGGCCCCGGTCGCCGAACTCCTGCGCCGCGTCAAGGCGATGCCGCTTCCGCCCGAACGCCAGTGGCTCTCCGCGGGCGAGGACGCGGACGTACGGCAGCTGCCCGGCGGCCTGTCCAACACCACGCACGGCGAGGGCGTCGTCCGCGGGATCGGGTACGCCGTCGGCCTCAAGAACGTCGGCTTCTCCGAGGGGTTCGACGACTACTCGACCGCCCGGGTCCGTATGGAGGTCGTGGGCGGAGTGCCGGTCGCCACCGTGCACACCGCGATGGCCGAGGTCGGCCAGGGCGGCGTCACCGTCCACGCGCAGATCGCCCGCACCGAACTGGGCGTCGCGCAGGTGACCATCCAGCCGGCCGACACCCGCGTGGGCAGCGCCGGTTCGACCTCCGCCTCCCGCCAGACGTACGTCACCGGCGGCGCCGTCAAGAACTCCTGCGAGCTGGTCCGCGAGAAGGTCCTGGAGATCGGCCGCCGCAAGTTCGGCACCTACCACCCGGCCTGGGCCACGGCCGAACTCCTCCTGGAGGGCGGCAAGGTCGTCACCGACGGCGGCGAGGTGCTCGCCGGCCTCGCCGACGTGCTGGAGGACGAGGCGGTCGAGGTCGAGGCCGAGTGGCGGCACCGCCCGACCGAACCCTTCGACCTGCGCACCGGGCAGGGCAACGGCCACGTCCAGTACTCGTTCGCCGCGCACCGCGCCGTCGTCGAGGTGGACACCGAGCTCGGCCTGGTCAAGGTCGTCGAACTGGCCTGCGCCCAGGACGTCGGCAAGGCGCTCAACCCGCTGTCCGTCATCGGCCAGATCCAGGGTGGCACCACCCAGGGCCTGGGCATCGCGGTCATGGAGGAGATCATCGTCGACCCGAAGACCGCGAAGGTGCGCAACCCCTCCTTCACGGACTATCTGATCCCCACCATCCTCGACACACCGACCATCCCCGTCGATGTGCTCGAACTCGCCGACGACCACGCCCCCTACGGGCTCCGTGGCATCGGCGAGGCCCCGACCCTGTCGTCCACCCCGGCCGTCCTCGCGGCGATCCGGAACGCGACGGGTCTGGAGCTCGACCGGACTCCGGTGCGCCCCGAACACCTCACGGGGAACGCGTAGTTCCGGCAATCCCGCTCCGGGCGGCGCCGGGAACACCATCCTTCCCCGCGCCGCGCGGTGCCCTTCACGTTCGTCCCGGGCCGTCCCCCGGGCCGTGCCGTCGCAGCACCTTCCCAAATCCCGCAGCCGCGGGCGCGGCTGACCAGCCGTCAGGACGGCTGTGCGGGTGCCCCTTTGAACCTTGGGAGCAGGCCCACATGACCCAGCAGTCACTGGAGCCGAAGACCACCGCGCAGGACGCGGGCGCGGGCAGCCGCGTTCCGGCGGGACGGTCTTGGCTCGACCGGTACTTCCACATCTCCCGGCGGGAGAGCTCGATCGCGCGTGAGGTGCGCGGCGGCGTCACCACCTTCATGGCGATGGCGTACATCCTGCTGCTCAACCCCCTCGTCCTGTCCGGCAAGGACGTGGCGGGGGACACGCTCGGCCAGAAGGCGCTGATCACCGCGACCGCGTTCGCGGCGGCCTTCACCACCCTCCTCATGGGCTTCGTCGGCAAGGTGCCGCTCGCCCTGGCCGCGGGGCTCTCGGTGTCCGGGGTGCTCTCCTCGCAGGTCGTCCCGCAGATGACCTGGCCGCAGGCCATGGGCATGTGCGTGATGTACGGCGCGGTCATCATGCTCCTGGTCGTCACCGGGCTGCGCGAGATGATCATGAACGCGATCCCGCTGGCGCTCAAGCACGCCATCACCATGGGCATCGGTCTGTTCATCGCGCTGATCGGCCTGGTCAAGGCCGGCTTCGTGCACCAGGGCAAGGCGACCCCCCTCACCCTCGGCGCCACCGGTGAACTGGCCGGCTGGCCGGTGCTGCTGTTCGCCGCGACCCTGCTGCTGATCTTCGCGCTCCAGGCGCGCGGGGTCCCCGGCGCGATCCTCATCGGCATCGTCTCCGGCACGGCCCTGTCCGTCGTCCTCGACGTCACCGGCGTCATCGCCCCGGGACAGTGGGCCGGGGGCGCCCCCGAACTGCACGGCAGCGCCGTCTCGATGCCCGACTTCTCGCTCTTCGGCAAGGTCGAGTTCGGCGGCTGGAGCCACGTCGGCACCATGACGGTCGGCATGATCGTCTTCACGTTGGTGCTCGCCGGCTTCTTCGACGCGATGGCCACGATCATCGGTGTCGGCACCGAGGCCGGACTGGCCGACGACCGGGGCCGCATGCCCGGACTGTCGAAGGCGCTGTTCATCGACGGCGCCGGCGGAGCGGTCGGCGGAGTGGCCGGAGCCTCCGGGCAGACGGTCTTCGTCGAGTCCGCGACCGGCGTCGGCGAAGGCGCTCGTACCGGTCTGTCCTCCGTGGTCACCGGCGTCCTCTTCGCGGCCTGCCTGTTCTTCACCCCGCTGACGGCGATCGTCCCGGGCGAGATAGCGGCGGCGGCCCTGGTGGTGATCGGCGCCATGATGATGACGAACGCGCGCCACGTCGACTGGGCCGACCGCGCCACCGCCGTCCCGGTCTTCCTGACGGTCGTGATCATGCCGTTCACCTATTCGATCACCGCGGGCGTGGCGGCCGGTGTGATCAGTTACGTCGCCATCAGGATCGCCCAGGGCAGGGCCCGGGAGATCGGGGCCTTCATGTGGGCTCTGACGGCCGTCTTCTTCGTCTACTTCGCGCTCCACCCGATCGAGGGCTGGCTGGGCGTCCGCTGACACCCGAGCCCCTTCCACCCAACGCTCGCAAGGAGACCGAGACATGCTGGACATCGCCGAAGAACTGCACCGGTGGGTCGAGCAGGGCCGCGACTTCGCCGTCGCCACGGTGGTGGCGGTCGGCGGCAGCGCGCCCCGCAGGCCCGGCGCCGCGCTCGCCGTCGACGCCGGGGGCACGGTGATCGGCTCGGTCTCGGGCGGCTGCGTGGAAGGGGCCGTCTACGACCTGTGCGTCCAGGCGCTGGAGGACGGCGAGACCGTCCTCGAACGCTTCGGCTACAGCGACGACGACGCCTTCGCGGTCGGGCTGACCTGCGGCGGCGTCATCGACATCCTGGTCACCCCGGTCCGCTCACGGGACACCGCCCGCCGTGCGGTGTTCGCGGCGGCGCTCGCCGCCGCGGCGGGCGGCGAGGCGGCGGCCCTCGCCCGGGTCGTGAGCGGGCCCGCCGAACTGTCGGGCCGGGCCCTCCTCGTGCGGGCCGACGGCTCCCACGAGGGCGGCTTCGGCGCCCACCCCGGACTCGACCGTACGGTGATCGGCGAGGCGGCGGCCCAGCTCGACGCCGGCCGCACCGCCACCGTGGAGATCGGAGAGCAGGGCTCTCGTTGCGGAGCACCGCTCACGGTCCTGGTGGAGTCCTCGGTCCCGCCCCCACGCATGATCGTTTTCGGCGCCGTCGACTTCGCCTCGGCGCTCGTTCGCGTCGGCGGGTTCCTCGGCTACCGGGTGACGGTGTGCGACGCCCGCCCGGTCTTCGCGACGGCGGCCCGCTTCCCCGAGGCGGACGACATCGTCGTGGAATGGCCCCACCGCTACCTGGAGCGCACCGAGGTCGACTCCCGCACGGTCCTGTGCGTCCTCACCCACGACGCCAAGTTCGACGTCCCGCTGCTGCGGCTCGCGCTGCGGCTGCCGGTGGCCTACGTCGGCGCCATGGGCTCGCGCCGCACCCACCTGGACCGCAACGAACGGCTGCGCGAGGTCGGCGTCACCGAGATCGAGCTGGCCCGCTTGAGGTCGCCGATCGGTCTGGACCTGGGAGCGCGCACCCCCGAGGAGACGGCCCTGTCGATCGCCGCGGAGATCGTGGCCGACCGGCGCGGCGGAAGCGGGGTCTCGCTCACCGGGGCGCACACCCCCATCCATCACGACACCCCCTCGGCCCCGGCGCGGCGCATCGGGTCGGTGGCCTGAGGGAGGGGCCCGGGGGAGGGGCCAGAGGGACCCTCTTCCGGGCGGTACTCCGGTCGACGCCCCGGGCGGCGCTTGCGTGCCGCTCCGTTCGCGCCGCTCCGCTCATGCGACTGCTTGCGTGCCGCTTCGGCGCTTTGCCGCGTCATCGCTTCTTCCGTGTCCCGTATTGACGTGGACGCGCCTCTGGGCGAGTCTCCTGTGGGAGCGCTCCCGCAAGTCCCTCGTGACCGTTGCGACCCCGGAGTGAACCTGTATGAGACGACGCACCCCCATCTGGCTCGCCGCTCTGTCCGTCGGGCTGGCCGCCCTGTTCGCCGTGCCCCCGGCGCAGGCCGCCGAACCCGCCGGCCGCGGACCCTCGCTGTACGTCCCCGACGCCAACCCGGCGGCTTACCAGCAGGTCCGGAGCCTCGCCCGGGCCGGCCGGCTGCGCGACGCGGCGGACATCCTGGCGATGGTGAACACCCCGCAGGCCGTGTGGTTCGGCGACCAGACACCGGCCGAGGTGGAGCGACTGGTCCGCGCGGTGGTGCGCGACGCGGGCCGCGAGCACACGATTCCCGCGCTGGCGCTGTACGACATCCCCGGCCGTGACTGCGCCAACTATTCGGCGGGCGGCGCCGCGAACACCGCGGAGTACCAGGCGTGGATCGACGCCGTGGCACGCGGGATCGGGCGCGGCGACGCGATCGTCACCCTCGAACCCGACGCCCTCGCCCTGCTGCCCTCCGACTGCGGCCAGGACGACGCCGAGGGTACGAAGACCGCCGCGCGCTACGCCGAGGTCAACTACGCGGTCGACGCCCTGGAGCCCCTGCGCGGGACCCGGGTCTATCTCGACACCGGCCACCCCGGCTGGCAGTCCGTCAACTCCATCGTGCCGCGCCTGATCAAGGGCGGGGTGGCCCGGGCCTCCGGCTTCTACACCAACGCCTCGAACTACAACACCGACGACGCCAACTCCTGGTACGGCAAGCTCATCTCGTCCTGTCTGGCCTATGCCGACGGCGGCGGTGACGTCGCCCAGTGCCCCAACCAGTGGTGGCCGCGCGCCGAGGCGCAGACCTGGCTCGACGCGCATGTGACGATCCCGCCGTCCCGGATGAAGCACTTCGTCACGGACTCCAGCCGCAACGGTCGGGGCACCTGGACCCCGCCGGCCGGCAAGTACACCGACGCGCAGGACTGGTGCAACCCGCCCGACCGCGGTCTCGGCGCCCGTCCCACGCTCCGTACCGGCGACCCGCTCCAGGACGCCCGGCTGTGGATCAAGACGCCCGGTGAGTCGGACGGCCTGTGCCTGCGCGGAACCGCGGGGCCCGAGGACCCCGAGCGCGGGACGGCCGACCCGAAGGCGGGCGACTGGTTCCCGCAACAGGCCCTGGAACTGGCCCGGTTGGCGGAGCCCCCGCTGATCCCGGGGCACTGACCGGACAGGTCCGCCCGGCCTACCCGGCCAGCAACCCGTCCACGGCCCGCCCGAACATCCACCGCGCCGACCACCCCAGCGGGCGGTCGGCGCGGCCGGGCAGCCCGCGTACGTTCAGGTCCTCGCGCCAGACCACCCGTGAACCGCCGCCTTCCGCCGGGTGCACCGCGAACTCGGCCCAGCCCGTGACGAACGAGCCGCGTTTGACCAGCCGGCACGTTCCCGGGCCCCCGTCGTCGGGCGGGTGCCAGGCGACGACCTCCATCGGGTCGTCGAACGCGAGCGGCCCGAACCCCGACCGCGCCACGAAGACCGTGCCCTCCCCGGTCGGCGCCGGTGTGCGCACGGTGATCCGGGTCAGCGGGACGACGTCCGCGTGCCGGGGCCAGTCGGTCAGCCTCCGCCAGCTCTCGGCGACGGAGTGCCGCGACACGCGTTCCAGGACGAAGAGGACCACGGCATGATCGTAGGCGCTGGGTCGTGTCCGTGAATTCTCGCCTGGCCGACGACGTCCGGCACGCCCTGGGAAGGCCGCGGGCCCGGGGTGAACTTCGCGGCGACGGCACCGGACCCGGTCAGCGCTCCGGGTCCGCCCGCCGCGGTCCGTGGCCCGGGCGGTGGACGCCCGCCGTGCGGCCCACGAGCAGCGCCATGGCCAGCAGCCGGCGCCAGTCCAGGGCGGGCTGGGCCGCCGGGACGCCCGGCCGCTTCCTCGGCACCCGGACCCGCAGCACGCCCGGTGCGAGCCGGCAGATCACCGGCGTGGGCAGGACCATGGCCTCGCCGTCGATGCCCGCCTCCAGTTCGCCGCCGTCGGCCGTCACGACCACCTCGCGCGCGGTCAGGACCGACAGGCCGTGCGGGGCCGGGGTGAGCAGCAGGGCGGCGGCCTCGACCGCGCTGTCCACCTTGACGCCGAGGACACCGAGCAGGCCCGAGTCCAGCCGCTCGCGCCGGCCGAGACCCGCGGGGTCGTCGGTGCGGTAGGGGTTGTTGCTCACCAGCACCGCCTGCGGCGCTTCGAGCGTCGTACCGGCGGCGTGGGCGGTCAGCTCGGGTCCGCGCTGGCGGGTGAGCAGATCCGGAAGGAGCTCCAGGATCGTGCCGATCTTGTCGTCCCGGTAGGCGGGATCCTGGACGACCGCCGCGTACGCGCCGAACGAGGCGTTGTTGACGAAGGGGTGCTCCCCGGCGAAGCCGAGGTCCACCCGCAGCTCGACCCCGTCCCGCAGCGCGTCGAGGCAGGTGGCGGGGTCGTCCCGGTCGAGTCCCAGGTCCAGGGCGAAGTGGTTGCGGGTGCCCGCCGAGACGACGAGGAAGGGCAGCCCGTGCTCGGCGGCCACGGCGGCGACGAGCGCCTGCGTCCCGTCGCCGCCCGCGACCCCCAGCAGATCCGCTCCGTCCGCGACCGCGCGCCGGGCCAGCTCGGTGACGTCCTGGTGTCGCTCCGGATCGAGGAGCACCACACGGGCGCCGAGGCGTTCGGCCTTCTCCACCAGGCCGAACCGTTCCACCTTGCCGCCGCCGGACCGGGGGTTCATGAGGACGAACGGCCGCCGGGGCGGCGGGGTGCGGTGCTCCTTCATCGGGCGGACCCGGCCGCGGGCGCCGCGCAGCGCGTAACGGCCGCACCACACGGCGACGATCCACAGCACCGGGGACAGCAGCAGGGTCCACAGCAGCGTGAGCGCGAGCACCACGATGGCGGCGAGCGGGAGGGCGATCGCGAGGATCCCGGCGATCCAGCGCACCGGGCCCCGCCGGGACAGCGTCCACCACAGGGCCGCCGCCGCGACGGCCATGGCGGCGAGAGCGGCGAGCAGGAGCAGCAGACCGCGGACGCCGCCGGCGATGAGCGGCAGCGCCACCGCGAGGGCGGCCGAGAGCAGCGCGGCTCTCGCCGCCCACCGTTCGCGGGCCGACGGCCCCGTCTGCGCGCTCATCGTTCCTCCACCGGTCGGTCCGTCGAGCACCGCGGCCCGCCGTCCTGGGGCGCCGCCGTGCCGGTCACGCCAACCGGATGCCCGTACGGTGGACGTCCATGTCAGACGTGCCGGGACAGCCCTTGTGTGCCGGGACGGCCCCTCATGGGGTCACGCTGTCACGAGCGGGGCTCCCGCACCACGAGGCGGCCGGTTGCGAGGGCCCGTTTCCCGCACCGGAACGTCTCCGGTCAGCGTCCGGCGCCGGGATCCGCCCGCCGTGCCGACGGGCCGGGGCGGGTGCGTGCCTCCGGCGGGATCAGCGCGCCGTGCCCGCCCCCGCACACCACGGCCGCGCGCACCTGCTCTCCGCAGTCCGCGTGCACGACTTCCAGCGGCGGCCCGTCCGGATCCGCGGTGTAGCGGTCGCCCCACTGCTTGAGGGCGATCATGACGGGCCACAGGTCCCAGCCCTTGCGGGTGAGCCGGTACTCGTTCCGGGTACGGCTGCCGGGCTCGCTGTACGGCACGGTGTCGAGGATCCCGGCCGCGACCAGCTTGCGCAGCCGGTCCGCCAGCACGCTCTCGGAGAGCCCGACGTGCCGCCGGAAGTCGTCGAAGCGCCGTACGCCGTTCATCGCGTCCCGCAGGACCAGCATCGACCACTTCTCGCCGACCAGGTCGAGCGTGCGCTGCACCGTGCAGTTCTCGGTACTGGTGTCGAGCCACGTCATGCGCCCCATCGTAGGCTCACTGCGGGATTGACAGCCAGATGCGGCACCATCTAGCTTCGAAAAACAGAGTCAGATGGCCGAGACGGGAGAGTGGAAGAGTCATGGGCAGGTCTCGTACGTACGACTGGGAGGACCCGGCCGTCTCCGCGGCCGCCGTCGCCCGGTTCAGCGGCCGCGAATTCCTCCGCGAGATCCAGGCCGGACGGCTCCCCGCGCCGCCGATCTCCGCGACCCTCGGCATGACCCTCGACGAGGTCGAGCACGGCCGGGTCGTCTTCACGCTGGTTGCGGGGGAGGAGCACTACAACCCCATCGGAAGCGTCCACGGAGGCGTGTACGCCACCCTGCTGGACTCCGCGGCGGGCTGCGCCGTGCAGTCCGTGCTGCCCCGGGGGACCGGGTACACCTCGCTCGACCTGAACGTGAAGTTCCTGCGGCCCGTCACCGTGGACACCGGGACGATCCGCGCGGTCGGCACGGTCCTCAACAGCGGCCGCCGTACGGCCCTCGCGCAGGCGGAGCTCTTCGACGCGGCGGGCCGGCTGCTCGCCCACACCACCAGCAGCTGTCTGCTGTTCTCCGTCTGACCCGCCCGCGGGTTTTACCGGGCCGGGGCGCGGCCCGGGGATAGCGTGCCGCCCATGAGGACCAGCCTGCCGAGGACCCTGTCCCTGGACGCCGTGCCGCGCCTGGCCGTCGCGGTGGCCTTCGGCGCCGTCGTGGGCGTGGCCGTCGGACTCGCGAACGACGTCTTCCTGGGTCTGCTGTCCGGGATCGCCGCGACGGAACTCTTCTTCGTCCTCGCGGGCTGGGCGGTGCTGTGGCCGATGACCGCCACGGCCACCCGCGACAACGCGCGGCGCGAGGACTTCCGCCCCCTGACCGACGAACTCGTGGTGGTCGCGGTCGCGCTGTGCGGCCTGTTCGCCATCGTGCTGCTCCTCCTGCGCGGCGGCCGGTCCGACCACGGCCACGCGGCGGCGGTGACCGCCCTGTGCGGGGTGTTCCTGGCCTGGGCCGCCCTGCACCTGATGTACGCCACCCGCTACGCCTACGTGTACTACGACGCGAACGGCGGCATCGACTTCAACACGGACGACCCGCCCGCGTACCGCGACTTCTTCTACTTCAGCTACAACCTCGGGATGACCTACCAGGTCTCCGACACCGGCGTCTCCAGCGCGAAGATCCGCTCGATCGTGCTCCGGCACTGCCTCCTGTCGTACGTGTTCGGCACCAGCATCCTCGCCACGGCCATCAACGTCGTCGTCGGACTCGTGAGCCGCTGACGCCGTCCCGGGCCCGATCCGTTCTGGTGCGGTTTGCCCGGGGAACCAGCAGGATGGGAGGCGGAACCGACCGGTCCGTGCGCGACCGGCACCTTCGCGTCCCACGAGGAGGCCGACCCTTGGCCGAGCCACAGGCTCTGATCTCCCGGCCGGCCGGGGCCGCCGTGTTCCTCGTGGTCACCGTCACGCCGGGACACGAGGACACGGTCCGCGATCTGCTGGAGGACGTCTCCGGACTGCGCCGGTCGGTCTCCTTCCGGGCGCCACGCGACGAACTCGGCTGTGTCGTCGGCATCGGGTCGGCGGTCTGGGGCCGGCTGTTCAGCGGCCCCCGGCCCCAAGAACTGCACCCGTTCCTGGAGTTGACGGGCAGACGGCACCGCGCCCCCTCCACGCCGGGGGACCTCCTGTTCCACATCCGGGCCCGCCGGGCCGACCTCTGCTTCGAACTCGCCCGGCTGATCATGGAACGGCTGGACGGCGCGGTCACGGTGGCCGACGAGGTCCATGGGTTCAAGTACTTCGACGACCGTGACCTGCTCGGCTTCGTCGACGGCAGCGAGAACCCCGAGGGCCCCGCGGCCGACGACGCCGTGCTCGTCGGCGACGAGGACCCCGCCTTCGCGGGCGGCAGTTACGTGATCGTCCAGAAGTACCTGCACGACCTGCGGGCCTGGAACGCGCTGCCCTCGGACGAGCAGGAGCGGGTCATCGGGCGCACCAAGCTGGCCAACGTCGAACTCCCCGACGACGTCAAACCCGCCGACTCCCATGTCGCGCTCAACACCGTCACCGACGAGAACGGCGACGAACGCAAGATCGTGCGGGAGAACATGCCCTTCGGCACCCTGGGCGAGGGCGAGTTCGGCACCTACTTCATCGGTTACGCCCGCACCCCCGAGGTGACCGAGCAGATGCTCCGCAACATGTTCCTCGGCGCGGGCCGGGCCCCGCACGACCGCATCCTCGACTTCTCGACCGCGATCACCGGCTGCCTCTTCCACACCCCGGCCGCCGGCTTCCTCGACGACCTCCCCGCCGCCCCGGGCGAGCGGGAGGCCGAGGAGCCCGTGGCGGACCCGGCCGCCACCGCCGGTGAGCGCCCGGCGGACGGCTCACTGGGAATCGGCAGCCTCAAAGGAGTCCGCACATGACGACCGCACCCGACGCCACCGCCGGCTCCGCCGGGACCGGCAACCTGCACCGCGAACTCGCGCCCATCACACCCGCCGCGTGGAACGAGATCGAGGACGAGGCGCGCCGCACGTTCCGGCGCAATCTCGCCGGGCGGCGCGTCGTGGACGTCTCGGGCCCCGACGGTCCCGTGCTTGCCGCCGTCGGCACCGGCCATCTGTCCCGCATCGACGGGCCCTCACCCGGTGTCGCGGCCCGGCTGCGCCAGGTCCAGCCGCTGGTCGAACTGACGGTGCCGTTCCGGCTGAGCCGTGACGCCGTCGACGACGTGGACCGGGGCTCCCAGGACTCCGACTGGCAGCCGGTCAAGGACGCGGCCCGCACCATGGCGTTCGCCGAGGACCAGACCGTCTTCAACGGCTACACGGCCGCCCGGGTCGACGGCCTGCGTGCCCGTACCTCCAACCCGGTCCTCCGCCTTCCCGCGGAACCGCGCGAGTTCCCCGACGCCGTCAGCCACGCCCTGAGCACCCTGCGGCTGGCCGGTGTACAGGGCCCGTACGCGCTGCTGCTCGGCGCGGAGGCGTACACGGCGGTCAGCGAGACCTCCGACCACGGCTACCCGGTCTCCGCGCACCTCGGCCGGCTGCTCGACGGCCGGCTGATCTGGGCGCCCGCCGTGGAGGGAGCCTTCCTGCTCTCCACCCGGGGCGGCGACTACGAACTGCGCCTCGGTGAGGATCTCGCCATCGGCTACACGGCCCATGACGCCGACGGCGTCGACCTGTACTTCCGCCAGACCCTGACGTTCCTCGTGCACACGGACGAGGCCGTCGTGGCGCTCGACCCGTGGACCGAGACGAGTGGGGGCACCGGCAGGGGTACGGCCTGACCTCGCCGGAGGCGCGGGCGGGCCCCGGGCGGGGCGGCACTCGGGGCGGCTCCGCGGGCCGACCGTGCCCGCTCTCCCCGGTCCGTCAACGGGCCGTCGCCCCACGCGAGTTCCGCCATGCCCGGGAGGAAAGCGCAGGCCAGGGACCTTCACGGCACGGATGTCCGCTCCGGTTGCGGAGCAATAGGCGCCGCGAAATGGTGGAGAGGACTCGTCGCCGCACCGGGAGCTGTCCATGTCGATGTCGTCGTACGGTTTCGGCTCGTCCGACCCCTTCGGTGAACTGCTGAACCGCTTCTTCGGGATGTCCCCGGCGTCGTCTCCTCCGGCCGTGCAGCGCGTGCCCATCGGGCGGCTGCTGACGGAGTCCTCGCAGGAACTCCTGAACCTGGCCGCGCAGCGGGCCCAGCAGGACGGGACGTCCGATCTCGACACGGAGCACCTGTTGTGGGCCGCCACGAAGGTGGAACCCTCGCGCTCGCTGCTGGCCCGCGCGGAGCTGGACCCCGACGCCCTCGCCGCCCAGCTGGCCGAGGTCCTTCCCCGGGAGAGCAGCGAACCGTCGTCGGAGCCGGGGCTGACCCCGGCGGCCAAGCGCACCCTGGCCGCCGCGTACGCCCGCTCGCAGGCGGCCGGCGTGTCCTACATCGGCCCCGAGCACATCCTCGCCGCCCTGCTGGGAGACGCGGACACCGGAGCCGCGCAGCTGCTGCGCGCCGACGGACAGGACGCGCAGAAGCTGGCCGGTCTCACGGAGCGGACGGCCCGTCCCGAAGGCCGCCCCGCCGAGCCCGACAAGCCCGCCACGACCCTCGACGAGTTCGGCCGGGACCTGACGGAGGAGGCGAAGGCCGGCCGGCTCGACCCGGTCGTCGGACGCGCCGAGCAGATCGAGCAGACCATCGAGATCCTCTCGCGGCGCTCCAAGAACAACCCCGTGCTCATCGGTGAACCGGGCGTCGGCAAGACGGCGATCGTCGAAGGACTCGCACAGCGCATCGTCTCCGGTGACGTCCCCGACACCCTCAAGGGCAAGCGGGTCGTCTCGCTCGACCTGTCCGGCATGGTGGCCGGAGCCCAGTACCGCGGACAGTTCGAGGAGCGGCTGAAGAAGGTCATCGAGGACGTCCAGGCATCGGACGGGGAGATCGTCCTGTTCATCGACGAGCTGCACACGGTCGTCGGCGCGGGCGCGACGGGCGAGGGCTCGATGGACGCGGGCAACATGCTCAAGCCCGCGCTGGCCCGCGGAGAACTGCACGTCGTGGGGGCGACGACCATCGACGAGTACCGCAAGTACGTCGAGAAGGACGCCGCCCTCGAACGCCGTTTCCAGCCGGTCGTGGTCCCGGAACCGACGGTCGAGGAGACCGTACAGATCCTGGAGGGACTGCGGGACGCCTACGAGGCGCACCACCAGGTCCGCTTCGCCGACGGCGCCCTGGCCGCGGCGGCGGAACTGTCCGACCGCTACATCAGCGACCGGTTCCTGCCCGACAAGGCGATCGACGTGATGGACCAGGCGGGGGCCCGGGTGCGGCTGCGCGGCGCGAGCCGTTCGACCGAGGTCGCCGAACGCGAGGACCGCATCGCGAAACTGCGCCGCGAACGCGACCAGGCCGTGGCCGCCGAGGACTTCGAGCGGGCCGGACAGCTCAAGGGGCGGATCGCCGAGGCCGAGGGCGAACTCGGGGGCATCGAGGAGCGGCGCGCCGGTGTCGTCTCGGTGACCGCGCGTGACATCGCGGACATCGTCTCCCGGCGCACCGGCATCCCCGTGTCCCAGCTCACCGCCAGCGAGAAGGAGAAGCTCCTCAAGCTGGAGGAGGAGATGCACTCCCGGATCGTCGGCCAGGACGAGGCGGTCACCGCCGTCTCGCAGGCCGTGCGCCGGAACAGGGCGGGCATGGGCGACCCGAACCGCCCCGTGGGTTCCTTCCTCTTCCTCGGACCCACCGGCGTGGGCAAGACGGAGCTGGCCAAGACCCTCGCCGAGCAGCTGTTCGGCGACGAGAACCGCATGATCCGCTTCGACATGAGCGAGTTCCAGGAGAAGCACACGGTGGCCCGTCTCGTCGGCGCGCCTCCGGGATACGTCGGATACGACGAGGCCGGACAGCTGACCGAGAAGGTCCGCAGGCAGCCGTACAGCGTCGTGCTGTTCGACGAGGTGGAGAAGGCGCACCCCGATGTCTTCAACACGCTGCTCCAGATCCTCGACGACGGCCGTCTGACGGACGGTCAGGGCCGTACCGTCGACTTCCGGCACTGCGTCGTGATCATGACCTCCAACATCGGCGCGCACCGGATCCTCGATCACAAGGGCGATGTGTCCGATCTCAAGGACGCGTTGATGGACGAGCTGCGGACCCGGTTCCTGCCCGAGTTCCTGAACCGCATCGACGACATCATCATCTTCCACGGCCTGGACGAGAACGATCTCGCCCAGATCGTCGAGCATCTCCTCGGGCGGAGCGGACGCCGGGTGCACGCGCAGGGCATGAGGCTGGAGGTGACCGACGCGGCCAAGAAGCTGCTGGTCGCCCACGGTCATCAACCGGAGTTCGGCGCCCGCCCGTTGAGGCGCACGATCCAGACGGAACTGGACAACGGCATCGCGGAGCTCCTGCTCGGCGGCGAGGCCGAACCCGGCGACACCATCGTCGCCGACGACCGGGACGGCTCCGTGGTGTGCACCGTGCGCAAGGGTGCTCCGGCCGCCGGTGCCCCGGACGACGCACGGAACGAGTAGCGACGTACGACGAAGGACGGGACGGAGGACTCCTGACACCGAGGACCTGCCCGGGCGCGCGAGATGCCGGGCAGTCGTTTGAGGAGGCTGCGCATGACGCACCACAAGTCCAACCGGGCTGTCGAAGGCGATCCGGAACACGCCCACAACAGGGGGATGCCCCTGCGGTGCGACGACGACGAACTCCACGCGCGTACGGTCCGCGAGCGGCGCGAAGCCGGTCTGGCCGTCGGGCCCGTGGACGACCCCGAGGCCGCCTACCGGCGGGAGCGGATGGAGATCGACCTGGAGGTGGGCGCGGGCCGGATCCCGACGGGCGACCTCACCCGGCGGAACAGGGCCCCCTACCCGCCCTCCAGCTACGGGGACTGACCCCCTGAACAGGCCCTAGCCCAGGGAGACCACGACGGCGCTGCGGGGACCCTCGGGTGCCTCGAAGTTCACGGTGTCCCCGGCGCGATGTCCGAGCAGGGCGCGTCCGAGCGGACTGTCGGCCGTGACGAGGGTCCGGTCCAGCACCGCGGCGCCCTCGCCGATCTGGACGGTGTCCGTCGTGCCGTCCGAGAACCGGACGGTGACCGTGCTGCCCACGCCGACCTGGTCGGTGGGCGGCGGGCCCGCCAGGTCGGCCTGGGCGAGCCGCGTGGTGATCCGCGCGATCCGGTCGTCCAGGTGCCGCAGATCGTCCGCGCGCTGCAACTCGTCCGCGGCGTCGGCCTGGTCGCCCACCTCCGCGTCGGAGTCCCGCAGGGTCGCCGCGACCGTTCCGCGTTCGGTGCGCAGGTCGGCGAGCTCCTGCTCCAGTGCCTGCCGGGCAGCCTCGCTGATCGGTGCCGGTTCGCTGGACATGCCTGCTCCTCGGGGTGCGAGAGGTGGGTCGAATCATGTCGTTGTCAGCATATCCGCGCGCTTTGCCAACTCCTGGGTCGGATCGCGGTGGTATGTGTTCTGTGGAATCGTGGGTCACCTGAGTCCAGGACGCCCCCTGCCGTCCTGTGAGTGCCAGTGAGGGAGGTCCCATGTCCTCGAAGCGACGCCGGAAGAAGAAGGGCCGCCGCAAGCACGCCGCGAACCACGGACGACGACCCCAGTGCTAGCTCGGTGAGACTCTTGAACGCATCCCAGAACGGACAGGACGGACAGGACGGCCGGGAACCCCATGTAGGGCCCGACCCACGGGGCGAACCCGAGTTCCATCCGTACCACCACCCGGCCGCCGGCTGGGGTGCGGCCAAGAGCGTGGGCCAGTTCCTGGTGCGCGAACGCACCCTCGTGGACGGCCCCCGCGCGATCATGCGCATGAACCACGAGAGGACCGGCTTCGACTGCCCCGGATGCGCCTGGCCCGACGACACCAAGGGTCTGCACCTGGACATCTGCGAGAACGGCATCAAGCACGTCACCTGGGAGATGACCGGCAAGCGGGTCGGCCGCGAGTTCTTCGCCGCGCACTCGGTGACCGAGCTGTCCGGCTGGAGCGACTACGACCTGGAGGACCAGGGCCGGCTGACCGAACCGATGGTCTACGACCCGGAGTCCGACCACTACGTCCCGATCAGCTGGCGCGACGCCTTCGAGCTCACCGGGCGCACCCTGCGCGAACTCGACGATCCCGGCCGAGCCTCCTTCTACACCTCGGGCCGGCTGGGCAACGAGGCCACGTTCCTCTACCAGCTGCTCGCCCGCGAACTGGGCACCAACAACCTGCCCGACTGCTCGAACATGTGCCACGAGGCCAGCGGCCGGGCCCTGACGGCCTCGCTCGGCACCGGCAAGGGGACCGCCGACCTCAAGGACTGGGAGACCACCGACGCCCTGTTCATCATGGGCGTCAACGCGGCCTCCAACGCGCCCAGGATGCTCACCGCCCTGGCCGAGGCCTACCATCGCGGCGCCCAGATCGTGCACATCAACCCGCTGGTCGAGGCGGCCGCCACCCGGACCATCGTCCCGCACGACTTCACGGACATGGCCGTGTTCAAGTCCACCCGGACCAGCACCCTGAACCTCCAGCCGCGCATCGGCGGCGACATGGCACTGATCCGGGGCATGGCCAAGGCGATCCTGGAGCAGTCCGAGACCGATCCCAAGGCCCTGGACCAGGAGTTCATCGACCGGCACACGGCGTACTTCGACAAGTACCGCGCGGTGTGCGAGGCCACCTCCTGGGACGCGATCGAGCTCCAGTCCGGGATCGACCGGGACGGCATCCTCAAGGCGGCACGCGTGTACCGCGACGCCGACCGCTCGATCGTCAGCTGGTGCCTCGGCGTCACCCAGCACGAACACGGCGTCGACACCGTGCGCGAGATCGTCAACCTCCTGCTGCTGCGCGGCAATCTGGGCCGCGAGGGGGCCGGCCCCTCACCGGTGCGCGGCCACAGCAACGTCCAGGGGAACCGGACCTGCGGCATCGACCACCGGCCGAGCGAGGAGTTCCTCGACCGGCTCGGCGAGGTCTGCGGGATCGACCCGCCGCGCGAGCACGGCAAGGACACCATCGCCACCATCCGGGCCATGCACGGCGGCGACGTGAAGGTGTTCGTCGGCATGGGCGGCAACTTCGCCCTCGCCGCGCCCGACACCCCGTACACCTACGCGGCCCTGCGCAACTGTGAGCTCACCGTCCAGGTGAGCACCAAGCTCAACCGCAGCCACCTCGTGCACGGCCGCCGGGCGCTGATCCTCCCGTGCCTGGGCCGGACCGAGAAGGACCACCAGCGCGGCGGCGTCCAGAGCACCTCGGTCGAGGACTCGATGAGCATGGTCCATCTGTCCGTCGGCATGAAGCGCCCCGCCTCCAAGGACCTGCTGTCCGAGCCCGCGATCATCGCCGGCATCGCACGTGCCGCGCTCCCCGACAGCGGCACCCCCTGGGAGTGGTACATCGAGGACTACGACCGCATCCGCGACACGATGGCGCGGGTCCTCGACGGGTTCGAGGACTGCAACCGGCGGGTGCGCCTGCCACTCGGGTTCCGCATCAAACAGCCCGCCCGCGAACTGGTCTTCCTCACCCCCTCGGGCCTGGCCGAGTTCTCCGCCGCGCCCCTGCCCGACGTCGTCCCCGCCCCCGGCACCCTGACGCTCGGCACCATGCGTTCCCACGACCAGTGGAACACCACGATCTACTCGGACAACGACCGCTACCGGGGCGTCAAGAACCTGCGCACGCTGGTCTTCATGAACGAGGACGACATGCGCGAACGCGGCATCTCCGAGTTCACCCCGGTCCACATCGTCAGCACCGCCAAGGACGGCAGCCACCGCGAACTCGACCGCTATCTGGCCATCCCCTACGACATCCCCCGCGGCTGCGCGGCCGGTTACATGCCGGAGATGAACGTCCTCTGCGCGATCGGCGACTACAGCCTCCAGAGCGACCAGCCGTTGATGAAACACGTCAACGTCACCATCGAGCCGTCCAGTTGAGATTTCGCGAAGTGTTGACCCGCCGTCCGGTCGGCGGCGGTGTCGCCCGACGGCTTCGTTGGCTAGGGTGACAAAGGCTCGCGCGCGGGCCGAATCGGACACAACGGGGGTGCTTCGGTGGGGAGTTGGCGTCAGGCGCAAGCCTCCGCGTTACCCCCGCGGCTCCGCCTGTGGCTCGGGTCGTCCGCCGTCCTCGCCGCGCTCGTGGTCCTCGTGGTCGGCTTCCTGTACACCGGTGACAGCACGCCCGGCAGGCTGGACGCCCGCCTCGGGACGGATGCCTACGGTGTGGGGGCGCCGTGGCGGAACATCGCTCTGACCCTGGACTTCCTGGGGGAGCCGGCGGGCTCGGTGGCCCTGGTCACGGCCCTCGTCGCGGGCCTGCTGCTCCACCGCCGCCGCCGCGCCGCGGTGCTCGTCGTCGCCGCCCCCACCCTGGCCGTGGGGACGGCGACGCTCCTCAAGTCCCTGGTGGGACGCACCATTCACGGCGACAACCTGTCCTACCCGAGCGGACACACCGCCTTCGCCACCACGCTCGCCCTCGTGATGGCGCTGGCCGCGACCGACCGTCCAGGCCTCGGCAGGACGGCCGCCCTGTCCCTCGTGCTCGCGGCGGCGCTGGCCGCCGGGGCCGCCATGGGCTGGGCGGAGGTGGCCCTCGGCGCGCACTACCCGACCGACGCCCTGGGCGGCTGGTGCACCGGCCTCGCGGTGTCACCGGCCACCGCGTGGCTGGTCGACCGCACGGCCGACCGGATCACCGGCCGCACCGATGGCCGACGGGCCGAACGGCTGTCGGACCGGACACCGGACCGGAAGGCCGAGCGCATGGCCGACGCCGGTCGCGGGGAACGGGGCTGACGTCATGTCACGCCGAGCGTCGGAACACCGGCTTCACCGGCCGCCCGGCCAGCCAGGGGGTGGGGTCGCCGGCGTCCAGTGCCTTGCGGTACACCGCGCAGGCCTCGGCCACCACGTCCACCGTCCGGTCGATGTCGGCGTCGTCGAGCGCGCTGCTCACCACGAACGAGGGGGCCAGCACCCCGCCGGCGAGGAGCCGGCGCAGGAACAGGGTGCGGTATTCCTGCGAGGGCTGCCCGTGCTCGTCGAGCGTGGCGAAGACCAGGTTGCTGGGCCGGCCCCGGACGACGATGTGGTCGCCGACGCCCATGGTGGCCGCGGCCTCGCGGACACCGGCGGCCAGCCGCTCGCCGAGGCTGTGCAGCCGCGCGGTGACGCCCTCCTCCACATACGTCGTGAGCACGGCCATCGCGGCCGCCAGCGAGTGCGTCTCCGCGCCGTGCGTGGTGGACAGCAGGAACACCCGGTCACCGGAGTGACGCAGCCCGCCGAGCTCCATCAGCTCACGGCGCCCGGCCAGCGCCGAGACGGCGAATCCGTTGCCCAGTGCCTTGCCGAACGTCGAGAGGTCGGGCACGACGCCGTACAGGCCCTGGGCGCCCGCCTCGGACCAGCGGAAGCCGGTGATCATCTCGTCGAAGACCAGGACACAGCCGTACCGGTCGGCCAGTTCGCGCAGACCGGCGAGATAGCCGGCCGGGGGGTCGGTGTGCGTGGCCGGTTCGAGGATCAGACAGGCGACGTCGTCGGGATGGCGGGAGAGAAGCTCCTCCGTGGCGGCCAGATCCCCGTAAGGGAACGTCAGGGTCAGCTCGTTGGTCGCCGCCGGGATGCCGGCGGACATCGGCGTGGTGCCGATGAACCAGTCGTCGACCGAGAAGAACGGATGGTCGGCGCACAGGGCCACCCGCGTACGCCCGGTGGCGGCGCGGGCGAGGCGCACCGCCGCGGTGGTGGCGTCCGAGCCGTTCTTCGCGAACTTCACCATGTCGGCGGTCGGCACCGTGGAGAGGAAGCGTTCCGCGGCCTCGACCTCCAGGATGGACGGCCGGACGAAGTTGCTGCCGCGGTCCAGTTCCCGCCGCGCAGCCTCGGTCACGCGCGGGTGCGCGTGACCGAGGCTGACCGACCGCAGGCCGGAGCCGTACTCGATGTAGCGGTTACCGTCGACGTCCCACACGTGGGCACCGTTGCCGTGGCTGATGACCGGGGCCAGGTTGTCGGGGTACTGGTCGTCGCCCTTGGCGTACGTGTGCGCGCCACCGGGGATCATGGCGTGCAGTCGCTCGTTCGCCCTCCGCGACAGGGGCAGGGTGAGCTCTTCGGTGTCCACGCGGACCTCAACTCTCTTCGTGCTTCAGGACCTCGGCGAGGCTCGGTGCCTCCCGGTCCCGTCGGGACATCGATGTGACCGGCAGCGGCCAGGGGACGGCGAGCTCCGGGTCGTCGAAGGCGATCGTCACGTCCTCGGCCGGATCGTGCGGACGGTCGATCCGGTACGACGTGTCGGCGGTCTCGCTCAGGGCCTGGAAGCCGTGCGCGCACCCCGCCGGGATGTACAGGGTCACCTGTGTCTCGCCGGACAGTTCGAACGTGGCCACGTTGCGGTAGGTCGGCGAGTCCGCCCGCAGGTCCACGACGACGTCGAAGATCCTGCCGTACGAGCACCGCACGAGCTTGGCCTCGCCGGCGCCGGAGCGCAGATGCAGACCGCGCAGCACGCCTCCCACCGAACGGGACAGGCTGTCCTGGACGAAGGCGTGCGGGTCCAGACCCACCGAGCGGACCACGTCGATGTCGAACGTGCGGCAGAAGAAGCCGCGTTCGTCGGCGTACGGGGTCGGCTCGAACAGGTACGCGCCGGCGATCGCCGCGACTTCGGTGGCCTTCATGGAGTCTCCCGCGGGGCGTGGGCGTGGTCGGTCGCCGGGAACAGGACCGCTGTCAGGGCCGTGAACTGGTGGTCGAGGCGCCGGACGGCGTCCTCGTTCCGCTCGGAGAGGGTCCGGCGGACGTCCGCCGCGTTCTTCTCCAGGGTCCTGAACTGTTCGAGCAGCAGGCCGGTGTCGACCTCGCGGGCCGGATGGCAGTAGGGGGCGAGCCCCATCAGGGACATGAGCGCGTCGCTCTTGGCCGCGTAGCTGAGCGCGATCGTCGGGGTGCCGGCCTTCAGCGCGCAGATGAGGTTGTGGTAGCGGGTCGCCACGACGCTGTCGGCGGCCGCCATCTCCCGCATCACGTCGGCCAGCGAGGCCGCCTCGGCGACGGTGACCAGCGGCGAGTCCACCGCGCCGAGGATCGCGTCGACCACCGGGGCGTCCACGCCGTCCCCGGTGATCAGCCGGACCGGCCTGCCCTCCTCGACGAGCGCGCGGACGAACCCGGTCGTCCCGTCGAGGTAGCGCCGGTGGATCTCCTCGGACCGGGCGCGGTCGTCGTCGCTGCCGTGGAAGGCCATGACGCCCACGCAGACACGGCCCCGCGGGTCAGGGGGCGGGCCCGCCGACGGGGCCGGCAGGGAGAACGCGATGTCCGGGTAGACCTCGTCGCGCGAGGTGTCCACCCCCATCGCCCGCATGGCGTCGCGGGACGGGGCGTCCCGGTACGACCGGTACGCGGCCATCCGCGCCGACCAGCGCACCAGGGTCCGGGTCGCGCGGTTGCCGATCGGGGCGGCGCCGACACCGACCAGCGCGACCCGGGTGCCGGACAGCCGGCCGGCCGCGCAGAGCAGGAACAGCGCGTAGGGGAAGCCCCAGGGCCGCAGCGGAAGCGTGGCCTCCAGGACGCCCATGCCGGGGACGATCACCACATCGTGCCTCCGCACCCAGGAGGCGGTGCGGAACGCGTCGACGAACTTGCCCAGGCCCTTGCCCACGACCGCGGCCGCCCGGGACGCGGTCCGGTACTCCCCGCGGTACCAGTGCAGTCGCGTCGCGGGGATCCCGTACCGGGCCGTGACGGCCTCGGGGCCGCCGCACAGCGCGTCCACGGCCACCTCCGGGTGCCTGTCCCGCAGATACCCGAGCACGGCCTCCAGCGACCCGTCGTTGCCGAGGTTGCCGGAGCCGAGCAGGCCGAACACCCCGGCGCGCACCGGGGTCTTGTCCGTGGCCGTCACGACCGCCTCCCCTCGCGCCCTGCGACCAGGTCGTCCACCGAGACGGCGAGCCGGTCCGGGTCGACCGGGGCGCGGTCCTCGACCCGCTCGCCCGCGCCCGGCCGGACCCGGCTGGTCATCCACGAGGCCAGATGGCGGTAGCACGCGCGCCGGTCGGCCGGGGACAGCGGCGCCCGCCGGATCGCCGAGGCGAAGCCCCAGACGTACTCGGCGAGCAGCCGGGGCGTCGGGTGCAGCGGGCCCGCCCGGCGCGGGTCCAGGTTGACGCACCGGGACCGCTTGCTCGGGTTCGCCCGCTCGGCCCGGGTGGGGTGGTCGCGGCGGAAGTACAGCAGCTCCGGCACCTGGTGGAAGGGGCCGTGCAAGGTGATCTCGGCGACGTAGGTGCGGTCCGCGTGGTGGTAGCTGTCCATCGGCTTCACCCGGCGCAGCCTGTCGGCCCGGAACACCCCGTAGAAGTCGTCGCCGCCGGGCTCGAACAGCAGGCTGCGGAAGCGCTCCGGCGCGCTCGGCGAGTCGGTGGCGAGGGTGTACTCGTAGGGGACCTTCACCTTGCCGTCGCCGTCGATGACGGCCTGGCCGGTGTGCGCGAGGATCATCTCCGGCCGCTCGTCCAGTGCCTCCACACACAGCCGCAGCAGGTCCCGGCCGTACAGGTCGTCGTGCGAGGCCCACTTGAACAGCTCGCCCCGCGACTCGTTGAACACGTGGTTGTGGTTCGGCGTGGCGCCGATGTTCTTCGACAGCCGCAGATACCGGATCCGCGAGTCCTTCGCCGCGTACCGGCGGCAGATGTCCTCGGTCCCGTCCGTCGAGGCGTTGTCGGAGACGACCAGCTCGAAGTCCTCGTAGGTCTGGCCGAGCAGGGCGTCGAACGACTCGGCCAGGTACTCCTCGCCGTTGTACACGGGCAGGCCGATGCTCAGCCTGGGTTGCGCGGTCATGACGTCCTCACTTCGCGGATCGGTTCTTGAGCGTGCTCGCGCAGGGCGGAGCGCAGTTGCAGCCACCACACGGCCGAGCCGCTGACGGTCGCGGCGGCGACGCCCCAGGCCGAGCCGACCGCGCCGGCGGCGGCCGCGCCGCCGAGCCCGCCGCCGACGTAGCAGACGGAGGCGAACAACTGGCAGCGCAGGCTCCGCCGGGCCGCGCCGAGCGCGCGCAGCCCGGCCGCCGCACCCGTGCCCAGGCCCGCGCCCGCGACGCCGAGGCTGATCGCCACGATGAGCGGGGAAGCGGAGTGCCAGACGTCGCCGAGTGCCATCTCGCCGAGCCGGCCGGGGATCAGCAGCAGCGCCGCGCCCCAGAGCAGCGAGCCGGCGGCCTGTCCTCCGCCGAGGAGCAGGCAGAACCTGGCCAGCCGGTGCGGGGCCTTGCGCAGTACCCGTGCCGCCTCCGGGACGGTGACCAGGGAAAGCCCCATCAGTACGGCGAGGAACGGGCCCATGAGGAGCTCGGCGCCGCGCACGGCCCCCACCGCGCTCACCCCGACGATCGCGCCGACCCCGTACGCCCGCAACTGGCTCGCGCCGCTGAGGCTCACGTTCTCGACCAGGTAGCGGTAGCCGAGGTCGCGCTGCTCGCGCAGCCATCCGCGCGCCTCCGCCACCCGGGGCCGGATGCCGGACTGGACGCAGCCGTAGCCCGCCGCCACCGTGGCGGACGCGCCCCAGGCGAGCACGAAGGCGGCCACACTGCCCACACGGGCGGCCACCACCATGGCCGGGATCAGGGCGATGCCCCACACGACGTCGTTGAGGAACGCCTTCCGCCCGGTGCCCGCGGCGAAGAACGAGTACCTCCAGGCGTCCTGGAGCAGCAGTCCCGGCAGCATGACACCGAGGGCGGCGAACGCGGGCCCCACACGGCCGCCGAGGCCGAGGCCGGCCGCCAGGGACACCACGCCGAGGACGGCGCCGACGCAGAGCGAGGTGCCCGTCGAACGGCCCACCGCCGCGCGCCAGGCCGGGCCCGGCGGGCCGCTGAAGCGCACCGTGAGCGGATCGGTGGCCAGCCCGCGGGAGACGTTGAGCACCACGCCGTACGTCACCCAGGCGAGGCTGAACACGCCGAACGCCGTCACCCCGAGCGAGCGGGCCACGTAGAGGCCGACCGCGAAGTTGCTCACGCTGGAGGCCGCCTGGTCGGCCAGTCCCCAGGACAGCCGGCCGACGAGGGCACGCCTGGCGGACCCGGCCGGTGCCCTTGTCGTCTCCTCCTCCGTGGTCATCCGCCTCACGCCTTGATCAGTTCGGCGGAGCGCAGGGCGTCGGCCGCCGCGGCGACGGTGTCGAACGGCAGCCCGGAGCGCTCGGCCACGTCCAGCAGCGTGTGGTCGCCGTCGGAGAGGCTGAGCACCCAGAGCATGGCCATCTGCGCCTGCTTGGTGTCGCTGCGGCCGCCGAGCGCGTCGTACAGGCCGCGCCGTCCCAACTGCGGCTCGCCGTAAGGGCTGAGGTTGACGTACCGCCGGTTGCGGTCCAGGACGCCGAAGGCCTCGCGGCACAGGGCGAGCGTGTCCGCCATCGCCGCGGGGGAGACGAAGTCCAGGTCGTCCGCCGAGGTGTGGTACTCGGGGTAGCCCGCGTACGGGGTCCGGCTGAGCGAGCCCACACCGAGGTCGAACCCGGGCGAGCAGTACTGCCGCTCGTCGTAGCCGTACGGCGTGAACTCGTCGATCCGGTGCGGGCGTTCGGAGTCCTTCAGCACATGCTCCAGCACGCGGTCGATCTCCGCGTTCCCGCGCCTGCTCCGCTTGTACGTCAGGTTGCCCGGGTCGCCCGCGCAAGCGAGCACCAGCCCGTGCTTGACCCTCTCCACCCGTTCCGCGTTGCGCGCGAGCCAGGTGATCGCCCCGATCGTGCCGGGCGCGAAGATGAACCGGTAGGTGTAGTACGGGTTCTCCTCCGCCAGCGCCCGTGCCAGGTACGTCGCCACCGCGACGCCGGCCATGTTGTCGTTGGCCAGCGACGGGTGGCAGACGTGGCAGGAGACGATCACCTCGTCGGTGACCTGCCCGGGGACGACGTGCTCGGCGTAGGTGAGATGGCCGTCGGCGAGGGTGGAGTCGATGCGGACCTCGTACTCGCCGTCCGGCATCGCGTCCAGGGTGTCCTGGGCCAGGCAGAACCCCCACTCCGGCTTGTAGTAACTGGTGCGGTACGGCACCCAGGCCGGGTGGTCCGGCAGGGTGTGCAGATGGCCGCGCAGCTCGGACAACGGCATCGTCGCCGACACCGGCACGCTGTAGCCGAGCACGTGCAGGCTGGACGCGGTGAAGTCGACGACCCGCCTGCCCGTGCCGTCGGCTATGTAGGCGTCCCTGATGTTCCATTCCTGCGGGATCGTCCAGTCGAGCACCTGGGTCCCGGTCGGCACCTCGTGCACCTGGAGCGGGATGTACTCCCCGACGATGTCCAGGGTGGCGCGCACCCCGTCGCCGGTGATGCTCCGGCAGAGCGGGTACAACCGCTCCACCAGCGCGTGCATCTCCTCGCCCGGCCCGCTCACCGGCGCCACCGCAGGGTGTCGTCGACGGTGCCGGCCTCGGAGGCGGCGCGCAGCACGGCGAGCCGGGTGAAGCGCCGCTCGAAGGTCTCCCGGGTCAGCCCGTGCTCGCGGTAGGCGTCGGCGAGTTCGAGCGCGCCCCGCTTCACCGTCCACTCGCAGTCGAAGCCGGGGATCGCCGTGCGGAACCGGGAGAAGTCCACCCGGTAGGACCGCGGATCGGCGCCGTTCTCCCCGGTGATGACCACCTTGGCGCCGGACACCGCCTCGGCGACCTGCTCGGCGATCTCGGCGACCGTGACGTTGTTGGTCTCGCTGCCGATGTTGAACGCCCGGTCGTGCACCGCTTCGCGGGGAGCGGCCAGCGCGGCCGTGAAGGCCCGGGCGATGTCGGCGGCGTGCACCAGCGGGCGCCAGGGCGTGCCGTCGGACAGCACGAGGACCTCCCCGGACAGCAGGGCGTGGCCCACCAGGTTGTTCAGCACGATGTCGGCGCGCAGCCGGGGCGAGTAGCCGAAGGCGGTGGCGTTGCGCATGTACACGGGGCTGAAGTCGCCGTCGGCGAGCTCGTGCAGGTCGTCCTCCACCCGCACCTTGGACTCCGCGTACGGCGTCACCGGGCGCAACGGCGCCTCCTCGGCCACGAGTTCGTCGCCGCCCGCGGCGCCGTAGACCGAGCACGTGGACGCGTACAGGAAGCGCCCCACCCCGGCCTCGCGGGCGAGGCGGGCCAGCTTCACGGACGCGTGGTGGTTGATGTCGTAGGTGAGCTCCGGAGCCAGCGACCCCAGCGGGTCGTTGGACAGCGCGGCCAGGTGGATCACGGCGTCCACCCCGGCCACGTGTTCGGCCGTGACATCACGCAGGTCGACCCGGTGCCCCGGCGGGTCGGCGGGCGTCGGGCCGAGCACGCAGTCGGCGAACAGGCCCGAGTCGAGACCGACGACCTCGTGCCCGGCGGCCGTGAGGACCGGGGCCATGACGGTGCCCAGATAGCCCTGGTGCCCGGTCAGCAGTACGCGCAAGGTTCATTCCCCCAGGTCGAGAGTGAGTTTGGTGACGGCGAACGCCTCGGCGTAGCGCGCGTTGCATTCGATACCGCGGATCCGGGCGAGCCCCAGGAAGGCCTCCCGGTCGTACCAGGACCGGTGCCGCTGCGAGGGGTAGTGCTCCTGAAGCAGCCGCACCTTCTGTTCGGCGATCTCGGGCGACAGCGGCTGGTAGGCCACCGGACGGCCGAGATCGCCGTCCCACTTGACGATCTCGTAGCCGAGCACGAGATGGTCGCGGAACGCCGTGGTCATGAGCTCGGCCAGGCCGCGGTGGTCCTGATGCGCGTCCTTCGTGCGCGGGGCGAGGACGAGATCCGGCTCCGTCCGCGCGCGCAGCTCCTCGACCGCGGCCTTGGCCTCGTCCCAGTGCGCGGGCAGCCGGCCGTCCGGCAGCTTGTCCACGGTCAGCCGCAGGTCGGCGCCCGGACAGAAGGCGGCGAGCGCGGCCCGCTCCTCCTGCTCCCGATCGCTCCCGCCGCCCGAGAGCACCAGCGCGTCGACGCGGATGCCCGGCCGCGCCAGGCACAGCGCGAGCAGGGTGCCGCCGGCGCCGATGGCTATGTCGTCGCAGTGCGCGCCCACCGCGACGATCCGGTCCGGACGCCGTCCGGCGCGGAGCCCGATCACGCGGTCCCCGCCCCGGCACCGGTCCGGCTTCCGGGCACGAGCGCCCGGGTACCGCCGTGCTCCCACACGGCCCACGGGCGCTCACCGCGGGCATAGGCCTCGTCGAGCGCGGCCCGCTCCTTCACCGTGTCGGTCGGCTTCCAGAAACCGCGGTGCTGATGCGCCACCAGCCGTCCCCGCTTGGCCAGTTGGGCGCAACCGTCGGCGACCAGGTCCCCGTTCTCCGGGATGTGGTCGAAGACCTCCTGGCGGAGCACGAAGTAACCGCCGTTCTCCCACAGCGGCATGTCGCTCACCGCGGTGATGCCCCCCACCAGGCCGTCCTCACCCAGGTCCACACAGTGGAACGAGGACTGCGGCGGCACCACCATCATCGACGCGCCGGCGTCGCGCCGGGCGAAGTTGTCGATCATCTCCGGCAGCGGGGCGTCGGTGAGCACGTCGGCGTAGTTGGCGAGGAACATCTCGTCGCCGTCCAGGTAGGGACGCACCCGGCGCAGCCGCTCGCCGATCGGCGACTCGATGCCGGTCTGCACGAACGTGATCGTCCAGGAGGAGATGTCGGTGGACAACAGCTCGGTGCGCCCGCCCCGCAGCACGAAGTCGTTGGACGTCGTCTCCTCGTAGTTGAGGAAGAAGTCCTTGATGTGGCGGGCCCCGTACCCGAGGCACAGGATGAACTCCGTGTGCCCGAAGTGCGCGTAGTAGCGCATGACATGCCAGATCAGCGGGCGCGGGCCGACCATCGCCATCGGCTTGGGCACGTCGTCGGAGGCCCCGCTGCGCATGCGCATCCCGTAGCCGCCGCAGAACAGTACGACCTTCATGCCTTGACCTCGACAATGCTCAGTTCCGGGATGGGGAAGACGAGCCGGCCGCCCCACTCGTGGACGAAGGACAGCTGCTCGGTCAGCTCGGCCCGCAGGTTCCACGGCAGGACGAGGACGTAGTCCGGCTTGTCCACGGCGATCTGCTCGGGCGCCAGGATCGGGACGCGGGTGCCCGGGGTGAACCGGCCGTGCTTGTACGGGTTGCGGTCGACCGTGTACGCGAGCAGGTCGGGCCGGATACCGCAGTGGTTGAGCAGGGTGTTGCCCTTGCCCGGGGCGCCGTAGCCGACGACGCTCTCGCCGCGCTCGGCCGCGTCGATGAGGAACCGCAGCAGGTCCCGCCGCACCTTGGCCACCCGGGCGGAGAACTCCGTGTACCCGGACAGGTCCTGGAGCCCGGCGGCCTTCTCCCGGTCGAGGACC
Source organism: Streptomyces sp. NPDC024698 (assembly GCF_055559015.1). Lineage (NCBI taxonomy): Bacteria > Bacillati > Actinomycetota > Actinomycetes > Kitasatosporales > Streptomycetaceae > Streptomyces > Streptomyces sp. NPDC024698. The sequence continues at coordinate 101,115 of NZ_JBVHLK010000005.1, read as the reverse complement.
TCGGCCACGTTGGCGGACGGCTCACCGGCCACCTCGGCGGGCCGCGCCCACAGCCGGATGGAGCCGCCGTGCGTGGGCAGCAGCTCGACGTCCACGAGCGTCAGCCCACCGCTCGCCAGCGCCCGGATCGCGGAGGCGACCGTGTAGTACTGGAAGTGCTCGTGGTAGATCGTGTCGTACTGGTTCTCCTCGATCAGGGTCAGCAGGTGCTGCACCTCGATGGAGACCCAGCCGTCGTCGGCGACCAGGGCGCGCAACCCCTGGGTGAACCCGACCACGTCGGGGATGTGCGCGTACACGTTGTTGGCCACGACCAGGTCCGCCGGGCCGTGTTCGGCGCGGACGGCGGCACCGGTCTCCGGGCTCAGGAACGCCGTCAGCGTGGGTACGCCCGCGTCCCGTGCGGCCGCGCCGACGTTCACCGAGGGCTCGACGCCCAGGCAGCGGATCCCGCGGTCCACCACGTGCTTGAGCAGATAGCCGTCGTTGCTCGCCACCTCGACCACGAAGGCGTCGGCCCCGAGACCGGCCTTCTCCACCGCGCCCTCGACGAACGTGCGCGCGTGCTCCACCCAGGAGGTCGAGAAGGAGGAGAAGTACGCGTACTCGCTGAACGTCTCCTCCGGTGTGATCAGCGGCGGGATCTGCGCGAGCCAGCAGGTGGTGCACACCCGCAGGTGCAGCGGGTACGCCGGCTCCGGCTGGTCCAGTTGGTCCGCGGCGAGAAAGCTCTCGCACGGCGGGGTCGCCCCGAGATCGACGACGCTCGCGAGCGACGCCGCGCCGCAGAGTCGGCAACGTGACATCAATTTCCCCCATTCCGCTCGCGCGGGTGTACCCGCGACGAGCCCGTTCTTTCCCCTACCGGCGGCGGGCCGTCCCCGCCGCCGGACCGCCCCGCGATCGCGGTGCGGTACCCCTCCAGGAGTCGCTCCAGCCCGACGGCCGGACTGAAGTCCTTCTCGTAACGTCGCCGGGCCGCCTGTCCCATCTCCCGGTTGCCGTCCGGCTCCGCCGTGACCCGGCGCAGACAGGACGCGAGCGAGGCGGCCTCGCCCGGCCGGTGCAGCAGCCCGGTCACCCCGTCCTCGACGAGTTCGACGAAGGCGCCGTGACCGGCGGCGACCGCCGGGACCCCCGCCGCCATCGCCTCCACGACCACCAGACCGAACGCCTCCAGCCAGGTGGACGGAGCCACCACGGCGACCGACCGCGCGATGGCCCGCCGGCATTCCTCCTGGTCGTACAGGCCGACATAGCGCACGTCGTCCCGCCCCGCCGCCCAGGCGGTCACCTCCGCCTCCAGCGGCCCCGTGCCGGCGATCACGAGCGGCACGCCGACTCCGCCGCCGGCGGCGATCTCGTCCCACGCCGTCATCAGCAGCCGTACACCCTTGGCCTCCGCGAGCCGGCCGAGAAAGAGCACATGCTCGCCGGCGCCCGCCCGCACGACCCCCGGCTCGGGCACGAAGTTGTGCTTCACCGCCAGCCGTTCGGCCGGCATGCCCGCCCCCGCCAGGACGTCACGCTGGGCCGCGGAGATGCAGAAGAAGCGCTCCACACCGGTCCACCACCGCCGCCGGTTGACCGAGAGACTGACCGCGAGCGGCACCGTCGCCAGCCGGGAGCCGCGGTAGCAGCCGTGCCGGACGGCGGGCAGCGGCGAGGATCCGACGCAGTCGGTGCACGGCCGGCCGTCCCGCTGGAGCGTGCCCGGCGGGCAGATCTGGGTGTAGTTGTGCAGCGTGGCCACGGCGGGCACCCCGGCGTCGGCGCAGGCGGCCAGCACCGCGGGCGACAGGAGCGGGAAGACGTTGTGGACGTGCACCACGTCCGGCCGCTCGGCGCGCAGCCGGGCCGCGAGCTCCTTGCGCACCCCCGGGTTCCACGGCACCAGCAGCGGCAGCGCGGCCTTGCCCGTCAGGGGCAGGGAGGCGATGTCGTCGCTGCGCCGCTCGAACAGCTCGACCTGGTGGCCGCCGTCGCGCAGCAGCGCCACCTCCTGGTCGACGACCTTGTTCTCCCCGCTCGGCTGCGCCGAGGCGTAGCGGTTGTGCACCACGAGGACGCGCATGCTCACACCACCTCCGATCGCTGGGCCCAGCGCGGGACACGCCGGCGCGGGATCCGGGGCACCGTCAGCGGAGTGACCCGCGCGGGGGTCGCCAACAGGGAGGCGGCCACGGCCAGATGCAGCAGATACGGCGAGGCGTCGCCCAGCCCGGCCTCGGTGTACGAGGCCATCGCGCAGTAGCTGATCAGGAAGATCGCGCAGGCCCGCGACAGCGACGGCGGCCGCAGCAGCGCGACCGCGCCGAGCACGACGAGGAACGCGGCCACCAGACCGACACCGATCACGCCCTGCTCGTTGTAGACGGCCAGCCAGCTGTTGTCGATGGGGAGCCCGTCGAAGGACTTGTCGCCCAGGCCGTGGCCGAACAGGTACTCGGTGGTGCTCCGGGGAGCTGTCAGCAGGGCGTGCCAGACCTTGGCCCGGCCGGTGAGGCTGGAGAAGTTCTCCTGGCTCTGTCCGCGCAGGAACCACGTCTGGAGCGCGGAGGCGAAGCCCACCGCGACCACCGCGGAGATCGCCACCGCCCAGGTGAAGAACCGGCGCGCGGCGGCGCTGGTCAGCATGAGCGAACCGATCGCCAGCACCAGTCCGACGAGCAGACCGAGCGTGGCCGTACGGGTGTGGGTCAGCGCGAGCAGGACGAGCGAGGGCACGATGACCACGGCCGCGCTGGTCCGGTCGGTGCGGCCGCCCAGCAGGAGCAGCACGGTCAGCCCGATGATCACGGCCGCGTACTGTCCGATCTGCGGCGGGGTGAGCGGCCACAGCGCGCCGACCAGCCGTCCGCCGTACAGATCGGGCAGGGCCGCCCCCGGTGAGGCGATCAGCCCGGCGGCCACCGTACCGAGCACCGCCAGGTACATCCGGATGTGGTGCCGGACGAAGGTCGTCCCGCCGTCCCACCAGCGGCTGAGCAGCCACAGCGTGCCGACGAAGAGAGCCAGCCGGAAGCAGCGGAACAGCGCCCCGAACCCGGACTCCAGATGCACGCTGGAGATCACGCTCAGCACCAGCATCAGGGTGAGCAGGAACAGATAGGCGCCGGCCCGGATCCGCAGCCGGGCGTTGACCGTCAGGGCCAGCGCGAACGCCGTGACCAGCGCGCCCATGGTGACCATCTGGATGAGCGAGCGGGGGAGCGGGACGATGGTCTTCGCCCCGGCGGAGCCGAGCGTGTTGAGGATCAGCAGTCCCCAGACGGTCGCGACGATCTTCGGCGTGTGGTCGGTGGGCATCTCAACCACCGTCCTGGGCGCGGAAGGTGCTGCCCGCGTCCTGCCGGTACGGCGCGGCCTGCCACTGCACCGGGTCGAGCACCCGGCTCGGGTCGTGGGCGACGAAACTCCACGGTCCGACATAGGTGTTGTCGTGCCAGCGGTTGTGCTGCTTGAGCGTGATCGCCTCGGCCACCCGCTCGCCCTGGTACGGCGACCAGTCCGGGTAGGTGCCGTAGTTGGACAGCACGGCCATGCGGTCGCACCGCACCGTGCAGCCGACGACGGACTTGTCCAGCACGAACCGGTTGTTGTGGATGTCCACCCGCTGGGTCCTCCACCGGCAGTCCGCGTACAGCGGTGCGGCGGCGATCGCCGGGCGGGCGCATCGCTTGGCGTTCTTCACCAGCAGCGTGCAGTCGCCGGAGGAGGTGTTGGCCGGGCTGTTGCAGAACCGGTCCGCGTTCTCCCACAGGGTGATGCCGGACCAGTTGTCCTCCAGCAGGTTCCGGTCGACCTCGATCCTGTCCGTACGGGCCCGGATCCGGGGTTCGCCGCCGGACTCGGACAGGTAGATCGTCGCGAACGGGAAGTTGTCGCCGCGGTCCGCGTACTTGCGGCCCTCGACCCAGTTGTTCCGCCGGATCGTGTTCCCGCGGATGACCGCGTTGTAGCTGGTCTCATAGATCAGCGCGGCCCCGTCGTTGGCCTCGAGCACGTTGTCCTCGATGAGGAAGTCGTTGTTGTTGGTGTCCGCCCACAGGCCGGTTCCGCGGTTGTCGTGCACCCAGTTGCCCCGTACGTCGGCGCCGTCCACGGCCCAGAACTTGACGCCTCCGGTGCAGCCGCAGCCGGGCTGCCGCCGCTCCCAGTCGTCCTTGTTGTTGCCCGTGATCTCGTTGCCCTCCAGCACCAGGCCGGTGATACGCCCGCTGCCCTTGTACGCGTTCATCCCGTACTGGCCGTTGTCACGCAGACAGCTGGCGCGGACCTGCTGGCGGGCACCGGCCATCAGCCCGGCGCCGGAGTTGTCCTGGACCGTCGCGTGCTCGATCACCCAGCCGTCGGCCGAGTCGTGGTTGACCACGCCCTCGTTCTGCGGGGGGACGAACCCCTGCACGGTCAGATAGCGGATGCTGACGTCCGGGGCGGTGCCGGCGAACGCGTACTGGTTGGTCTTCCCGCCGTCGAGCACCGCGCCGGGCGCGCCGAGGTAGACGTCCCCCTTCTTGGGGACGACCTGGGCGTAGCGGTCCCGGTCGAGCCGGTGCTTGCCCGGCCGGAGCCAGAACGTGGTGTGTGGCGGGTGGCTCCTGGTCTTCGCGGCGAGGTCACCGGCCACCGCGGGGTCGACGGTCACCGCGCCCGCCGGCGCCTTCGCCGGCCCGCGCGCGGGCTTGGCGCACACTCGCGCCAAGGACGCGGACGGCACGGCGGTCGGCTTCAGCCGGGCGTCCTGCGAGCTGTCGCAGCCGGTCGCCGCCGGCAGGGCCAGCGCCAGCAGTGCGGCAGGCAGCGCCCAGTGCCGCCACTTGATCCCCACGCGTCCTTCCTCCCTAGCCGTGGAACCTGAGTACGGTGGTGAACCCCTGCGTGCCGTCGGTGACACCGGTGCCGACCAGCGTGGTGGCGGGTTCCTTGCGTCCGAAGCCGGCGGAATACCAGCCCAGCGGCGGCTCGCTCTCGCCGCGGTGAGCCCGCCACTCCAGCCGCCCGGGCAGGTCGAGTTCCGCGGAGCGCTCCTCGCCGTCCCGGGTCCAGCTGAGCCGGGCCTTGTTCCCCTCCAGTTCGGCCGTGATCAGCGGGCCGAGGTGGAACGCGAGGCGCACCTTCCGGCGCGGGCCGAGGACCTCGTCCGTCACCGTCAACTCCCGGCTCGCGGAGGCCAGTTCCACCCGGCGGCGGTGGGTGGAGTCCTGGTAGCCGTCGTGCTCGGCGCACCAGCGGGTCACCTCGCCTGAGGTGTCCGCGACCAGGACGCGGGTGCGGGCGTGCCGGGTCCACAGGAACGGGCCGCCGGAGACGGACTGATCGGCGCCGTCCAGCTCCAGGGTGTTGTGGCCGAGGGTGGAGCGGAAGTACCGCCGCCACTCGGGCTGCCCGTGGTAGCAGAACGTCCCAGGGTCGGCGAGCACGTCGACCCCGTCGTGCCGGACCTCCACCGACAGCGCGTCCGCGTGGGCGTGCGCCGCGATGGACAGGAATCCGTGCGGACCGCCGTCGCAGCGGGCCCAGATCTCCTTCGGACCACGCAGGACGGTCATACCGGCGTCCGGGAAATGGTCCGGCCTGCTCTGGGGACGGGACACGGAGGGTGTGGTCCCCTGCTTCCCGTACGGGCGGACGAGCGCGGCCAGCAGAGTGGTGCGCACATCGGTGCCGGTCACCGCAGGCCACCAGTCCAGGCCGCCGAACACGGCGTCCCCGGTGGCCAGCAGCGAGCCCCAGCGGTCGGTGCCCGCGCCGTCCACGACCAGACCGTGCCCGTCGTCCGCGTCCCCCTGGCGCGGGGGCCGCAGCCGGTTGTCCACCACCGCCGCGAGCGCGTCGGTCATCCGCAGCAGCACCAGCCGGACCGTCGCCGGGACAGGCACGCCCGCGGCGTCCGCCTCGGCCACCGCGGCCAGGCCGAGCTCCAGCACCAGCCCGTGGTACTCGGTGGCGAGCTCGCGGTTGAGCCCGGAGCCGAACGTGTTGCCGCGCAGCTGCCGGTCGAGCGTTCGCATCGCCTCGGCCCGCCAGCGCCCCGAGGAGGGGAACCAGCCGAACGCGCAGGCCGCGGCCAGCTGACCGGCGGCCTCGGCGACGACGTGGTTGTTCGCCGATGAGCCACGGCTGGGGAAGGCGGCCAGCCAGCTCTGGTGGTGCCAGATCTGCTCGCGCGCCACCGGGTTGTCCTCGAACAGGGCGGGCGCCCCCGTCCAGCCGTCGAGCAGCCGGCGGACCCACACCCAGGACACGAGCCGGATGCCCAGCTCGATGCCGCTGGTCCAGTGCACGCCGCGCAGCGGCGCGTTGGCCGCCCACCACGACCGCAGATGCGCGGCCACCCGCTCGGCGTACCGCTCGTCGCCGGTGACCGCGTAGGCGGCGGCGAGCACGGTGAGGTACTGGTGCCGGGAGGGCTCCCAGATCTGCTTGATGTCCCCGACCGCCTCCTCGTCGCGGTAGGGCACGTCGAAGGCGTAGACCAGCGGCGCCCGGCGCCCGGTCTTCGGGTCGTGGCACCAGTCGGGGTCGGCCAGATCGTCGCGGTCCACGCCGAAGAACTCGCCGTGCCCGTCCATCAGCCGGTCCGCGGCGGCGACCAGACGCTTCGCGGCGTCCGGCGGCACCGCGGCGACCGTCCCGGAGGGCAGTAACGCGGTGAACCGGGCGCCGGTCACCTCCGGGGCGACGGGCAGCGCCGTGCGCCACCGCCGTCTGCGCACGGTGTCGCCCACCCGGCCGCCGACCTCCCGCGGCCCCATCCGGGACAGCCGCCGCAGGTACCAGCCCGCGCTCATCGTCATCGGGGCCCCGCCAGCGTCACCGGCGCACCGGCCGCCAGGCCGGCCTGCACGGCGAGGGTGGCCGCCGTCGTGGCGACCAGCGACTCCAGCGGCACCGGCATCGGACCGCCGGTCCGCACGGCCTTGACGAACGCGGCCAGTTCGGCGGACTGGCCCTTGTCGCGGGCCTTGGGCAGCCGCGAACTGACCCACCGCTTACGGCCGTAGACCGAGGCACGGACGAAGTCGTCGAGCCGCAGCACCTTGCCGTCCGCGACCAGGTCCAGCGTCTCCTTGGGGAAGCCGGGCGCGCCGGTGGTGACATAGCTGATGGAGGCGGTCGAGCCGTCGGGGTAGCTCAGGACGATCTGGAGGTCCTCGTTGCCGGACGGGGCGACCGCGTACACCGAGACCGGATCGGCGCCCAGCAGCCAGCTCGCCGTGTCGACGAAGTGCCCGCCCTCGCCCGCGAACCGCGAGCCCTCGGTGCCCTGCTGGAGGTACCAGCTGCCCTGGGTCAGCTGCCCCGCGTTGACGAGGTAGCGCAGGCTCGCCGGGCCGGTCCTGGCGCCGAACCGCTTCCTGGCCTCCTGGAGCAGCGGCGAGAAGCGGCGGTTGAAGCCCACCTGGAGCCGGTCGTTGCCGGACTCCTCCACCGCGGCCAGCACGCCCGCCAGTTCGTCCTCGGTCAGCGCCAGCGGCTTCTCCACGAACACCGTCTTGCCCGCCAGCAGCGCCTGGCGCGTCAGTTCGGCGTGCGAGCTGTGCCGGGTGACCACGAACACCGCGTCGACGGACTTGTCGCCGAGCACCGCGTCGAGATCGGTGGTCGCCTCGGCGAAGCCGAACTTCCGCTGCGCGTTGGCCGCGGACAGCGCCGTGGTGGTGACGACGGTGGACAGCTCGATGCCGTCCCGCTGGGCCAGGTGCGGCAGCAGCATCGACGTCGCGTAGTTCCCCGCGCCGATGAACGCCAGCCGCACCGGCGTCTTGGCGCCCCGGGCCGGGGCGGACACCTCGGCGCCCCCGCGCCGCACCGCGGGCACGGCCACCTCGGGGGCCTTCGCCTCGGCCGTGTGCCCGGGGTAGCGGAACAGCACGGCCACGGCCTTCAGACTGCCGTCCTTCAGGTTCTGGTACGTATCGACGGCGTCGTCGAAGTCGGCGACGTGGGACACCAGCGGCTCCACGTCGACGCTGCCGCGGGCGACGAGATCGAGGAAGCACGCCAGGTTGCGGCGCTCGGTCCAGCGCACATAGCCGATCGGGTAGTCCCGCCCCTCCAGCTCGTACGCCGGGTCGTAGCGCCCGGGGCCGTAGCTGCGGGAGAACCGGACGTCGAGCTCCTTCTCGTAGTACGCGTTCCACGGCAGGTCGAGGCGGCACTTGCCGATGTCCACGACCCGGCCCCGGTCCCGGCACAGCCGCGCGGCCAGCTCGACGGGCTGATTGCTGCCGCCGCCCGCCGCCAGGTACACCTGGTCCACGCCGTGGCCGCCGGTGAGTTCGGCGACGGAGTTCTCCACGGCCGCGGAGGAGGGGTCGCCGCAGGCCGCCGCGCCCAGGCTCTCGGCGAGCTCGCAGCGCGCCGGGTCGGGGTCGACACCGACGACCCGGACCCCCGAGGCGGTCAGCAGCTGCACCACCAGCTGCCCGATCAGCCCGAGGCCGATGACCAGCGCCACCTCGCCGAGCCGTGACTCGCCCTGGCGTACCCCCTGCATCGCGATCGACCCGACCGTGCCGAAGGCCGCGTGCCGCGGCGCGAGGCCGTCGGGCACCGGGGCGTAGAGGTTCTTCGGCACCCAGTTCAGTTCGGCGTGCAGCGCGTGCTCGTTGCCGGCGCAGGCCACGAGGTCGCCGACCTTCACGTCGTCGATCCCCGCGCCGACCTGCTCGACCACCCCGCACAGCGAATAGCCCAGCGGCGTGTAGGAGTCGAGCTTGCCCATCACCTTGCGGTACGTGGCGGGCACCCCGTTGGTGGCCACGCTCTGCACGACCTTGGCCACCTGGTCCGGCCGGGAGCGCGCCTTGCCCAGCATCGACATGCCGGCCTCGGACACCTTCATGAGCTCGGTGCCGGTGGAGATCAGCGAGTACGCGGTCCGTACCAGCACCCCGTCGGGCTTGCACCCGGGCACCGGCACGTCGAGCAGCGCCAACTCGCCGCTCTTGTAGTTCTGTACGACCTGTTTCACCGAAGTCCTCTTGTCTCTACTGTCTCTACGCCGTCACGGGAGAGTGCTGGCCGGCACCGGTGGTCGCGCCGCGATACCAGTACTCGAGGGTCAGCACGTGCCACAGATGCTTGGAGAAGTCCCGCTGCCCGGCCGCGTCCTCGGCGACCATGCGCGCCAGCGCGTCGCGGCGCAGGAGCCCCGAACGGACGAGCTCGCCGTCGTTCACCACCTCGCGCACCAGCGGGGCGAGGTCCCGGCTCATCCAGGCCCGCAGCGGTGCGCTGAACAGGCCCTTGGGCCGGTAGACGATCTCGCGGGGCAGGATCGAGGTGGCCGCCTCCTTGAGGACGGCCTTGCCCTGCCGGCCGACGATCTTGCGGTCACCGGGTACGGCGAACGCCGCCCTGACCACCTCCACGTCCACGTACGGCACCCGCACCTCGGTCGACGCGGCCATGCTCGACCGGTCCGTGTACGCGAGGTTCAGGCCCGGCAGGAACATCCGGGCATCGCCCAGGCACATGCGGTTGACGAAGTCGTCGAGGTCGTTGTCCTCGTAGACGTCCGCGTGCTCGGTCAGCACGTCCTCGACGGTCCCGGCCAGGTCCGGATCGATCAGGGCGAGCAGTTCCTCCCGGTCGTACATGGTGTAGCTGCGCCGGAACGCGGTCTCCTCCGGCAGGTCGGCGAAGGACAGGAACCGCTTCGCGAACCGCACCGACCGGTACCCGCGGCGCGCCGAGGCGACCGGCAGCCGGTCCACGGCCGCGGACACACCGCGCCGCAGGGGCCGGGGGACGCGCTGGTAGCGCAGCGCGAGCACATTGGCCAGGTGCTTGCGGTAGCCGGCGAACAGCTCGTCCGCGCCCATCCCCGAGAGCATCACCTTGACCCCGGCCTCCCGGGCGGCCGAGCAGATCAGGAACGTGTTGATCGCGGCGGGGTCGCCGATCGGCTCGTCCAGGTGGTGCGTCATCCGCGGCAGCAGGTCGAGCACGTCCGGGGCGATCTCGATCTCGTGCAGGTCGACGCCGAACTGCTCGGCGACCTGCCGGGCGTAGCGCAGGTCGTCGGGCATCGCCTCGAACTTGGCGTCCTCGGCACGGAATCCGATCGTGTAGGCGGAGATCCCGGGCCGGTCGCGTGCCGCGAGCGCGGTCAGATAGCTGGAGTCGAGACCGCCCGAGAGGAACGTCGCCACGGGTACGTCGGACAGCAGATGACGCCGGGTCGACTCCTCGACGACGGCGGCGATGTCCGGCAGGTCGCCGCTGAGGGCCCGCTCCCGTCCCTCGGCGGCGACGTCCTTGAGGTTCCAGTACCGGCCGCTGTCCACCCGGCCGTCGGGGCGGAACCTGAGCCAGCTCCCCGGCGGCAGCTTCTCCGCCTCGCGGAACGCGCACCGTGAGTCCGGCACCCAGTAGTAGAGCAGCGAGGCCACCAGTGCCGCGTGGTCCACCTCCAGCGTCCCGCCGGTCACGGCGGCCAGCGACTTCAGCTCGGAGGCGAACACCAGACCCTGGCCGCGCCGCAGCAGGAACAGCGGCTTGATGCCCAACTGGTCCCGGGCGAGCACCAGTTCACCGGTGCGCTCGTCGAAGATCCCGAACGCGAACATACCGCGCAGCCGGGGCAGACAGTCCGTGCCCCAGCGCCGCCAGGCCTCCAGCAGCACCTCGGTGTCGGAGGTGCCGCGAAAACGCACGCCCGAGGACTCCAGTTCGGCCCGCAGCTCGGGCGCGTTGTACAACTCGCCGTTGTACGTCAGCACGAGGCCGTCCGAGACCATCGGCTGGGCGCCGGTCTCGGACAGGTCGATGATGGCCAGCCGGCGGTGCCCCAGGTGCACCTCGCCGTCACCGACGGAGTGGCTGTAGCGGCCCGCCCCGTCCGGACCGCGGTGGGCGAGGGTCTCGGTGAGCCGGTCGGCCACGGCCTTCCCGTCGGGCCATCGGTAAGTACCCGCGATGCCACACATGTCCTACCGTGCCTCCTGGTCGCTGTCCGGGACCCGCGCCGCCCACATCGACAGCCGCTCCGTCCGCGGCCGGTCGTCCCCCACTGCCTGGACGGCGTGGGAGGTACCCCCACCGCCCTGCCGGGCGGGACGTTCGTTCTGGCCGCGCAGCGCGGTGTTCAGCCCGTCCCACAGCGTGCCGTCGGTCCGGTCACGCGGATCGGGGTCGATCAGCACGACACCGATCACGGCGATGCGCTGGTCGGCGAGCTGGCGTGCCACGGTGTGCAGCCAGGCGGCACTGCCGTGCCCGGCCCGCACCACGAGCACGGTCCGGGTGCCGAGGTACTGGAGGTCGGTCCACGCCGTGCCCGGTGCCACCGAACCGACACCGATCCGGCGCTCCTGGTGCGGCAGGGACGCGGCACGCTCACCGCTGACCACGGCCGGGTCTCCCGGTCCGGGCCGGAACTTGGCGAGCTGCGATCCCGGCAGACCGTCGACGACGGCCACCGGCCCGTCCGCCGCCAGCGCTCTGGCGAGGTCCAGGGCGATCACGCTCGTGCTGCGCGCACAGCCCAGTTCGAGCAGCGACACCGGTTCCGCGGAGCCGCGCGCGGTACGGGCCAGGGACGTGGTGAGCCGTTCGCGTGCCGCCCGGATCCGCCGGCGCCGCCACAGCCTGCCCCTGCGCCGGGGCAGCTCCGTGATGACCGAGGCGCCGAGGTTCGCCGCGATGTCCCGGCGCAGCACGGGGCGGTCCGCGACCACCGAGCCGACCGCGGCCACCGCGAGGCCGAGGAAGAGGCCGAGGACGAGCCCGACCGCCGCGTTGGTGGCGGCCGCCTTGGGCAGGGAGTCGTCCACCGCGCTCGGGGTGTCCACGATCTGTGTGCCGGAGACGAGCTGGGGCGTGCCGATGCGCGCGTCCGCGGCACGCTGGCTGAAGTCGGTGATCCGCGAGGTGAGTTCGGCCCGGCGGGCGAACAGCGACTCCAGGTCCGCCGACGCGTTCGGCCCGGTCTGCGGCGACCCGTCCCCGATCGCCTTGTTGACCTGGGCGAGTTCGCTCTGCATACGGTCACGCTGGTCGAGCAGGGCCTTGGCCTCGGCGTTCGCGGCGTCCTTGATCCGCTTCACATGGTCCGCGACGAACGCGTCGGCCAGCGCCTTGGCGCGGGCCCGCGCCTGCGCGTCGCTGTCACCCGTCACCGTGATCTGAAGCAGGTTGTTGGTCAGGCCGATGCCCGAGTAGTCCTTCATGAAATCCTCCGGCTTCACCGGAGAGTGGAGGGACTTGAGGGCCTGGTCGGCGATCCGCGTGGTCTGAAGCAGCGCCACGTCGGTGCGGATCAGCGTCCCGGGGTCGTTCGGCTGGTCCTCCTGATGCGCGACCAGCACCTTGGCCACCGCGGTCGGCGGGGCCGGCATCAGGACGGCCACCGCGGTGCCCGCGAGGAGCCCCAGCAGGCCGGCGGAGCACCAGAAGCGGCGCCGCCTGCGCACCGCCGACACCAGTGCCTGGAGGTCGACCAGCGGGACGGCCGCCGACGACTCCGACGTCGTACTCGTGGTCACCCTGAACTTCCCTTCGCGTCGTGTCCGACCGCGAGCACCGGTGCGACGGCGTCCCGGGGGCGGCCGGCGGACCGCGCCGGAAGGGCCCGGGCCATGCCGGCCAGGACGATGCCGACGATCTCGTGCTTGGCGTCCGCACACGCCTCGGCGATGCCGGAGAGCTCCGCCGCGGTCCAGCTGCCCGTGCTCAGCACGACCACGGCACCGGACTCCTCGCCGCGGTCCGGGACCATCGGGCCGGCCGGCGAGACCCCCACCATCCGCAGCAGGGGATCGCTCCCCGCCGCCATGACGAGTTCTCCCGCGGCGAGGCGGGCGATCTCGTCGCCGTCCGGGACGAGGACCAGCAGCCGCCGCGGGGCGGGCAGCCGGTCCCGCAGACGGGCGCACACCCGCCGGTAGCGGATCTGCCGTCCGGCCTCGTCGCCGTACGCCTGCGGTGCCGGGATGTCCCAGCGGACGTCGGTGCCGAGCAGCCGGCGGACACCGGCCCGCGGGCCACGTCCTTCCGGCCGGCGCAGGGGCCGTTCACCGGCCACGTCGACGGTGCCCAGCAGCGCCGAACCCAGAGCCGCGGCGATCTCCGGCTGGGTACGCAGCCGGCGGCTCATCCGGGCCGCGGTCAGATGGCCGACGACCCCGAGCAGCAGGAACAGCAGGGCCCCGGCGGCGATCAGCTGGGTCCGCGTCGGCGGTGTCTCGCCGGTCGGCAGGGCCGCCGGACCCATGACGACCATGTTGGCCTTGCCCGCGGCCGGGTCGGACTGGTTCAGCTTGGTGATGGCCTCCTGGAGCGTGGTCCGCAGCTTCTCCAGCTCCGTGCGCGCCTGCACGCCCTCCACGGTCTTTCCCGGATCGGCGGCGTCGGCCAGCTGCGAGATGCGGCGGCTGGTCTGCGTCACCGTCTGCTGAAGCGCCTCGCGCTGCGCCGCGGACTCGGGATCGGCGTTGGCGTCCACCACGCGCGCGGCGAACGTGACGAACTGCTGGGCGACCTGGTCGGAGAGCTGCTGCGCGCGCTCCGGGGTGTCGGCCGTGCCCGAGATCTGGATGATGTTCCCGTCGGAGGCCTTGGCGCTCACCTGCTTGCGCAGCGCGCGCTTGCTGACACCGGCCCAGTGGAGCGTGTCGGCCGCCTGGTCGACCACGACCGAACTGGTCGCGATCTCCTCCTGGGTCAGCAGCTCACGCTCCTCCCACGCCCCCGGCAGCAGCACCGACGCGGACGTCGTGTACTGCGCGGGAAACAGCAGGGAGACGCCGTATCCGGCGAGCGCGCCCACCAGGGTGAGGACGGCGAGAAGCCGCCAGCGCCGACGGATAATCCGCCCGATGGTGACCAGGCGTATCGTGTCATCGTTCAACGGTGCGGCCTCCGCCCGGTGCACGGTCCTGGCCGGTGGCCGACGCCGGGGCGTCGTCACCGCAGGCCGCGGCATAGGCGGCGAGCAGCGCCGCCTGCGAGTTCCGCCAGGAGAGCGGGCCGCTGATCCGCTCCTGGCCGATCTTGCCCATCAGTTCCCGCTTCTCGGGATCGTCCAGCAGCTGCGCGATGAGCCGCGCGAACTCGGTCTCGTCGTTGGCGGGCGCGTAGAGGGCGGCGTCCCCGGCGGAGACGCGTGCCTCCCGGAGCTCGAACGAGACGAGCGGCCGGCCCATCACCATGTACTCCAGGACCTTGTTCATGGTCGAGACGTCGTTGAGCGGGTTGTGCGGGTCGGGGGAGAGGCACACGTCCGCGGTGGACAGATAGCGCACCAGATCCGCGTCCGGGATCCGCCCGGTGAACTGGACCTGCTCCGAGAGCCCGAGCTCCCGGGACAGCTCCACCATCGCGTCGAAGGTGTCGCCACCGCCGACGAACACCGCGTGCCAGTCGCTCCGTTCGACCTCGTCGCGCAGCTTCGCGAGGGCCCGCAAGGCGTAGTCGACACCGTCCTGCGGGCCCATGACGCCGAGGTAGCACAGCAGATGGGGCTTGCCGCGCTTCAACTCCGGTTCCGGCGGTACGGGATGGAACCGGTCGATGTCGGGGGCGCTGCGCACCACGAAGACGTCCTCGGGCCGCCGGCCGCCGCGGCGCACCGCGGTGTCCTTGTAGCTCTCGTTCGTGGCCAGGACGACGTCCGCGGCCCGGTAGGTCATCCGTTCCAGCGCGCACACACCGCGGTAGAGCAGGTCCTCGCCGCGGTCGAACCGGGAGAGGTACAGCTCGGGCACCAGGTCGTGCTGGTCGAAGACGAATCGCGCTCCGCGTCGCTTCAGCCACAGCGCGGGCAGGAACAGCAGATCGGGCGGGTTGCAGGCGTGGACCACGTCGACCCGGCCGACCTTGCGGGCCAGCCGGAGCGTGTGCCACAGCGCCGATCCGTACTCCCGCAGATAGCCGGCCGGTCCTCCGGTGGCCGCGCGCAATGGGTAGCGGTGGATCCGCACCCCGTCGATCTCGGCCTCCGGCTCCGTGTCCCGCTTCGTGCCCTGGGGACAGATGACGTGCACGGTCCAGCCCGCGTCGCGCAGGGTCGTGCATTCCTGCCACACCCGTCGGTCGAAGGGGACCGACAGGTTTTCCACAAGGATCAGCGCGCGCCGGTCGGTCCGGTCACCGCTGGTCGATTTACCAGGCAAGGCCCATGTATCCCGGTTCGGTCCGGCGCGTTTCGGCGTCGGGAAGGCGGACAAGATCGACGATCAACGGGCCGTCACCGTGGGGCAGCGCCGACAGGACCGCCGGATCCTTGGTCCCGACCAGACACACCTCGGCGTGCTCCAGCACCTCGTCGACGGAGTCGGCGAGCAGCTGGGCGAGGTGCGGCAGCCGGTTCTCGATGTACTCGCGGTTCGCGCCGAGCAGCCGGGAGAGGCTGACGTTGGCGTCGTGGATCCGGAGGTCGTAGCCCTTGCCGAAGAGCCTCTCGGCCAGCTCGACGAGCGGGCTCTCACGGAGGTCGTCGGTGCCGGGCTTGAAGGAGAGTCCGAACAGGCCCACCTTGCGCTTGCCGGTGCGTTCGACCAGCTCCACCGCCCTTTGCAGGTGGTCGGAGTTGGAGGGCAGCACATGGGAAAGGATGGGTACCGACACGTCCGCCCGCTGTGCCGCGTGGACCAGGCTGCGCAGGTCCTTGGGAAGGCAGGAGCCGCCGAAGGCGAAACCGGGGCGCAGATAGGCGGGGCTGATGTTCAGCTTGCGGTCGGCCAGGAACACGTCGATCACCTGGTGCGAGTCCACCCCGAGCGCCTGGCACACCGCGCCCAGCTCGTTCGCGAAGCCGATCTTGAGTCCGTGGAACGCGTTGTCCGCGTACTTGATCGCCTCGGCCACCGGGACCGGCACCCGGAACACCTCGCCGGGGAGGTCCCCGTACAGCGCCGCCACCACATCGCCGCTCGCCGCGTCGAGTTCGCCGATGACGGTCTTGGGCGGGTCGAAGAAGTCCCGCACGCTGGTGCCCTCGCGCAGGAACTCCGGGTTGACCGCGACCCCGACGTCCACGCCGGCGGTGCCGCCGACGTACTTCTCCAGGATCGGCACCAGCAGGTTCAGACAGGTGCCCGGGAGCATGGTGCTGCGGAACACGACGGTGTGCCGGCCGCCGCGCTCGGCCAGGGCGGCCCCGATCTCCTCGGTGACCCGCTCCAAGTAGGTGGTGCACAGGCTGCCGTTGGGCTCCGAGGGCGTGCCCACGCAGATCAGCGACACCTCGCTGCCCATGATCGCCTCGTGGACGTCGGTGGTGGCGCGTAAGGCGCCGCTCCCCACGACGCCGGCGACGAGCTCGCCGATCCCCTCCTCGACCACCGGGGCCTTGCCGTCGTTGACCAGGTCGACCTTGACCTGGTTGACGTCCACCCCGATGACCTCGTGACCCATGCCGGCCAGGCACGCGGCCGATACACAGCCCACGTAGCCGAGCCCGAAAACGCTGACCTTCATGACCCGTTCCTCCCCCAGGGCAGACCCTTGCGGCCTGCCGTCCGCGCCCCTGCCCCATGACGCCCTCGGCGCATCAGTAGGCCCCCTGCCCATAGAGCACCGCACGCAGCGTCTTCCACAGAATCACCGTGTCCAGGGCGAGCGACCAGTCCTCCACGTACCGCAGATCCAGCCGGATGGCCTCCTCCCACGACAGGTCGCTGCGTCCGCTGATCTGCCACAGACCGGTGAGTCCCGGCTTGACCAGCAGCCGGCGCCGGATGTCCGGGCCGTAAGCGGCTGACTCCTCCGGTAACGGAGGCCGCGGACCGACGAGCGACATCGATCCCGTCAACACATTGAAGAGCTGCGGGAGTTCGTCGATCGAGTACCGGCGCAGCACCGCTCCCACCCGGGTCACCCGCGGATCTTGGCGGACCTTGAACAACAGGCCGGCGCCCTCGTCGAGTCCGGCCAGCTCCGCACGCGCCTTGTGCGCCCCGGAGACCATGGTGCGGAACTTGAGGATCGTGAACTCGCGGCCGTTCTTGCCGACCCTGCGCTGCCGGTAGAACGCCCCGCCCCGGCTGTCCAGCAGCACGAGCAGCCCGACGACCACCATCAACGGCGCGAACAGAAGGAGCAGGACCGCCGCGCCCAGCCGGTCGACGACCACCTTGACCGCACGGCGGCCACCGGTGAACGCCGGCATGCTGACCCGCAGCAGCGGGATCCCGAGCACCGCGTCGACGTGCAGCCGAGGGCCGGCCACCTCCATCAGCACCGGGGCCACGACCATCTCGGCGTCGCTGCCCTCCAGGTTCCAGGCGAGCCGCTGGAGCTTGTCCGGCGACCAGTGCGGGTCCGGTGTGACCGCGACGACACGGTAGCCGTCGCGGTGGACATGACCCGCGACGTCCGCCAGCCGGCCGACGACCGGCACTCCGTCCAGCTGGTCACCGTCGAACCCGTGGCCGTCCGTCGTGCACACCGCCTCCACCCGCCAGCCCAGATGCGGGAACTTGCGGGTCCTGGTGACCAGGTCACGCACGGTGGCCAGGCTTCCGGCGGCGAGCACCGGCCGCAGGCATCTGCCCTGCTTGCGCTGCTTGTGCAGCCACAGGCGCAGCAGATACCGCACGGTCATGGTGACGACGGCGATCGCTGGGATCGCGACGAAGATCCAGAGTTTGATGTTGCGTGAGGTGAGGGCGATCCCGCCGAGTGCCAGCACGACGGTCGCCGCGAACAGCGAGCGTCCCAGCCGGCGGAACTCCTCGGCCCCCTGGCCGAGCACGGCCGGAGCCCATGACCGGCTCACCGCGAGTGCCCCCAGCACCAGCAGCTCGGTACCGAACGCGAGAATGCCCCATTTCTCATGCCAGTTGGCCGCGTCCCGGGCCCCGAAGAAGTTTCCTATCGACGCCACCACGACGGCGGTGGCCACCATGTCGCTCGTGATCACGGTACGGCGATACCGCTGCTCCCAGTCGGTCGCAGGCTGGTTGATCGCCCCGTCCGCCAGACGCTCGCGCGCAGACGGAAGCGGACGTACTAGTCCCCCTTGCCGCACAGAACCCCCCAGGTTCCAGTGGTTCGACGTGTTCGCCTAACACTGTTCCTCGCAACGGGAGGCACCCCAGCCCCCCTGGCCGCGCCGCGCTGTTCCTCCCCCGGGAGGCCCCCGCCTCCCGCGCCGCGCCGTACATCCCCCCGGGAGGCGCCGCCTCCCGACTGTGACACTCCGACTGTTCCAGAGCGAGATGAACAACTCCCCCCGACGACAGTCGACTTGCTCGTGTCGCCGCCGGAACGACCGTCCCCACGTCTGGCGCCGAGGATGCTCATGCTCGCATCCCGTGGCGCCGGACCTATAGATCGTTATTGGTCGCCTCGTGTCCGAACAGCTGAAGCACGGTCAATCTAGACCATCGAGGCCGCGATGAAGAGGGGGATGTGTGGAATTTGTGCTCAAGATTTGAGGGCGGATCCACTGATCCACGACTACTGACGGGTACGAAAGCGTCACCGAGCGCTCCCGTGAACCCTCCCGTCACTCGGGCGCGATGCTCGCACGATGGCGACCAGAAGCCCCAACAAGCTTTCTGTGGCGCCGAGTTGACTGAATCGGGTCGCTGACCCCGGTCATCGACGCGGCGATCACTCAGAGCCAATCCCGCCGCTTGAGGATGACGTAAAGACTCGTGCGGACAACGGCCATCAGGACGATGGCGAAGGGGTGGCCCAACACCCTTCGCTGCTCAGGCATGTGACTGAAACTCATGCCGTGGATGGTCCAGGCCAGGGTGGGCGCGAAGAGGGTGGCGGCCCGGCCGGAGACGTGTACCTCGGCCGCGCCGACCTGGTTGCCGTCACTGGGGTGCCACCCCGAGCCGGCGGTTGCGATGCTCCGACGAGAACCAGCCAACTAGGCGGAAATCAAGGGGCGTTGGCCGGAAAGTCTGTTGACGGTAATGACCGTGTCCGGATTTGATCTTGAATTCGTAAAGATCTTGTAAGCCCCGGTCCGGGGGCTCGAACACGAGGGGGCGTGTCTGTTGGGCAGACGCATCCGAAGCAGAACGGTGCTGCTGACCGCTGTGGCGGCGGTGGTGATGGGGGCCGTGCCGTCGCTGGACGCCAGCCCTGCCGCGGCGCTTTCGCAGTCGGCGAGCAAGGCGCCGGCGAAGTCGGCCGCCTCGTCATCGTCGGCCGGGAAGACGGCGCGGTCGCAGAGCGCGGCACTCGCGCGGGCCCGTTCGACCGGTGAGAACACGGAGATCACCGCGCTGCGCAACGAGTCGGAGGAGGTGTACGCCACTCCGGACGGAAAGCTGGAGTCGGTGCAGCACCTGCGGCCGGTGCGGGCGAGGGTCGACGGCCAGTGGGCCAAGATCGACAACACGCTGGTCCGGGGGGACGGCGACCGGCTCACCCCGAAGGCCGCGGCCGTGGGACTGACGTTCTCCGGCGGCGGCAAGGGCCCGCTGGTGGAGCTGGAGCGGGCCGGGCGCACGCTGGCCTTCGAATGGCCCCGGGTGCTTCCGGCGCCGGTGCTCGACGGAGACACCGCGACCTACCGGGACGTGCTCCCCGACGTCGACCTACAGGTGCGCTCCGACACCGACGGCTTCTCGGAGCTGCTGGTGGTGCGCACCGCGGAGGCCGCGAAGAACCCGGCCCTGGCGGAGCTCAAGCTGGGCTTCGACACCTCGGGGCTGACCCTGAAGGAGTCCGCGGGCGGCGGCCTTGAGGCGCGCGACGCGAGCGCGGGCGGCGTGGTCTTCCAGGCGGCCAGGCCGATCATGTGGGACTCCGGAAACACCGGCGCCCCGGCGGCGGCCGCGATGAAGTCGGCCTCCGCGGCCGACGCGGCCTCCCCGGACCCGGCCCCCGCCGGGACGGCGGACGAGGGGCCCGGAGACGCCGCGAAGGTGGCCCCGATCGGCGTGGACGTGGACGCCGAGGCCGGTGAGCTGCGCCTGACCCCGGACGCGAAGCTGCTGTCCGACCCCAAGGCCCGGTTCCCGATCTACATCGACCCGCAGACCTACACCCCCAAGGCGGGGGAGTGGACGATGGTCTCCAAGTACTGGGCGGACTCGCCGCAGTGGCGCTTCAACGGCGACTCGGACTCGGGTGTCGGCGACTGCGAGTGGTCCTACTGCGCGCCGTACGACACCAAGCGGCTGTTCTACAAGTTCCCCACCTCGAAGTTCGCGGGCAAGACGATCCTCAGCGCGCAGTTCGTGGCCAACGAGTCCTGGTCGGCCTCGTGCGACGGCCGGTCGGTCGAGTTGTGGCGGACCAAGAGCTTCGGTTCCTCCACCACGTGGAACAGCTCGAAGGACAACTGGCTGGACAAGCTGGACAGCCGGGACGTCGCCAAGGGCTTCAGCTCCTCCTGCCCCGGTGGAACCGTGGAGTTCGACGCGGCGGCAGGGGTCAAGTACGCGGCCGCGCACGACGACTCGTACACCTCCTTCGGCCTGCGCGCCGGCAGCGAGACCGACCCCTACGGCTGGAAGCGCTTCACCGACGACGCGTACCTGCGGGTGAAGTACAACCGCCCGCCTTCGCAGATCTCGATGTCGCAGCTGGCCATGGACCCGGGCGGATCGTGCAAGAAGCCGGAGAAGAAGGCGTACGTCCGCTCGCTGCCGAAGGTCGTCGCGAGCAATGTGACCGACCCCGACGGCGACCAGGTGAGCGTCCAGTTCCAGGCCATCTGGGACACCGGTGACGGCAAGGGCATGATCGCGCGCTGGACCTCGGCGAAGAGCACGCCCAAGAAGTCCGGCTCCAACAACTTCTCGGTCACCCTTCCCTCCTCCGTCCCCAAGGGCAAGACCGTGGCGTGGTCCGTACGCGCCGTGGACTACGAGGACGGCAAGTACTACAGCTACTCGCCCTGGTCCGCGTCGGGCGACGCGACCTCCTGCTACTTCGTCTACGACACCTCCGTGCCGGCCGGCCCGACGATCATCTCCGGCGACTACCCCGCCTCGGACCCGTCGGATCCCAATGACCCCTGGTACGACGGCGTGGGCAAATACGCCAACTTCACCTTCGACGTGCCCAACACCGACGTCACCAAGTACTGGTTCGGCATCAACACCGACCCCACCTCCGAGAACGAGCTGATCACCACCGGTGGCGGCGCGCAGACCATGAAGTTCCGGCCCACCCGTTCGGGGCTCAACTGGGTCACCGCCCAGGCCTTCGACAAGGCGGGCAACGGCAGCGAGATCCGCACCTACCAGTTCAGGGTCTCGGCCGGGCAGCCCGCCCGTGGCCAGTGGAAGCTGGACGAGCCCGCCGGAGCCACACAGGCGGAGGGAATCTCGGGCACGCGCACCCTCGACCTCAAGGGCGGACCGACCCTGGGCGCGGAGGGCGCCGTCGGCCCCGCCGCGTCCTTCGACGGGGCGGACGACTACCTCCAGTCGGACATCCCGGCCGTGGACACCTCGGCCGGATTCTCCGTGTCGGCCTGGGCGAAGCTGTCGCGCATGCCGTCCGGTGCCGCGATCATCGCCGCCCAGCCGGGCAACCACGCACCGGGCTTCGAGCTCTACTACTCCAAGACCTACGACCGGTGGGCCTTCAACCAGTACTCCGCCGACACGGCGACGGCGACGCCCGTCCGGGTCATGCAGGCGGCAGCCGGGGGAGCCAAGGCCAACGAGTGGGTGCACCTCGTGGGCACGTACACCACCGCGGGCGACGCACTCACCCTCTATGTCAACGGCGTCGCCGTCGGCACCACCGCCTACTCCACCCCGTGGGACGCCCGCCGCGGTCTCCAGATCGGCGCGGGATCGTACGACGGCGTTCCGGGGTCCTTCTTCCCCGGCGCCATCGACGACGTGCGCCTCTTCGACAAGCCGCTGAGTGCCACGGAGGTCGGCAGGCTGTACGACAAGCAGCCGCTCGGTGCGGGTCGCCCGGCCCTGGCGGCGTTCCCGCTGGACGAGCCGGCGCTCCAGGACAACGGCAGCGCGACCACCCAGGTGCACGGCCGCGGCGATGTGAAGCCGGCCGTGTTCAAGGGCGGCGTCACCGCCGGTGGCGTGGGCGCGGACGGCAAGGCTCTGACCCTCGACGGTGTCGACGACTACGCCACCACCGGCGGCCCGATGCTGAACAACCAGCGCAGCTTCTCCGTCGCCGCCTGGGCGAAGCTGTCGACGACCAAGCCCACCAAGGCGGCGGTCATCGCCACCCAGGTGGGCACGGTCAGGCCGGGCTTCGAGCTGTACTACTCGCCCACCTACGGCTGGACGTTCAACAACTACTCCGCCGACACCGCCGACGGCACCCCGGTGCGCGCCGCGCAGGGTGATCCCGCCATGGCACCGGGCGGCGTGTGGACGCAGGTCGTGGGCTCCTACGACGCCGTCACCGACGACCTGCGGCTGTACGTTCAGGGCAAGTGGGTGGCCACCACCAAGTGGTCCACGCCCTTCTACGCGGGTGGCGCCGTACAGATCGGCGCCAGCTTCAGCAGCGGGACGCCGGTCAGCTTCTTCCCCGGCCAGATCGACGACGTCCAGCTCTACGACAGGGCGCTGTCCGCCCCCGAGATCGCCGACCTGTACAAGGCCCGGCCCCTGGTGAAGGGCCGCTGGAAGCTCGATTCCGCTTCCGGCACCCCCGCGGTGTCCGCGGACGACATGCCGCTGGCGGCCGACCGGCACGCCCTGACCCTCGGCGGGAACGCCACGGTCGACACCTCGGGCAACAGCACCTACGTCGGGACCGGCGGCGGCCTGCTGCTGGACGGCAACGGCGACTACGCGGCGACGGCCGTCTCCCCGGTGCACACCAACACCAGTTTCACGGTCGGCGCCTGGGTGACCACCGCGGCCCGCCCGCAGGAGCCGGTGACCGTGTTGAGCCAGGCGGGCGCGAACAACAGCGGTTTCGTCGTCCGCTATGTGCCCGACGCGCCTCCGGCGGGCGAGACCGACTCGATCAGCGGCCACTGGCAACTGGCCATGGCCGGCGCGGACACCACCACCGCCGCGACCGTGTCCGCCGAGCACAACAACTTCCAGAACAACACGCCCTGGAACCACATCGCCGTCGTCTACGACGCCTTCACCGACCAGATGCGTCTGTACGTGGACGGCGAGCCCCGGCAGACGCTGTGCGCGGACGACGATGACGACGGCACGGCCAACGACCCGACGTGCACCGAGAAGGTCTCGTGGAACTCCAACGTGACCTCGTTCGACGCCGCCAAGGGTCTTCAGCTCGGACGTGTCAAGACCGGTGCGAGCACCTGGGGCGAGTACTGGCCCGGCGCGATCGACGACGTCTGGGTCATGGAGGGCGTGGCGAGCGACGCGCAGATCGCCGCCCTGGCCAACGGATCCGACCTGGCCACCAGCCCCGGTCCGTAGCTGTCGCTCAAGGCGAGTCGACACCCGCGGACCCGCGGCCCGGCCGGCGACGGCTGGGCCGCGGGTCCGCCCGAACAGCGCACGGCTGCGGGGCGGGTCCACCGGCCCGCCCCGTAGCCGCGAACGGCCCCCTCCGCACCGAAGCTGCGGATCACCCCATGGATGAGAGGAACCATTTTGAGAGCGGGCAGATGGCCCCGGCGCAGAATCGCCGGGGCCGTATCGGCGGTGCTGATCGGTACCTTGTTGCAAGGGGCGGGTACGCCACTTGCCCAGGCGGATGACATGCCGGGCATCCCGGCGTCGGAGAAGGCACTCACCGGGCACGGCGTGAAGTCGTCGCCGCGTGGGACGGAGGACGAGCCGAGGGTGCCGGTGAAGGCGCCCCGGCATGCCTGGCCGCACGCCGGGACGGCGACGGTCACCCTCAAGCCGGGGGCCAAGGCGGTCACCCGGCGGGCGGGAGACCTTCCCGTCTCCCTCATCACGCCGGCCGCCAAGGCAAGGGCCGCATCGCTGACCGGTGCCGCGACGGTCGAGGTCCTGGACCGGAAGGCGGCGCAGAAGGCCGGTGTCGACGGGCTGCTGTTCTCGGTGCGGCGCGATCCGGCGGCCACCGGTGACAAGGTCGGCGTCGGCGTGGACACCTCCGCGTTCGCGCGGACCTACGGCGGCGCGTACGCGTCGCGGCTGAAGCTGGTGCAGCTGCCCGCGTGCGCCGTGACGACCCCGGAGCGCGCGAAGTGCCGCGGCGGCCGGACGATCGCCGCGCGCAACAGCGGGACGGCGCTCACCGCCACCGCCACGGTGGGTGCCGCACCGACCCTGCTGGCAGCCACCACGGCCGCCGAGGGCGGTACCTCCAGCGAGCACGGGGACTACGCCGCGAGTGAGCTGTCGGCCTCGGCGACCTGGTCGACCAGTCTCAACTCGGGCAGCTTCTCCTGGTCCTACGACATGCCGGTGCCGGGTGTCCCCGGCAAGCTCGCCCCCTCGGTGGGCCTGTCGTACTCCTCCGGTGGCATCGACGGCCGCACGTCGGCGACCAACAACCAGTCGTCGTGGGCCGGCGACGGTTTCGCCCTGTGGCCCGGTTCGGTGGAGCGCAGCTACAAGCCGTGCGCCGACGACGACGTCAAGAACGCCGACGGCAAGAAGCCCGGCGACATGTGCTGGGCGTACGACAACGCCACGATCTCGTTCAACGGTCACGCGGGTGAGCTGATCCCGGACGGCACCGACAAGTTCAGGATCAAGGGCGACGACGGCACCAAGGTCGAGCGGGTCTACGGTTCCACCACCGACGTCCGCTCCAACGGTGCCCGCAACGACGAGTACTGGAAGGTGACGACCACCGACGGCACCCAGTACTTCTTCGGATACAACCGCCTCCCCGGTTGGGCGTCCGGCAAGGACACCACCGACTCCACCTGGACGGTCCCGGTCTACGGCGACGACGCCGGCGAGCCCTGCCACCAGGCGTCGTTCGAGGATTCCTGGTGCCAGCAGGCGTGGCGCTGGAACCTCGACTACGTCGTCGACGTGCACGGCAACGCGATGGCGTACTACTACAAGAAGGAATCCAACTACTACGCCCGCAACTTCAAGGCCGCCGACGAGACGGTCTACGACCGCGGCGGCTATGTCGACCACATCGACTACGGGTTGCGCAAGGACACGGTCTACTCGGCCAAGGCCCTGGCCCGGGTGGACTTCTCCAACACCGAGCGCTGCCTGCCCGAGACCGGGGTCACCTGCGATCCGTCGACCATCGACGACAAGAAGTTCTCCTGGTACGACACCCCCTGGGACCTGAACTGCAAGTCCGGCGAGGACTGCACCAAGTCCGCGTCGCCCAGCTTCTGGACCCGCAAGAAGCTGTCCTCGGTCACCACCGACGTGCTGAAGTCGGACGGCACCTACACGCCGATCGACACCTGGGCCCTGGGCTACCGCTGGGGCATGGCGGACATCGACTACCAGCTGCTGCTGGACTCGATCCAGCACACCGGCAAGTCGGCCACCCCCGCGATCACGCTGCCGAAGGTCACCTTCGGCTACGACCAGCGGGCCAACCGCCTCGACATCGCCGGTGACGACACCGCCCCGTTCATCAAGGAGCGGCTGTCCACCATCGCCGACGAGTCCGGCGGCCGGCTCGACGTCGCCTATTCCTCCTCGGCCTGCGACGCCGGCAACCTGCCGACCCCGCAGACCAACACCACCCGCTGCTACCCGGTCTACTTCACCAAGTCCGGTGACGCCGACCCGTCGGTGCAGTGGTTCAACAAGTACGTGGTCGACGCGGTCACCCAGACCGACCGCACCAAGTCCTCCCCCGACCAGGTCACGCGCTACGACTACCTGGACGGCGCGGCCTGGCACTACACCGACGACGACGGCCTGACCAAGGAGAAGTACAAGACCTGGTCGCAGTGGCGCGGCTACGCCCACGTCCGTGTGCGCACCGGCGGTCAGGACCCGGTCGGGATGAAGTCGCAGGACGATCACTGGTTCCTGCGGGGCATGGACGGCGACCGCAAGGGCACGTCCCCCGACGACGGCACCAAGTCCGTGACGGTGTCCGACGACAACGGCGGCTCGATCACCGACCACGATTCCGCGGCCGGTTTCGAGTACAAGACCGAGCAGTACAGCGGTCCGGGCGGCCGGGTGCTGGAGAAGACCGTCAGTACGCCCTGGCACCACGAGACGGCCAAGCGCGTGCGTTCCTGGGGCACCACCACCGCCAACCTGACCGGCACCGCCGCGACCCGTACCTGGACCTCGCTGGACGACGGCGCCGGCGAGAAGTGGCAGAAGACGTCCGAGTCGAGCACCTTCGAGAACACCGCGGGCCGGGTCGTGCAGAGCGAGGACCTCGGTGACATCTCGACGGCGACGGACGACCAGTGCACCCGCACGACGTACGTCGACAACGCCACCGCGTGGATCCTGACCAAGCCGTCCCGGGTGGAGACCGTCGCGGTCAAGTGCGACGCCACGCCGGACCGCAAGGCCGACGTCATCACCGACATCCGCACGGCCTACGACGGCCAGGCCTACAACGCGGCGCCCACCAAGGGCGATCCCACCAGGCTGACCGCCCTGAAGTCGCACAACGGCACCACGGCCACCTACACAGAGTCCGGAGCCACCTACGACACCACCTATGGCCGCCAGCTGACCAGCACGGACATCACGGGTACCGTCACCGCCACCGAGGGCACCGCGCCGGTGCGCACCGACCGGACCGACGGCCGGACCACCACCACGGTCTACACGCCCACGACCGGCTTCCCGACCACGATGAAGGTGACCACGCCGCCCGCCACCGCGGGCAGCAGCACCACGGCGCAGACCGTGACCACCACGTACGACACCACGCGGGGCCTGCCGGTCACGGTGCTCGACACCAATGCCAAGCGCTCCGACACCACCTATGACGCTCTGGGCCGCAAGCTCAAGATCTGGTTGCCCAACCGCTCCAAGGCGAACAGCGACACCCCGAACTACGAGTTCGTCTACACCATCGCCGACGGCAAGCCCGTCGCGGTCACGACGAAGACGCTGAAGAGCGACGGTTCCCAGCGGGCCTCGTTCGTGCTGTACGACGGGTTCCTGCGGGCCCGGCAGAGCCAGTCACCCGGCCCAGGCGGCGGACGGCTGGTCAGCGACACCTTCTACGACGAGCGCGGTCTGACGGCGAAGGCGTTCGCGCCGTACTACAACACCGCGGCCCCCTCCACCGAACTGCTCAAGCTCGACGACGCGCTGGCGGTGGAGACCCAGACCTGGAACACCTACGACGGCATGGGCCGCGTCGTGAAATCCCAGCAGGTGGCGGGCAACGGCGACGGCGGCAAGGTGCTGGCCACCACCAGCACCAGCTACGGCGGCGACCGCACCTCGGTCACCCCGCCGGCGGGCGGCACGGCCACCACCACGATCACCGACGCCAGGGGTCGCACCACCGACCTGTTGCAGTACAAGGGAGCCACGCCCACCGGCGAGGCGGACACCACCCACTACGACTACGACCCGGTGGACCGGATCACCGCGGTGACGGACCCGGCCGGCAACCGGTGGACCTACAGCTACGACCAGCGCGGCAACCCGAAGAAGGTCCACGACCCCGACAAGGGCGACACGACCTACGCCTTCGACGACCGCAACCAGCTGATCTCCACCACCGACGACCGGACCCCGAAGCAGACGATCACCCACGTCTACGACGACCTCGGCCGTGAGCTGGAGGTCCACGACGGCGACGCGAGTGGACCGCTGCTCACCAAGCGCACCTGGGACCCGTCCGGAGCCGAGGGGCAGCCGGCCTCGGTGACCCGCTACATCGGTGGGGCGAGCGGCAACGCCTACACCACGACGTTCAACATCTACGACTCCCTCTACCGGGTCAACCGGAGCACCATCAGCATCCCGGCGACGACCGAGAACGGCGCGCTGGCCGGCTCCTACCAGTCGAACATCAAGTACAACACCGACGGCACCGTGCAGTCGAGCAGCTACCCGGCCGCCGGAAGCCTCGCCGCGGACGTCATCACCCCCACGTACGACGACCTGATGCGACCGGTCGCCCTCACCGGTACCGGCGGCGTCACCTACACCACCAACACCTCCTACAGCTACACGGGCAAGCCGCTCCAGTTCACCTACCAGAGCGGCGCCAAGAAGACCCAGGTCACCAACACCTACCAGTGGGGCACCCAGCGCCTGGACAACTCGCGGGTCGACCGCGAGGGCGTGCCCGGTGTCGACAAGTCCTCCACCTACGGCTACGACGACGCCGGCAACGTCACCTCCATCAGCGACGTGTCCCGTGACGGCACCGACAACCAGTGCTTCCAGTACGACTACCTCACTCGCCTCACCGAGGCGTGGGCCCAGGGCGCCACGGGTTGTTCCGCGACGCCCAGCGGCTCACTGCTCGGCGGCCCGGCGCCCTACTGGACGTCCTACGGCTACGACGTCACCGGTAACCGGCACACCGAGACCCTCCACGACTCGACGGGCAACGCGGCCAAGGACGTCACCCGTGAGTACGCCTACCCCGACGCCAAGGCCGTCCGCCCGCACGGGCTCCTCACCGTCACCACCACCACCCCGAACGCCACCGCCGTCGACTCCTACACCTACGACGGGATCGGCAACACCCAGACCCGGACCGTCGGCGGCGACAAGCAGGTCCTCGACTGGGACGCCGAGAGTTACCTGGCGAAGGTCACCCAGGGCGCCAAGAGCACGTCGTACGTGTACGACGCCGACGGCAACCGCCTGATCCAGCGCACCGACAGCGAGACCACCCTCTACCTCGGCTCCACCGAGATCACCCTGGCCAAGGCCTCCGGCAGCACTCCCAAGGCCACCCGCTACTACGACCTCGGCGGCGGCAACCAGGCCATCCGTACCGACGACGGCAAACTCTCGTTCCTCCTCGGCGACCACCACGGCACCTCCGAACTCGCCGTGAGCGCGGCCGACCTGTCGATGCAGCAGCGTCGCTCCACCCCGTTCGGAGCCCCGCGCGGCAAGGCCCCGACCTCCTGGCCCGGCCAGAAGGGCTTCATCGGCGGCACCCAGGACGTCTCGACGGGCCTCACCCACCTGGGCGCCCGCGAGTACGACCCGGACACCGGCCGCTTCCTCAGCGTCGACCCGGTCATGAACACGGCCGACCCGCAGCAGATGAACGGCTACAGCTACACCGAGAACAACCCGGTCACCTTCAGCGACCCGACCGGCCGCACCAAGTGCGACGTCAACCCGGAACTGTGCGGCAAGAAGGACAACACCAACACCTGCAAAGCGGCCTGCATCAAGAAAAACAAGGAAAAGGGCGACAAGGCCAACCGGGAAACCCAGGAGTACTTCGCAAAGAAGCGGAAGAAGGAGGCGAAGAAGCTCTACGACTACTTCTTCACCGCGAACCAGTGCCGCTACAACCCCTACGTGACCGTCTACACTCCGCTCGCCCTGAGCTGTTTCACCCAGGCGGAGATGGACGCCAGCAAGGAACTCGACAAGCAGTTCCTCTCTGCACTCGGCGACATGACCATCATCGAGCCCGCGTACCAGTGCATGGTCAACAACAATCGGGACAAGTGCGACGTCATCGGTGAAGTGATGTCCCAGCCCTATGGCGGGGGCGAGGTTCCGGTCGTGGCCCGCGGGACGTCACGCATCGCCCGCATGCTGCTTCGGCTCCAAAGGGCACTCTGCAGCTTCACGCCGACGACCAAAGTGCTCATGAAGAACGGGCGCACCAAGGCGATCGGCAAGATCGAGCCGGGTGACGAGGTCGAGGCCGCCGACCCGGGGACCGGCCGGCACAAGGGCTCCCGGAAGGTGACCGCCCGGCTCGTCCACCGCGATGACGACCTCCTCGACCTCGTGGTCCGAGACGGCAAGGACCGTAAGGTCGTCCTCCACACCACCGCGGACCATCCGTTCCGGGATGAGACCCTGCGGGCCTGGGTTCCGGCTGCGGCACTGGTGCGGGGCCACGGCCTCGTCACCGCTGACGACCGCCGGGTCACCGTGGTCGAGACGCGGGACCGCCCGGGCGCGGCGGACATGTACAACCTCACCGTCGAGGAACTGCACACGTACTACGTGGTGGAGGGCGGTACCTCCGTCCTCGTCCACAACGACGGCGACGGGCTCGGGCTCAGCCGTGAGGAGTATGTCGCGAACCTGATCGGCGGAGAGCTCGCCAAGGGCGCGAACGGTCAGGACATTCCGATCACCATGCCGAATGTGGGTTCATCGGGCCTGGACGTCATCGGTCCCAACGGCGAACTCGTGTTCGTCGGCGGCGCGGCCAAGGCCAAGAACCCCTCGAAGTTCGGCACGGCCCTGAAGGTGGCGAAGTACGAGGCCGATCAGCGCGGAGTGCCGGCGATCTACTACCTTGACGAGGGAACCCCCGAATCCGCGATCAAGCAGGCCAGAAAAGCGTTCGGAGCCGAAAA
The DNA here is from genome assembly GCF_055559015.1 of Streptomyces sp. NPDC024698. NCBI lineage: Bacteria > Bacillati > Actinomycetota > Actinomycetes > Kitasatosporales > Streptomycetaceae > Streptomyces > Streptomyces sp. NPDC024698. The sequence continues at coordinate 70,808 of NZ_JBVHLK010000005.1, read as the reverse complement.
TGTGCACTTGTTCCGTCTTCCCCCGATGTGCTCGTGATGTCTGACGCATTCATCGCCTGGTACCGGACACGGACCGACAAGAAGTGTTTTGAGGGCCTTGAGCGGGTCTTCGCCGAATCCGGCATCTCGCTGGAGCATCCGAACCTGGGGTCGCCGGTCCTGCTCGACGCCGACGGCAACCAGGTGCCGATGCCGGCCGGGCGCGTCGCCGAACTCGTCGGCCTCGCGCTCGGTGCCCTCAACGTCGAGTGGTGGTTCGACGCCGACACGGACCTGACGTGTCAGTTCAGCTATGAACCGCTGGGTTGGGAGAAGCAGACCTACTACCTGGACGGACTGACGGAGCAGCAGGCGAAGACGGTCGAGGAGACACTCGTCCGGCAAGCCCTGGCGAATCCGCCGGACACGGTCGCCCTCGTCGTGGACAGAAGCGGGCGGACCGCCGAATTCGACTGGGACGCGGTGGCGAGCGGATATTCCACGGGAGTGGACCGACTGCCGGACATCCTGGTCCTGGAGGCGTCGGTCGCCAGGGAGACGCCGGGCTTCCCGGCGGGTACGCGGCTGGAAGAGTTCGGCCCGGGCCTGGAACTCGTGGTCGGGGCAGACGTCCGGCCCGGGGGTGATGCCCGCGCCTGATCGCCTCGTTGCCGGCTTCTTCGGGGCCGGCTGAGCGAGGAGACGAAACGAGGGTCCCGCCGGACGTTCCGGCGGGACCCTCGGCGTGTGAACCGCGGAAGTGCCGGTCCGTCAGCCGCCCGCGAGCAGGCGCTCGCGCTCGGCCGCCACGATCTCCCGCGCCAGCTCGGCGTCCGTGATGTCGAACGCCTCCGGTGCGCTGTCGGCGGTTGCGGAGACGCGGGCGAACTCCGCGAAGAGTTGGTTCTTGCGCGCCAGGATCTCGACGATGCGCTGGTCGACGCCTTCCTCGGAGAGCAGGCGGTGCACCTGTACCGACTCCAGCTGCCCCATCCTGTGGGAGCGGCCGATGGCTTGCCATTCGGTCGTCGGCTTGAGCTGGGGCTCGCAGATCACGACGACCGATGCCGACTGGATGTTCAGACCGACGCCGCCCGCCACGATCTGCGCGACGAGGACCGCGCCGTGGTGGGCCTGGGAGAACTCGTCGACCATGCTCTGTCGCTTCGCGGCGGGTACGGAACCGGTAAGCGGACCGAACACCTTCCCCGGAAGGACCGACGCCACTTCGTCGAGGACGTCACGGAAGTACGAGAAGACCAGCACCTTGCGCTCGTTGTCCTCTGCCTCCTGGACGATGTCGATGAGGCGCCGCATCTTCTCGGACTTGACGCCGGCCCGGAGTGCGGCCTGGCGCATGGCCATGAAGTTGCCGTCGATGACGGCTGCTCGGTAGTGCTGCTCGTCGGCACCGGACATCGGCGTCCACTCGTCGACCTCGAAGCGTTCCGGGAGCTCGGTGAGGACGTCTTCCTGATTGCGTCGCAGGTAGGCCGGTGCCACCTGTTTCCGGAACTGGCGAGGAGCGATTTCCGAGGCGCTGATCGACAGGTCCGGCCGGAGGTAGCCGACAAGATTGCGGAATTCCTCGATCCGGTTCTCCAGCGGGGTGCCCGTCAGCAGGACGGCTCGCTCGGAGCGTTTGATCAGGGCCGTGGAGCGCTGCGTTCGTCGGGCGTCCGGATTCTTGATGTAGTGCGCTTCGTCGAACACCAGGCATGCGGGTCCGGCGTGTTCGGGGATCCGGCCTTCCAGCCAACCGAGGATGTCGTAGGTGGTGACCGCGACTCCTCCGTTGCGGGTCCAGGACTTCAGCGCATCGTCGCGACCGGGCCCGTGCAGCCGGTACGCGCGCAGATCGGACTTGGCCTGGACCTCGCGCACCCAGTTGGTCACGACGGCGGCCGGGCACACGACCAGGAAGTGGGAGGAGCCCTTGGCGCGCAGGTGGGTGAGTACGGCGAGTGATTCGACCGTCTTTCCCAGGCCCATCTCGTCGCCGATGATGACCTTCCGTTGCACGATCGCGAAGCGGGCACCGAACGACTGGTACCCGCGCAGGGAGGCCTTCAGATGGCTGGTGTCGAGCTTGAGTTCCCTGATCGCCTCGACGATTTCGGCCGGTAGGTCGCCTTGGCTCTTCTCGGCGTCGTCGGCCAGGAATCCGAGCTCCGCGAGCATCGCGTAGTAGTCGGCCGGGCGGGCGATGAAATCCTCCCAAGGATCACCGCCTGCGGCGTCGCCCTCACCCTTGAGCACCGCTCCGCGGCGCTCGACGGCAGCCAGCGCGGTACGCAACTCGGCGACGGTCCGGTCCTGGGGGACGACAATCACGTGGGAGGTCTGGGATCCGAGGCTCTGGAGGAGCGGCCGAACCGCGTCGGCGGCGGCGAGGTCGGCTGTCGCGCTGCGGATCGAGCGTGCCGCGTCCCAGGCCCGCATCGTCTGGAGGAGCTTCGTAGTGGCGCGGGATCGGTTCTTGATGTCGATGCGGACCGGCATCTCGTCCAGCGTGGTCTGCCAGATGGTCCGGGCGGCGCCGACCATGCGCTTGCCCGTCGTCTCACCGACGCCGGGGAGTGATCGAATCCGTGATTTCTGGTCGAGGACCTGCTGCACGTTCCTGATTCCGGCATCGACCAGCGCCGTGATGCGCAGTTGGCCGCTGGTCGCGTCCTTGAGCCGCTCGACGGGCATTTCGGCGACCAGCTTGCGGGCCTCGTCCTGTCGGACGGCGTTGCCGGCGAGATCGACGGCCTTTCTGAACCGGTCCTCGCGCTGGAGGGCCTGATCGATCGCGCCGATGGCGGTCTGGGCGACGTCCAGCTCTTGCCGCCCGACGAGTTGGGCCCGGCCGCCGAGGCGCTGGGCGAAGCCGACCGTGTCGTCGAGGACGGCCGAGGGACCGACTGCGGGGACCGCCTTGCCGTCCCAGGCTGCCAGGGCCTCCAACTCGGCTACGAGTCCTATGCTCGCGGCCCATTCATGGAGGGACGTCAGGTGGGCCGCGGCTTGCCCCGCCGCATCCTTGCGACTTTTGCCCGACAGGATCCGGCGGGTACCGAACAGCGCCCGGACGGCCTTCAGCGCCGGACCGATGTCGCCGGTCAACTGATGGATGCCCCGCTGGGCGTTCGCCGTGAGCGCCGGAAGGGCCTGACGGCGGGCCAGGGAGGTCACCAGGCCGGCATCGGACGGCGAGACCTGCACCGCGCGCCATGCGGTGGTGGTTCCGGTCCCCGGAGAAGCCAGTCGGCCGAGGAACTGCCTGGCGGCGTCCTCCGCCGCGGCCTCGACGGGATCACGTGTCCCGACGATCTCCGCCGCGAGCCTGCGCCACCCTCCGACTTCCTCCACCACACCACGAAGGTGCTGACGTTCTTCTCGCTCCATTGCCCCCGCCGACTCGCATGACCTCTGCGAAGATTACCGACCCCGGTTGACGAAGTCGACGGGATCACACAACCGCCGGAACGTCCGAGTGGTGTTCACAGGCTGCCGACCAGGAGGTTCCGTACGTGCTGCTCGAGGAGCTCAAGCCGGGTCTGCGGATCGACGGACTCATGCCGGCAGAGGTCGTCACGGTCATCGCCGCCCAGTGGCACGGTGCGAACGCGGTCGAGCTGACGTACAAGACCGCCGCGGGCGGTCTCGACCAGCGCGTCGTCTTCCGGAAGGACGAGGGCAAACTGAGCGTCGCCCGCAACGGCAGTCGCGCCTTCGACGCGAACGCGAGTGACTTCAAGCTGGTCGCCGAGGCACAACGGATCTCGCTGGCGGGCCTGTTCGACCCGATGCTCGCCGTGGCGACCAGTGACGTCCGGCCGCTCCCGCACCAGATCCGCGCCGTGTACGGCGAGCTCATGCCCCGTACGCCGCTGCGCTTCCTGCTCGCCGACGATCCGGGCGCAGGAAAGACGATCATGGCTGGGCTCTACATCAAGGAACTCCTCCTGCGCGATGACGTCAAGCGGTGCCTCGTCGTGGCTCCGGGAGGCCTGGTCGACCAGTGGCAGGACGAGCTCTTCTTCAAGTTCGGACTCCGCTTCGATCTGCTCACGAACCAGCTCATCGACTCCCAACTCCATCTCAACGCCTTCGAGAGCAACCCGCTCCTGATCGCCCGCATGGACCAGCTCTCTCGTAACGAGCACCTGAAGGCGCAGCTTCAGGAGACGGAGTGGGACCTGATCGTCGTCGACGAGGCGCACCGCATGGGAGGCCACTACTTCGGTGGCAAGGTGGAGAAGACCAAACGGTTCCAGCTCGGCGAGATGCTCGGCGGGATCACCCGCCACCTGCTCCTGATGACAGCGACCCCGCACTCGGGAAAGGACGAGGACTTCCAGCTCTTCCTCACCCTCCTGGACCGTGACCGGTTCGAGGGCAGGCAGCACGGGAGCGCCGACGTCAGCGGGATCATGCGGCGCATGATCAAGGAGGAGCTGCTGACCTTCGAGGGCAGGAAGCTCTTCCCCGAGCGCATCGCGGAGACCGTCCCCTACGAACTCACGGCACTTGAGTACGACCTCTACGAGGACGTCACCCACTACGTCCGCGAGGGGATGAACCGCGCCGACCGCATCGGCGGCAAACGCAAGAACACCGTCGGTTTCGCGCTCACCGTTCTGCAACGACGCCTTGCCTCCAGCCCCGAGGCGATCTACAAGAGCCTCGTGCGGCGCACCGAGCGCCTGGAGCGCAAGAAGCAGGAGATCCTCGACGGCACGTGGCGCGAGAGCACGCCCACCGTCGACCTCGCCGACTTCGACCATGACGACCTCGATGCCGAAGGGATCGAGGAAGCCGAGGAGGAACTGCTCGACGCCGCGACGGCGGCGCAGACGGTCGAGGAACTCGACGTCGAGCTCACCGAGCTGAGGGAGTTGGTGAAGACGGCGCAGCGGGTCCGAGAAGCGGGTACGGACCGTAAGTGGACCGAGCTGTCCGCCCTTCTCCGGGACCACGCACTGGTGACAGACGCCCAGGGCCGGCCTCGGAAACTCATCGTCTTCACCGAACACCGCGACACCCTCCGGTATTTGCAGGGCAAGATCGGGTCGCTTCTGGGCAGGCCCGACGCCGTCAGGGCCATTCACGGCGGCGTACGCCGGGCCGAGCGGCGGCAGATCACCGAGGAGTTCACCAAGAACCGCGACGTTCGGATCCTGCTGGCCACCGACGCCGCCGGCGAGGGACTCAACCTCCAGGCCGCACATCTGATGGTCAACTACGACCTGCCCTGGAACCCCAACCGCATCGAGCAGCGGTTCGGCCGCATCCACCGCATCGGCCAGGAGGAGGTCTGCCGGCTCTGGAACCTCGTCGCCTCCAACACCCGTGAAGGCGAGGTCTTCACGCGCCTGCTGGAGAAGCTCGACCAGATGCGCGAGACGTACGGCGGGAAGGTCTTCGATGTCCTGGGGGAGGCGTTCGCCGAGACTCCGTTGCGGGATCTACTGCTCGACGCCATCCAGTACGGTGAACGGCCCGATGTCAAGGAAAGGCTGCACGAAGTCATCGACAGCACCGTCGGAGACGGCCTCAAGGGCCTTCTGGACGAGCGTGCGCTCGCTTCGGAGCACGTATCCGACGCCGATCTTCGCGTTCTGCGCGCCACGATGGACGAAGCCCGCGCTCGACGTCTTCAGCCGCACTCCGTCGAATCGACCTTCAAAGACGCCTTCGCCCGGCTCGGTGGACGGATCGTCAGGCGCGAACAGGGGCGCTACGAGATCGCCCATGTGCCCCAGCACATCCGCTCGGCAGGCGGCGGACCGATTGCCACCAAGTACGACCGCGTCACCTTCGACCTCGGCCACGTCCAGCCCGACGACCGCGCCCGTGCCGACCTGCTCGCCCCCGGCCACCCGCTGCACGACGCCGTCATGGACGAGACCATCCGGAACTTCGGGGGCGCCCTGAACCGGGGCACCGTCCTCGTCTCGGCCACCCTCGATGAACCGCACCTCCTCGTCGGGGTCGTCGAAGAGGTCGCGGACGCCACCGGTGAGTCGGTGGCCCGACGGTTCGCCTACGCCTACGTCGACAGCCACGGCACCGTGCGCCCGGCCGGTCCCGCGCCCTACCTCGACTGCGCCGCGGCGCCCGACGGCACGGCGACCCGCATCGTGGGCGGACTCGCCTGGCTCGCGGACGCCGAGGACAAGGCGACCAGCTGGATCATCGCCAACCAGCTTCCCGCATACCTGGCCGAGGTCCAGCCCCGCCGCCTGGCAGAGTTGATCCGGACCCGGGAGCTCGTGACCGAGCGCCTGACCTCGGAGAACGAGCGACTGCTCCTGGACGCCGCGGCGGCCTCGGAGAAGGAGCGCAGGGGTGAGAAGCCCAAGGAGTCCTCCGAAAGCCTCCACCGCAAGGTCGCCGATCTCGATGTACGGCGTCGAAAGCGTCTCGTCCTGCTCGAACAGCAGCAGCTGATGTCGACGAAGCCGCCGCGGATCCTCACCGCGGCGCTTGTGCTGAGCGTCTCCGATCTGCCCTTCTACGACTGAAGAGCGTAGGTGTGTGATCGCGAGGAGGGTAGGCGGCGCGGTGGTGATGATGCTCGGCCACGTCGACAGGGCGACAGGGAATCCGCCGCGTGGACGCCGCCTGCCGAGTGACGCGAGGAGTTCAGAGCCAGTCCCGGCGTTTGAAGATCACGTACAGACTGGCGCAGACCACACCCATCAAGCCGATCGCGAAGGGGTATCCGAAGCGCCAGCCCAGCTCCGGCATGTTCTCGAAGTTCATGCCGTAGATGGTTCCCACGAGTGTGGGGGCGAACAGGATCGCCGCCCAGCTGGAGATCTTCTTGATCTCCTCGTTCTGTTCGAAGCCCGCCTCCGCCAACGCCCGCATCTCCGCGTTCTGTTGCTGGGTGACGAGTGTCGCGTTGACCGTGAGGATGTCGGTGAGGGCCTGGCGGAAACCGTCCACCCGCTCGCTGGTGTGCGTGACGTGGTCGGCGACGTCGCGGAGGTAGCGCTGGAGTTCCTCGTCCGTGCGGTACTTGGCGAAGCCGGCCATCAGGCTGTGCAGCATGCCGACCAGCGGACGGGTGGCCCGCTGGAACTCGACCATCTCGCGCGAGAGTTCGTAGATACGGCGGGACACCGCGGGATCGCCCCGGAAGACCTCGGTCTCGATCTCGTCGATGTCGTTCTGGACGCCGGAAACCACCGGGACGTAACCGTCGACGACGGAGTCGAGGATCGCGTACAGGACCGCCTCCGGGCCGAGCCTCAGCAGTTCGGGGCTCCCCTCCATGCGCCGGCGCACCGCGGAGAGATCCGGTGCCGCGCCGTGCCGGACCGTGATCACGAAGTCCGGGCCCACGAACACGTGCAGCTCGCCGAAGTCGACCTCCTCGGCCGCGTCCAGATAGCGGGCGGCGCTCAGGACGACGAACAGGGTCTCGCCGTACCGTTCCAGCTTCGGCCGCTGATGCGCCTCCATCGCGTCCTCGACGGCCAGCGGATGCAGGTCGAACTCGGCGGCCAGAGAGTGGAGTTCGGCCGCCGTGGGCCGGGCCAGCCCGATCCACGCCATGCCGTCCGGGTGCTCGCGCAGCTCACGGAACGTCTCGGCCAGCGACCCGGGCGTCGACACCCGTACCCCGTCGCGGTACAGCGCGGACTGGACGACGCTGACGATCTCGCTGGGTTCGGGCGAGGGAGGCGGGGCGTGCGGCGCGGCGCGCTTCGGGGGCGGCGCGGACGGCGGGGTCAGGGCGCGCCGCCACAGGGACTTCCGCTCCTTCGCGCCCTCGGGGCCGCCGGAGCCCTTGGCCCGCGTGGAGCCGTCCGTGTCCTCCTGGCCCCGCCGGTTCTCCGAGGCCGGGCGGGCGCGTCGCTCGGGCATCGCGGCTGCCTCCAGGGTCGTACGAACGTCTGGACGATCTCCGAGCAGGATATACGGGCAAACGGTCCGCGTGCCGTGGGCGGGACGGGTATCGGGTGAGAGTTGCGGACAGAAGGTGTCCGCGACCGGCGCTAGCGTGCCGGGTATGACGAAGACGACCGCGACGGCCCCCGTGCTCGGCACCCGCGCCCTCAACCGCGCGACCCTCGACCGTCAGCTCCTGCTGCGCCGCTCCCCGTTGTCCGCGATCGCCGCCGTCGAGCACCTCCTCGGCCTCCAGGCGCAGAACGTGAAGCCGCCGTACTACGCCCTCGCGGCCCGTCTGGAGGGCTTCGGGCCCGAGCACCTGTCGACGGCCATGGAGGCACGCGACGTCGTCCGCATCGTCACCATGCGCTCCACCATCCACACGCACACCGCCGCCGACGCCCTCACCCTGCGGCCCCTGGTCCAGGCCGCCCGCGACCGGGAGCTCGGCCACTTCCGCGAGGGCCTCGCCGGTGTCGACCTGGACCGGCTCGCCGCGATCAGCCGGGAACTGGTCGAGAGCGAGCCGCGCACCATGAAACAGCTGCGCGAGGCACTGCTCGCGGTGTGGCCGGAAGCCGACCCGTTCGCCCTGTCCGTCGCGGCCCGCTGCACCCTGCCCCTGGTCCAGGTGACACCGCGCGGGCTGTGGGGGCGCAGCGGCCAGGTCGCCCTCACCACCGCCGAGCACTGGCTGGGCCGCCCGGCCGAGCCGGCTCCCGCGCCCGACGCGACCGTACTGCGTTATCTCGCCGCCTTCGGCCCGGCCTCGGTGAAGGACATGCAGACCTGGGCCGGTCTGACCCGGCTCCGCGAGGTCTTCGAGCGGCTGCGGCCCGCTCTGGCGGTGTTCCGCGACGAGAACGGAGTGGAGCTCTTCGACGTCCCCGACGCCCCGCGGCCCGACCCGGACACCCCCGCCCCGCCCCGTTTCCTGCCCGAGTTCGACAACCTCCTGCTGTCCCACGCCGACCGCTCCCGGGTCGTCCCGGTGGATCTCAAGGGGCGTACCTGGCGGGGCAATCAGGCCTACCGCACCCTGCTCGTCGACGGTTTCGTCGCCGGTCTGTGGAAGCTGGAGGAGGGCGTGCTCGTCGTCGAGTCCTTCGGCACGCTCACGAAGGCGCGGCGGGACGAGGTCTCCGCGGAGGGGGAGCGCGTGCTCACGGCGATGCACCCCGGGGAGGGGCATGACATCCGGTTCGGCGCGGTCGCGGGGCCCTGAGATGCCGGCGGACGGCTGAGGCACGCGGGGAAGACGTCCGCCGGCAGGTACTCGGGGGCAGAACCCTTGGATGAGGGGCGTTGCGGGCCGCTCGTGGAGGCCCGCAACGCCCCTCGGCTTTCACCTGAGGGGTACTCAGGAAATCTTCTTCTCCTACGAGTTGACCTGATCGGTCACCAGGCTGGAGAACGTCGTCAGGCGGGTGTAGACACCCGGGTAGCCGGCCTCCGCGCAGCCCTCGCCCCAGGACGTGATGCCGGCCAGCACCCCGTTGACGAGCAGCGGGCCACCGCTGTCGCCCTGACAGGTGTCCACGCCGCCGGCGGTGTATCCGGCGCAGACCATGTCGGAGGCCACGTAGTTCTTGCCGTACGAGCTCGCGCAGCTCGTGTCGGACACGATCGGGACGGTCGCGGTGCGCAGCTGGTTGGAGGAGGTGCCGTTCTCCGAGGTGGTGCCCCAGCCGACGATCCGGGCCGTGGTGCCGGCCGCGTACAGGCCGGTGTCCGATCCGGAGACGTACGGCGCCGGGTCGTAGGGCATCGGCGTGGACAGGGTCAGCACGGCCACGTCGTCGCCGTCGGTGGCGTCCGTGTAGTCGGGGTTGATCCAGATCCGGCCGACCTTGCTGACCGTGCCGTCGGTGCCGTTGAGGTACGTCCTTCCGCCCACCACCCGGATGCTGGCGGTCGTCTCGCCCGACATGCAGTGGGCGGCGGTCACGACCTTGTCGGCGGCGACGAGCGTGCCGCCGCAGAACTGGTTCTGCTTCGCGTCGGTGATCTGCATCATGAACGGGTACGAGCTGGTCGTGGTCGTCGTGCCGCCGACGATGGGCTGGGGAACGGCTGCGGCGGAGTGGGCGCCGAGCAGCGTGGTCGCGGCTGCTGCGGCGGTCGCCGCACACACGGCGACGCTCTTCTTGACGCGGTTGAGCCCGAACATCGGTCTCCTTGAAAGTTGCCGGTGGGGGGACGCACGGGTGTGTGTGGGGGGAGTCACGACGCCCCTGGTTGGGGTGTCGCGGACCCGAGCGAACGGCACGCCCACACGCTAGGGGGTGTGACCGCTCTCTCCCAATGAGGGAACCCCCTAGTGGAGACGGGGGAGGGAAAACCCTCGCACGGCGCGGGCCGTGTTTGACGGGGGCGCCGTCCGGTTGGTCCCGGCCCGGGGGCCCCGCGTGTCCGGCGCACGTTCACCCGAAGGAGTCACCCAGCAGCCATACCGCCCTGGCCCGGAGCTCTACCGCCGCGGGCCGGAGCGTCACCGTTGTGGCCCGCAGTCTCACCGGTCCGGCCGCTTCTCCCCGGCGGCCGGGGGAGCGTCAGTCGGGCCGGCGCTCCGCCGCCAGGCGCACGATGTCGACGCGTGAGCGGATCCCCAGCTTCCGGTACACCCGGGTGAGCGTGGCCTCCACCGTCTTGACGCTGATGAACAGCCGCCCGGCGATCTCGCGGTTGGTGGCGCCCTCCATGACCAGGGCAGCGACCTGGCGTTCGGTGGCCGCGAGGGTGTCGAGGGCGGCGGGGGCGAGGGGCGGCGCGGCCGGCGGGAGCGCGGCCGCCGTCTCCACCTGCCGGAGCCAGGGCAGCGCACGGCACCGGCGGAACAGCCGGGCCGCCTCGTCGTAGAGGGTGGGCCCCGGCACGTGCGGGCTGCCCGCCCGGGCGCCGGGAGCCGTGGGGAGGACGCGCAGCCCGGCGAGGGCGTACGCGGCACGGGCCTCCTCCAGGCCGTAGCCCAGCTTGCCGAGACGGTCCTGAGCGGAGGCCAACTGGCGCTCCGCGGGACCCTGTTCACCGCGCGCGGCCCGGACGAGCGCCTCGGCGCGGTCGAGCACGGCGAGCACGCTCTCGCGCTCCAGCCTGAGCGCGCGTCGGCGGGTCACGTCGATGACGTCCTGCGCCTCGGCGGTCTCGCCGATCCTGACCAGGGCCTCGGCGAGGTCCCCGTGCCACCGGCCGCGGGCCGGGTCGATGACACCGAGCGCCTCCTCCAGCTCCCGGACCCGGCGCAGCGAGCGCACCGCGGCCGACGCGTCCCCGGCGACCAGCTCGGCGTGCCCGAGGGCGCCCAGGGCCCGCGAGAGGTACACCATGTCGCCGTCCTCCTCGGCGCGGTCCACGGCCTCGTGGGCGAGCGCGAGCGCCCGGTCCACGTCACCGCCGGCCGCCTCGGCGAGCGAGGTGAACATGGCGGTGGCCGCCTCGCCTATGCCGGTGTCGCGGGCCAGCCTGAGGCTCTCCCGGGCCAGGTCGAGGGCGCGGCCGCAGTGACCGGAGCGCAGTTCGGTCTCGGCGAGGCCGCGCAGGAAGTGCAGTTCGCTCTCGACCATCCCGCGCCGTTGCACCTCGCGCAGCAGCGCGGTGATGGCCGTACGGGCCTCGGCGAGCCGGTCGCCCATGATGAGCCAGCGGAAGCGGGCGGCGCCGGCCCCGTTGTGGTCGCAGGCGACCCGCGGGTCCTGCGGCTCGCGCATCGCCCGCTGGATGGTCGAGGGCGCGTCCGGGTGCCCCATCAGGGTCTCCATCTGCGCCTGGAAGCCGAGGGCGAGGAGTTCGGTGCGCCGGTCCCCGGCTCGGGCCGCGAGCCGCGCGGACCGGGCGGCCTCCTCACGGGCCTTGGTCATCTCACCGTCCATCAGCAGGGCGCGCCAGCCGAGCTGGTAGCGGACGAGGGCGACCAGACCGGGGTCGTCGCCGGCGTCGGCGAGGGCCTGCGGGAAGACGGCGTCGATCTCGGCCATCGCCTGGCCGGCCGAGTCCACGACGACCATCCAGGCCCGGACCCGCTCGGCGGGAGTGGTGGCTCGTGCCAGTACCTGGCGGGCGATGTCCCGGGCGAGGTCCGTCTCCCCGGCCGTCAGGGCGTCCTCGGCGGCCTGGAGACGCCGTTCGTCGGAGCTGGGCCGGGTGTCGGCCGGTGTGTGGCGGGCGGCGAGCAGTCCGAGCCCGACGGCGACGGAGGGGGCGCCGCGGTCACGGGCGGCGGCCGCCGCCTCGCCGAGCCGGGCGGCGACCGCGGGGTCCGTGCCGGTGGTGGCCAGCGCCAGATGCCGGGCCCGCTCGATGGGGTCGGAGGCCGCGTGGGACAGGGCCGAGTGCGCCGCGCGGCGCTCCTGCGCGTCGGCCTCCGCGTACAGGGCCGCCGAGACCAGGGGGTGTGCGAAACGGATGCCCGGTGCGTCGCGTTCGGTGGCCAGGAGCCCGAGGGCGGCGGCCGAGGCCGTCTCCGCCTCCGCGTTCTCCCGGCCCGCCGCGTGCAGCAGGGCCAGGGTCGGGCGGGCTCCCGCGCTCGCCACCAGCAGGGTGCGGCGGGCCTCGGCGGACAGCATGTCCAGACGGCTCAGCACGAGCGCGCGCAGCGAGGTCGGTACGGGCAGCGGCTCGCCCGGACTCGGCCGCGTCGGGGACTCGGCGAGGGCGCGGCCCAGCTCCAGCGCGAAGAGCGGGTTGCCGCCGCTGGTGCGGTGGATGTCCCGCACGGTGGAGCGGGGCAGACCGGTGTAGCCGCGCTGTGCGAGGAGTTCGGCGACCTGGGCACGGGCCAGCGGGGCCAGCCGCAGGGCCAGGGTCTCGGGCACGGACGCGCGCAGGAACCGGTCGTGGTCCTGTGCCTGCGGCTCGGTCTCCGTGCGGACCGCGCACAGCATGCGGACCGGTGTGCCGCCGAGCCTGCGGGCGGCGAAGCCGAGGAGTTCGGCGCTGGCCGGATCGAGCCACTGGAGGTCGTCCGCGACGATCAACACGGGGCCCCGCGCGGCCAGGGCGCGGAACGCCGACAGCACCGCGAGCCGCAGCGCCAGGCCGTCGCGCTGGAGGGTGGACTCACCGCGTCCGGTGAGCGCCGATTCCAGGGCGGTGCGCTGCGGAGCGGGCAGGCGGTCGGCTATGTCGTCGACGACCAGCCCGAGGAGGTCGGCCAGCGCGAGGAAGGGGAGATGGGATTCGGACTCGGTGGCCGAGCAACGCAAGACGGTCCGCGCCGATTCGGCGCATTCGGCGGCCAGCGCCCGCAGGACGGTCGACTTTCCTATTCCCGCCGGTCCGTGCACGAGCACACTGCCGCCGCCGGAGAGCTGCTCGCGTGCCCCCGCGAAGAGTTCCTCCCGGCCGATGACCAGCTCGGGGCGCGGTCGGGCAGGTTCCTTGAAGTCCCCTCGCACGGTCACCGCTCCCCTCGTGTGTCGTGTCCTGGCCAATATTAGGCAAGGTCTCTTTGAATTTCGGACAGTCCGGGTGGTGAGGGAAATAACAGATGTTGCACATACGTCATTTCGCGGTCCGGACGATTGAATGAAGGGTGCCGAAGCGGTCGGTGCGCTAAGGCAGCACCCCGGCCCGCCGAGCGGCGACGACCGCCTCAAGACGGGTGTGCGCGCCCAGTCTGCGCATCGCCGACCGCAGATACCCCTTCACCGTCTCCGGACGCAGCCCGAGCCGCTCGGCGGCGGCCGCGTTGGTCGCCCCCGCCGCGACGCAGGCGAGCACGTCCACCTCGCGCGGGGCCAGCCCCAGATCGCGCGGCACCCGCTGCGGCGGAGCTGCCGCGCCGGCCAGCCGGCCGCACACCGAGAGCAGCTCGGCCCGCAGTCCCGGGTCCGCGATCCGTGGTGCCAGCGCCCGCAGCGCCCCGTGCGCCTCGCGCACCTCCTCCCAGGCCGCCTCGCCCGTCGCTCCCCGCACCGGGCCGGGCTCACGGACGGCCTCCAGCAGTTCGTGGGCCGCGTCCCGGACGACGAGGGCCTGCTCGACGTCCCGGGCCGCCTCCACGGCCGCTCCCAGCGTGCGGTCGCCCAGCGGCCGGGCCGTCCGCAGGGCGCCGTAGAGCACACCGCGCACCCGGCGCCGTACGACGACGGGAACCGCGAGGACGGAACACAGCCCCTCCGCCGCCACCGCCGTGTCGTACTCGTGGCTGATCTGCCGCGAGGCCTCGTAGTCGCTCACCGCGCAGGGCCGGGCGAGGGCCACCGCCTTGCCGCCCAGACCGCTGCCCGAGGACACCGCCAGCGCGCTCAGCGCCGCCGTCGCCGTGCCGCTCAGCTCGCTGATGCGCACCAGCCGGCCGCCGGAATCGACCAGCCCGCCGAAGGCCACCGGCAGCCCCGTGGCACGCCGCAGCCGCACCAGCGCCGCCCGCACTTCCACCGACTCCGCCGTGTCCGCTGCCACCTGCTCGTCCCTTCATCGCGGGGCACCCCCCGTTCGGGGGTGGTGAGACCTGCATCACGGAATACACGATGGTAGGCGGCGGTCCGGCAACGAGGAGGACACATGACGGCGACAACGGGCAGGGCGGGGGAGTTCCGTGCCGCACGGGACTTCCTGCTGGAGCACCGCTCGGACTACACCACGGCCTACGAGGGCTTCAGCTGGCCCCGCCCGGAGCACTTCAACTGGGCCCTCGACTGGTTCGACGCCATCGCGCGGGACAACGACCGCACCGCCCTTCACATCGTGGAGGAGGACGGCGACCGTGTCGAGGTCTCCTTCGCCGCGATGTCCGAGCGCTCGAACCGGGTCGCCAACTGGCTCCGCGAGCGGGGCGTACGGGCCGAGGACCGCGTCCTCGTCATGCTCGGCAACCAGGCCGAGCTGTGGGAGACGGCGCTGGCCGCGATGAAACTGCGCGCCGTCGTCATCCCGGCCACCCCGCTGCTCGGCCCCGCCGACCTGGCCGACCGGGTCGAGCGCGGCCGGGTGCGGCACGTCGTCGTACGGGCCGAGGACACCGCCAAGTTCGACGCGGTACCCGGTGACTACACCCGGATCGCGGTCGGGGGCGCCCGCCCCGGCTGGCACGCGTACGAGGAGACGGCCACCGCCGACGCCGCCTTCGAGCCCGACGGCCCCACCCACGCCGACGACCCCCTGATGCTCTACTTCACCTCCGGCACCACCGCCCGGCCCAAGCTGGTGGAGCACACCCACGTCTCGTACCCGATCGGCCATCTGGCCACGATGTACTGGATCGGGCTCCGGCCCGGGGACGTGCATCTGAACATCTCCTCACCGGGCTGGGCCAAGCACGCCTGGTCGAACCTCTTCGCGCCGTGGAACGCGGAGGCGACCGTCTTCCTCTACAACTACACGCGCTTCGACGCGGCCCGGCTGATGGCCGAGATGGACCGGGCCGAAGTCACCACCTTCTGCGCCCCGCCCACCGTGTGGCGCATGCTCATCCAGGCCGACCTCGGGCTGCTGAAGACCCCGCCGCGCGAGGTCGTGGCCGCGGGCGAGCCGCTGAACCCCGAGGTCATCGAGCAGGTCAGGCGTGCCTGGGACGTCACGATCCGGGACGGGTTCGGGCAGACCGAGACCGCCGTCCAGGTGTCCAACAGTCCGGGCCAGCAGCTCAAGACCGGCTCCATGGGCCGTCCCAGCCCCGGCTTCCGCGTCGAACTGCTCGATCCGGTCTCGGGCGCGCCCGGCGCCTCGGAGGGCGAGATCTGCCTGGATCTGTCCGAGCGCCCGGTGGGTCTGATGACCGGCTATCACGGCGACCCCGACCGCACGGCGGAGGCCATGGCGGGCGGCTACTACCGCACCGGGGACATCGGCTCGCGCGACGCCGACGGCTACATCACCTATGTCGGCCGCGCGGACGACGTGTTCAAGGCCTCCGACTACAAGATCTCGCCCTTCGAGCTGGAGAGCGCGCTCCTGGAGCACGAGGCGGTCGCCGAGGCCGCGGTGGTCCCGGCCCCCGACGAACTGCGCCTCGCCGTCCCCAAGGCCTATGTCGTCCTCGCCGCCGGGTACGAGCCGGGACCCGACACCGCCAAAGTCCTCTTCGAGCACGCGCGCACGGTCCTCGCGCCGTACAAGCGCATCCGTCGGCTGGAGTTCGGCGAGCTGCCCAAGACCGTCTCCGGCAAGATCCGCCGGATCGAGCTGCGCGAGGCCACGGCCGCCGGCTCGGACGCCGAGTACCGCGAGGAGGACTTCCGGTGAGTGAACTGTCGTACGCGCACGGGACGGGCGGCACGGCGCTGCTCGGCGACACCATCGGGGCGAACCTCGACCGGGCCGTCGCGGCCTGGCCGGAGAGGGAGGCACTGGTCGACGTGCCCTCGGGGCGGCGCTGGACGTATGCCCAATTCGGAGCGGCCGTGGACGAGTTGGCGTACGCGCTGCTCGCGTCCGGCATCGCCAAGGGCGACCGGGTGGGCATCTGGGCGGTCAACTGCCCCGAGTGGGTGCTCGTCCAGTACGCCACCGCCCGTGTCGGCGCGGTCATGGTGAACATCAACCCGGCCTATCGCACCCACGAGGTCGAGTACGTCCTGAACCAGGCCGGGATCTCGCTGCTCTTCGCCTCCCTGAGCCACAAGGGCAGCGACTACCGGGCGATGGTCGAGGAAGTCCGCGGCAGGTGCCCGGCGTTGAGGGAGACCGTCCACATCGGCGACCCGGGCTGGGACGCGCTGCTGAGGCGTGGAACCCCTGACCTCCACCAGGACCTCCACGTCCGCGCGAGCGAGCTGTCCTGCGACGACCCCATCAACATCCAGTACACCTCGGGGACGACGGGCTTCCCCAAGGGGGCCACGCTCTCCCACCACAACATTCTCAACAACGGTTATTTCGTGGGGGAGTCGATCGCCTACTCGGAACAGGACCGGGTCTGCGTCCCGGTGCCCTTTTACCACTGCTTCGGCATGGTGATGGGAAACCTGGCCGCCACCTCGCACGGCGCGTGCGTCGTCATCCCGGCCCCGTCGTTCGACCCGGCGGCGACGCTGAGGGCCGTGCAGCAGGAGCGGTGCACCTCGCTCTACGGCGTACCCACCATGTTCATCGCGGAGTTGAACCTCCCCGACTTCGCGTCGTACGACCTGGCCGGCCTGCGCACCGGCATCATGGCGGGCTCGCCCTGCCCGGTCGAGGTGATGAAACGGGTGGTCGCCGAGATGCACATGGAGGAGGTGTCCATCTGCTACGGCATGACGGAGACCTCGCCCGTCTCGCTCCAGACCCGCAGGGACGACGATCTCGAACACCGCACGGGCACGGTCGGCCGCGTCCTGCCGCACCTGGAGGTGAAGGTCGTGGACCCCGTGGCCGGGGTGACGCAACCCCGGGGCACCGCTGGAGAGTTGTGCACCCGCGGCTACAGCGTGATGCTCGGCTACGACGCGGGGCGCTGGATGCACACGGGCGATCTCGCGGTGATGCGCGAGGACGGGTACGTCGAGATCGTCGGCCGTATCAAGGACATGATCATCCGGGGCGGCGAGAACGTCTATCCGCGGGAGATCGAGGAGTTCCTCTACGCCCATCCGAAGATCGCCGACGTCCAGGTGGTCGGCGTCCCGCACGAGCGCTACGGCGAGGAGGTGCTCGCCTGCGTCATCCCGCGCGATCCGGCCGACCCCCTCAGCCTGGACGAGCTGCGCGCCTTCTGCGAGGGCAGGCTGGCGCACTACAAGATCCCGAGCCGGCTGCGGATCCTGGAGGCCTTCCCGATGACGGTCTCGGGGAAGGTGCGGAAGATCGAACTGCGGGAGACCTACGCCGAGTAGGCACCCGGGGAGCCGGTGGCCGGTGGGCGGTCCGTGACGGCGACGAGCTCGTCGGCAGGGCTGTTCACCGGCTGCGGTGTCCCGGTGAGGTCCAGCACGAAGAGGGGTACGCCGAGGGTGTCGGCGCGGGCGCGGGCGTCCTCGGCGTAGCCGGCCAGCGAGAAGAACACGCACTGCGAGGACTCCGTCATGGCGGTCAGCCACAGACACTCCACGTCGCGCAGCGAGGCCGGCCGCACGGTGGGGTCCACCTGGGCCAGGATGCCGCGCGCGGCGAGCCCGATACCGGACGGGGGCCGCTGGTCCGCGCGCCGGATGTCGCGATAGCCGAGCCATCCCAGATAGAGCGCGGCGGCGGTGACGGCGTCGCGCGCGGTACGAATGCCGACGGGCCGGAACGCGGGCCTCCGGCCGTTCCCACCAGCCCGCCGCCCCGCCGCCCCTGATCCCGGCTCGCCACCGTCCGGGCCCTCCCTGTGACCATCACCCGAGCCCTGCTCGGCCCCGCGGTCCGGCCCTTGCTCGGGTCGGCCCTCCGGGCTTCGCTCGGGCCTGCCGTGCGAGCCCTGCTCGGCTCTGGCGTCCGGCCCTTGCCCGTGACCATCACCGGAGCCCTGCTCGGCCCCGCGGTCCGGCCCTTGCTCGGTCCGGCCCTCCGGGCTTCGCTCGGGCCTGCCGTGCGAGCCCTGCTCGGCTCCGCCGTCCGGGCCCGGCCTGGGGTCGTCGTCCGGGCTCTGTTCACGTTCGCCTCGCGGGCCCTGCCCGAGTGCACCGTCGCGGTCCCGCTCGGGCGCGTCGTCCGAGCCGTGCTCGGGATTCCCGCCCGGGTCCCGCTCGGGGACGGCGGCCCGGGTCAGGTGGTTCTCGGCTCGGGGTGCGGGGTCCCCTGTGTCGGCCCGAGGTGCGGCCTGGCCGGTCTCCGGGGCCGGGGCTTCGCGCAGCGGGATGCGCAGGGTCGTTCCGCAGGGGCAGCCGAGTTCCGGGTGCGGCCACTGGGTCTCGCGGCCGCAGGCACCGCACCGGACCGCGGCCCATTCCTCGTCCCATGCCCGGTGGGGGACGGGAGTCGGCTCCGCGAGCCCGTCGAGCGGGACGGACACGGGCGATCCGCACACGCAGGGGTAGGACGGAGCCGCGTACAGGTGCTCGCGGCGGCAGGCCGGACACCGCACCGGCACGCTCTCGGCCATGGCCCACTCCAGAGACTCACGTTCGGTCAGCGCGTCCATAGTCCTCCTCCGAGCGGCCCGCGACAGCGAAACACCACGACGCGCGGGGGAGCGGTCCCGTGCGCCCCCGCCCTTGACGCTCCCTGCCCCGACACCTACATTGCTTCCAGATAGCAGAAGTTAGTTTCCGCAATGCGGAATAAGGAACGGAATCGGCGACTCTTCGCGGGGCGCGACGGGAGCGCGGATCCGGCAGCCGAAGCAGGAGACCCCCATGGCTCGTATGACCGCTGCCCGCGCGGCAGTCGAGATCCTCAAGCGCGAGGGCGTCACCGACGCCTTCGGCGTTCCGGGCGCGGCGATCAACCCCTTCTACGCGGCGCTCAAGGCGTCCGGCGGCATCACCCACACGCTTGCCCGCCATGTCGAGGGTGCCTCGCACATGGCGGAGGGCTACACCCGGACGCACCCCGGCACCATCGGTGTGTGCGTGGGTACTTCGGGCCCGGCCGGAACCGACATGATCACCGGCCTGTACTCCGCGAGCGGCGACTCGATCCCGATCCTGTGCATCACCGGCCAGGCGCCGACCGCGGTGATCCACAAGGAGGACTTCCAGGCCGTCGACATCGCCTCCATCGCGCGCCCCGTGACCAAGGCGGCCACCACCGTGCTGGAGGCCGCGCAGGTTCCCGGAGTTCTCCAGCAGGCCTTCCACCTCATGCGTTCCGGTCGCCCCGGTCCTGTCCTGGTCGACCTGCCCATCGACGTCCAGCTCACCGAGATCGAGTTCGACCCGGAGACGTACGAACCGCTCAAGCCGTACAAGCCCGCCGCGACCCGCGCCCAGATCGAGAAGGCGATCGGCCTGCTGAACGCCTCCGAACGCCCGCTGATCGTGGCCGGCGGAGGAGTCGTCAACGCCGACGCCACCGAACTCCTTTTGGAATTCGCCGAGTTGACCGGCATCCCGGTCGTCCCGACGCTCATGGGCTGGGGCGCGCTGCCCGACGACCACGAACTCAACGCGGGCATGGTCGGCCTTCAGACCTCGCACCGCTACGGCAACGCCACCTTCCTGGAGTCCGACTTCGTCCTCGGCATCGGAAACCGCTGGGCCAACCGCCACACCGGCGACCTGGACGTCTACACGGCGGGCCGGACCTTCGTGCACGTCGACATCGAACCCACCCAGCTCGGCAGGATCTTCGCCCCGCACTACGGCATCGCCTCCGACGCGAAGGCCGCGCTGGAGCTCTTCGTCGAGGTGGCACGGGAGGTGAAGGCGGCGGGCGGACTGCCCGACCGCTCCGCCTGGTCCGCCGCCGCGCAGGAGAAGCGGGCCACCCTCCAGCGCCGTACGCACTTCGACGACATCCCGATCAAGCCGCAGCGCGTCTACGAGGAGATGAACAAGGCCTTCGGCCCGGAGACCCGGTACGTCACCACCATCGGGCTCTCCCAGATCGCCGGCGCCCAGCTGCTGCACGTCCACCGGCCGCGCCACTGGATCAACTGCGGCCAGGCGGGGCCCCTCGGCTGGACCGTCCCTGCCGCCCTCGGCGTCGCCAGGGCCGACCCCGGCGCCCAGGTCGTCGCCCTCTCCGGCGACTACGACTTCCAGTTCATGATGGAGGAACTGGCCGTCGGGGCTCAGCACCGGATCCCGTACATCCATGTCCTGGTGAACAACGCCTACTTGGGCCTGATCCGGCAGGCCCAGCTCGGCCTGGACATCGACTTCCAGGTCAGCCTGGAGTTCGAGAACGTCAACTCCCCCGAGCTCGGCGTCTACGGCGTCGACCACGTCAAGGTCGTCGAAGGTCTCGGCTGCAAGGCGATCCGGGTCACCGACCCGGCCGAACTCGGCGCCGCCTTCGAGCGGGCCAAGAAGCTCGCCGCCGAGTTCCGGGTCCCCGTGGTCGTGGAGGCGATCCTGGAGCGCGTCACCAACATCTCCATGAGCAGGACGAACGACATCGGCGCCGTCGTAGAGTTCGAGGAGACCGCGACCGAGCCGGGTCACGCGCCCACGGCGATCAGGACACTGAAGGTCTGAAGCGGACCTCGTACCGGCCCGCCCGGCCGGCCCGTCCCGAGGGGCGGTCCCGGCCGGGCGCGTTGTTCCCAGAAGCGGGCGGGTCCGGCATGCTCGCCCCATGCGGATGACCGTGCCCACGCCCCTCGGCGACATCGCCGTACGCTGCCTCGCCCCGGTCCCCGGAACCCGGCCCGAGGGCGCCCCCGCGCTGCTGCTCCTGCACGCCAACCCCGGGGACGGCCGCGACTTCGACGCCGTGCTGCCCGCCCTCGCCGACCGGTACCGCACGTTCGTCGTGGACTGGCCCGGGTACGGCGGCTCGACCGCGCCGGACCCCGGGCGGGTCACCCCCGAGGGCCTGGTGGGGGTCGCGGAGCGGGTGATCGACGCCCTGGCCGAGGAACAGGGCGTCCGGGAGCTCGCCGTGCTCGGCAACAGTGTCGGCGGCTATGTCGCCTGTGCTCTCGCCGAGGGCACCCGGGCCGCGGCGCTCACCTCGCTCGTCCTGGTCGACCCGGCCGGCTTCACCCGGCACACCGCGCTCACCCGCTGGTTCTGCCGCGAGGTGATGGGCCGCCCCGCCCGTGCCCGTCGGCTCGTCGTGCCGCTGGCCCGCGCCTATCTCGGCCGGCTGGGCACACCGAGCGCACGGGAGACGTACGCCCGGGTGCGTGAACTGCCGCACGACGAGCGGAGACTGGCGGTCCACTGCGCGCTGTGGCGCGGTCTGGCCGACCCTGGCTTCGGCCTCGCGGACCCGGGCGCCCTCGGCCTGCCGATCCTGCTCCTGTGGGGCAGCCGTGACCCGGTCGTCCCCGCGTTCCTCGACGGCAGGCGGGCCCGGCGCGAGCTCCCCACGGGGACGTCGAGCGTCCGGCTGCCCACCGCCCACGAGCCGTACAACGAACGCCCGGGTCTCTTCCTCCGGCATGTCCTGCCGTTCCTGGAGAACCCGCGGGAGGTCACCGCACGAAGCGTCAGGCCCCCCAGCCGCCCGCGCAGCCGGTGAATCCGTCGCCCTCGCCATGGGTCTGTCCCGGGGACGGGCTGGAGGTCCGTAGCGTGACCGGCGGGCCGGGAACCACCGTGCCCCGCGGACGCAGCCCGATCGCGGCGGCCTTCACGGCCGCGCGGGGCCCGTCACGCAGCAGCGCGACGGTCGAAGGCCCAGGCCCGACCGCCGCGCTCCCGCTCATGGTGCTTCCCCCGTACCCCCCGTTCGGGACCCGCCGCCCCCGTGCCGGCGGGCCCCGTGTGCCGAGGATGTGCCTCATCGGGCGGGAGGTGAAGCCCCTGGGGCAGTGTTCAGAGGTTGATTTGAGGATTCCGTAGGCGTTCTACGTCCGCTTGTGTACGGACGGGCTCCGTTTGCCGTCCGTTTCCGGGCTCCCGACGTCCGGGGCCGCCCGTGCCCGCGGTCCTCATCCGTCCGTGTGTCCCGACTGGCCGGTGTGCTCGGACAGGCCCGGCCAGTCGTCGGGACCGCCGCCCTGCCACTCGATGATGTCGCTCTCCTCGACCTCGATCGCGTCGAGGTCGACCTCCGCCCGGCGCAGGATCTCGACCACGTCGTCCAGGTGGTACGCGATGCCGAGCACCCGGTCGCCCTCGGTGACCCGGCGCGACCCGTCCAGCCCCGGGGTGTGCACCACGATCCGGGGGAATTCCCTGCCGTCAGCCTCCATGGTCCAAGGCTGCTGGCCCTGGCCGGAATCCGCACCCGGAGCAGGGTGTGCGGCGGCGGAGCGCGGAATGGTGGCCGTCCGACGGCGCGAGGCTGGGCGCGACAGTACGTTCGCGCCGCCGGACGGGGTCTTTCGGGTGGGGACGGGACCGCGGCGGCCGCGACGGACCGGAGTCACCCTTCCCTCACGTCGGGAAGGGGCACCGGATCCTTCACCACCGCACCGGCTCGCGCGCCGCCGCGGTCCCCACCCTGCCCGCACCGTGTCCTGAAACGGCCACCCCTCGTCCGGGCCGTCCGTGACGCGGTCCGGGAGCTCATCTCTCCGAACGCGGATCCGGGTCGTGGTGACGCCTGGGCGCGACAGGACTGTCGGCGCCACCACGACCCGGACGTTCGAGGTGCCCGGACCCGGGGCCTGTGCGGCCCGGGTCCCGGCCGTCGGTTCAGACGGGGGCGCCGGAGAGGCGCTCGACCGCGCGCAGCAGCGCGGAGTGGTCGAGGCCGCCGTCTCCCTGAGCACGCAGACCGGCCACGAGCTGGGCGACCAGGGCGCCCACCGGCAGCGCCGCGCCGACGGCGCGGGCCGCGTCCGTGACGATGCCCATGTCCTTGTGGTGCAGGTCGACCCGGAAGCCCGGCGTGAAGTCGCGGTTCAGGAAGTTGTCCCTCTTGCGGGCCAGCACGGTGGAACCCGCGAGGCCGCCGCCGAGGACGTCGAGCGCGGCCTTGAGGTTCACGCCGGAACGCTCCAGGAAGACCACCGCCTCGGCGCACGCCTGGATGTTCACGGCGACGATCAGCTGGTTGGCCGCCTTCACGGTCTGGCCCGAGCCGTGCGGACCGCACAGCACGATGGTCCTGCCGAGCGCCTCGAAGATCGGCTCCGCCTCGTCGAAGGCGTCCCGCTCACCGCCGACCATGATCGACAGTACGGCCTCGACCGCTCCGGCCTCGCCGCCGGACACCGGGGCGTCCAGCACCCGGACGCCCTTGCCGGCTCCGGCCCGCGCGAGGTCCACCGAGGTCCCCGGGGTGATCGAGGACATGTCGATCAGCAGCGCGCCTGGCCGTACGTTCTCCAGGATGCCGTCGGGCCCGTACGCGACGGCCTCGACCTGCGGGGACGCGGGCACCATCGTGATCACCACGTCGGCGTCCCGTACGGCCTCGGCGACCGAACCGGCGGCGGTGCCGCCCGCGGCGGCCAGACGCTCCAGCTTGTCCCGCTCCAGCGTGTACCCGGTGACCTCGTACCCGGCCCTGATCAGGTTCTCCGCCATCGGCGAGCCCATGATGCCGAGGCCGATCCATGCCACCTTGGGGAGGTTGTCGCTCATGAGGGTGCCTCTCTGAGATCTCTGCTGCGTCATCGGGATGCCGGTCCGCGGGGTGGCGCTCACGGGGGTGCCGCTCACCGGGGTGTGGCTCACCGGGGGGCGTTCAGCGGGCGGCGCGCGCCGCGGCCGGCAGCCAGTCGAAGGCCTGGGCGCTCGGGCGGTCGCCCGGTTTGTACTCCAGGCCGACCCAGCCCTCGTAGCCGGCCTCGGTCAGCTGGTCGAGGAGCCTCTCCAGGGGGAGCGTCCCGGTGCCCGGTGCGCCCCGGCCGGGGCTGTCGGCGATCTGTACGTGCCCGGTCCGGCCGGCGTGGGCGGCGATCACCCCCGGCAGGTCCTCGCCGTTCATGGCGAGGTGGTAGAGGTCCATGAGGAACCGGGCGTTGCCGAGGCCGGTCGCCGCGTTCACCCGGTCGACGACGGAGACGGCGGCCGGGGCGCTCACCAGCGGATAGTCCGGCGACTCCCGCTCGTTGAGCGCCTCGACGAGGAGGACCGCGCCGATCCGGTCGGCGGCCCGTGCCGCGAGGACCAGGTTCTCCAGCGCGAGCGCGTCCTGCTCCTCCGGGTCCACGCCCTCGACCCGGTTGCCGTACGGGGCGTTGAGCGCCGTGCAGCCCAGGGACCCGGCGAAACCGACGGCCACCTCGATGTTCGCCCGGAACCGCGCGGACTCCTCCCCGGGAAGCGACAGGGCGCCCCGGTCGGGACCGGGCAGGCGGCCGGCGTAGAGGTTCAGCCCGGTCAGCCGGACGCCGGAGTCCTCGATCGCCCGCTTCAGGGCGTCGAGCTCGGACCGCTCGGGGGTGGGGGAGTCCACCCACGGCCACCACAGCTCGGCCGCGGTGAAGCCGGCCGCCGCGGCGGCCGCCGGACGCTCCAGGAGCGGGAGTTCCGTGAAGAGGATCGACAGGTTGACGTTGAAGCGCTGGTCCGCGAATCCCATGGGGTCGGCGCTCCCTTCCGTACTCGCGGCCGCGCTGCCGGCCGGGCCGATTGAGGGCTGTTCCTTGAAGGCTGTTCCCTGGGGGCTCTTCCGCTGGGGATCCTTCGATATTCCGTATTGCGGAAGTTCATTTCTGCCCAATGGAAGATTGCCGCTGGGGCGCGAGGGTTGTCAAGGGGGTCCCGGCGCAAAGCGGTGGCCGTGGCCCGCTCGGGCCGCAGGGGGCTTGCCGGGGGGTCCGCGGCGCGCAGTAGGTTGAGCCCGTGCGATTGAGAGTGGAGTTCACGACCGAGCCCTTCGATCTCGACGAGGCGCCACGGCACGCCCTGGTCGCCCGTGAGGTCATCGAGGCGGCCGAACTGGACGCCGTGGACGTCGGCCCGTTCGGCAACACCGCGGAAGGCGGCGCGGACGCCGTTCTCGCGGCCGTCGACGCGCTCCTGCGCCAGGTCCTGGAGGCGGGCGCCACCCGGGTCTCGCTCCAGCTGAACGTCCTGGGCGAGGCGGGGGAGGGCGGTAAGTGACCGGAATCGCGGACGATCCGTTCGCCGCGGCGGTCAAGCCGCTGGTCGACGCCATGGGCGGCGAGATGCTGCCGCCCGAACTGGCCGGTGTCGACGACGTCGTGCTGTCCTGGGAGGGCGCGGACGTCGTCGCCGTGCGGCTGCCCCAGCTCGCCGACTCGCTCGACCACATCCTGGCCGCCCTGGAGCGCAAGCGCGGCAAACCGCTCGCGGAGCTCGACCGCAAGGCCAAGCAGGAGATCGTACGGATGCTGGAGGCCCGCGGCGCCTTCTCGGTGCGGCACGGGGTGGAGACCGTCGCGAGCGCGCTCGGCGTGAGCCGCTTCACCGTCTACAACTACCTGAACCGTGAGAAGGGCGCCTGACCGGCGACGACGTGCCTTCGGGTGGAAGGGTTCCAGCGGTCGCCGTCCCTCTGTCGTCCCCGAGTCGCCCCCCCGCCGTCCCTCGCCGTCCGCGGTGGGTGGGCGGCGGTTTCCGTAACCTCTCGTAACCCGGAGTTTTCAACAAAGTGTTGACGTGGTCTCGCCGAGGGCGTTAGCTGTGCGCAGCCCGTCCAGCACCAGGCCACGGAGGCGCTTCCCATGACGTCGAGTACGGCATCAGACGGCCTCGCCCGCTTCAACGCCCTCCAGGGGCCGGCGGCCCTCGCCGTCCTCCACGAGGTGTGCGCCTCCCGCGTCTGGGCCGAGCGGCTGCTCGCCGCCCGCCCGTACGCGACCGCCGACGACCTGTACGCCGAGAGCGACGCCGCCACGGCGGACCTCACCACCGCCGACCTGACGGAGGCGATGGCGGGGCACCCGCCCATCGGACGGCCGAAACCCGGCGACCCGGCCTCCTCGCGCGAACAGCGCGGGATGGCCGGCGCGTCCGCGGAGCTCAGGGCGGAGATGCTCGAACTGAACCTGGCCTACCAGGAGAAGTTCGGCCATGTCTTCCTCGTCTGCGCCACCGGCCGGACCGGCGAGCAGATGCGCGACGCGGTCAGGGAGCGGACCGGCAACACCGCCGAGCGGGAGCGCGAGATCGTCCGCGTCGAACTGGGGAAGATCAACCGTATCCGGCTCGGCACTCTCGTGCGGGACGAGTCGCCCGGCGCACCGGGCGGCTGACGGTCACCCGTACAGGAAGTGCCCGGCAGCCCCGTACAGGAAGAAGAGACATGAGCACCGACACCACGGCCTCCGTGTCCACCCACATCCTGGACACCAGCGTGGGCCGCCCCGCCCGGGGTGTCGCCGTCCGGCTCGCCGTCCGCGCCGGGCGCGCGGGCGACTGGCGGGCGCTCGGCGGTTCCGCGACCGACGCGGACGGCCGGTGCACGGACCTTCCGGCGCTGCCGGAGGGCGCGACCCACGTACGGCTCGACTTCGAGGTCGAGCGGTACTTCGAGCAGGATCCGGCGACACCGACACAGCGAGCCGATGCGCAGCAGGACGCCCCCGCGAACCGGGACAGCGATGCGTTCTTCCCCGAGGTGAGAGTCACCTTCGCCGTCGGGCCGGGCGAGCACTACCACGTACCGCTGCTGCTCAACCCGTTCGGCTACTCCGTTTACCGAGGGAGCTAGCAGACATGACCGAACCTTCCCGCAAGGGCCGCCCGGTTCTCCTGGGCCAGAACCAGTACGGCAAGGCCGAGAACCGCGTCGTGAGGATCACCCGCGACGGCGCCACGCATCACATCAAGGACCTGAACGTGTCCGTCGCGCTGAGCGGTGACATGGAGGAGGTCCACCTCTCCGGCTCCAACGCCAACGTCCTGCCGACCGACACCACCAAGAACACGGTGTACGCCTTCGCCAAGGAACACGGCATCGAGTCCGCCGAGCGGTTCGGCATCCACCTCGCCCGGCACTTCGTGACCAGCCAGGAGCCGATCAGGCGGGCCCGAATCCGGATCGAGGAGTACGCCTGGGAGCGCATCAGGGTCCCGGACGCCGGCACGGACGAGCCGGGGCACTCCTTCGTCCGCAAGGGCCAGGAGACCCGCGTCACCCAGATCACCTACGACGGCGAGGCGTGGGAGGTCGTCTCGGGCCTGAAGGACCTCGTCGTGATGAACTCGACGGACTCCGAGTTCTGGGGCTTCGTCAAGGACAGATACACGACGCTGCCCGAGGCCCACGACCGCATCCTGGCCACCCAGGTCTCCAGCCGCTGGCGCTTCAACTGGACCGGCGACGAACAGCGGATGCCCGACTGGGACACGTCCTACGGCGAGGTAAGGAAGCACCTGCTCCAGGCCTTCGCCGACACCTACTCCCTCTCCCTCCAGCAGACCCTCTACGAGATGGGCGCGCGGATCATCGACCACCGCGACGAGATCGACGAGGTCCGCTTCTCGCTCCCGAACAAGCACCACTTCCTGGTCGAGCTGACACCGTTCGGCCTGGAGAACGACAACGAGGTCTACCTCGCGGCCGACCGCCCGTACGGACTCATCGAGGCCACCGTCCTGCGCGAGGGCCGCGAGCCGCGCATCCCCGTGGACCTGACCAACCTCTAGGTCGTGTCCGCCCCAGAACCGCCACGACGAACCCGGTCGTCACCCCCTCGACCGCCGGGTCCGTCCGCCGACCCGGAAGAACGAGGAACCGCAGTGGCAGTCCAGCGCATCGTCATCGAGAACTGCGCCATCGCGACCGTGGACACGGATGACACCGAGTACGCCTCGGGCCACATCGTCGTCGCCGACAACCTGATCGAGTCCGTGGGCGCGGGAGCGGCCCCCGCCGGCCTGGAGAACGTGGTCCGCCGCGTCGACGGCACCGGACATCTGGCCACGCCCGGTCTGGTCAACACCCACCACCACTTCTACCAGTGGATCACCCGGGGCCTCGCCACGGACCACAACCTCTTCGACTGGCTCGTCGCCCTCTACCCGACCTGGGCGCGCATCGACGAGCCGATGGTCCACGCGGCCGCGCAGGGCTCCCTCGCCATGATGGCCCGAGGCGGTGTCACCACCGCCATGGACCACCACTACGTCTTCCCGCGGGGCTCGGGGGACCTGTCCGGCGCGATCATCCGGGCCGCCCGCGAGACCGGTGTCCGCCTCACCCTCGCCCGCGGCTCCATGGACCGTGGCGAGAAGGACGGCGGACTGCCGCCGGACTTCGCCGTCGAGACCCTCGAAGGGGCGCTCGCCGCCACCGAGGCGACCGTCGACGAGCACCACGACGCCTCCTTCGACAGCATGACCCAGATCGCCGTCGCCCCCTGCTCACCCTTCTCCGTCTCCACCGAACTCATGAGACAGGGAGCCGAGTTGGCCCGCCGCAAGGGGGTGCGGCTGCACACGCACGGTTCGGAGACCGTGGAGGAGGAGCAGTTCTGCAAGGAACTGTTCGGCATGGGCCCGACCGACTACTTCGAGTCGACCGGCTGGCTCGGCGAGGACGTGTGGATGGCGCACTGCGTCCACATGAACGACTCCGACATCGCCGCCTTCGCCCGCACGAGGACGGGGGTCGCCCATTGCCCCTCCTCCAACGCCCGGCTGGCCGCGGGCATCGCCCGGGTCCCCGACATGCTCGCGGCGGGCGTCCCGGTCGGCCTCGGTGTCGACGGCACCGCGTCGAACGAGTCCGGCGAACTCCACACCGAGCTGCGCAACGCCCTGCTCATCAACCGGCTCGGCGCCCACCGCGAGGCGGCACTGAACGCCCGTCAGGCACTGCGCCTCGGCACCTACGGAGGAGCCCAAGTCCTGGGCCGGGCAGGCCAGATCGGCTCGCTGGAAGCCGGCAAGCTCGCCGACCTCGTGCTGTGGCGCCTGGACACCCTGGCGCACGCCTCGATCGCCGACCCGGTGACGGCGCTGGTCCTCGGCGCCGCCGCCCCGGTCACCCTCTCGCTCGTGAACGGCCGCCCGGTCGTCGAGGACGGTCACCTGCTGCACGTGGACGAGGACGCGATCGCCCGCTCCACCCGGGACGAGGCGCGGCGGCTCGCCCGGATCGCCGGACGGGCCTGACCGCCGCAGAGCTCCGGCCGAGGGGGACGGCCCTCGGCCGGTGGCCGTGGACCCCGGCGGGGTCCACGGCGGCCGTCACCGGGGCGCGCACGGAGGTGTGCGCCCCGGGACGGTCACCGCCGCGCGGACACCGGGTCCGTGTGACGGCCGCGCCGTGCCTGTCAGCCGATGTGATAGCTGTCGCCGTAGACCTTCCAGTCCAGCGGTGTGTTCAGGTTCAGGTTCCGGTTGCGTACGAAGACCCGTTGCTCGGTGTCGACGCGGGTGGTGTCGGAGTGGGCCTCCTCCTGCTTCATGGCCCACACCCGGGCGTCGAGGAAGGCGTTCAGATACGTCACCTCGTCGCCGCCCTGGGCCGGCGGCTTGGCCTTCGCCAGGGCGCGCCTGCGGATACTGCCGAAGCTGGTGCTGTCGTCACCGTTGCCGTGCATCACGATGGCGTCGTAGTACGTGAACTGGCCCAGCGCGCCGATGCCGTCGGTCTTGCCCTGCTGGACGGCGGGGTTGAAGTAGACGCGGTCCCGTTCGTCGTTCTGGGCCTGCTGGAACGCCGTGTCCTGGGCGGCCCGGCGCCAGTCGGCCGGGAAGCCGGGGTCCAGGCCGTCGTGGGAGTCGCCGCCGTTCACCTCGCGCAGGGCCGGCAGGTACTTGGCCAGGACGTTGCCGGGCTTGCGCCGGTTGTACAGCTCGACGAGGTCGAGCATGTCGCCGGTGCCCGAACAGAAGCCGATGATCCCGGCGGTGTAGCCGCGTCCGTCGCCGATGTCCTCGATGTACTTGTACTGCGCCTTCCAGTCCAGCGAGGAGTTCTCCGCGCTGGAGACGAGCTTCATGGCGATCTCCTTCTTCGCCGGGTCGTCCAGGCCGACCGGGGAGGCGGTCGCGGTCTGGGTGGCGATCAGGGGACCTGCCACCAGTGAAGCGCCGATCAGGGTGAGCAGGGTGCGCCGCGAAGGGCGTATGTGGGGGGTGTGCACGGTACCTCCGATGGGGAGCGGTGCTGCCGCGTACTGTTAGGAAAGTTTCCTACCAGAGTTCGGAGGTGACGTATACCCGTCAGGGGAAAGGGAGTTGACGCCTTACCTGTTTTCGATCGGTTCGGGTGCGGCCATCCGCTCGGGGTCCGTCACCCGCTCGGGAGCCGCTGTCCCGCCGGGAGCCGCTGTCGCTCCGGGATCCGCCGTCCCGTCGGGAGCCGACGGGACCGGTCGGGGCCGCAGCAGCGTGGCGGCCAGGACCAGGGCCGTGGCCGTGAGCGCCGTGGCGACCGTGAACGCGAGCCGGTATCCGTCCGCCGTCGCCGCCACGGTGTGCTCGCCCGCGGCGGTCAACGCTCCGGCACGGCTCGCCGCCAGGGTCGTCAGCGCCGCGAGTCCCAGCGAACCGCCCACCACCTGTGTGGTGTTGAACAGTCCCGAGGCCAGACCGGCGTCCTCCGCCCGGGCGCCCGACATGGCCAGACCCGTCACCGCGGGCATCGCGGCCGCGAACCCGGCGGAGAGCAGCAGGAGCGCGGGCAGCACGTCGGTGACGTAGGCACCCGCGGTCGGGGCGCGGCCGAGCAGGGCCAGACCCGTCGTGACGAGGGCGAGCCCGGCGAGCAGGACGCGGTACGGGCCGAAGCGGGCGACCGTGCGCGCCGACAGGGTCAGCATCAGCACGCCGATGGTGAGCGGCGCGGGCAGGAACGCCGTACCGGTGAGCAACTCGCTGAAGCCGAGCACGCGTTGGAGGTAGAGCGCGCCGATGTACTGGAAGCCGTACATTCCGGCGATCATCAGGATCTGTACGCCGTTCGCGCTCGTCAGGGTCCGTGAGCGGAACAGCCGCAGCCGCAGCAGGGGGCGGGCGGCCCGCGCCTGGCGGACCGTGAAGCCGGCGAGCAGGGCGAGCGCGAGCGCGCCGAGGGCGAGTGTGCCGCCGGGGCTTCGCGTTCCGGCCCCGACGATCGCGTACACCATGACCATCAGCGCGCCGGTGACCAGGACCGCGCCGGGATGGTCCGCGCCCGCGCCGAGCCCGGCGCCCCTGTCCGGGGCGAGGATCCGCAGCGCGGCGACCAGGGCCAGTACGCCGATCGGCAGGTTGATCAGAAAGATCCAGTGCCAGCCGAGGGTCTGGGTCAGCGCGCCGCCCAGGAAGGTGCCGAGGGCCCCGCCCGCCGCGCCGACCGCGCTGAACACCGCGATGGCGCGGCCCTGTTCGCGGGGCTCGGGGAAGAGCGCCACCAGCATGCCGAGGACCACGGCCGAGGTCATGGCCCCGCCGACGCCCTGGAGGGCGCGGGCCGCGATCAGCGTGGCCTGTCCGCCGGCGACACCGCACAGCACGGACGCCGCGGTGAACACGACGAGCCCGGCCGTGAACATCCGCCTGCGGCCCAGCAGATCGCCGAGCCGGCCCATGAGCAGCAACAGCCCCCCGAACGGGATGAGATAGGCGTTCACGACCCAGGCGAGGCCCGGGGAGGAGAAGCCGAGGTCGCTCTGGACGGCGGGCATGGCGACGGTGACGATGTTCCCGTCCAGGACGGTCATCAGGGTTCCCGCGCACAGCACCGCCAGTGAGGCCCACCGCGAGCGGGTTCCTCGTTCCGGCGATCCGGCCGGTCCGGTCCGGGACAGCATGACGGTAGACCTCCGCGTTCTCCGCGGACCGCTGGGGTTCCACGGGTGACTCCCTTGGTGCACGACTTGTAACGGGGTACATCGTCAGTGACCATGGGAGACCGGCATAAGGAGGCACTTCCATGTCCCAGGGGAACACCGGTGTTACCTCGCAGGCAGTGCTCGCGCAGGCGTGCCCGGTCCGCGAGGTTCTTGACAGGGTCGCCGGGAAGTGGAGCGTGCTGATCATCGTGGCCGCCGCGCACGGCCCGATCCGCTTCACCGAACTGGAGCGCAGCATCGAGGGGATCAGCCGCCGCATGCTGACCCTGACCCTGCGCAACCTGGAGCGCGACGGTCTCGTCACACGCACCGTGCATGCGACGGTGCCGCCGAAGGTCGAGTACGAACTCACTCCGGTGGCCCGTGAGTTGCATGCGACCCTGCTGTCCCTGACCGACTGGGCCGAGCGGCATCGCGTCACGATCGCCGAGTCCCGCGCGGCCTACGACGCCGAGCACCGGCCGGAGTCGGTGGACGCGTAGGCCCCTACGGAGGCGACCTTGACCCGGCGGGTCAGAGGCCCAGCGGACCCGCGTCGGTGGCCAGCGACTTGAAGGCGTCCCGTGCCCCGGGCAGCAGGCGGCGCTCGGTGAGGTCCATCAGGCCGCCGACCGCCGTGATCTCGGCGGACACCGTGCCGTCGGTCCTGCGGATGGTCTGCTCGATGCGGAAGCTCTTGCCCTCGCCCCAGAGGAAGGCGCACGTCACCTCGACCTCGTCACCGGCCCGCAGTTCGCGGCGGTAGCGGATGGTCGTCTCCAGCGCGACCGGGCCCACCCCGCGGGCCAGCAGCGCCGCCTGACTGATCCCGGCCGCCCGCAGGAGCGACCAGCGGGCGTGCTCGGCGTACTGGAGGTACACGCTCTGGTTGAGATGGCCCTGCACATCGGTCTCGTATCCGCGCACGGTCACGGGGACGAAGAACGGCTCTGCCACGACTTTCCCTTCGACGACGGCGACTGCTTCCACGACCGGGGCTCTTTCCACGGCTTCGGCGCTCGGGGTCACACCGCTCACGTCCGCCGGGGCGAGGCCAGAACGTACCGGATGCCCGTGCGCGGCTGCGTGTGCTCGCCGACCTGCCAGCCGGCCTTCTCCAGCGTGGCCGCGCAGGCCCGCAGCGCCGCGGGGTCCGGTTCGTGCACGGCGACAGCCTCCGGCTGCGGTGTCGCCCGTATGCGGTATCCGCCGCCCTCGGCCGCGGCGGGCCGGTGCCCCTGCGCCTCCAGCGCGAGCGCGGCGGCCTGCACCAGATGCGTACGCTCCCACGCGCAGGGGAGACCGGTCGCGCCGTCCGGACGGGTCATCCGGCGCAGCTCCAGGAGCCCCTGCCAGGCGCTGTGCACCTCTCTGCGCCGCCCGGGTCCGGCCATCGCCGCCTCCTCGCCGCCGACCCGCGCCGAGAACACCCCGGAGGCCGCGGGAGCGGACACCTCGGCGGCCCCGGCCGGCTCGGGAGACGCGGGGTCCTCGCGGAGCCGGTGCCCGGCAGGCGTCAGGAAGTGGTCGCGCGGGGGACGCGGATGACGGAAGGCGAGCCCCCGCGCCACCAGTGCGGCGAGCTGTGCCTCCGTGCCCCTCAGCCGCCCGGTCACGGGGTCGGCCGCGTCGACGACGCGCCGCTGCGCGGCGGTCGGCGGTCGTGTCACGGCACGCTCCCTCCACCACCCGGTGATGCCACGGCGCTCCGGGTCCGGCCGCGGCTCAGTGTTCCTCCGCCCCCTCTCCCGCCGGCGGGGCCGGGGAGAAGGCGTCATGGGAACAGTACGCGTCGGGTCTGACATTCCAGCCGGCCACCACATGGCGGCGGTGCTCCGTGCTCAGCCGGCTCATCGTCCCGGTGCCGAGCTGGAAGAGGGCACCGGACTGGGCCGTCAGACCGAGCCGCCGCGCGGTCAGCACCCGCAGGAAGTGGCCGTGCGAGACGACGACCACGCTGCCCTCCGACTCGGCGAGCGCCGCGTCGATCCGGGCCAGCGCCCGCTCCGCGCGCGCCCCGACCTGCTCCGGGCTCTCCCCGGGGTGTTCGGGCGGCCCGGCCGCGACCCCGTCGGTGAACAGGAACCAGTCGGGCCGCTCCCGGTGGATCTCGACGGTCGTGACCCCCTCGTACCCGCCGTAGTCCCACTCGCACAGGTCCGCGTCCACCCGGGCGTGGCCGATCCCGGCCAGCTCGGCCGTCTCCCGCGCCCGGCGCAGCGGGCTGACGAACGCCGCCGCGATGTGGTGCCGGGCGATCAGCGGACGCAGCCGCCGCGCCTGCTCACGGCCGTTGTCGGTCAGCGGGACATCCGTCGACCCCGTGTGCCGCCCGGACATCGACCATTCGGTCTCACCGTGCCGTACGAGGAGCAGGTCACCCATCGCCGCGCCCTTCCGTCCCTGTGCCGGCTGCCGTCCCTCGTACGGTGCCACCGGGCGGGCGCGGCCGCAGCACCGGATCGCCCGGTCGGCCCACCCGGGGCCTCAGTCCCGCTCCTGCCGGTACCCGCTCAGGAACCGTCCGATCCGGCTGATCGCCGCGTCCAGGTCGTCGGCGTGCGGGAGGGTGAGGATGCGGAAGTGGTCGGGGCGCGGCCAGTTGAAGCCGGTGCCCTGGACGACCTGGATCTTCTCGCGCAGCAGCAGGTCGAGGACGAACTTCTCGTCGTCGTGGATCGGGTGCACGGCGGGGTCGATGCGCGGGAACGCGTACAGCGCGCCCTTGGGTTTGACGCAGGAGACGCCCGGGATCTCGTTCAGCTTCTCCCAGGCGCGGTCGCGCTGCTCCCGGAGCCGGCCGCCGGGCGCGGTCAGCTCGTGGATCGACTGGCGGCCGCCGAGCGCGGCCTGGATGGCGTACTGCGCCGGGGCGTTGGCGCACAGCCGCATGGAGGCCAGCATCGTCAGCCCCTCCAGGTAGTTGCGCGCGTGCTGCCGGGGCCCGGTGACGACCAGCCAGCCGGAGCGGAAGCCGGCCACGCGGTAGGTCTTGGACAGGCCGCAGAACGTGAGGACCACCAGGTCGGGGGCGAGGGCCGCGGCCGAGTGGTGCACGGCGTCGTCGTAGAGGATCTGGTCGTAGATCTCGTCGGCGAACACCATCAGGCCGTGCCGGCGGGCGAGATCGAGGATGCCCTCGACGATCTCCTTCGGATAGACCGCGCCCGTAGGGTTGTTGGGGTTGATGATGACGACCGCGCGGGTGCGGTCGGTGATCTTCGACGCCATGTCCTCCAGGTCCGGGTACCACTCGGACTGTTCGTCGCAGAGGTAGTGCACGGCCTTGCCGCCGGAAAGGGTGACGACCGCCGTCCAGAGCGGGAAGTCCGGCGCCGGGATGAGGACTTCGTCGCCGTCCTCGACCAGTGCCTGTACCGCCATGGAGACCAGCTCCGAGACGCCGTTGCCGAGGAAGACGTCGTCCACGCCGACGTCCAGACCCCGGTCCTGGTAGCGCTGGGCCACGGCCCGGCGGGCGGACAGGACACCGCGCGAATCGGTGTAGCCGTGCGCCCGGGGCAGCATCCGGATCATGTCCTGGAGGATCTCCTCCGGGGCCTCGAAGCCGAACAGGGCCGGGTTTCCGGTGTTCAGGCGCAGCACGCTGTGGCCCGCCGCCTCCAGTGCGTCGGCGTGCTCGATCACCGGGCCGCGGATCTCGTAACAGACCTCACTGAGCTTGCTCGACTGCCGGAACTCCATGCGCTGTGCCCCTCCGGTTGTGGTGTTGCTTGGTTTTACCAAGTAGGAGCTTGGAAAGTCCAACAAGATAGCTAGACTGCCTCGCATGCCACCGCGCCGAAGCTACGACCAGTACTGTTCCGCCGCCCGCGCCCTCGACGTCGTCGGGGACCGGTGGACCCTCCTGATCGTCCGTGAACTGCTCGGCGGACCGCGCCGCTACACCGATCTGCACGCCGATCTGCCGGGGGTCAGCACCGACGTCCTCGCCTCCCGGCTCAAGGACATGGAACGCGACGGCCTGACCACCCGCCGACGTCTGCCGCCTCCGGGCGCGGCCTATGTGTACGAACTCAGCGACCGCGGGCGCGCGTTGCTGCCCGTCCTGCACGCCCTCGGGGAGTGGGGCGGGTCCGCGCTGGGCGAGCGGCGGCCCACCGACGCCGTACGGGCCCACTGGTTCGCGCTGCCGCTGCTGCGCGCCCTCGGCACCGCGGGGGCCGGCGAGGGGCTGGTCGAAGTACGCCTGGACGAAGGCCTGTTCCATGTGTGGCTGGGAGCCGGGGAAGGGCCGCTCTACGGGGACGGGCCCGCCCCGCGCGAGCCGGACGCCCGGATGGCGCCGGACGCGCGGACGTGCGAGGCCCTGAACCGGGGCACGTCGACGCTGCTGGACGCCCTGCGCGAAGGCGGCGTCGCCGTGACGGGCGACGGACCCCTCGCCAAGGCACTCCGCGAGGCGTGAAGAGGCTCGGGAGGAGACTGTGACGCGATCCGGTCCGGGACCGTCACGCGTCCCCGGCAAGCCGGAGGCCCGCGCCGCTCTCCTCCGGGGAGCGGCGCGGGCCTCGGTCTGCGGTCAGGCGCCCGGCGGAATCCGGGACGGGCGTCCGCGGCCCCGCGTCAGCGAGTGGCCCCAGATGCCGGCGAGGGCCGCAAGGACGCCGCCGATCGCGGTCCACACCCAGCGGTCGGACCACCAGCCCGAACCGTCGGGCCGGAGCGAGGACAGCACCGCCGTCTTGGACCCACCGTCGCCGGAGGTGTCGTCGGACTGCGCGGACGTCACGGCGATGCCCGGGACCAGCGGCTTGGCGAGCGAGCCGTCGACCGCGGCCGAACCGCCGATGTCCTTGGAGTCCACCTGGAGTTCGGTGCTCATCGGCAGACCCAGATCGGCCGCCCCGAGACCGGTGGCGGTCAGCCGGACGTAGTAGGTGCCCGGCAGCGGGTCGTCGGCCCACGGCTCCGACCAGGCGCGCACGGTGCGCAGGGTGCAGGACAGCTCCACGGAGGACGCGTCCGCCCCCGCGGTCCGGCTCTGCGCCCCGTACTGGCAGGCCTGACGGCGCCGCAGCCCGTCGTACACGTCGATCTGCCAGGTCTCCGTGCCGGAGCGCTTGGACGCCTCGGGCAGCTTCACCGTCGCCTTCACGGTGGGCCGCTGCCCC
This sequence comes from Streptomyces sp. NPDC024698, assembly GCF_055559015.1. Classification (NCBI taxonomy): domain Bacteria; kingdom Bacillati; phylum Actinomycetota; class Actinomycetes; order Kitasatosporales; family Streptomycetaceae; genus Streptomyces; species Streptomyces sp. NPDC024698. The sequence goes on along the minus strand of NZ_JBVHLK010000005.1, from coordinate 33,716 downwards.
GCGTCCGCGGCGAACTGCCAGTACAGGTAGTCGCCCGTGGAGGCGCCGGCGGTGGCCTGCACCCCCTGCTCGATCTCGGTCGCCGTACGGAACGACGTACCGGCCTCGGTGGGCGCGGAGTCGTCACCCGACGGGCTCGCGGACGGCGAGGCGTCGGCGAGCGCCGGGGAGGCGGCCGCACCGAGCAGCGCGGGCGCCGCCACGACCCCCGCGAGGAGGGCGGCGGTGCTCAGTACACATCGGATACGCATCAGTTGGTCCTCCAGACCGAGAACCGCCAGCGAGAGATCCAGCCCCACAGCAGACCCGCGAGGAAGCCGGTCAGCACCAGGGCGCCGAGCAGCCACCAGCCGCGTCCGAGGCCGAAGGAGGCCACGTCGGACGCCTGGTCGGGACCGGCGACGACGTCGACCGTCAGCTCCAGCGGCAGACCGGGCGTGGTCTTCACGCCGGGCGCGGCCGAGAAGGAGCTGGACACCTGGAGGCACACGACCTCGGCCGGCGCGTTGTCGTCGTCGCTGGCGGCCTTCGGGTAGCGCAGACCCGTCGAGACGACGTCCGTACGGCCGTTCCCGGCCGACTCGCCGCGTACGATCTCGCGGCCGTGCACGGTGACGGCACGCAGCAGCACCCCGTAGTCGGGGTTGACCTGACGGTCGGCCGCGATGCTCACCGAGGCGCGCAGCTCCTTGCCGGGCGCGACCTCCACCCGGTACCAGCGGTGCTGGGAGAACTCCTCGCGGTCGGTGAAGATGCCCGACTTGACGGCGGGCGCACCGGTGCACGAGTCGGCACCCTTCACGGCCACCGGCTTGACCACGGGATCGGCGGCGCGGTCCACCAACTGGTTGACCCGGTCGCTGAGCTGTTCCTTGTGCTCCACCGAGGTGTACGTGCCACCCGTGGCCTCCGCGATGCAGCTCAGCTGCCTGCTGACCTTGACATCGGGGACCAGGCCCAGGGTGTCGATGGTCAGGTCGATGCCCTTGGCCGCGATCTCGCGGGCCACCTGGCACGGGTCGAGCGGCTGGCAGGTGTCCTCGCCGTCGCTGATCAGCACGATGCGACGGGTGCCCTCACCGCCCTGGAGGTCGTCCGCCGCCTTGAGCAGCGCGGGGCCTATCGGGGTCCAGCCGGTCGGATTGAGCGTCGCGACCGCGGTCTTGGCCTCGGTGCGGTCCAGCGTCCCCACCGGGTACAGCTGGGCCGTGTCCTTGCAGCCCGTCTTGCGGTCGTTCCCCCGGTAGTTGGCGCCGAGGGTGCGGATGCCGAGCTGTACCTCCTGCGGTGTCGCGTCGAGTACTTCGTTGAACGCCTGCTTCGCCGCGGACATCCGCGACTCGCCGTCGATGTCCCGGGCCCGCATCGAACCGCTGACGTCCAGCAGGAGTTCGACCTTGGGCGCGGTCGCCGTTGTTTCGTCGGCGACCGCCCCGGCCGGGAAGGCGATCCCGGCGGCCAGGGCGGCGAGCAGGGCGCAGACGCCCGTTGCCAGCCGTTGTCTTGTGATCATCGGCGGATCCTATTGATCAAAGGTGCCGCTCGTAAAAACGAGAGGTGTCCCGCGTCATGCCGAGCGGGGTCCGCCGAGCGGCCGAGGGAGCTGTGTCCACAGGTCACCGGGGGTCCCGGGCGAAAGGCGCATCAGTGTCAGCGCCTTGGCGGGGATCGGCTCGCCGAGGAGCGCGGGGAGGTCAGGCGTGCGCGGAAGGTCCGCCGCGACGCTCTCGAGTGCCGTGCGGAGCACGGCCGCCGAGCCCGCCGTGGCGCCGAGCGCGCCGCCGACGAGGGAACCGAAGAGTTTGCGGCGCAGGGCGGTCTCGTCGTCGGTCACGATCCGCCCCGACAACTCCGGCACGGGGATGCCGTGGAGGGCCAGCCGGGCCGGGCTCACCCGGATGTCGGCCAGGTCGCGGTAGACGAGCCGGACGGGGGAGTCCGCGCGGTCGAGGATCACCAGCAGGTTCTGTCCGTGTGCCTCCAGGGCCACCCCGAGGTCCAGCAGCCGCAGCCCCACGGTGAGCGCGAGACGGGTGAACGCGGCCAGCCAGGAGGGGTTTTCGGGCAGCCGGGTCAGCGGCAGGGCGGCCACCGGGACACAGCGCTCGCCCTCGTCCGCGTACTCGTCCGGCGACTCCCGCACCACCGCCGCGAGATCGGGGGAACCCGCGGTGGCCGCGCCGAGCGTGCGGGTGATGTGCAGCGGCGCGTCCAGGCGGGCCGCCATCGACTCCATGAACGCCGAGACGGTGTCCGCCGTACGCACCGAGTACACCGAGATGTCCCGCACCGACGATGTCAGCCGGGCGCTCAGCGCCGTCTTCACATGCGGCCCGTCCGGCACCGCCAGGGTGCGCAGGGACATCAACGGGCGCCCCGCGAAGCCCTCCTGGACCGGCGCGTCCAGCACATGGGCGACCTGCCAGGGATGCACCGGGATCAGCGTCTGTTCCCCGTCCCGCAGCCACTTCGGCCACTCACCCGTGACGAGTGCGTCGTCCACGGCCACCAGGTCCAGCCGGACCGACGTCCGGTGCTCGGGCCCGTACGCGAGCTGCTCGGCCACCGAGAATCCGGGCCTGGAACGGCAGTTGGGGTGATACGGATGTCCGTCCACGACCCGCTGCTCCCATGCCCAGCTCGCATCGCCCCGCCCGGGTACGGCGCCCGCCGTCCGGTCGGCCCGCGACAGCGCCAAGGAGGCTACGCTGTGCGCGAGTTCGGCCGAGAACGCATCACCGTGCGGCACGCCCAGCGCGCCGACGAGCGCCTCCGGACGGTCGTACACCCGCTCACCGAGCCGCACTTCGGCGACGCTGCCGGAGGTGTCGTACGGATCGGGGAGCGGTCCGCGCAGCGGGCGGCCGTCCGTCAGACGGAGCGTCATGCCCTCGCGGTCCGCGTCCCGGCGGGCGATCCACGGCAGCGGCTCGTACGCCAGCGCCCGCCACATCCGGGTGAGCACGGCGGCCCGGGCACCGGGCAGAGCCCGCGCGAAGGGCGCCGACAGCCCGGGGCGTACGACGCTCAGCTCCTCGGCGAACGCGGCCTCGGTGTCGGACGTGGAGGGACGGGACACGGGCGGGCTCCTTGCGTACGGGGACTGCGTCGTGGTCGTCCGCCGCGGCGGACATACTGATCACCAGTGCACCGTATGAAACGAATGGACCGGGTGGATCGCGTGGACTTCAAGCCGACCGGGTTCCCCCAGCTCACCGGTGGCGACATGGACGAGGCCGCCGACGCGTACGCCGCCGCGCCGTTGCTCAATTGTCTCCTTCGCGAGCTGGCGGAGCCCACCGGGCGGCCGGGCGTCCACCGGCTGCGCGCGAGCGGCCGGACGCTGCGCGTGCGGGGGACCCGGCGGCCCTACGCACCCGAGGCGCACGGCGACGGGGCCTGGCACCGGCTCACCCATCCGGAGCTGGTCGCCCTCGCCGCGGACGAACTGCGCCGGTTCACCGGCGTGGACAACACCGTCCTGCCGGGCGAGATGACCGACAGCCGGGACGTCGTCGCCGCCCTCCTGCGCGCCCGCGCCCGTACGACGCCTCCCGGGGACCCGTATCTGCGCTCCGAACAGGCCCTGATCATGGGGCACCCGTACCACCCGGCACCCAAGACCCGTGGTGGCGGGCCGGCCGGGCGGTGGCTGCCCTACGCCCCCGAGGCCCGCACCCGCTTCCCGCTGGAACTGCTCGCCGTGCGCGAGGACACCGTCGTCGAGGAGGGCGACACCAGCGCGCTCGACACCCTCGGCCGGGCCCCCGCCGGCTACCGGCTGCTGCCCGCCCACCCCTGGCAGCTGGCCCTGACCGGCGCGGCCCCGGCGATCCAGGAGGCCTTCGCGGACGGCCGGCTCCTGCGCCTGGGACGGACCGCGCGCCCGCTGTGGCCGACCGCCGCCGTCCGCACGCTCCACGCCCCCGAGGACGACCTGTTCCTCAAGTTCAGCCTCGACGTGCGCATCACCAACGACATCCGCCGGCTGTGGCGGCACGACCTGCTGAAGGCGCGGGCCACCGACGCGGCCACCGCCGCCGCCTTCGCCGCGCAGGAAGGGCCCGCCGCCTGGCTGAGCGACCGCGGCTGGCGCACCGCCGGCTTCGCCTTCGAGGAACTCGCCGTCCTGGTCCGTGACGGACTGCGCGGCCATCTCGTCCCCGGTGCCGTCCCGTTGCTCGCCGCCGCCCTGGTGGAGGGCTTCGACGGGAGTCCGCTCGACCGGCTCACCGACCCCGCCGCCTGGTGGGCGGCCTATCTGCGCCAGGTGGTGCCGCCGGTCCTCGGGGCGTTTGCCCGCCACGGAGTCGTCGTCGAGGCCCATCTCCAGAACACGCTCGTGGCCGTCGACGCGGACGGCCTGCCGGTCCAGGCGCTGTTCCGGGACGCGGAGGGCGTGAAACTGCTGTCCGGGGTCACCCGCGCGGCCGGCTGGGAGAGGCTCGTCTACTGCCTGGTCGTCAACCACCTCTCCGAGATGGCCGGCCTCCTCGCCGAGCGGTTCCCCGGCACCGACCCCTGGCCCGCCGTGCGAGGCGAACTCCGCCGCTGCGGGGCGGACTTCGGCCTCCCGGAGGCCGCCGCGCTGCTCGCCTCGTCCACGCTCCCGGGCAAGACCAATCTGCTGCTCCGCTGGACGGACGCGGACGGGGCCGACGCCCGCTATGTGCCGCTGCCCAATCCCCTGGCCGGGCCGTGACCCCGGACGTCGGGGCCCGTCCGCACGGCGGACGGGCCCCGACGTCCGGACGGCTCAGTCGAGGCTGCGGACGAGACCCACGTGGAAGGGCGTGAGTTCGTCGACGCGTCCGGCGAGGACCTTCTCCAGCCACTCCGGGTCCCCGAGCAGGGCCCGGCCGACCGCCACGAGGTCGAACTCGTCGCGCTCCATGCGGTCGAGCAGCGCGCCGATGTCGGTGACCGTGGCCCGCTCGCCCTGGAACACCTGGAGGAACTCGTTGCTCAGGCCCACCGAGCCCACGCTGACGGCGGGCTTTCCGGAGAGCTTCCTGGCCCAGCCCGCCAGGTTGAGTTCGGAACCCTCGAACTCCGGGAGGTGGAAGCGCCGGGTCGAGCAGTGGAAGGCGTCGGCGCCCGCGTCGGCCAGCAGGCCGAGCATCGTCTGGAGTTCCTGCGGGGTCTCGGCGACCCGCGCCCCGTAGTGGTTCAGCTTCCACTGCGAGAGGCGGAAGGAGATCGGGAAACCGGCGGAGACGCTCTCCCGGCAGGCGGCCACGATCTCGGCGGCGAACCGGGTACGGCCGACGATGTCGCCGCCGTAGGCGTCATCGCGCCGGTTGGTGTGGGCCCACAGGAACTGGTCGATCAGATAGCCGTGGGCGCCGTGGATCTCCACGCCGTCGAAGCCCAGCTCCTCGGCCGACGCCGCGGCCGTGGCGTAGGCGGCCACCACGTTGTCGATGTCCGCCTGGGTCATCTCCCGGCCCGACCGCGTGCCGTCCAGGGCGATGCCCGACGGGCCGATCCGCGGGGCGTCGGGGACCGGGGGACTGCCGGCGACCCGCTCCATGCCGACGTGCCACAGCTGCGGCATGATCCGGCCGCCCGCGGCGTGCACGGCCTCGGCCACCGCCGACCAGCCGGCGAGCGCCTCGGTGCCGTGGAAGTGCGGGACCCGGGCGCTGCTTCCCGCCGAGTCGTGGCCGACGTAGGTGCCCTCGGTGATGATCAGGCCCACGCCGCCGGCCGCCCGCCGGGCGTAGTAGCGGGCCACGTCCTCGCCCGGCACGCCGCCGGGTGAGAACTCGCGGGTCATCGGGGCCATCACGACCCGGTTGGGCAGGGTGAGGTTTCCCAGGGAGAACGGCCGGACCAGGATGTCCCTGACTCGGTCGACGGATTGCGTGGGCATCGGTGTTCGCCTTCGATAGGGGCCGACCGCACGGCGACGGGGGATTCGACCGTGCGGTCGGCGGCTTTTGGGGTGGGTGGGGGACGGGGGCGGCCCGGGGGCCGCGCTCAGTCCTCCAGCAGGGTCCGGACGGAGTCCTTGCCGGTTCCGACGCCGGTTCCGGTTCCGGCTCCGGGGATCGGTGTGACGTCGGCCGCCGGAGCCGCGCGGACGAACCACGCCGTGCCGAACGCGAGCGCGGACAGCACGGCCGCGCCGACCAGGACGCCGTGCAGACCGCTGCTGACGGCGTCCCGGACGGCCTCGCGCATGGCGCCCGGCATGTCCTTCAGCAGCGCCGGGGTCAGTCCGCCGCCCGCGGTCAGCCGCTCCTGGGTGCCGGAGCCGAGCCGCTGGGCCAGCACCTCGTTCATACGGCCGCTCTGCACGGCGCCGAGCACGGCGACCCCGAGGGAGCCTCCGATGGTGCGCACCAGGGTCACCGTGCCCGTGGCCGCGCCCATGTCCCGAGGGTCGGCGCCGCTCATCGTGGTGACCACGGTGCTCTGGAGCAGGGCCCCGACGCCCACACCGATGACCAGAGTGAGCGCGGAGGCCGCCACGACCGGGGTGCCCGTGCCGAGCAGGAGCAGCAGCAGCGCCCCCGCGAAGGTGAAGGCGCCCCCGGCGAGGGGCACGGCACGGCCCAGACCCCCGCCATCCATCAGCCTCCCGGTGACCAGCTGGGCCGTCAGCATGCCGAGCATCAGCGGGAGGATGAGCAGGCCGCTCGCCGTGGACGAGGCGCCCTGGACGAACTGCATGTACTGCGGAAGGTAGTTGACGACGGAGAAGAGGACGGCGCCGACCAGGAGACTGAGGATCTGGGCGAGGGTGAAGTTGCGTTCGGCGAACAGCCGGGGCGGCGTGATCGGGTCGTCCGTGCGCAGCTCCACCCGGACGAACCAGATCAGGCTCAGCACGACGGCCACGGCCAGCCCGGTGATCTGCCAGGACGTCCAGGCGTACGTGGTGCCCGCCCAGCCGGCCAGCAGGGTGAGGGAGAGGATGCCGGTGGTGAGCAGGGCCGTACCGAGGTAGTCGATCCGTCCCGTGACGCGGCCGGGGGGCAGCCGTACGCCCTTGGCGATGGCCAGCAGCGCGAGGAGGCCGATGGGCACGTTGACGTAGAACGCCCAGCGCCAGCTCACGCTGTCGGTGATGAATCCGCCGAGCAGGGGGCCGCCGACGAAGGCGACCGGCATCATGACGCCCACCACCGACTGGATGCGGCCGCGGTCCCCCGCGGGCACCACCACGCCGATGACGGAGAGCGCGCCGACCATCAGACCTCCCGCGCCCAGACCCTGGAGGCCGCGGAACGCGATGAGCTGACCCATGCTCTGCGCCAGGCCGCACAGCACGGTCCCGGCCAGGAAGAGCGCCACGGCGTTCATGCAGGCGCCCTTGCGGCCGTACAGGTCTCCGAGCTTGCCCCAGATGGGGGTGGAGGCGGCCATCGTGAGCAGATACGACGTCACCGACCAGGAGAAGTGGTCGAGCCCGCCGAGGTCGCCGACGATGGTGGGGAGCGCGGTGCTGACGATCTGTCCGTCGAGCGTCGCCAGGAAGATGCTGAGCATGAGTCCGAGCAGGCCCAGCCGGGGCAGACCTGGCCGGTCGGGCGCGGGAGTGTCGGTCGGGTGGTCGGTCATCACTGCCCCCAGGGCACGAGTGGCGGGACGTCAGACGGCGTACGGGCGGACGCGCCTGGCCTCGCGCAGCGACTGCCCCCACCAGGTGAGCTGGTCGAGCATCGCCTTGGCCGCGCCGTCGCATCCGGGGTCGGTCGGTGTGCCGTCGGGGCCGAAGACCGCGGCGTAGTTGTGGAAGCTGACGGTGTTGCGGATCGTGACCGCGTGCAGTTCCGCGAGCACGACACGGAGCTGTTCGACGGCGCGGAGGCCGCCGGCGAGACCGCCGTAGGAGACGAAGCCGACCGGTTTGGCGTGCCACTGCTCGTTGTGCCAGTCGATGGCGTTCTTCAGCGGTGCGGGGAAGCTGTGGTTGTACTCGGGTGTGACGATCACGAAGGCGTCGGCCCGCTCCAACCGCGGTGAGACGGCGCCCAGTTGAGCCACGACCTCGTCGGAGGGGGCCTGGCCGAACGCCGGGAAGACGGTGGGCACCGGCGTTTCGACGAGGTCGATCAGGTCGGCCTCCATGTCCTCGCGCTGGGCGATGTGTCCGGCGATCCAGTCCGCGACGACCGGACCGAACCGTCCGTCCCGGGTGCTGCCGATGATCACCGCGATCCGGAGGGTGTCGTCAGTCGCGTCGGCCATGGGGACTCCTCGGGGTGTGTACGCCGTATCGTTCACGTACAACGTACACAGCAAGGTGTACGTTGTCTACTTCTGATACGCTGTACACAGAACCGTCCGTCGAAAGGGACCGAAGCGATGGCCGCCCAGGAGAGACAGGCAGCGAACGAGGACAAGGACCACGTCTCCGTGTGGGAGCGCCTCGAACGCCCGGCGCCCGCCCCTCGCACCACCCTCACCCCCCAGCGGATCGCCAGGGCCGCCGTCGGCATCGCCGACGCGGAGGGACTCGACGCGGTCACCATGCGCCGCCTGGCCACCGAACTGGGCGTCGCGCCCATGGCCGCGTACCGCTACGTCACCGGCAAGGACGAACTCCTGGAGCTGATGGTCGATTTCGTGTACGCGGAGCTGGAACTGCCCGACGGCAAGGAGGGCTGGCGCGCGTGCATGCGGTCCGTCGCCCTGCGGACCAGGGAGGTGCTGCTGCGGCACTCCTGGGTGACGCGGGCGACCTGGTGCGCGCCGACCCCGAACCAACTGGCCGTGCCCGAGGCCGTCCTGGCGGCGCTCGACGGCCTCGGGCTCGACGCGGACACCGCCATGGCGGTCTACGGCACCCTCACCGCCTATGTGTACGGCGCGGTGGACGCCGAGGTCGGGCTGACCCAGATGCTGCGCGTCCGCGGCTGGTCCAACCGGGAGGAGGCCCGCGCGGGACTGTCCTCGCAGATGGCCTGGCTCATGAGCACCGGCCGTTTCCCGATGTACGCGCGCTACATCTCCGAGGCCCGGCGCAAGGACGATCAGCAGTGGCAGTTCGAGGCCGGTCTCGATTCCGTCCTCGACGGAATCGCGGCGCGCCTCTCGATCTGAGGACATCGCCAGGACAGCTCGGTGCGGAAAACCGTAGGCCCGCTACAGATGAATTACATGGAGCGGGTCAACGCTTGTCCCTTCAAGAATTCCGGAAATAGATTTGCCCCACTTCAGAACGGTGGGGGAAATGACGTACGGATTCGCGAACACCACAGGGACCACTTGGACGACGACCTCGGAACCGGCCGTGTGCGACGGCGCCGCGTGCCGGCGCCGGGAGGCCGGAGGGCGCGCCGGGGAGCCGGCCGTCGCCGGCTCCCGGCTCTGCCCGGCCTGCCGGCTCCGGCTCATCCGCGACCTGCAACGGCTGCCACGCCTGCACGACGAGTGCGGACACCTGCTCACCGGCGCCGACCGGCCGCGCGAGCGCACCTCGGGCGGCGGCACGGCCTCCGGGCTGCCCTTCAACACGGCCGCGGCCGAAGCCCGCTCGGGGATCGTGGGGACCCTGCGGTCCTGGGGCGCGCTGGTGGTCCAGGAGCGGCGCGTCGGCGCCCCTTCCGACACCCCGGCCGGCATCACCGACTTCCTGCTCCGGCACTCCGGCTGGCTCGTCGAGCACCGCGCGGCCGGTGAACTGTCCGACGAGGTCGCGCGGTGTGTGCGCCGGGCCGGCCAGGTCCTCGACCCCGCGCCGCGGCGCCGGGTCCCGGTCGGCGACTGCGTCGTACCGGACTGCGGCGGCGCACTGACCGCGGCGATCCGGCGCGGCGGCGCACACCCGGCGATCGAGGTCGGCTGCGACACCGAGCCGGCGCACCGCTGGTCCGGGCAGGAGTGGCTGCGGCGACGGCACGCCCGGTCCGGAACCGGCCGCACCGAGCCGGCCGTGCGCTGGCTGACCGCCCGGGACATCGCGGCGCTGTGGGGCACCGCGCCCGGCAGCGTCTACCGCCACGCCAGCCAGGCCCGCTGGCGCCGCCGCGCCGTCAACGGCCGTACCTACTACCACGAGCAGGACGTCCGCGCCTCGCTCGGCGCCCGCGCCTGACACGGAGCGGCGCCGACCGCGGCCGGCCGGCCGACCAGGGCTCCACCAGGGTGAACCACCCCTGGTGGAGCTCTTTTTTGTCGCGCCCGACCGCGCCCGGAAAAGCACGCTTGACAAATCCCTGACCCAAACGTGTCGTTGCACCGGGAAAAGGGTGTTGACATCCGCGGGCATTCCGAAGAAGCTCTTCATTAGCTTCCGCATCACTGTGTCGATTACCCGGCAGGCAGTCGCCGGACACAGTCACCGCGTATAAGCATCGAGCGGCGCACCGAGGTCCATTCCGGTGCGCCGCTTCGTCGTATCGGCCTTTCAGACGCCCCCGGAGGACACATCCATGGACGCTTCCGTCATCGTCGCCGGCGCAGGTCCCACCGGACTGATGCTCGCCGGGGAACTACGGCTTGCGGGAGTCGACGTCATCGTCCTGGACCGGCTCGGGGAGCGCACCGGCGAATCCCGCGGGCTCGGCTTCACGACCCGGACGATGGAGGTCTTCGACCAGCGCGGACTGCTCCACCGCCTCGGCGACATGGGCACGAGCAACGCCGGCCACTTCGGCGGTCTGCCGGTCGACTTCGGCATCCTCGACAGCGTTCACCAGGCGGCCAAGACCGTCCCCCAGTCGGACACCGAGACGATGCTCGAGGACTGGGTGCGCGAACTGGGCACCGACCTGCGGCGCGGCCACGAACTGGTCAGCCTGCGCGACCACGGCGACCACGTCGAGATCGAGGTGCGCTGTCCCGGGGGAGAGGAGAGCCGGCTGACGGCCTCCTACCTGGTGGGATGCGACGGCGGCCGCAGCACCGTGCGCAAGGGCGCCGGCTTCGACTTCCCGGGCACCGCCGCGACCATGGAGATGTACCTGGCGGACATCAAGGGTGTGGACCTGGCGCCGCGGCTGATCGGCGAGACGTTCGCCGGCGGCATGGTCATGTGCGGCCCGCTCGGCGACCGCGGTGTCACCCGCATCATCGTCTGCGAGCGCGGCACACCGCCCCGCAAGCGCACCGAACCGCCCGCATACGCGGAGGTGGCGGCGGCCTGGCAGCGGATCACCGGCATCGACATCGCGCACGCCGAGCACGAATGGGTCAGTGCCTTCGGCGACGCGACCCGGCTCGCCACCGAGTACCGGCGCGGCCGGGTCCTGCTCGCCGGGGACGCCGCGCACATCCATCTGCCGGCCGGCGGCCAGGGCATGAACACCGGCATCCAGGACGCCGTGAACCTCGGCTGGAAACTCGCCGCCGTGGTCCGCGGCACCGCGCCCGAGGAACTCCTCGACACCTACCACGGAGAACGCCACGCGGTCGGCGAGCGGCTGATGATGAACACCAGGGCGCAGGGCCTGCTCTTCCTCAGCGGCGACGAGGTCCAGCCCCTGCGCGACGTGCTGAGGGAACTCATCCGCTACGAGGACGTCAGCCGTCATCTCGCCGGCATGGTGAGCGGACTGGAGATCCGCTACGACGTCGGACGCGGCGGCCACCCGCTCCTCGGCCTGCGGATGCCGCACCTGGAGCTCGTCGGCGACCGGCGCAAGACCAGCAGCACCGAACTGCTGCGCGCGGGGCGGGGACTGCTGCTCGACCTGGCGGACAGCGCCGTGCTCCGCGACCGCGCGGCCGGATGGTCGGACCGGGTGGACCTCGTGACCGCCGAGCCCCACGCGGTGGCGGCCGACGGTCCGCTCGCGGGCACCTCGGCGGTGCTGGTGCGCCCCGACGGACACGTGGCCTGGGCCGCGCCAGGCAGCCATCACGACCTGCCCATGGCACTGGAGCGCTGGTTCGGCCCCTCCCGCATCCAGCAGTCCTGACAAGGAGAGACGTATGCACAGCACATTGATCGTGGCCCGGATGGAACCCCGCTCGGCCGAGGACGTGGCCCGCCTCTTCGGCGCGTTCGACGACACCGACATGCCGCGGCGCATGGGCACCCGGCGGCGGCAGCTCTTCACCTACCGGGGCCTCTACTTCCACCTCCAGGACTTCGACTCCGAGGACGGCGGCGAACGGATCGAGGCGGCCAAGGAGGACCCACGCTTCGTCGGGATCAGCCAGGACCTCAAGCCCTTCATCACCGCCTACGACCCCGCCACCTGGCGCTCCCCGGCCGACGCCATGGCCCAGCGCTTCTACCACTGGACCTCGCGGTGAGCGCCAGCTACGGCCGACGGGTCGTCATCACCGGCATCGGCGTCACCGCGCCCGGCGGCGTGGGCGCCAAGAACTTCTGGAGCCTGCTGGCCGACGGGCGCACCGCGACCCGGCGCATCAGCTTCTTCGACCCGTCCCCGTTCCGCTCCCAGGTCGCCGCCGAGGTCGACTTCGACACCGAACTCCTCGGTCTCGGCGCCCAGGAAGTACGGCGCATGGACCGGGCAGCGCAGTTCGCCGTGGTCACCGCACGGGAGGCGGTGGCGGACAGCGGACTCGAGTTCGACTCCCTCGACCCGCACCGCACGGGCGTGACCATCGGCAGCGCGGTCGGCGCCACGATGGGGCTCGACGAGGAGTACCGCACCGTCAGCGACAGCGGACGGCTCGATCTCGTCGACCACGCGTACGCGGTCCCGCACCTCTACAACTACCTGGTGCCCAGCTCCTTCGCCGCCGAGGTGGCCTGGGCGGTGGGCGCCGAGGGCCCGACCACGGTGGTCTCCACCGGCTGCACCTCCGGCCTCGACGCCGTGGGCCACGCCGCCGAGCTGATCCGCGAGGGATCGGCCGACGTCATGGTGGCCGGCGCGGCGGACGCCCCGATCTCGCCCATCACGGTGGCCTGCTTCGACGCCATCAAGGCCACCACCTCGCGCAACGACGACCCGGAGCACGCCTCCCGCCCGTTCGACGGGACCCGCAACGGCTTCGTCCTGGGCGAGGGTTCGGCCGTCTTCGTGCTGGAGGAACTGGACAGCGCTCGGCGGCGCGGCGCCCATGTCTACGCGGAGATAGCCGGGTACGCCACCCGCAGCAACGCCTTCCACATGACCGGTCTGCGCCCCGACGGACGCGAGATGGCCGAGGCGATCCGGATCGCCCTGGACGAGGCGCGGCTCGCCCCGGAATCGGTCGACTACGTCAACGCGCACGGTTCGGGAACCAAGCAGAACGACCGGCACGAGACCGCCGCGTTCAAGCGCAGCCTCGGCGAGCACGCGTACGCCGTGCCCGTCAGCTCCATCAAGTCGATGGTGGGGCACTCGCTCGGCGCCATCGGCTCGATCGAGATCGCCGCGAGCGCGCTGGCGATGGAGAACAACGTCGTGCCGCCCACCGCCAATCTGCACACACCCGACCCCGAGTGCGACCTCGACTACGTGCCGCTCACCGCCCGGGACTGGAGGACCGACGCCGTGCTGTCCGTCGGCAGCGGATTCGGCGGGTTCCAGAGCGCGATGGTGCTCGCCCGTCCCGATCGGAGGGCCGCATGAGCGCGACCGGCGTGCGGGTCGCCGTCACCGGTCTCGGCGTGGTCGCGCCCAACGGCCTCGGCACCGAGGCCTATTGGGCGGCGACCCGCAAGGGGAGCAGCGGCATCGGCCGGATCACCCGCTTCGTGCCCGACCGCTACCCGAGTCAACTGGCCGGTGAGATCGACGGGTTCGTGGCGGCGGAGCACCTGCCGGGCCGGCTGCTGCCGCAGACCGACCGGATGACCCAGCTCGCCCTGGTGGCCGCCGACTGGGCGTTCGAGGACGCCGCGGTGCGCCCGGGAGAGCTGCCCGAGTTCGAGATGGGCGTGATCACGGCCAGTTCGTCCGGCGGATTCGAGTTCGGACAGCGGGAGTTGCAGGCCCTGTGGAGCAAGGGCAGCCGCTACGTCAGCGCGTACCAGTCGTTCGCCTGGTTCTACGCGGTCAACAGCGGCCAGATCTCCATCCGCAACGGTATGCGCGGCCCCAGCGGCGTCGTCGTCAGCGACCAGGCGGGCGGGCTCGACGCGGTCGCCCAGGCACGGCGGCAGATCCGCAAGGGCACCCGGCTGGTGATGTCGGGCGCCGTCGACGCCTCCATCTGTCCCTGGGGCTGGGTCGCCCAGATGGCGAGCAACCGGCTGAGCACGAGCCGCGACCCGGAACGGGCCTACCTGCCCTTCGACGCGGCAGCCGCCGGACACGTGGCAGGCGAGGGCGGCGCCCTGCTGGTCCTGGAGGAACTGGAAGCGGCCCGCGCCCGCGGCGCCCGGCAGATCTATGGCGAGATCGCCGGATACGGCTCCACCCTCGACCCCCGGCCGGGCAGCGGACGCCCCCCGGGGCTGCGCAAGGCCGTCGAACTGGCCCTGGCCGACGCCGGGGCCGAACCCCGCGACATCGACGTGGTGTTCGCCGACGCGGCCGCGATTCCCGAACTCGACCGGATCGAGGCGGCGACGATCACCGAGGTGTTCGGTCCGCGCGCGGTGCCGGTGACGGCGCCCAAGACCATGACCGGTCGGCTCTACTCGGGCGCGGCGCCGCTGGATCTCGCCGCCGCGTTCCTCTCCATGCGGGACGGGGTGATCCCGCCGTCCATCGGCGTCTCCCCGGCCCCCGAACACGGCCTCGACCTGGTCGTCGGCCAGGAACGGACCGCCACCGTGCGCTCCGCCCTGGTGATCGCCCGCGGCCACGGCGGATTCAACTCCGCGGTCGTGGTGCGCGCCGCCGCCTGAGGCGCGCCCTGCCCGCCCCAGGGCTGTGGCCCGCCGTGACACCGAGGCGTGCGCGCGGGCGAGCGGCGGAGGTCACCCCGGCTCACGGAGGACCGGCGTGGCCCGCATCCCCACCCCAGCGACGAAAGGACACTCACCCATGCCCTCCCACGAGTTCACCCTCGACGACCTCAGGCGCATCCTGCGCGACGGGGCCGGCGCCGACGAATCCGCCGACCTCGACGGGGACATCGCCGACACCGACTTCGAGTCGCTGGGCTACGAGTCCCTCGCGATGCTGGAGACCGGCGGGCGCATCGAGCGCGAGTTCGACATCACCCTGGACGACGACACGCTGACCGACGCCCGCACTCCGCGCGAGCTGATCGAGGCCGTCAACGCCCTGCTGGTGCCCGCCGAGATCGGCTGAGCCCGCCCCAGGACCGCGCCGCCGGCTCCCGCCGGTCACCGTCGATGCCCCCGGCGGGAACCGGCGGCGCGCCTTCTCCCCGTGCCATCCCTTCGCCCTCCCGCGCCTCCCTTTCCCTCTCCAGGAGACAGACATGACGCAGCAGAACCCGAAGGTCGCCCTCGTCACGGGCGCGACCAGCGGCATAGGCCTGGCGGTGACCAGGCTGCTGGCCGAGCAGGGCCACCGGGTGTTCCTCTGCGCCCGTACCGAGGACGGTGTGACCCGTACGGTCAAGGAACTCCTCGACGACGGGCTGGAGGTCGACGGCGTCCCCTGCGACGTCCGCTCGGCCGAGGACGTCAAGCGCTTCGTGCGCCAGGCGGTCGAACGCTTCGGCACGATCGACGTCCTCGTCAACAACGCGGGCCGCTCCGGCGGCGGAGTCACCGCCGACATCACCGACGACCTCTGGTTCGACGTCATCGACACCAATCTCAACAGCGTCTTCCTGATGACGCGCGAGGTGCTCACCACGGGCGGCATGCGCGACAAGGACCGCGGCCGGATCATCAACATCGCCTCCACCGCGGGCAAGCAGGGCGTGGTGCTCGGCGCCCCCTACTCGGCCTCCAAGCACGGAGTGGTCGGCCTGACCAAGGCGCTCGGCAACGAGCTGGCGCCCACCGGGATCACCGTCAACGCGGTCTGCCCCGGCTATGTCGAGACGCCGATGGCGCAGCGGGTCCGCCAGGGTTACGCCGCCGCGTACGACACCAGCGAGGACGCCATTCTCGAGAGGTTCCAGGCGAAGATCCCGCTCGGCCGCTACTCGACGCCGGAGGAGGTCGCGGGCCTGGTCGGCTATCTGGCGTCCGACTCCGCCGCCTCCATCACCTCCCAGGCGCTGAACGTCTGCGGCGGCCTGGGCAACTTCTGAGACACGCAGGAGACCATACGATGACGACCCGTCAGGTCGAGCACACCGTCACCGTCGAGGCCCCGGCCGCCGCCGTCTACCGGCTGATCGCCGAGGTGGAGAACTGGCCGCGGATCTTCCCGCCCACCCTGTACGTGGACCACGTCGACCACGGCGACCGTGTCGAGGGGGGCGCGGCGGAGGAACGCATCCGGATCTGGGCCACCGCCAACGGCGAGGCCAAGAACTGGACTTCGCGCCGCACCCTGGACCCCGCGAACCTGCGGATCACGTTCCGCCAGGAGATCTCCACCCCGCCGGTCGCCGCCATGGGTGGCACCTGGATCATCGAGCCGCTCTCCGGGACCTCGTCGCGGGTACGGCTGCTGCACGACTACCGGGCCGTCGACGACGCCCCGGAGGGACTGAAGTGGATCGACGAGGCCGTCGACCGCAACTCCCGCTCGGAGCTGGCCGCGCTGAAGGCGAACGTCGAACTGGCCCACGCCTCCGAGGAGATCACCTTCTCCTTCGAGGACACGGTGCAGATCGCCGGCGCGGCCAAGGACGCCTACGACTTCGTCAACGAGGCCGGGCTGTGGGCCGAGCGGCTGCCGCACGTGGCCTCCGTGCGCTTCTCGGAGGACACCCCGGGGCTCCAGGTGCTGGAGATGGACACACGCGCCAAGGACGGCTCGACGCACACCACGAAGTCGTACCGGGTGGTCTTCCCGCACCACACGATCGCGTACAAGCAGGTCACCCTGCCCGCGCTCATGACCCTGCACACCGGCCGCTGGACGTTCGCGGAGAACGCCGGCGGGGTTGCCGTGACCTCGCAGCACACCGTGGTCCTGAACACGGCGAACATCGCCGCGGTTCTGGGCTCCGACGCGAGCGTCGCCGACGCCCGGGAGTACGTCCGCGGCGCTCTGAGCGCCAACAGCCGCGCCACCCTCGGCCACGCCAAGGACCACGCCGAGAACCGGCGCTGACCATGGCCGCCCTGGACACCGATGTGGTCGTCGTCGGCGCGGGACCGGTCGGTCTGCTGCTCGCCGGGGAACTGCGTTCCGGCGGGGCGCGGGTGATCGTGCTGGAGCGCCTGACCGCGCCCACGACGGAATCGCGGGCCTCGGTCCTGCACGCCCGCACCATGGAACTGCTGCACGCGCGGGACCTGGTCGCGCCTCTCGGGCCGCCGCCCGATGCCGGGCCCGGCCACTTCGGCGGAATCCCCCTCGATCTGACCGAGGCCGGTGACAGCCCGTACGCAGGTCAGTGGAAGGCGCCGCAGACCCGCGTGGAGGCCGTACTCGCGGACCGGGCGACCGGCCTCGGGGCCGTGGTGCGGCGCGGCCACACGGTGACCGGCCTGTCCGAGGAACCCGACCGGGTGCACGTCGTCGCGGTCACCCCGGCGGGGGAGCGGCTGCGGCTGAGCGCCGCGTACGTCGTCGGCTGCGACGGCGAGGAGAGCGCCGTGCGGCGGCTGGCCGGTTTCGCGTTCCCCGGGAGCGGCCCCACCAAGGAACTGCTGCGCGCGGACCTGACGGGCGTCGACCTGCGGGAGCGGCGCTTCGAGCGGCACCTCCTCGGGGTGGCCAACGCCCGCCGCGGACCGGACGGTGTCACCCGCGTCATGGTGCACGCCTTCGGCCGGGTCTCCGGCGACGCGAAGACCCCCGCCTTCGAGGAGGTGCGCGCGGTGTGGGCCCGGGTCACCGGCGAGGACCTCGCGGGCGCCCGGCCGCTCTGGCTCAACGCGTTCCACAACACCCGTCGCCAGGCGGCGCGTTACCGCATCGGCCGGGTGTTCCTCGCCGGAGACGCCGCCCACGCGCAGCTGCCGGTCGGCGGGCAGGCCCTCAACCTCGGCCTCCAGGACGCGGCGGACCTCGGCGGAAAGCTCGCCGCGCGGCTCGCCGGCCGGGCCGGCGACGACCTGCTCGACACCTACCACTCCGTCCGCCACCCGGTGGGCGCGCGCGTGCTCGGCAACATCGAGGCGCAGGCCCACCTGCTGTTCGGCGGCCCGGAAGTGGACGGCGTACGGACGGTGTTCCGGGAACTGCTCGGGATCCCGGCGGCCCGCCGCCACCTCGCCGCGATGATCAGCGGCCTCGACGGCGGCGGCCCGGCCGCGCACGACGCTCCCGGACCGACGCGTCAGCCCACCACGGACAGGCACACCACGGACAGGCACAGCACGGACGGGCACAGCATGGACAGGCCCACCACGAGCAGGCCCGCCACGCACACGCACAGCACGGACGGACCCACCACGGACACGCACACCAGGTACAGGAGGAACACCATGGGCAAACTGACCGGAAAGACCGCGCTCGTCACCGGCTCCAGTCGTGGCATCGGCCGGGCCACGGCGCTCCGGCTGGCCCGCGAGGGCGCGCTCGTCGCCGTGCACGGCGCGAGCAACGGCGAGGCCGCCGCCGAGACCGTCGCGGCCATCGAGAAGGAGGGCGGCCGGGCCTTCACGGTCCGGGCCGAGCTCGGCGTCCCCGGCGACGTCCACGAGCTGTTCCTCTCCCTGGAGAGGGAGTTGAAGGAGCGCACCGGCGTCACCACGCTCGACATCCTGGTGAACAACGCCGGAGTCATGGGCGGCGTGGCCCCGGAGGACCTCACGCCCGAGGCGTTCGACCGGCTCTTCGCCGTCAACGCCAAGGCGCCGTACTTCCTCGTGCAGCGCGCCCTGGGCAACCTCCCCGACGGCGGCCGGATCATCAACATCTCCTCGGGACTGACCCGGGTCGCCAACCCGCAGGAGGTGGCGTACGCGATGACCAAGGGCGCGATCGACCAGCTCACCCTGCACTTCGCCAAACACCTCGGACCCCGTGGCATCACCGTGAACAGCGTGGGCCCCGGCATCACCGACAACGGCACACCGGTCTTCGACGACCCGGAGGCGGTGGCGGCCATGGCGGGCTACTCGGTGTTCGGCCGGGTCGGCGACACCCGGGACGTCGCCGACGTGGTGGCCTTCCTCGCGAGCGACGACTCCCGCTGGATCACCGGCTCCTACCTGGACGCCAGCGGCGGCACCCTGCTCGGCTGAGCGGGCGGACGGCCAAGCGCATGACGACGCTCTCCGCACACCCCGCGCCCCGCACCGACGCCGGACGCAGGGCCCTGCTCTTCGTGCTCGCCGGCACCATGCTCATCGACGCCCTGGAGGTCTCCGTCGTCCTGGTCGCCCTGCCGGCCATGGAGCGCGACCTCGGTCTGTCGACGTTCGGCGGCCAGTGGGTGATGAGCGGCTTCGCCGCCGGCTTCGCGGCCCTGCTGCTGCTCGGTCCCCGGCTCGTCGCCCGCTGCGGCGGACGGTCGGTGTACCTGGCCGCGCTGCCGGTGTTCATCGCCGTCTCGGTGGCCGGCGGTCTCACCGACCAGGCCGCCGTGCTGATCGCCACCCGGGTGGTGAAGGGCATGTGCGCCGCGATGACCGCGCCCACCGGGCTCGCCATCATCAGCACCGCGTACCGCCCGGGAGCCGAGCGGCGCCGGGCGGTGTCGGTGTACTCGCTCTTCGGGGCGGCGGGCTTCACGGCGGGACTGCTGTGCTCGGGGGCGCTGACCGCGCTGAGCTGGCGCTGGAACCCGGTCTTCCCGGCCCCGGTCGCCCTGGTGCTGCTGGCCGCCGGGTTCCGGCTCATCCCGCGCGACGACGGGCCCGCGCCCGCCGCACCACTCGGGGCCGCCCTGGCACGGCACCTGCGCAACGGCCCGTTCCGGCGCTCGGCGGTCTGCGCGGCCACCCTGAACGGCACCTATCTCGGCCTGCTGATGCTGCTCGTCCACCGGATGCACGACCCGTGGGGGTGGAGTTCCTGGCGTACGGCGCTCGCGCTCCTGCCGGCCTGTCTGCCGCTGGCGCTCGCGCTGCCCTTCGCGGGCCGGATGGTGGGGCGCTTCGGCACCGAACGGCTGATCAGGGCGGGAAGCTGCGCCGCGGCGCTCGGCTGCGTGACCGCGCTGCTGACCGCGGGATCAGGCACGTACGCCACCGGCGTGCTGCCCGCGCTGCTGCTCGTCGAGGCCGGATTCGTGCTGTCCTTCGCCGCCCTCAACCTCCAGGCCACGGCCGGGATTCCGGCCGAGCACCGGGCTTCGGCCGTGCCCGTCTACCAGACGGCCGTACAACTGGGCGCCGTGCTGGCTCTGCCGGTCACGGCCGCCGCGCTCGACACCGGCCGGGAGACCGCGCTGGGGTTCCTCACCGCCCTGTCCACGACCGGCGCGCTCGTCGCCTGCACCGCCCGCACCCGCGGGGCGGACACCGCGCCCTGACCGCCCCGGGCTCCACCTCCTCGCGGGCCGTGCCCGTCCACGTCCTCGCGTCCCCGCACAACCGAACACGAACGGAGTCCCACGATGCGTGTCATGTTCACCATCTTTCCGGCGACGGCACACCTGTATCCCGTCGTGCCGCTGGCCTGGGCGCTCCAGAGCGCCGGGCACGAGGTCGTCGTGGCGAGCCACGCGGGCGTCGTGGACCCGGGGGTGATCGCGAACATCCGCGCGGCCGGGCTCACGGCCGTACCGCTGGGATCGCCGGAGGAACTGCCGGAAGCCCTGAGCAAGAACACCGGGGACGCCAAGCCGGACCGCCCCACCCTCGCCTTCGACGCGTGCGAACCGGAGGAGTCCGAGGGCTGGCGCACGGCCCGAACGGTCCTGGGCGGCATGTTGAGGATGCACTACCCCGAGCCCGCGGAACCGGGCGGCCGCAGGCCCGTGCTGGACAACCTGGTCGACTTCGCCCGCGAGTGGAAACCCGACCTCGTGCTGTGGGACCCGCTGATGTTCCCCGCGCCCATCGCCGCGCGGGTCACCGGCGCCGCGCACGCCCGCCTGGTCTGGGGCATGGACAACATCGCGCTGATCCACGAACGGACGAAGCGCGAACTGGCCGACCCGAAGGCGGAGTTGACCGAGCATCCCTGGCTGAGCTGGTACGGCCCCGTACTGGAGCACCACGGGCTGGAGTTCAGCGACGAGATGCTGCTCGGCCAGTGGACCCTCGACCTGACCCAGTCCAGGATGCGGCGGCCGGTCGAGCTGACCCACGTGCCCATGCGGCGCGTCCCCTACAACGGCGCGGCCCCCCTCCCGGCCTGGCTGCACGGCCGGCCCGAACGCCCGCGCGTGGTACTGACCTTGGGGGTGAGCCGCCGCAAGATCTTCGGCAAGTACAGCGGGTTCCCGATGCGCGAGTTCTTCGAGTCGGTGTCCGCGCTGGACATCGAGGTCGTCGCCACCCTCAACGGCGAGCAGCTCGCCGCGGCCGGCACCCTGCCCGACAACGTCCGCACGCTGGAGTACGTGCCGCTCAACCAGGTCCTGCCGACCAGTTCGGCGGTCATCCACCACGGCGGAGGCGGGACCTTCTCCGCCGCGGTCGCCTATCAGGTGCCCCAGCTCGTGGTGCCGCTGCCCATGTGGGACGAGATGGTCACCGCCCGGTACGTCGAGGACATGGGCGCGGGTCTGGTCGCCGACCCCGAGAGCCTGGACGTCCCGGGACTGCACAAGCAGCTCGTGCGGCTCCTGGAGGACCCGTCGTTCTCGCTCGGCGCGCGCCGTCTGTACGACGAGATGCTCTCCGCGCCCGCGCCGAAGGACGTCGTCCCCCTGCTGGAGCGCCTGACCGCCGAGCGCCGCTGACCACCCGAAGAGGCCGGTGCGGCCGGAGAGGACTGTCCGTCAGATGCGCGTACTGGTGATCGCCACCCCTGTACCGTCCCATTTCCTGCCCCTGGTACCCCTGTTGTGGGCGCTGCGTTCGGCCGGCCACGAGGTGCGGGTCCTCGGCCAGCCCGATGTCCTGGGCGCGGTCCGGGACTGCGGACTCACCGGCGTCGGCGTGGGCGACCCTTTCGACGTCGACGCCATGCTGCTGAGGAATCTGCCCGGGGAGCGGCGGCCCCTCCAGGCCAGACCCCGTCCGGCCCCCGAACTGCTCGGCGGATACGGCAGGTTGTGGTGGGCCCACGCCACCGCGCTCCTCGACCGGTACACGGCTCCGGCCGAGGAGTTCGGACCGGAGCTGATCCTGGCCGACCCGCTGGAGTACTGCTCCCTGATCATCGGCGCCCGGCTGGGCGTGCCGGTGGTGCACCACCGCTGGACGGTGGACGCCATCTCCGGCCCCGCCCGGCGCTTCGTCCGGGAGTCGGCCGCGGGCGCCCAGTCGGCCGTGGGCGCCGAGTCGGCCGTACGCGTCGAGTCGGCCGTGCCGCAGGACCCGGCCGAGCGTCCGGACCCGGCCCGCCTGCCGGACCCGACCGTGCTGCTCGATCCGTGCCCGCCGTCGCTGCGGCTGCCGGACGGCGATGCGGGTGTGCCGATCCGCTACGTGCCCTACAGCGGGGGAGCCGTGACGCCGGCCTGGGTACGGTCGGACCCCGGCCCGGGAGCCGGGCGGCGGCGGGTCGCCGTCTCGCTCGGCAACACACCGGCGCTGCACGGCGAGGGCTTCGTCCGCGGCCTGCTGCACGCCCTCGCCGCCCGGTCCGACGCCGAGATCCTCGTCACGCTGCCGGAACGGCACCGGTCGGCGGTCGGACCGCTGCCCGGGAACGTGACAGCCGTCGACCCGCTGCCCCTGCACCTGTTCCTCGGGACCTGTGACGCGGTCGTGCACCACGGCGGCGCGGGTACGGCGATGACCGCCACGGCGTTCGGACTGCCCCAACTGGTGCTGCCCCAGCTGGCGGACCACTTCCCGCTGGCCGACCGGCTCACCGCGACCGGTGCCGGACTGTCCTTCGACACGGCGGCGCGGCAGGACGACCCGCGGCTGGTCGGACAGGCACTGGACGAGCTGCTGTCCGACCCGCGTCACGCCCGTTCGGCCCGCCGCCTGGCCGCGGAGATGGCCGCCATGCCGTCCCCGGCCGCCGTGGCCGCCGGTCTGGAACGGCTCGCGGAAGCGCACACGGAACCCAGAGAGGCGAGCCTGCCGTGCACATCGAGGAACTGACCCTGCCCGGGACCTTCCTGATCACACCCGACCAGATCCCGGACGAGCGCGGGACGTTCTACGAGTCCCTGCGCAGCGACGCGCTGGAGAGCGCCACCGGCGCCGCCTTCCGGCCCCAGCAGATCAACTACTCCGTGTCGAGACGGCACACCCTGCGGGGCATCCACAGCGTGCTCATCCCGCCCGGCCAGGCCAAGGTCGTCACCTGCGTCCGCGGCGCGCTGCGCGACATCGTCGTGGACCTGCGGATCGGCTCCCCGACGTTCGGCGAGCACCACGTCAACGAACTGACCGCGGACTCAGGCCGGTCCGTCTACGTCCCGGAGGGCGTGGGTCACGGATTCCTCGCGCTCAGCGACGACGCCTGCATCTGCTACGTCGTCTCCACCACCTATGTGCCGGGCACCCAGATCGACGTCAACCCGCTCGACCCGGAGCTCGATCTGCCCTGGAACTGCCCCGACACCCCTCTCATCTCGGACAAGGACGCGAAGGCGCCGACCGTGGCCGAGGCCGCACGGGCAGGTCTGCTGCCCCGATTCAGCAAGGCGGGGACGCCGTGAGAATGCTCTTCGTGGCGGCGGGCAGCCCGGCCACCGTCTTCGCCCTGGCCCCCTTGGCCACCGCCGCCCGCAACGCGGGCCACCAGGTGGTCATGGCTGCGAACGACGACATGGTGCCGGTCATCACGTCCTCGGGCCTTCCGGGCATCGCGACGACCGACCTGCCCATCCGGCACTTCATCACCCTGGACCGCGCGGGCGAACCCGAGGCGATCCCCTCCGACCCGGCCGAACAGGCCCTGTTCACCGGGCGCTGGTTCGCGCGGATGGCCGCTTCGAGCCTTCCGCGCATGCTGGAGTTCTGCCGTGCCTGGCGGCCCGACCTGATCGTCGGCGGCACGATGAGCTACGTCGCCCCGCTGCTCGCCCTGCATCTGGGCGTACCGCATGTGCGCCAGACCTGGGACGCCATCGAGGCCGACGGAATCCACCCCGGCGCGGACACCGAACTCGGCCCCGAACTTGCGGAGTTCGGACTCGTCCGGCTGCCCGACCCCGATGTCCTCGTGGACATCTGCCCGCCGAGCCTGCGGCCGCCGGGGGCCGCCCCCGCCCGGCAGATGCGCTACGTTCCGGCCAACGGCCAGCGACGACTGGAACCGTGGATGTACGGCCGCGGCGAGCGCCGCCGCGTCCTGGTGACCTCCGGCAGCCGGGTCGCCAGGGAGAGCTACGACAAGAACTTCGACTTCCTGCGCGGCCTCGCCAAGGAAGTCGCCGCCTGGGACGTCGAGTTGATCGTCGCCGCGCCCGAGGCGGTCGCCGAGGCCCTGCGCGAGGAACTGCCGGAAGTCCGGGCCGGCTGGACGCCGCTCGATGTGGTCGCGCCCACCTGCGATCTGCTCGTGCACCACGGAGGCGGCGTCAGCACACTGACCGGACTGAACGCCGGTGTGCCCCAACTGCTGATCCCCAAAGGTGCCGTGCTGGAGAAGCCCGCCCTTCGCGTCGCCGACCTCGGGGCCGCGCTCACGCTGCTGCCCGGCGAGGACTCGGCCGAAGCGATCGCGGACTGCTGCCAGGAACTGCTGACCGACGACGCATACGGCGAACGGGCCCGCGGACTCTCCCGGGAGATCGCCGCCATGCCCTCGCCCGCGAGCGTGCTCGACGCGCTCGAACAGGCATGAATACACGAACCGAGAGGACCTCTCGATGAAGGCTCTGGTGCTCGCCGGCGGATCTGGAACCCGCCTGCGGCCTTTCAGCTATTCGATGCCCAAACAACTCATCCCCATCGCCAACACACCCGTGCTGGTGCATGTGCTGCACGCCGTCAGGGAGTTGGGGGTGACCGAGGTCGGAGTGATCGTCGGTGACCGCGGCCCCGAGATCGAGGCCGTCATCGGCGACGGCGCCCGGTTCGGCCTGCGGATCACCTACATCCCCCAGGACGCGCCGCGCGGCCTGGCCCACACCGTGTCCATCGCCCGCGGATTCCTCGGCGACGACGACTTCGTGATGTACCTCGGCGACAACATGCTCCCCGACGGTGTCGTCGAGATCGCCGAGGACTTCAACCGGCAGCGGCCGGCCGCCCAGGTCGTCGTGCACAAGGTCTCCGACCCGCGCTCCTTCGGCGTCGCCGAACTCGGCCCCGACGGAGAGGTGTTGCGCCTGGTGGAGAAGCCGCAGCAGCCGCGCAGCGACATGGCCCTGATCGGCGTGTACTTCTTCACCGCCGCCATCCACGAGGCGGTCGCCGCGATCGAGCCGAGCGCCCGGGGCGAACTGGAGATCACCGACGCGATCCAGTGGCTGGTCACCTCCGGCGCGGACGTACGGGCCAGGGTCTACGACGGCTACTGGAAGGACACCGGGAAGGTCGAGGACGTCCTGGAGTGCAACAGCCACCTCCTGGACGGACTGACCCGGCGGGTCGACGGACACGTCGACGCCGACAGCGTGCTCGTCGGCCGGGTCGTGGTCGAGGCGGGGGCGATCGTCGAGCGGTCCCGGATCGAGGGGCCGGCGATCATCGGCGCCGGCACGGTCCTGCGGGACAGCCATGTGGGCCCGCACACCTCCATCGGGCGCCACTGCACGGTGACCGACAGCCGGCTGGAGGGCTCCATCGCCCTGGACGAGGCGTCGGTCACCGGCGTGCACGGGCTGCACAACTCGCTGATCGGGCGCGCCGCGTCCGTCGGCACCACCGGCCCGGGCCGCCACCGCCTGGTCGTCGGAGACCACACCCGAGTGGAGGTCGCGGCATGAGGATCCTCGTCACCGGGGCGGCCGGATTCATCGGCTCGCACTTCGTGCGCGGCCTGCTGGCCGACCGGTACAGCGGCTGGGAGGGCGCCCAGATCACCGCCCTGGACAAGCTGACCTACGCGGGCAACCGGGAGAACCTGCCCGCCTCGCACGAACGGCTCGTGTTCGTCCGCGGCGACGTGTGCGACCGCGCCCTGCTGCGCGAACTGGTGCCCGGCCACGACGCCGTGGTCCACTTCGCGGCCGAGTCCCACGTCGACCGCTCCCTGGAGGGCGCCGGCGAGTTCTTCCGTACGAACGTGCTGGGCACCCAGACCCTGCTGGACGCGGTGCTGGAGAGCGGGATCGAGCGGGTCGTGCACGTATCCACGGACGAGGTGTACGGCTCGATCGACGAGGGCTCCTGGACGGAGGAGTGGCCGCTCGCACCCAACTCCCCCTACGCCGCCTCCAAGGCAGGCTCGGACCTGGTCGCGCGGGCCTACTGGCGCACCCACGGCCTGGACCTCTCGATCACCCGCTGCTCCAACAACTACGGGCCCTACCAGCACCCCGAGAAGGTCATCCCGCTGTTCGTCACCAACCTGCTGGAGGGCCGCCAGGTCCCGCTGTACGGCGACGGCCGCAACGTCCGCGAGTGGCTGCACGTGGACGACCACTGCCGTGGCATCCACCTCGTGCTCAACGGGGGACGGGCGGGCGAGATCTACAACATCGGCGGCGGCAACGAGTACAGCAACCTCGCCCTGACCGAACGGCTGCTGGAACTGACCGGCGCGGGCGAGGAGATGATCCGCCGCGTCGCGGACCGCAAGGCGCACGACCTGCGCTACTCGATCGACGAGTCGAAGATCCGCGAGGAGCTGGGCTACGCGCCGCGGACCGGCTTCGAGAAGGGCCTGGCCGACACGGTCGCCTGGTACCGGGACAACCCCGACTGGTGGAAGGCCGTCAAGGACGGACCGAGCCGTGCGGCCTGAGCACCGCCCGGTGACGGGGCTCTCGGTCGTGGTCCTCGGCGGCACCGGCTTCCTGGGCCGCCGCATCGGCGCGGCGTGCGCGGCCCAGGGCGCCCGGGTGCACGTGGTCTCGCGCGCCGCGCCGGCACCCGTCGCCGCGCCGGGAGTGCCGGCCGTCGGCCTTGACCTGGTGACGGCCTCACCCCGGGAGATCGCCGAGGTGTTCGCGGAGGCCCGCGCCGACGTCGTGGTCAACGCGGCCGGGCGGGCCTGGCGGGCCGACGAGGCGGAGATGGCCGCGGGCAACTCCGAACTGGTCGAGCGGGTCGTCGCGGCGCTCGCGGAGCTGCCCGGAGCGCCGGTACGGCTCGTCCAGCTGGGCACCGTCCACGAGTACGGGGCGGGAGCCCCGGACGCCGCCACCGGCGAGGACTACGAGCCCGCGCCGGTCACTCCGTACGGACGCACCAAGCTCCAGGGCACTCGGGCCGTGCTGCGGGCCCGGAGCGAGCGGGGCGTGGACGGTGTGGTGCTCCGGCTTGCGAATGTGATCGGCGCCGGGGTGCCCGAGGGCAGTCTCTTCGGCCGGGTCGCGGCGCATCTCGGTGCGGCGGCCCGGGCCGAAGCGCGCGGGGAGAAGGCCGCCGAACTGCGCCTTCCGGCGCTGCGCGCGGCCCGCGACCTGGTGGACGCCGACGACGTCACCGCGGCCGTGCTGGCCGCGGCCACCGCGCCGGCGGCTGACGTCGCCGGTCAGGTGATCAACGTGGGCCGTGGCACGGCGGCCCCGATGCGCGCGCTGGTCGACCGGATGATCGAACTCAGCGGCCTCGACCTCCCGGTGACCGAGGCGGCCGAAGCGGCCGGGGGAGCGGGCTCCCGCACCGACGTCCCGTGGCAGTGCCTGGACGTCTCGCGCGCGCTGCGCCTGCTCGGCTGGCGTCCGCTGCGCGGCCTCGACGACTCCCTGCGCGACCTGCTCGCCTCCGTACTGCCGCCGGAGCACCCCCGGCCCGGCACTCCACTCGGGATCACGGCCGACGCACCGGCCGAAGAAGGGAAACGACCATGAGCGACCGCAAGGACCTGATACTCGAAGGGGTCCGCGACTACCACCGGGAGTCGTCCCCGAACCAGGAGTTCATCCCCGGCACCACCGAGATCTGGCCGTCCGGCGCCGTCCTGGACGAGAACGACCGGGCGGCCCTGGTGGAGGCGGCGCTGGAGATGCGCATCGCCGCCGGTACCAGCTCCCGCAAGTTCGAGTCCGCCTTCGCCCGCCGTCTCAAGCGCCGCAAGGCCCACCTCACGAACTCCGGTTCGTCGGCCAACCTGCTGGCCGTGTCGGCCCTGACCTCCCACACGCTGGAGGACCGTCGGCTGAAGCCGGGCGACGAGGTCATCACCGTCGCGGCGGGCTTCCCGACGACGGTCAACCCGATCCTCCAGAACGGCCTCGTCCCGGTGTTCGTGGACGTGGACCTCACCACCTGCAACGCGACCGCCGACCGGGTGGCCGCGGCGATCGGTCCGAAAACGCGGGCCATCATCATCGCCCACGCGCTCGGCAACCCCTTCCCGGTCACCGAGATCGCCCAACTCGCCGAACAGCACGACCTGTTCCTGATCGAGGACAACTGCGACGCGGTCGGCTCGCTGTACGACGGGAAGCTCACCGGCACCTTCGGCGACATGACGACCGTCAGCTTCTACCCGGCGCACCACCTCACCATGGGCGAGGGCGGCTGCGTCCTGACCGGCAACCTCGCCCTGGCCAGGATCGTGGAGTCGCTGCGGGACTGGGGCCGGGACTGCTGGTGCGAGCCGGGCGAGAACGACCGGTGCCTGAAGCGGTTCAAGTACCAGCTGGGCACGCTGCCGGCCGGGTACGACCACAAGTACATCTTCTCGCACGTCGGTTACAACCTGAAGGCCACCGACATCCAGGCCGCCCTCGGGCTCACCCAACTGGCCAAGCTCGACTCCTTCATCGAGGCCAGGCGGCGCAACTGGCGGCGGCTGCGGGAGGGCCTGGACGGGGTGCCCGGACTGCTGCTGCCCGAGCCCACCCCGCGCTCCGAGCCCAGCTGGTTCGGCTTCGTGATCACCGTGGACCCCGAGGCGCCGTTCAGCCGCGCCGAGTTGGTGGACTTCCTGGAGGACCGAAAGATCGGCACCCGCCGGCTGTTCGCGGGCAACCTGACCCGCCACCCCGCCTACATCGACCAGCCGCACCGGATCGTGGGCGAGCTGACCAACAGCGACCTCATCACCGAGCACACCTTCTGGATCGGGGTCTACCCGGCGCTCACCGACGAGATGCTGGACTACGTCACCGCCTCGGTCAAGGAGTTCGTGGCCGCGCGCGGCTGAGCCGGACGGCCCTCCCACCCCTGGAGACACTGCTAGAGATCGGGACGACGACGTATGGACATTGTGGGAAACGGTTTCCTGGCGCGGAACCTGCGTCCGCTGGCCGCCCGGCATCCGGACACCGTGGCCCTCGCGGCGGGGGTGTCCTGGGCGAGCGGCACCTCGGACGCCGACTTCGCCCGCGAGACCGCGCTGCTGCGCGAGGTCGCGCGGCGCTGCGCGGCCGAGGGACGGCGGGTGCTCTTCTTCTCCACCGCGGCGACCGGGATGTACGGACTCGCCGAGGGCCCCGGCCGGGAGGACGTCCCGGTGACGCCCTGCACCCCCTACGGCGAGCACAAACTCGCCCTGGAGGAACTGCTGCGCGACACCGGGGCCGATCACCTCATCCTCCGGCTGGGGCATCTGGTCGGCCCCGGCCAGCCGGAACACCAGCTGCTGCCCACCCTGGTACGGCAGTTGCGGGAGGGAGTGGTCCGCGTGCACCGCGGGGCGGCCCGCGACCTCATCGACGTCGGCGACGTCATCACCGTGGTCGACCGGCTGCTCGCCGCGGACCCGCGGGCCGAGACGGTCAACGTGGCGTCGGGATTCGCGGCCCCGGTGGAGGAGATAGTCGACCTGCTCGCGAAGGACCTCGCACTGGAGGCGCGCCGGGAGTACCTCGACACGGGGGTCCGTCAGCACGTGATCTCCACCGAGAAGCTGAGGGCCCTGGTTCCGCAGGTCGCGCAGATGGGCTTCGGCCACGACTACCACCGCCGGATCCTCGGCGACTTCACGGCGTCCGTGTACGTCTGACGAGCGGGAGGCATCACCGAGCGGCCGCCCACCCGGGGCGATGCCGCAGCGCCGCACCTCAAACATTCGGGCCCATCGGGGCCCCGGACCGTCGGACCATCGGACCCATCGAACACGGAGAGTCCTCTGATGCTGCCTCTCGTCCCTCAACCGCGCGAAGACGCGAAGCTGCTGGCGGACCGGCTCGCCCTGTCGGCCGCCACCACCCAGGGCGCGCACCGGGCGACCGCCGGCTTCGCCGACTGGCTCGCCGAGCGGGGCCGCGCCAACGCCTTCCGCGTGGACCGCGTCCCCTTCGCCCGCCTGGACGGCTGGTCGTTCCAGGACACCACCGGAAACCTCGTCCACCGCAGCGGCCGGTTCTTCACCGTCGAGGGCCTGCACGTCACCGAGCGGGGCGACCCGTACGGCGACGGCCCGTACGCCGAATGGCACCAGCCCATCATCAAGCAGCCCGAGGTCGGCATCCTGGGGATCCTGGGCAAGGAGATCGACGGCGTCCTGCACTTCCTGATGCAGGCCAAGATGGAGCCCGGCAACCCGAACCTGCTCCAGCTGTCCCCGACCGTGCAGGCCACCCGCAGCAACTACACCAAGGTCCACCGGGGCGCGGACGTGAAGTATCTGGAGCACTTCGTCGGACCGGGACGCGGCCGCGTCGTCGCCGACGTCCTCCAGTCCGAACACGGCTCGTGGTTCTTCCGCAAGTCGAACCGCAACATGATCGTGCTGACGGACGACGACGTACCGCTCCTCGACGACTTCTGCTGGCTCACCCTCGGACAGATGGCGGAGCTCCTGCACCGGGACAACGTCATCAACATGGACTCCCGTACGGTCCTGTCCTGCCTGCCCGTTCCCGAGACGGCGGCCGACGCGCTGCTGTCCGACGCCCAGTTGCTGTCCTGGATCACCGGCGAGCGCTCCCGGCACGACGTGCACGCCGAACGCGTGCCGCTGGCCGGGCTGCCCGGCTGGCGACGCGACGAGATGACCGTCGAGCACGAGGAGGGCCGCTACTTCAAGGTGGTCGCGGTCGCCGTGGAGGCCGGCAACCGCGAGGTCACCGGCTGGACCCAGCCGCTCTTCGAGCCGGTGGGTCTCGGCGTCACCGCCTTCCTCACCCGCACGTTCGATGGCATCCCCCATGTCCTGGTCCACGCCCGGGTCGAGGGCGGGTTCCTGGACACCGTCGAGCTCGGTCCCACGGTGCAGTACACCCCCGGCAACTACGCTCACCTGCCCGGGACACAGCGCCCGGCGTTCCTCGACACGGTGCTCGACGCCCCGGCCGACCGCGTCCGGTACGAGGCCGTGCACTCCGAGGAGGGCGGCCGGTTCCTCAACGCCGAGAGCCGGTATCTCCTGGTCGACGCCGACGAGTCGGACGTACCCGCCGAACCTCCCGCCGGCTACGCCTGGGTCACACCGGACCAGCTCACCTGGCTCGTGCGCCACGGCCACTACCTCAACGTCCAGGCCCGAACGCTCCTGGCCTGCCTCAACGCCGCCGCGGCGCACGCCCGATGAGCGGCCCGGTACGCATCGGGGTGCTCGGCTGCGCGGACATCGCGCTCCGGCGGATGCTCCCCGCCTTCACCGCGGAGCCCGGTCTGGAACTCGCCGCGATCGCCAGCCGCGACCCGGCCAGGGCCGGACAGGCCGGCCTGCGTTTCGGCTGCCGTCCCGTCCACGGGTACGCCGAACTGCTGGAGGCCGACGACATCCAGGCCGTGTACGTGCCGCTGCCGGCCGCGCTGCACGCCCTCTGGGTGGAGGCCGCGCTGGAGGCGGGCAAGCATGTCCTGGCCGAAAAGCCCCTGACCACGGATCCGGAGAGCACCGAGCGGCTCCTCGACCTCGCCGCGAAGCGGGGCGTGGCCCTGATGGAGAACGTCATGTTCGTCCATCATCCCCGGCACGAGGCGGTACGGCAGCTGGTCGCCGACGGACGGATCGGCGAACTCCGCTCCTTCCGGGCGGAGTTCGCCATCCCCCCGCTCGCCGAAGACGACATCCGCTACTCCGCCGAACTCGGCGGCGGGGCGCTCTCGGACGTCGGCCTGTACCCGCTGCGGGCCGCGCTGCACTTCCTGGGACACGAACTCGACGTGGTCGGCGCCCGTCTCGTCCGGCATCCCGGACGCGAGGTCGAAACGGCGGGGGCGGCGCTGCTCGCCACCCCCGGCGGAGTCACCGCGCACCTCACCTTCGGCATGGAACACGCCTACGCCTCCCGTTACGAACTCTGGGGCAGCGAAGGGCGGATCACCGTCGACCGGGCCTTCACCCCGCCGGCCGACCTCGCGCCGGTGATCGGTCTGCACCGCGGCGCCGGACGGCAGGAGATCCGTCTGGAGCCCGCCGACCAGGTCGCGGCCACGGTCGCCGCGTTCGTCGACGCGGTCCGTGACGGAAGCGCCCCGCGCGCCGACACCCTGCGACAGGCCGAGCTGCTCGCCGAGGTACGGGGCGGCTCCGGGTGAGCCCCGCCCCTGCCTCGGCATCCCACCCCGAACAGGGCGAGGTGGCGGTGTGGTTGCTGGCGCCGCCCGGCGACGGGCCTCTCGCGTCCGACGAGCTCGACCCGGCCGAGCGGCGCCGCGCCGACGCGTTCCGGCTGCCCGGCGACCGCGCGCTCTACGTGGCCGCGCACATCGCGCTGCGCAGACTCCTGGCCGAGTATCTGCGCACGTCGGCAAGGGAGTTGGAGTTCGCCCGAGCGGCCTGCCCGCGCTGCGGGGGGCCGCACGGCCGCCCGGTGCTCCGGGAAGCCGGGCCCGGCGCCCCGCACTTCTCGCTGTCGCACAGCCGGGGCGAGGTCCTCGTCGGTCTGGCCTGCGTCCCGGTGGGCGTCGACATAGAGAGGGTCCCGCGCCCGGAGCGCGTTGAGGTCTGCCGGTCGGCACTCCACCCTTGGGAACAGCGGGAGTTGACGGCACTGCGGGCGCCGGACCGGCCGGCCCGCTTCGCCCGGCTCTGGACCCGCAAGGAGGCCTTCCTCAAGGGGACCGGCATCGGCGTGGGCGGCTGGACGTCCGAGGTGTACCTCGGCGAGGGCGGCCCGGGCGCTCCGCCGCGGCCGGACGGCTGGAGCGTCCTCGACGTGCCGTGCGGTCCGGGCCACGCGGCGGCCGTCGCGACGACGGGCCGCGCGCCCCGCGTCACGGTGCGCCGGCTCCCGCCCGAGGCCGTCCTCGCCGGCGGTCGCATCCCGCACGGGCCGACCGCGGCCCGTGGAAGTCCGTCATGTCCTTGACGGCGGTCACGCGCACGGCGACCCCGGCGCGCGTGACGCTCTCGACGCATCCGAGGAGGAACTCCCTTGACCGCAGTGGACGACAGGCCTCTGACGGCGATCGAGCCCACGGACGCCCACGGCCGTGCGGCCGAGCTGCACGCGATCCGTGCCAGGGCGCGGGCCGGCCCGAGCGAGAAGGCGACCGAGGCGCAGCACGCCAAGGGCAAGCTGACGGCGCGGGAGCGGATCGGGCTGCTGCTCGACGCGGGCTCGTTCCAGGAGGTCGAGCAGCTGCGCCGGCATCGGGCGACCGGTTTCGGTCTGGAGGCGAAGAAGCCGTACACCGACGGCGTGATCACCGGCTGGGGCACCGTCCACGGCCGCACGGTGTTCGTGTACGCGCACGACTTCCGGATCTTCGGCGGCGCGCTGGGCGAGGCCCACGCCACGAAGATCCACAAGATCATGGACATGGCCATCGCGGCCGGTGCTCCGCTGGTCTCCCTGAACGACGGCGCGGGCGCCCGTATCCAGGA